>CALVXU010000018.1 GCA_944371605.1 uncultured Bacilli bacterium
AGTAATTTCAGCTCCGGAAATCAATCTGGCAACTTCATAAATCAATTCGTCTTCATCGATTTCTTGAACAGAAGAAATCGTTTCATTTTGAACTACATCTTTATACACTTTAAAGGCAGACGAAGAAGAAGCTACAACTTGAGGGAGATGCGAAATAACAATTATTTGAGAAGATTTAGACATTTCGCGAATCTTTTGAGCAACAAGAGATGCTATTCTACCAGATACGCCAGTATCGACCTCATCAAAAATTAGTAAATCATATGGATCTAAATCGTTGAGAACTGATTTAAGAGCTAACATCAAACGGGATGCTTCTCCGCCTGAAGCTGCTTTTTCTAAGCTAGTAGTATCTAGCCCTTTATTCATTTGAATTTGAAAAGACATTTTATCTGTACCTTCATTTGATAAATCACGAGTATTGAACATAATTGAAAAACCATCGCCTGCTAAACCCAATTCAACTAAAACACAATTGATATGTTCCGATAATTTTATGGCGACTTCATGACGTTTTTTAGATAATTCAGAAGCGAGTCTTAAACACTGTTCTTTACTTTTTTCTATTTCTTTTTCTAAGTTATATTTTTTAACTTCAAATGAATCAATATTTTCCAATTTCTCTTTAAATTGAGAAAGTTTTAATAAAATTTCATGAGTTGTTTTTCCATATTTTCGCTGCAAATCTTTTAATTCAAATAGCCTAGCATTGATATCATCTATTCTTCGTGGGTCTATATCTAAACTTGAGAAAACCTCTTCGAAAGAATCATAGTTTTCAATGACTCCATTGATTGAACCTATGAGCCTTTCGGCAGCCTCCTTAAGTTGGGTGTTCTCATAACTGATGAGATGACTTTTTACTTTTGAAAGCTGTTCTAACAATGAAGGGTCTGAAGAATCTATTAGCTCTAATAGCATGTTATGTTTATTTTGTAATTGTTCAAATTCACGTAATGAATCAAATTCATCGTTTAATTCTTCAATCTCATTCTCTTTTAAGTGATACTTTTCAATGGCCTTGATTTGAAACTCCAAATACTCTCGGTCATTACCACGATTATCGTTTAATAATTGATTCAATTTTGTTTCATTGTCTTCCAGGACTTGATATTGTGCTTGAAATTTATCTTTAATTGCTTTAATTTCTTCTTTCCCATACGTATCTAGATAAAATAATTGTTTATTTGGATCTAAAATATCACTATTTGCACCTTGAGAATGGATATCAATCAAGTGTTCAACAATCTTCTTATATTCATTTGCAGTATATAGTTCATCATTTATATAAAACTTACTTGTGTGATCTTTTTGAATGACTCTTCTGATAAGTAATTGATTTTCATCGTCGATGATATCCTCTAAGGATGGATGTTTTTTTAAAAAATCTTGGTTCAAAACAAAGAGTGCGCTGATAGAGCTCTTTTTATCTTTATCACGGATTAAAGAAAAATCAGCCTTTTGACCTTTTAATAAAGAAAGAGCATCTACAATCAAAGATTTTCCCGCCCCAGTTTCACCGACTAATGCGGTATATCTTGTTGTAAAATCCATCTCACAATTTTTTATAACAGCTAAGTTATTGATCAATAATTCTTTAAGCATATTTGAATAGCTCCATATATTATTGTAAAAGAAATAATTAATTTTCCAACCGATTTATCATTGTAACGATATGATTGACATCAAGCTGATATCGCTCATATAACGATTGATTGTCACCGAAACTATAAAAATCTTTTTTAAATGTATATGGAATGAATTGACCAGTAAAATTTTGACGATTTAGATAATCTGAAATGACTTCGGCAGTGCCTTCGTATATGCCATAAGAATCATAAAAATAGATTCGCTTATATTCTGTGAGATGTAGTTCGTTTAAGATTTCGTCTGATGGCAAAAGATTGAGAAGCATTATTTTGTCGATGGCAAGTTCACCTAATTCATCTATAACTCGGTATCCTTTTGGACCGACACCTATATAAATAGCGTCATAATTACCAGTGTTGTATTTCACATAATTTTCGCTCAGAATTCCATTCTTGGTTTTGATTAATGCTTCTTTTGAATAACGGAAAAAAATAGGAACGTTATGACAAAAGGCAACCTTTTCAAATAAAATACGATTTGTTTCTTCATCAAACGGCATATACACTCTTGTGTATGGAATAGATTTGATCATTGAAACATCATATAATCCATGATGTGACTCTCCATCACCACCAACTAAACCACACCTTTCAACAATGAATAACGCGGCAACTTTCTCACGTGAAATGTCTTCGAAGATTTCATCGTATGATCGTTGCATGAAAGTTGAATAGATATCAATCACTGGCTTATAGCCTTTAAGTGCTAAGCCACTTGCTAACGTGACAGCATTTTCTTCAGCAATTCCTACATCAAGACATCTATTAGGAAATTCCTTAAAAATAGATTCTAATTTTGATCCTTTTTCCATCGCAGGAGTGATAACGAAGACTTTTGAATCTTTTTGCATCAATTCTCTTATAGAGTTTTCTTTTAATGAAGTGAAATCAATTGTTAAGGGATTGCTATTCGGCTCTGCAAAATAGGGTGCTACTCCGTGAAAATCACCTTTGCTGTCTTTAGCGGCTTGTGGATAACCATATCCTTTCTTGGTGATGATATGAACGATAACTGGTCCATTTTCAACCAAACTTTTAGCTTTTTTAATCGCTAAATCTAAATTTATAAAATCATGCCCATCAAATGGACCGATGTATTTGAGGCCCATAGCTTCAAAAACAGTGTCTTTTAAAATCATTGATTTAAAATGATCTTTTAAGTTTCTTAATTTTAAAAACAGTTTCCATGTCCATCGGTGCTTACTCATCTTCTTTCCAAGAGCGTTTGACGTGCGGAAATAAAATCTTGAATTGCGTAAATTCTGGAATTTTTTTGCCATAAACCCGATATCTTTACCAATAGACATCCCATTGTCATTGATGATCACTATCAATCTCGAGTTTTTTTGAGTTGATAAAAGATTTAATGCTTCCATCGATAGTCCTGAAGATAGCGACGAATCGCCGATTATCGCAATAGTATAGCTCTTATCGCCATCAAGCCTTTTTGCGATATCCATGCCTAATCCAACAGAAATAGACGTACTAGCATGGCCATTGCAGTATTTGTCATATGGTGATTCAAACCTATTAGAAAAAGGACCTTCTCCTCCTATTTGGCGCAAGTGAATCAAACTTCTACCGGTAAGAATTTTGTAAGTATAAGTCTGATGGCCGACATCAAATAAAAGATCATCTTTTAGAGGATCAAAGCTTGCTAACAGGGCCATCGTCAATTCAACACAACCTAAATTTGATGACAAATGACCTCCATTCGCATTGACAGAACTCAAAATATCTGCTCTGATATCTGAAGCTAGTACCTTCAATTGTTCTGAAGTTAATTTTTTTAAGGCTGATGAAGATTTACTTATTTTCTCACTCATTTACAACCTCATCTGATACTTCCTCACTGAGCTCCTTAAGCCGGTCGTCCATTTCTTTAAGTGTTGCTAATCCTTCTTTATATAACTTATTAGCCTCATCTAAAGGAATGTTTTCATCTTCTAATTTCTTTAAGATATTTTCAGCTTTTTCAGTCAATTCTTGATATGATAATTTGTTTTCTTTTTTAGGCATGATGCACCTCCTTGATCACACTCAATGCTTCACCATCTTTAAACACAATTTTAATGGTGTCAGATTCATGTATTTTATCGATAGAATCAACAATTTCACCATTAAAAAAAATTTGACTTTTAATCTTTTTATCCGCTGGGTTTGTTTTATCTAATCGTTGGAATAATGATTGGAGTTTAAACTTGTGCTCTGCGAGTATCTTCAACCATTGACTTCGAATAGAAGTGTCAAGAGATTGATATCGTTTTTCATTTCTGAACAAAATTTGATCCTTGCATGCCTTTAAGCGCCTATGTATTATAGAAAGTTTATCCTTCTGATTTCTAATTTTACTCATCGGCGAAAAACTCTTTAATTGTTGGTAAAAATAAGTGAGTTGTTGTTCTCGGTTGTAGATTATGGTTTCGATAGCAGATTTGAATTTAAAATAGTAATCCGCATTTGCAGTTCTTATATCTTCTAAAGATGGATTGATCAAGCTAGCAGCCTCAGTTGGTGTGATCGCCCTATAATCAGAAACCCGATCAGCTATAGCGATATCGATAGTATGTCCGATACAAGTGATAGTTGGAACTTGACACCTAGCGATAGCTAAGCAAACTTTTTCATCATCGAAGCATGATAAATCGGTCTTAGAACCACCACCACGTCCGATAATTAAGCAATCTATGTCCGATTCATCGGCTTTTAAAATCGCTTTGGTGATGGTACTAGCAGCGTTTTTTCCTTGAACTTGACAAGGGAATAAAACTGTATTTGTTGGGAATCTATCATGTAATGTTTTCAATATATCTTGATAGGCAGCACCATCAACAGCGGTCACTATTCCGACTCTTTGACAATATTTAGGCAATGGTTTCTTTTCTTTTTTATCCAAGTATCCTAATTTGTCCAATTTTTCTAAAGTCTTTTGTTTTAATAAAAGTGTTTTTCCTTGTTGGCTTTGTAATAGGGTTATCTGATTAGCCCATAAAGTAACAGAAGAGCCATGTGGATAATAAGATAAATTTCCACGCACTTGAACAACATCACCGACTTTATACTCATCGATGTGATAATCATCTCCATAGAAAAGAGAAAAAGCAATTTTCAAAAGCGGAGAAGTCGTTTGCTTTTGCCCTTGATCACCGATTTCAAGGTAAGCGAATCTCGCAGAAATTTTTAATGAATAAATCTCACCATAAACAGAGATGTTTTTAAAATATGGGTTCTCGAAACAGCTTTTTAAAATTTCCGAGAGTTCTTTGACACTAAATGATTTTTTATCATTGATCATTTTATGATTGACTTATCCAATACAGCATTAATAAAACGATGATCATCTTTTTTAAGATAATCCTTTGCTAGTTTTACGCATTCGTTGATAATCACTGCTCGCGGAGATAATTTAGCATAATTTCCATCGCTGATTCCTACAAACAAAATGGCTTTTGCCACATCATCTAAACGATTAAAAGTCCAATTTTGTAAATGAGATGAAATCAAGTCTTTGATGGCATCAAAATTTTCTAATCCTAATGAGAAAAGAGCCTTAGAAAATACCGGAACTTCTTTAAGACTGTCGACACCATATTGAGAAAGAAGAATCTCGGTGGCGTCGATCGTTTCTTTGTTTTCTATGAACAAAAAGACTTGATAAAATGCATTCATAGTTCTGACTCGCTCTTCATGTCTCGTATATTCTTTCATAACGAAGTTTCTCCTTTCTTTTCATATTTAGAGATTTTAAATTGTAGATAACAGCCATACATCAATATGAGTAGCCCAATAAAGTGGATAATAAATAGTAGGACATAATCCACAACTCGCAGTCTGATGAGAGTGATATCTAAACCAGAAATGATACTTACTGGTATCAATAAAATGAAGTCAATAGAATAAATCAAACAGGTCAGATAAAACATCTTTATATCGCCTTTGATAGCCTTTGAAGATAACAAAATCATAGCTAAAGCATAAATCACATCTATACCAGCACCTAGCGATGAGGTCAGTTGCAAATCTTTACTGTTAGACGAAAGCAATAAAGAGAGTGAAGAAAATGATGACAATAATCCAGCAGTCACTGGAGTAGAAAAACCAGTTTCAGATGAATATTGCAATGTGGTTTGGATAAATATATCACCTATCAGACATATAGCAACTAAAACAATAGGGACAGATGCAATCAAGGATAGACGAAGTTTCTGGCTAGAATATTGTTCTTTATCAGTCATTAATTGTTTCATTTAGTGATTATTGAGGCTACGGAGATATTGACGGATAAATTGGATATTTCGGTTTGATTTATCACGGCATTAGTGATTCTCTCTTGAATCGTTTGTGAACAATTTTGCACATCACTATCACTTGTAAAAAAGACACGGCAAGTCAAAGTGATTTTGTTACGTTTATCCACAGTCGCTATCACCTCAAACTTATTCTTTTTATAATTAAGAACCAATTTCTCTTTCAATTCATTTTCAGCTAAATTTTGCAATACTTCAATAGCTATCTGTTTAAACACAAAAGTAGAAATACCTAATTTACCACCTTTGTTATTACTGACTATCGCATAATTATTCATATATCTACCTCCTAATAAATTATACAAAAATTAATGACTACCTATCTTGTTTTAATCCTTTCATAGTCAAAGAGATACGTTGACGAGTCAAGTCCACTTGCAACACCTTGACCTTGACAATATCACCAGGCTTTCCATATACATGAGGATCGCTCACATAAGAATCAGCTATTTCTGATATATGCACAAGACCATTGATTTCTATTCCTAAATCGATAAAAAAGCCAAACCCTGTGACGTTTCTAATAGTCCCTTCAAGAATCATACCGGGCTTTAAGTCTTTGATATCTAGCACAGTTTCTGACAAATTAGCTGTTTTTGCCTCTAAACGAGGGTCACGAGTAGGCGATATCAATTCTTTAACTATATCTTGTAGTGTATACTCTCCAACATTTAGTTTTTTAGATAATTCCTTGATATCCGAGTCATCTATCTCTTTTAGCTTGTCTTTAGCTTCAGAAATATTAGAGCAAGAATATTCTTTTAATATTTCTCTCGCAATCGCATATGATTCCGGATGGACAGAAGTGTTATCTAATGGTTCGTCACCCCCATCAATCCTTAAAAATCCTGCACAGTTTTGAAAAGCTTTTGGACCTAGATAAGGAACTTTTTCCAGTTGCTTTCGTGACGTAAACGGGCCGTATTTATCACGGCAATCCACAATTGATTGTGCTATCTTTGCACTGATACCTGAGACATAGCTAAGCAATGCGACAGAGGCAGTATTTAGTATAACACCGACATAATTGACAGTGTCTTCAACTACACCTTTGAGGGCGTCTGATAATTCTTTTTGATTGATATCATATTGATATTGACCAACACCTATTGATTCGGGAGGAATCTTCACTAATTCGGCTAATGGATCTTGTAATCGACGAGCGATAGAAATAGCCGATCTAATATTAGGTTCATATTGTGGAAATTCTTTATTAGCTAAAGGCGTTGCCGAATAAATCGATGCACCTGATTCCGAAACGATGACGATATCAAGATTTGGAATCATCTCATTCTTCAATTCTTTGAGAAGCTTTTCAGATTCACGGCTCGCAGTTCCGTTTCCTAATGCGACAGTATAGGTACCGAATTGATCAATCAATCTTTTCAACACCGCTTTGCTGTTTGAAAGGCTTCTTTCATTCATAAAAGGGTTGTTCAATACATATGTGTGAAGCACTTTTCCACTCTCGTCGACAAAAGCTAATTTACAGCCATGTGAAAATCCAGGATCGAATCCCAATACCTTTCTTCCTTTTAAGGGCGGCACCAACAATGTCGCTTTCAAAGAAGTTTTAAATTCATTTATCGCCTCAACGGAAGCACTTTCAAAAAGTGTAGCATAAATATCATTATCAACTGATGGGCGAATAAGTCTTTCATAACTATCCAAAATCAAATTATGAAACTCTTCATAATACGGAGTCTTAGATGGGATTTCGAACATTTCGATATGCTTGATAATTCGTTCATCATCTAAAATAATTTTGCGGCTTAAACATTTCGTTTTGACGCCTCGATTAATCGCTAGAACATTATATCCTTTGAGAGTTTTGATAAGACGAGAATATTGAGCATAGTTATCAAACTTATCACTGGTTGAATCTTTAGTTTTTTGACATTCCATCAATCCTGTTTTAAATGCTAAATCTTTGATAAATGTACGATAGTTTGGATTATCTGAAATCTCTTCAGCGATGATGTCAAAGGCCCCCTGTTTGACCTTTTGAATCGTTTCATACCCATCGACAATATATTTTTTCGCTTCTTCATCAAGCATTCCGCTTTTATCAGTCCTTAAATATTCAGATAATGGACCTAAACCAGCCTTTTTAGCTTTAGAGGCTCTAGTCACTTTTTTAGGCTTATATGGTCTATATAAATCTTCGAGTCTAGCTAAAGTTTCAGCATTTTCAATATCATCAAACAATTTTTGGTCATCGATATTAAGTTCTTTTAGTGTTGCAAATATCGTAGTTTTTCTTTCTTCTAATGACTTCAAATATTCTAATCTTTCAGCGATATTTCTTAAATTTTCATCGGTCAGACCACCGGTGACCTCTTTACGATATCTAGCGATAAAAGGAATAGTGTTTCCTTCATCTAATAATTTGATACTGCTATCAACTTGATTTTCATTTAAATTTAGCTCAAGAGCAATCTTTTTAGCAAATTCCATACTAGGTACCTCAAATCATTTTAGTAGAAATATTTCTTTAAAAGTATATCATAATAATTATTAATGTATTAATGAAGGAGGGAAATCAATGTCAAAAAAAATTGATGAGATCGATTTAGAAAAATTTCAAAATAATCTCCCTGCAAATTATAGAATCTCTCAAAGGGCGATTATTAAAAATGGACTCGTAAACTCAAGCATCAATAATGAAATCTTAAATTCTTGTAAGGGTGTTTTCAATGTCGAAGTGAAAGCTGGTGATGTCACTGACCAAAAAAGATCTGGTCGTTGCTGGATGTTTGCTGGCTTGAACGTTTTGAGAACACTTATTATGAATAAACTACATGTGAATAATTTTGAACTTTCTCAAGCGTACTTGCAATTCTATGACAAGTTAGAAAAAGCTAATTTCTTTTTAGAGCGAGTTATCGAATTAAAAAACGAAGAAATCGATTCACGTTTAAACACATTTATTTTTGATAGCACTATTTCTGATGGCGGACATTTTATAATGTTCACTAATCTCGTCAAAAAATATGGAATCGTCCCTAAAGAAGCCATGCCGGAGACAGCTGTATCTTCTCAAACTGATGAACTTAATTCGTTACTAAATAATCTATTACATAAAGATGCCTTAATTTTGCGTACAGCTGAGGAAGATCAGTTAGCTGACTTAAAAAATACAATGCTTCAAGAAATATATCAAATTCTCGTCATGAGCTTAGGAAATCCACCTAAAGATTTTACAATTGAAATCAGAGATAAAGATAATAATTTTATTAGGTTGGATAAGATGACACCGACAGAATTCTATACAAAATATATCGATCTGTCTTTAGATGATTATATTCCTTTATCTGACATTCCATATAAAGACTTAAAACGTGGAGAATGTTACTATTCACATTTTGTCAATAATGTTGAGGGCGGTGAAAACGTTTTGTTCTATAATGTTCCAATAAATGTTTTGAAAGATTCCGTTATAAAGTCATTAAAAGATAATCAAATCGTATGGTTTGCTGCCGATGTTTTATCGCAGTCATTACGTAAAGAAGGCATCTTAGCATCACGATTGATCGATCTCGATAGTTTGTGCGGTATTAAGACGATTGAAAATAAATCTGATCGTTTCACAACTCGTACTTCTTTCTGCAATCATGCGATGGCATTCACCGGCGTTAATCTTGTCGATGAAAAACCCAATCGCTTTAAAGTCGAGAACTCTTGGGGAAAGGAAAATGGTAAAGACGGATATTATGTTATGTCCGATGAATGGTTTGATGACTTTGTCTATCAGGCGATTGTTAACAAAAAATACGTCGAAAATAAGTATGTTGAAGAATATATGAGAAAGAAGAAACAACCGATAGAAATATCACCATTTAATACTTTTTTTAATAAATTAGACTTTTAATTAGGAGGTAATAGTAATGAAAAATTTCATAGATTTAAAAAATATTGAAGCTTTTGAAAAGAGATTTGAATCCGATTCAAAGAACCTTGTTGCGATGAACGCAGCGACCAAAGTTGGGATCTCTACAGCAGCGACAAATAATGAATTATGTAAAACACTAACCCATAATTTTTCTATTGAAATAGATGCTGGTGAAATCACTAATCAAAAACAATCAGGTCGTTGCTGGATGTTTGCTGCTACCAATGTTTTCAGAATTGAAGTCATGAAGAATCTGAATCTCAAGAACTTTGAGCTTTCGCAAAGTTTTCCTCTTTTCTATGATAAATTGGAAAAATCAAATTTCTTTTTAGAGAATATTATTTCTACCTTCCACGAAAACACTTCATCACGTCTTTTTTCATATTTAATGCAGGCGCCTGTTAATGATGGCGGTCAATGGGACATGTTTGTCTCTCTCACCAAAAAATATGGGGTTGTTCCACAACAAGTTATGCCGGAAACCGCTAATTCATCCAACACCAGAGATTTAGATAGATACTTAACACTAAAGCTCCGTGAATTTGCTTGTGAATTAAGAAATATGCATGAAAAAGGAGCCACCTTATCTGAAATCAGAAAATCTAAGGAAAACATGCTTGATACAATCTACCGTATTTTAGTCATATCATTAGGCCTCCCACCTAAAAAATTCACATTTGAAACCCGTGATAAGGATAATAAATTTATTAGAATTGAAGATATTACTCCGACTGAATTCTTCGAAAAATATGTCAAGTTAAATTTAGATGATTTTATTTCAGTGATCAACGCTCCTACAGATGATAAACCGTTCCATCGTTCTTTCACCGTCAAATTTTTAGGAAACGTTGTCGGCGGCAGGCAAGTCAAGTACCTTAATTTGCCTATTGATGACTTAAAGAGATTAGCTATCGCTCAATTAAAAGATGGTCAAGCGGTTTGGTTTGGTAGTGATGTCGGTCAATTTTCAAATCGAGATCTAGGCTTTTTGGCATTAGATAGTTATGAAGTAGACAAACTTTTCTCTACTTCCTTCCCGATGAATAAAGCTGAGAGATTAGATTATGGAGAATCTTTGATGACACACGCTATGGTCTTGACTGGTGTGAATTTGATGGATGAGAAACCTAATCGTTGGAAGGTGGAAAATTCCTGGGGACCCGCAACTGGAAATAAAGGTTTCTATGTCATGTCTGATGAATGGTTCAGTGAATTCACTTATCAAATCATCGTGAATAAGAAGTATTTATCCGAGAAAGAATTAAAAGAATATAGCGCTGATCCGATCGAATTAGAGCCTTGGGATCCGATGGGATCATTAGCATAAAATAGAATTTTTCCTATTATTCTGCTCAGATCAGTTGATTTATGATAAAAGATGAGGTTAAATCACTCATCTTTTTTATTGATTTAAAAACTGCTCGGATTTCAAATCCAAGCAGTTCTCATATATCATTAAATAGATGAACCAGCAATCATGTGGTCATAGAAAATAAGTAAGTTATTTAGCGACTATAGATACAATCTTATTTTTGACAACAATGATTTTATTGACAACTTTACCACAAAGAGCATTCTTAACATTGTCTAGCTCAAGAGCTGATTTTTTAAGTTCTTCGAGTTCGCTATCATCCGCATCCTTTTTGAACTCAATCGTCCCTTTGAGTTTTCCATTTACCTGAACAGCATAAGTCACTGGCTTGGTCAAAAGTTTAGTCTCATCATATGTCGGCCACTTTTCAAAATCAAGAATATTAGTATAGCCTAATAATTGATAGCACTCTTGCGAGATGTGTGGGCAAAGTGGGAATAACAATTTTGTCAAATCCAGTAAAATATGTTTAGGTATTTTGTTAGATTTATATATCGCATTAACCAAAATCATTATCTGTGAAATACCTGTATTATAATGCAGAACTTCAAAGTCCTCAGTACATTTCTTGATAGTGAAATTATATTCATAATCTAATTCAGGAACTTCTTCATCAGTCCATAGAGAAACAAAATTTTGGTCAGCATATAAACGATAAAACTTATCCAAAAAACGTTTTGCGCCTTTCGGTCCATCTGGGCTCCACGGCAAAGATTGATCAACAGGTCCTTTAAACATTTCATAAAGTCTTAAAGCATCTGCTCCATATTCTTCAATCACTTGATCAGGCGAGACAGTATTTCCTAATGATTTTGACATTTTTTGTCCATCACTGCCTAATATTAATCCTTGATGATACAATTTTTTAAATGGTTCATCACATTTGAAAATGCCTAAATCATGAAGGAATTTATGCCAAAATCTAGCATACAAAAGATGAAGAACAGCGTGTTCAGCTCCTCCGACATAGACATCGACCGGTAGCCAATGGTCAAGCAATTTCTTATCGCCGATAGCTTCATTGTTGTGAGGATCGATATATCTAGCATAATACCAAGAAGAACCCGCCCATTGCGGCATAGTATTTGTTTCTCTCTCACCCTTGTGACCATCTATAGAAACATCAACCCATTCAGCTGCCTTGCTTAGCGGCGGTCTACCATCTCCTGTAGGTTTATAATCTGACAGTTCAGGTAATTTTAACGGTAATTCATCAAAAGGAACTGGATAAAGTGTTCCATCATCTAAATGAACTATCGGTATCGGTTCACCCCAATAACGCTGACGAGAAAACAGCCAATCGCGAAGTCGATAATTAACTTTATAATTACCTTTTCCTAATTCGATTAATTTTTCAGTTATAGCCTTTTTGGCGTCTTCATTATCTAGACCATTAGCAAACTGTGAATTAATATGTGTCCCATCACCTTCAAATGCCGACTCACTGATATCAGAATCTATCACTTTTATAAAATCAATGTGATGCTTTTTAGCAAATTCATAGTCGCGTTGATCATGAGCAGGAACTGCCATCACTGCACCTGTACCATATGTGGATAGTACATAGTCACCGATATAAATAGGAACAACTTTATCGTTTATCGGATTGACTGCATACGAACCCAGAAAAACACCAGTTTTTTCTTTCGCTAAGTCAGTGCGTTCAAGGTCGGATTTCGCCTCACAACTTTTTATATATTCGGCGACAGCTTCTTTTTGTTCTTCAGTGGTGAGCTCCTTCACTAATGGATGCTCTGGAGCTAAAACACAATATGTACAGCCGAATAATGTATCAGCTCTAGTCGTGAAAACCTCAAACGTTTTATCGCTATTTTGAACTGAAAATTTAACGATTGTTCCTTTGGATTTGCCAATCCAATTACGTTGCATATTAATGGTTGATTGCGGCCAATCAATTTCATCAAGGCCTTCTAATAATTTATCAGCATATGATGTGATTTTGAGACACCACTGCTTCATCGGTCTTCTCTCGACCGGATAACCTCCACGCTCACTCTTGCCATCAATTACTTCTTCGTTAGCTAATACAGTTCCTAAAGCTGGGCAATAATTGACGAGACGATAATCCTCATATGCCAAATCATTTTCATATAATTTAAGAAAAATCCATTGTGTCCACTTATAATAGCTCGGATCTGAAGTCTCGATTTGTCGATCCCAATCATATGAAAATCCTAAACGTTTTAATTGACGACGAAAGTTAGCGATGTTTTTTTCAGTATAAATAGAGGGGTTTTGATTATTTTTTATAGCGAACTGTTCAGCAGGTAAACCGAATGCATCATATCCAATCGGATGTAAAACATTATAGCCTTGCATACGTTTCATACGCGCTAAGGCATCAGTAGCAGTATATCCTTCCACATGACCGACATGAAGCCCAACAGCAGAAGGATATGGGAACATGTCTAGAACATAAAACTTAGGTTTAGAAAAATCATAAACATCTGTTTTATATACTTTCTCATCATCCCAAACTTTTTCCCATTTTTCTTCGATTATTTTATGATCATAGCCCATAGCGTATACCTCAATACCTTAATAGATTAATATTTTTTTAAATTAAAGCAAGTTTTTCTTGCTTAAATCTAGGTGTTTTGATATATTATCCGTTGCATGAGTAGCACGCTGAATAATCTCTTGCCTGATGACGCTTTAAAAAGTAGCCTAGCTATTAAGGCGAACAACGATCATCCGAAGAGGTGGATTAAGCGCCTTATGTAATGCATTATGTCTAGTATTACAGAAAGGAGACATTAGATGTCAAGATACACTGGACCAGTCTGGAAAATATCCAGAAGATTAGGTTATTCCATCCTTGAAAATGGAAAAGAATTAGCAAAGAGACAAACTATTCCTGGTCAACATGGTGATGTTCGCCAAAAGAAAAAGACCGAATATGGTGCTCAAATGGCTGAAAAACAGAAACTCCGTTATACTTATGGCGTTTCTGAAAGACAATTTAGACGTTTGTTCATGATTGCTAAGTCTAACAAGGAACAAGTCACTGGTGTTTATTTTATGCAAATACTTGAAACTCGTTTAGATAACTTAGTTTATAGAATGGGTTTTGCCCATACCAGAAGACAAGCTAGACAATTAGTCAATCATGGTCATGTCACTGTCAATGGCAAAAAAGTTGATATCCCTTCATATCTTTGCTCAATAAATGATGTTATTTCTTTCAAAGAAAGTTCCAAAAACTTAAAGGTTGTTAAAGAGACTATCGATTCTAAACCATCTATCCCAGCATATGTCACTGTCGATACTAACAAGTTAGAAGGTGTATTCACAAGATTGCCTGAAAGAAGTGAATTAAGCTCCGAGATAAATGAAGCTCAAGTCACTGAATACTACAACCGTAAACTCTAATCTGTTTTATTTCTTGGCTGAATATGATACTATTTAGCCAAGACTTAATTGGCGGCTATGGTGAAGTGGTTAACACAAGCGGCTGTGAACCGCTCATTCATGGGTTCAAGTCCCATTAGCCGCCCATTATCTCGAAAAATAGTTTGATACATTTCTATGAAGTAAATAGAGTTTAGTTCGCTAGGAGTGTTCAAACTTTTTTTATGTGATAAATAGGTATTTTTAAAATTACGCCGTGTAGTAACTTATGGATAAGTGAAGAAAATTTATCATTTTTTAAAACTAAGTTTACACGGCGTAAGGCTTTTGAAGAAGTCCTTTTCACACCCCTAGAAAATTAACATAAACTCATCATATTTTGAGCCATTCTTGTTGGAGATTAAGTTCTTATTGATTATGTTTTCAAAATAGATGGTGAAATAAATAAGCTAACTAAAGAACTAGAAGAAATGGCTAATGAGTTTAATTTTCTTGTAAAAATGAATACTAAGATTCAACAAGACCAATCGATTTTGCGAAAAAGTACGCAGAACTTGAAGATAAATATAAATAACGGAATCTGAATATAAAAATTTGATTAGTCAAAAAGAAGAAAGAAAACTAAAGGAAAGCAATATTAATTCAGTTATCGAAACTTTAAAAAAGGGTGAAATATTGCTTGAATGGGATGATGGAATATTTAATTTCACATTAGAAAAAGCAATAGTTCATAAAGATAAATCAATAACATTTAAGTTCTATTCAGGATTTGAAACGACATTAAAGGCTGAGGAGTAATGCAAAACTATCATATTTTGTCAAGACTTAATTTCTAAAATTATTGAAATTTAATTTTTTCGTATGTAGAATAAAGTTGCTAGTTAATAATACCTTGCCTCTCTCGAAAGGCTCGGGGGGGGTAATATTATAAATAATGTTATATCCTCAGATGGATCTAGGTGAAAGAAACTAGGTCCATTTTTGTTAGGGGGATATAAAATTGTTAATTTATCATTTCACCACGCTGAAAACTTTAGAGTATATTTTAAATTCTAAATTATTAAAATTTTCAAAACTTGAGCATTCAAATGATCCGCTTGAGCATTTATATTCAAAACAATTAATTGATAAATTTGTAAAACAATTATATCCAACTAATTATCAAAATATACTAACTCATTTTCATATGAATGTTTCTAACAATAATGATTTGTATTTAGATGGAATTTGTTTTTCAAAAAAATTGAATAACGTACATAATTGGATGGAATACGGCGATCATGGCTATGGTGTTGCTTTAGGATTTGATTATGATAAATTGAAAGAAATTTTCAAAGAAAATAATCTTAGCGAATATATTGATTTATATAATGTTATTTATTCTAGAGCAAGCGTTTTAAGAAAAATTGGTGAAATTGCTAGTTTGTCAACTAATCCTATTGAAGCAGGTCGTCAATTAGGAAGATTATATAAGTACATAAAACAGCCTTCATATTTTGTTGAATATGAATGCCGTATAATACATTTACCTTCTAAATATACTGATGAATTTAATGAATCAAATATTTTTAGTAAATCAGTATTTTTTAAAGACGAAACTTTTAATAGTTATGGTTTAAATCTTGAAATACTTTATGAAAAAGGAGTATTCAAAAAAATAGTTTTTGGATGTAATGTAAAAAAATATGTTTCTGAAATTTTTAAAAAACAAACTTCAGTAAATTTTATGAATATAAAATATGAATATTCTAAAGTTATTGTAAATAAAAAGGAGGAAAAATATGATGATTAAAAGAAATTTGAAATTGGCTACACTATTTCTGTTAGTTTTTTCTTTTGCTTTAGCAAGTTGTAGTAATGATGGAAAAGGTGTTTCATCAAGTAGCACTAATAAATGGAGTGATATTTTATCCAATATTAGTAATAGTGATGATAATAGGACTTCTACTCATGAACATACCTTTAGTAGTTCATATGAATATGATGATACTTATCACTGGCATCCTTCCACATGTGGACATGATGTTGAAAGTGATAAAGAAAAACATAGATTTGTAACATCAGTAACCAATCCAACATATGAAAAAGGCGGATATACTACTTATACTTGTTCAGTATGTGGTTATTCATATATTGATAATAAAACTGATGCTTTGCCTATTACTATCACATGGAAAAATTACGATGGAACGATATTAGAAGTTGATAAAAATGTCCCTTATGGAAGTATACCTAGTTATGATGGGTCAACTCCAATAAGAGAAAGTGATGGTAACAATAATTATTATTTTATAGGTTGGACTCCTGAAGTTAAAAAAGCAACTGAAAGTACAACATATACTGCAACATTTACTAATGAAGAAATTACCTATACTATTGATTTTGATTTAAATGGTGGCACTTCAAATTCATATAAAGGTCCAATTGAAGTAAAAACATTTAGTAAAGATATGTTTTTCTTTGATTGTGTTAAAGAAGATTGGTCTTTTAGAGGTTGGGAATATAAAGGGGAAAAAATCTTTGATGAAAATGGTAATCAACTAAAAAATGTTACTTTAGTTGATAATATGGTTTTTAAAGCTATTTATTCTCAAACGGTTAAATTATCAATTGTTAGTAATATTCCTGGAGCAGGGACTATTACTGGTGAAGGGGAGTATCCATATAATACTTATGTCGATGTATCAGTTAAGCCTAATCAAGGTTATGTATTTATAGGTTGGTATTATCAAGATACTTTGCTTTCAAATACTGAAGATTATAAATATATGATGTGGGATCAAGATGTTACATTAGAAGCAAGATTCCAATTAGATTCATTTACCATGCATATTTATAGTAATAGTGAAGACCACGGTTTGGTTTTATTAAGATCAAATTTAAATAACAATTATTTAACTGAATATAGTGAAAAGAGAAAATATACCTCTGAAGTTACAATTGCAGCTTATTCTAAAACTGATGTTAGATTCTTAGGCTGGTATGATGAAAATAATGAGTTAGTTACTACAAATGCCGTCTATACATTTGTTATGCCTAATCACAATTATACGTTAGAAGCGAAATGGAATTATTTTAAAATTAACTACAATTTAAATGGTGGTACTAATAGTGAAAATAATCCAGAATATTTTGATATAGATGATAATGAGATTATTCTTTCTAATCCAACAAGAGATGGTAAAGATTTTGTGGGTTGGAAATATAATGGTGAACTTATTGATAAAATTGATTCATCTATTATTAATAGTGGCAAAGATATAACGTTAGAAGCTGTTTGGAGTAATTATACATATAGTATTCTTGAGGATGATAATGGTGATAAATATATCAGTATCACTGGCTGGGAAGATCCTAGTGAAGAATTAGTTATTCCAGAAAAAATGAATATAAATGGTGAAAATATTCCAGTAAAAGTAATTGGAGCAAATGCATTTAAGGATAATAAAATATTAAAATCAGTTATTATGCCAGATACTATTATTACAATAGGAGAATCTGAATTTTCAGGCTGCTCATCAATAGACTCAATTACTATTCCAGATAATGTTACTTTAATAGGAAATTATGCTTTCAATGGATGCTCTAGTTTAGAAATAGTAACTATTAATGATAATAGTAAGTTAACAACAATAGGAAGCTATGCTTTCTCTAGTTGTTCATCTTTAACCTTAATCTATATTCCAGATAGTGTAACAACTATAAAAGGTTACGCTTTCAATAATTGTTCTAATTTAATTATTTATTGTGAAGCTGCATCTAAACCTAGTGGCTGGAATTCAAATTGGAACTCTTCTAATAAAAAAGTGGTGTGGAGTTCTTATATGGGGATTAATGGTACCTTAGATGATTTTAAATATACCGCTCATTGTGACGAAAATGGAAATTCTTATATACAAATAAATCAATATATAGGAAATGACACAAATATTGTTATCCCTGATATGATTGTTATTAATGAAGAAAATATTCCAGTTAAAGTAATTGGCAATAATTTATTTCAAAATAATAAATCAATATTATCAATTACAATTCCAGATAGTATAACAATAATAGGAGATTATGCTTTCAGTGGCTGTTCTAGTTTAAAAACAGTAACCATAGGTAAAAATAGTCAATTAGCAATTATAGGATCATATTCTTTTTATAGTTGTACTTCACTTACATCAATAACTATTCCTAATAGCGTAGCAACAATAGGAGGTAATGCTTTCTCTGGCTGTTCATCTTTAACTTCGATAATTATTCCAAATAGTGTAACAACAATAGAATCTTCGGCTTTCTATGGATGCACTAATTTAACTATTTATTGTGAAGCTGCATCTAAACCTAGCGGATGGAATTCTTATTGGAATAGTAGTAATGTACCAACTATATGGGAATGTAATGGAGGTGGAATATATGAAGATTATAGATACACTATTTATTCTGATAAAAATGGAGAGTTATTTATTGAAATTGATGAATATTTAGGCTCTAATTCTTGTATTGTAATTCCAAATTATATTTTGGTTAATGAAGTTAAAATTCCTGTTGAGCGTATTGGAAATGCTGCTTTCTCAGGCTGTTCCTCTCTAACTTCAATAACTATACCTAGTAGTGTTACTTCAATCGGAAGTAGAGCTTTTGAAGACTGTTCTTCGTTGCTCTCAGTTTTTATTCCTAAAAGTGTTGTTTTGATTGAAAGACAAATTTTTTGGAATTGTTCTAATTTATCAAAAGTTTATTGCGAAGTAGCTTCTGAACCTAGCGGATGGAATTCAGATTGGAATGAATTTGACTTATGGTTAAAATTTTATGATATTGTGTGGAGTTGTATAGGCGTAGGAGTATATGACGGATTAGAGTATGCTGTTCGCGTGGATCTAAATAACAAGTCTTATATAGAAATTACGGATTATTTAGGAACTGACACTAATGTCATCATTCCAGACACAATCAATGTTGATGGAGAAGATATACCAGTAACCACCATTAGAGAAAGTGCTTTCTCAGGCTGTTCCTCTCTAACTTCGATAATTATACCTGATAGTGTTACTTCAATTGGAAATCTTGCTTTCTACGAGTGTTCTAATCTCACAACAGTAACTATTGGAGAAAATAGTCAATTAACTACAATTGGAGGTAGTGCTTTCTCAGGCTGTTCCTCTCTAATTTCAATAACTATACCTAGTAGTGTTACTTCAATCGGAGGTAGTGCTTTTGAAGACTGTTCATCACTTACAATTTATTGTGAAGCGTCTTTGAAGCCTAGTGGATGGAGTTCAACATGGAACTATTCAAATCGCCCTGTTGTGTGGGATTGCTTAAATGCAAACACTACAGAAAATGGTCTTGTTTATCATGTTTATGAAAATGAAGATGGAAGTAAGTACATTGTCATTTATGCATATATCGGAACAACGACAGAAGTAGTTATTCCAGACACAATCAATGTTGATGGAGAAGATATACCAGTAACCACCATTAGCAAAAGTGCTTTCTCAGGTTGTTCCTCTCTAACTTCAATAACTATACCTAGTAGTGTTACTTCAATCGGAAGTTATGCTTTCTCAGGCTGTTCCTCTCTAACTTCGATAATTATACCTGATAGTGTTACTTCAATTGGAGATTTTGCTTTCCACGAGTGTTCTAATCTCACCATTTATTGCGAAGCTTCGTCTAAACCTAGTGGATGGTATTCTAATTGGAATTTTTCTAATTGCCCAGTAGTATGGGGCTATAAAGGATAAATATCAAGTTATTTTTAGAAAGGGTTATAGTATGTACTTAATTTTAGCAAAGAAAGAAAAAGGTGATAAAATCGCACCAATATATCCTTTGATATCGCATTATCTTAGAAAATATGGTAAAGATGATTTTATGTTAGCGTATCCCGGATATGCATCTAGATATTATTATGGAAATCATTTTGATGATCAAAAATTTATATGTGATAAACTTTATGATATTAAAGGCAACTCTAATACAGGATTATTTGCTCATTTTATGAATCCTCAAGAAGCAAATTATATGTCTTTTTATCTTAATAAAAGAAATCCTAACAGATACATGTTTTTGGATGTTTTATATGATAACAAGCAAGATCACTCTAAAATGTTGATTTTCTTTAAAAAAGAAGCGTATTCATTGTTTCGTGATTTTTATTTTGATGGTAAAAAAGATTCTTTTAAAATTCCAAGTCATTTAATAAAAGCATGTGTAATTGGTTCATCTAATCAAAGTGATAATACTTATTTGCATCATCTTCATGGTAGAAGTGCTGATAAGGGGGAAGCTGATTTATTTATTGTAAATGATGATTTTTTTGGTAAAAATAATCAAAGTGAAGTATCACATTTTATAAAGGAATCTATATCAAACTTCATCGAATATGAAGGAATACGTAATAATGATGATAGTGTGTATAGCATATTTAATAGATATACTGCATCTGAAACATTTGATATTGGAAATGGAAACGATGCTTTAGAAGATTTATTCAATAATTTCGTAGTTGAAAAATAAATATTAAAAATATAATGAAAAATAACAAAAATTGATGAAATAAAATAAATGTTTACCAATAATTAGTATTTTCGTTAAATTCTAGTATGTAGTTAAGGCCAAGAACATTATCATGGTAAGGATACTTAGTAAAATTAAACCATTGTTGACGTTGTAAGGGTGTGCAATGTATCAAAAGCGTAGTATGTAGGCATATTGAAACAATAGGATTGATACCAAAATATCGTCCTTTTTTCATTTTATAGGGCTGTTTCGCTTATTTCAGGCATAAATTGCTTAATTTTTGGAGAAGTAGCACTTTTTTCTTTGCCTGTTTAAAAGCAGGTAATTTATCAAAATCACGAACCAGCAATAAAAAGCACGAAATGACTATCAAAACACGAACATGCTTTACCCCTGTTAATAGGCCTCTAGGGAAAGATGTTAAGGCTTTTTTTTGCGGTTGCATGGATGTTGACCATCAAATTTATGGATGCCTTCTAAACTTTCCATGAACAATTAAGGGCAAAACGGTAGGCAAAACTAGTACTATATAGTACAATATATAAGGGTGATTGAATGACTATTTGCATTAAGGATAAGATTAAGAACATCAATGCGGTCATCGGCTGTAACATCGACTGCAGGTACTGCTACGCCAAAGCGGTGGCAAATAGATTCCACCTGACGGACGATTTCTCTAAGCCAATTGCGGATTTGCATAAATTGGAAAGACTAAAAAAGCCCGGAGTATATTTTCTGACGGGAATGTCCGATTTGTATCTATGGAAAAAGGAGTGGCTTGATAAGTCGTTCGAATTATTGAGGGAATCTCCGAAAACGGTGGGGG
>CALVXU010000019.1 GCA_944371605.1 uncultured Bacilli bacterium
GATACCTATCATTCATCAGGAGCTGGCGGCCAAAACGTCAATAAAACTGAATCAGCAGTCAGAATCACTCATAAACCTACGGGAATAGTCGTTTCTTGTCAGATTGAAAGAAGTCAGATTCAAAACAAAGCCTATGCGATGAATATGCTCAAATCTAAACTCTTCCAATTAGAAGAAAAAAAGAGACAAGAAGAGATGAGTAAAATCGGCGGTGTCAAAAAAGATATCTCTTTTTCAAGTCAAATCCGTTCTTATGTATTCTGTCCGTATACTCTTGTTAAGGACCATCGAACTGACTATTCAGAAAATGATGTCCAATCTGTTATGGATGGTCATATACAAAATTTTATTGATAACTATTTAAGATATTCGTTCATGTTGTCGAGAAAGAAAGATTAAGATGGCTGAAAAAAGTTTTTTTGAGAGACATTTTTCAAAAGAAGCAATTAAATTGTTTTTTAGAAAACAATGGCTTACTATCAAAAACGAATTCACTAGTGAACCTCTTCCTAAATTTCTTAAAAATAATTTATATATCATTTTAGGAGCTCTTGTGTATGCCATCGGATGCTCATTCTTTCTCTTACCTATGAACATCATATCTGGCGGCCTCACTTCTATCGCCATCATCTTTGCCTCAATCCCTGGTTTAGATGTGCTTCCTGTAAACACTTATATCTATATTTTGAGTTGGGGATTCTTTGTCATCGGATTGTTTGTTCTCGGACTAAAGTATTCTTTAAAAAGCTTAGTTTTTGTCTTATGTTATCCTCTATTCATTTCGATGTTTGATGCTTTGATAGATGTTTGTGTGATAGATGGCATCAAAATTCTCGATATCACTAGTTGTTTTAGTAGAAATATAACTTTAGAAAACGGAACTATTATCAGATCTGAATCTGAGGGAGCATTACAGGTCCTCGGATATATCATCTCCGCTATTTTAGGCGGTTTGCTGATAGGAAGTGGTGTTGGCTTAGCGCTCCTAGGAGGCGGATCTTCGGGAGGAACAGATGTCATCAATGTCTCAATGCATAAATTCTTTCATGTTAAGATAGGAACATCTTCTCTTTGCTGTGATGTGATCATCATCTTCGGAGGTTTCTTTGCAAATGAGATGAACTTATTATCTTCATCTGTCGGTATTTTAGGATCTATTCTTTGTTCAGTGATGATAGATAAAGTTTTCATGGGCATGTCTCAGCATTATGTTGCTCTCATAGTTTCTAACAAATGGTATGAAATCAACAAATATATCAATGAAGAAATTAAGCGAGGCACAACAATGTTCAAAGCCGAAGGCGGGTTTTCTCGCGTTGATACGATGGTCATCGAAGTTTGCTTTGATAGGCGCGAATACATCATGATTCAAAATATTATTCACCGCATCGATCCATATGCTTTTTTGACCGTCTTACGCGCTCAAGAAATTCTTGGATACGGTTTTTCTAGATCAACTCCTGAAGTCATGGATATACCTTTGCCTCCTGACACAACTCAAAAGTTATTGTTCAAGTCTAGAAAGAAAAAAGACTCTGAACAGCAGGATTAAGTAATGATTTTCTTGTAATAAAATAGTTGTTGTGGTATATTTTCTTTTGCTTAACGCAATTTTAATTGAATAAGCCGAGAATAGGAGGGTTACAAGCTATGAAAAAAGGTATACATCCAAATTATCATCGTTGCAAAGTTACTTGCTTGACTTGCGGAACCACATTCGAGACCGGCTCAACTTTAAATGAAATTAAGGTTGATACTTGCTCTCATTGCCACAGTTTCTACACTGGCAAATTAACATTCACTGCCGATACTGGTCGTGTTGCTAAATTCCGTAAGAAATTAGCTGCTAGCGAATCTGCAAAGCAAGGCAAATAATCAACTGTTTGATAGATATAAAATAACCTCACCCTTGAACTAAATCTTGGATGAGGTTTTTTGATTTAAAGTGCTAATAATTAACCCTCAGTTTAATTCTAGTATCATAAAATATATTAAAGAAAAATATACAATAGCTTAACCGCTTATAGCTAATAGTCATAAATTATATTAACGAAAAATTGTCTTTTTATAATCCTTTAGTTAAATACCTATTCAGAGGCTTTTTTGTTATAATTTAATGAGATTGCTCTTATGAATAATGTTTCTTTTTCACCAGAGAAGCTATCGCGAGAAATCGAAGAAGCTTTAACTGAAAAATACTTATCGACACTTTTTGATTTGGATAATGAATCATTTAATAATTTGATCAATTTTTCATCCATTCCTTTCGAACTGACCACCAAAACTTATTTTTGTCCTATTTTTTTAATCATCGATAACGAAAACTGCTATCCTTTATTTTTTTTACAATCAGTGATCACTAAAAAAAACAATCACACTCTCTTATCAAGGCGCACAAAATTACCGATATTCAATAAATTAGCTTTATACCATTTAAATAAACTTAATATCGAAACTACCGATTATTCTAGAATCACTGATCTCAATTCATATCTGTTATCACTAGAAGGCAATATTCAAATAGCCGGGATGAGCAACAATGTTAAATTTGTAAAAAAACTTAATTTTTACGATGAAGAATGCTTATTTTTAAATAAAATATTTCCTTTGATTGATGATTATATGAAAGGGAAACATATCGAACAAAAATATCTCGGATTGATCAGCCAAATAAAAAACAGCAATATCGATGCTAAAATCAATGATGAAACCAGAGATGAATTATTTTCTGATTATAAAAAAGTAGCTTTAAGATTAAAGTATTACCAAGGCAGCAAATTATATTTTAACGATACAAATATCATCTGTGACTTTATATTATATTTAGTGTCACAAAACCTTCCTGAGGGTGAACCATTATTATTTGTGGTTAATACTGACAAAGAGAAAGATGGATTAAAACAATTATTTATAGATAATAACTTGAAAGATTTTCTCTTGGATTTTAACGAGTTATCTCCTTCTTTACTAAATGAAGAAATCGCATATGAAGGATTGACGCTTGAAGAGAGAGATAGCATAAAAAAATTCAGCGAAGATGAAAAAGAATATCTATCTTTAATAAATGAAAGAAATCATGCTTATAGTAATCCACGCGATATTTATACCTCTCAAATCATAGATGATGTCATCACCACTCAAAATAAAAATATCGTGCCACTGAATTTAGATATAATCGATTACTCTTTTGAAGAATTCAAAAAAGATTATCAATTTTTAAACACTATTGATACATTATCAACTCTCAAAAATATTAATACTAAAGAACATATTTACTATGGCCTATCTGTGACTGATAAAAGACGTAACTATGATGAATTAAATCTAGAATTGATCAAAATTCTCAATAGTTTAAATGCCTTCCAAAAACTTTTAGATGAAAAAAATATAACCGACTTTGATAACAATAAAATTAAAAGCTGCAAACAGTTTGAAGAATATGGTAAAGAGATCAATATATTATCTTCCTACAATGGTTTTCCTAAAAAATATTTCCGAATTGTTCAAGAGGAACAAGTTTTAAAAAATCTAGATGATATAAAGAAATTATTCCAAGCTATTTCAAGCACAAAACTTCTAATCATCAACATCTGTACTGAAAAAATATTCGAGTTAGATTTAAAGAGAATTTTAAAAGATTTAAACAGCAAATTTATTTTCACGAGAATAAGAGCAAAGAAAAAACTTCTATCTTATTTTAATGTCAAAAACCAAAAAGAATTATTCAATTCATTAGTCAAATTGTTGAAAGCCTATATCAGTTATGTCGATTTGATGAAGAAAAACATCCAAAAATACAAAGATGAATTCGGTGATTCCATCGAGACGATGAATGGTGTGATAGAGATTGAAAGCAATATCAAACATATATATATCTTCCGTGAAAGAGAAAGTGTGCATCCGAATTTTTCAATGAACAATCCATTAGTAAAAAAATGTTATCGTGAGAGAAGCATTCGAAATCACGTCATTGAAATCTACCGCGAATTGAATAAACAATATCAGATTCTTAAATCACATCTCAATAAATTTATCGGCTTTTTTTTGGATGCTGATTATAACTACTTCACGATGTCATTCACTGAATTGTCAAAATTATTCTCCCGTATTTTAAAAGGATCATATAAAGAATTTTCTGATTACGCCATTTATCGTAACGGATTAAATAATACTTCTTCTCTCTTTAATGTCAACTTGCTCGCATTTGAAAAGAAAAATCAAAAATTATCAGAATTTCGTTATCTTTTTGTGTATTCTTTAGCGTCGGCAATTTATAAAAGAGGAAGAAAGAGATTTAGACCACATCTAAAAGCTTATGAACAAGTAAAAAGCAGTTATTTATCCACACTTGATCAAAAGAATGATTTACAGACTCATCACTTATATAATTCAATAGTTAGAAAAATCAAGATCACTCAAGACACCCCCTTATATCAAATTGAGCATCACGAATTATCAACTCAATTCAACAGCAGAGAAATCGACTACAATTTTTATAAAAGATTATATAAGCATTTAGCTGTAAATTATTTGATTTGTGTTTGTACTGCAGATGAATTAATTAATATCAATTCTGATATTGCCAATAAAGTTGTTATATTTGATTCAACGAAACAAAGCTTTGCAGGACTATTGGTTGAAATTTTATCAGGAAGTCACCTTCTCTTTATAGAAAACATCAAAGATATCGATAATAGAACACAGGGTTATCCGGATTTAGCTTTCAGCAGTTCATCCTATCTCAGCCTATTCAATTTTAACTCTTTGCCGAAATCCTTTTATCAAAAGCTGAATGAGACATTCAATCAGTTTGGATTTAACATCAAATCAACTTCCTTCTTTCCACTGACCATCTATAACAATCGAGATGAAATAGTCGGCACTATCTTGCCCGATATATTAATCCCCAATAATAAAGAAATGCAGGTGAGAAGCGAGTTTCGTAAGTTCATCAAAAGCATCTATCACATCCCTGTTTTAATAATTTCAATATTCTCTTTTTTAATCAACCCAAAAGAGACTATATCTTCAATCATCAATCGAATTTCTGATGATGATTACGACATTGAAAATGAAAATAATTAAAAAAGCGAATCCTTGTTACAGATTCGCCTCATCTCATTCAGTCAATCTTCTTGATCCACAAGCCATGTAAATTACAATAAGCGTAGGCTTCTAATACTTTTTCATCAGCAGCTAAGACGAAATCCGCTTTAGGAGCAGCTGTGTGTTCTAATTTTTTCATCTCTACTTTTTGATCAGTGACTAAGGCGATGAAAGAGATGTGATGTTCCTCGGTCATCGGATGTAAAGTAGAACCGACTTCAACATGAACTTTATCTCCATCAACCTTGATGACTGGAATATGTTTTTCAGTAGCTGCTTCTGTGGAATTAGCAGTGATGAGCTCATTTTCCTCATCGACATTGATATCTAATAAAGAGAAATAAACATCATTGTTTTTCTTATTTTTATAAAAATTAACTTTCATAATCTTATAACCTCCACAATTATTTTATCAGCTTTAAGAATTAATAGGTGAAATATGCTTAATTGAAATATTCGCGGAAGTCCAATTGATACTTGTGACGACAGTATTGAACGATATCAAAAATATTCCAAATGATGCCTAAACCTATACATGTGTATAGAAGCTTCACAACCGCAAACTTCCAACCTTTTTTAAACGAGCGAGAATAAACAAATTTATCGATACCGAACCATCCTAAAAAAATCAAAACCAAAAGAAAACTAGGTTTGACTGGCTCGATAGCAAGCGAATATTCTTCTTTATTCATTTTTGTTGCACCTCAAAGTAAGATAATTATATAAAAAAGATAACTCATTAGAAACAAAAACTACAAATTTATCGTCTTAACATCGAGCTGAAACGGTTACAAAAACTTGAACAATTTAAAATTTATGTCATTTTCTATCTAGAAGATATTTTATAAAGAAATTCTAAATTATATAATTTATGAATAAAGGAGACTCCACAACATGGTTAAAATATTTCGTTTCGATGCTGATACTCACATCACTTGTAACACCTATATCATCGGAAAAATAGGTAATTACTGTTTAGTTGTGGACATGGGTTCAACCTCTGATGAAATATATCAATATGTTTCAACCCATTATGAAAAATGTTTAGGAGTCCTCTTAACACATGCACACTTCGATCATATCAGAGGACTAAATAAATTTATAAAGCATTTTTCATATGAGATACCTATCTATATGAATCAAGCTGATTCAGCCCTATTAAATGATTCTATTGCTAATGAAAGCCGCTACCATCAAGAAGATGTCAAAATTAACATCAATCCTATTTTTGTACAAGATGAAGAAGAACTGATGTTTAAAAAAGATATCAAAGTCAAAGTCATCACTACACCATTTCACACCGAAGGGAGTGTCTGTTATCTTTTTGATGATGATAATGCTTTATTTTCAGGAGATACCTTATTCAAAGGCTCAATCGGGCGCAGCGATATGAACGCCAGTGATCCTTCTAAGATTTCCTCTTCCTTAAAGAAACTGCTAAAAGTGAGAGATACTATTGTTGTGTATCCTGGACACGGCGATATAACTCGTATGTCTGATGAAAAACAATTCAATCCATTCTTAAAAGAATTGTTATCACTATAATCTATTTTTTTGTATACAAAATATATAGAGTATTATTGCTTGCTATTTCTTAACAAAATTAATTTTATTTACCATCGATCAAATCGGTTAAGAATTTGATTTCTTCATCTTTCTTTAATCTTGGGAAAAGCGGTGAAAGCGTGCCGATATGAATGCCACCTAATTTTCCAATATCTTTAATCGAGTCAAATGTTCTTAAGCTGTCAGGGACATTCTCTTGATCCAAGGCATCAATAGTTTTAGTAGGCATGAATGGTTTCAACAAAATAGAGCCGATTCTTAATAATTCGCTTGCGGCATATAAAGACTCTTTTAGCAAATCAATATTATTGTTTTTAGCTTGAGTCCAAGGCGCGATATTATCAAAATATTTATTTCCTAAGTCGATGAGTTCCATAGCAGCATTAGCTCCCATAGTGATGTCAAAGTCATTCATTTTTTCTTCATAGATAGTTAGTTTTTCTTTGACGTCAGCAAAAAGCTTCTTAGTCAAATCATCGATAGGCTCATGATATTCAGGTATCACACCATCAAAATATCTATTGATCATCGATAGAGATCTGTTCACTAAATTGCCATAATTGTTAGCTAAGTCAGCATTTAAACGATCAACAAATTGTGTAGGTGTGAAGCAACCATCTTCTCCGATCTGCATCTCTCTTGCCAAATAATAGCGAAGAGAATCGACACCATATCTTTCTATAAGAGGATAGGGAGAAGGAGCATTTCCTAAAGATTTTGATAACTTAACGCCGGATTTAGTCACAAGCAAACCAGTGACTAACACTTGATCTGGCAATCTTAAATTCAAAGCTTTTAATAAAATAGGCCAATAAATGACATGAAAACGTGTGATGTCTCTACCGACTAATTGCAATATTTCAGTATCCTCACCCCAATATTCTTTCATCAAATGATCGTCATCAGAAAGATAGCCGAGTGCCGAGATATAATTTAGCAATGCATCAATCCAAACATAAACGACATGCTTAGGGTTTTCATCAATCTTGATTCCCCAATCGAAACTAGTTCTAGTGATACACAAATCATCTAAACCAGGTTTGATGAAAGTGTTGATCATCTCATTGATTTTGTCTTGTCTACAAAAATTAGGGTGTTGTTGATAAAATTCTAAAAGATCAGATGCATATTTTTTTACATTCAAAAAATAAGCATCCTCTTGTTCCCAATGAACTGGTCTATGGCAATCAGGACAAAGATGTTCCTCACCGACTTGAGCATCAGTGAAAAAAGACTCACAAGGTGTGCAATACCAGCCTTCATATTTACCTAAATAAATATCACCTTGTTCTAATAATTTCGTAAACACCTTTTTTACACAGGCGATATGCGATTCATCAGTTGTTCGCACATAGTAATCATAAGAAATATTCATCGCCTTCCAAACTTCTTTGAAAGATTGTGCTATTTTATCAACATAAGCTTTAGGCTCCATCTTAGCTTCTAAAGCCTTCTTTTGGATTTTTTCACCATGTTCATCTGAACCGGTCATAAATCTCACTTGATATCCGCGAATTCTTTTATATCTAGCGATGACATCAGCAACGACATTGGCATATGTGTGTCCGATATGAATATTGCCGCTAGCATAATATATCGGTGTAGTTATATAAAACGTTTTTGTTTTTTTAGAATCCATAGACGCCTCCTAAGTCAAATAGATTATACATTGAATAAAAAATAAAATCATCGCTATTAAACTAAAGATTAGATATTTTAGCTATAATTTATATAGGACTTTAGAAATTATGAATACAAATATAAAACTCACCATACCTAGAGATGTGAAAGAAATCATCGATGTCTTAAATTCTAATGGATACGAAGCATATATGGTCGGCGGTTGCGTGAGAGATGAACTCTTAGGCCGCAAGCCGAACGATTACGATATCACCACATCAGCAGAACCATTAGAAGTTAAAAAAATATTTTCAAAAACTATCGATACTGGTTTGAAACATGGAACAGTCACAGTCAGATGGAATAGTCAAAACTATGAAGTCACCACTTATCGAATCGATGGTGAGTATTTTGATAATCGTCATCCACAAAAAGTCACATTTACCAAATCCTTAGAAGAGGATTTAAAAAGACGCGATTTCACAATCAACGCTTTCGCTTATAATGATGACACAGGGGTTGTAGATTATTTTAATGGTATTCAAGATTTAGAAAAACATATCATCAGAGCTGTAGGCGATCCTGATAAAAGATTTCAAGAAGACGCCTTAAGAATTTTAAGGGCAGTTCGCTTTTCAGCACAATTAAATTTCACCATTGAAGAGAAAACTAGACTCGCTTGTTCTGAAGAAGCATATAGACTTAAAAATATCTCGGAAGAAAGAATCAGAGATGAAATCGTAAAAATCATCATGTCAGATCACCCAGAAAAATTGATTGATGCTTATCAATTAGGACTGACTAAAATAGTCTTTCCAGAATTTGATTTGATGATGGAGACCAAGCAAGAAACCCCATATCATCTGTATGATGTCGGAACCCATACTATCGTCGCTTTACAAAATTCAGCCAAGGATTTGATCACTAGATTAGCTTTGCTATTACACGATGTTGGTAAACCTATCACCAAAACGATCGATGAAAGTGGAAAGGCTCATTTCTTTAATCATGCTCTCGAAGGAGAAAAAATAGCTCGAAATGTGTTAAGAAGATTAAAATTTTCAAATAAAATAGTTGATACTGTCTGTTTTTTAATCGCCCATCATAGCGATGAATTTATTTCTCAACCTAAATATGTCAGACGTGCGATCAGAAAGATATCCCCTGAATTATTTCCATACTATTTAGATATTCAAAAAGCTGATGTTTTAGGACAGAGCGATATGACTAAAGATTTAGTATTGAAAGATAATGAAAAAATAAGAGAATTATATGAGGAATATATCAAAGAGAATGACTGCTTTTCACTAAAGGATTTAGCAGTGGACGGAAACGATTTATTATCTTTAAATATTAAAGGAAAAGAAATAGGCTATATTTTGAATAATATGCTGAATTTTGTTGTTGACAATCCTAGTAAAAATACAAAAGATTTTTTATTAAACAACATTGAAAAATTCAAATAAAAGCCACTTAATAGTTATAGATATCTAGCCTTCACAATCAATCTATTTTATGATCTCTTTTTTTGATAGATGCGTCGACAAACCCTCTGAATAATGGATGCGGTTTATCTGGTCGGCTCTTAAATTCTGGATGTGCTTGCGTAGCGATAAAGAATGGATGAGAAGGGATTTCAATCATTTCAACTATACGATTATCAGGTGAAAAACCGACTGGAATCATTCCATTATCAACAAACACTTTGCGATAATCATTATTCACTTCATAACGATGGCGATGTCTTTCAGTGATATGTTTTACTCCGTATAAAGTATAAGCTTTAGACATGGTATCTAATACGCACGGATAAGAGCCAAGCCTCATAGTGCCTCCTAAATTTTTGACACTATTCTGTTCAGGCATCAAATGAATGACCGGGTGCATTGTAGATGGATTGAATTCAGTCGAATCAGCATCACTATATCCGATGACATCTCTAGCGAATTCAATAACAGCCGTCTGCAAGCCTAGACAAAGACCTAAAAATGGTATGCGTTTCTCTCTAGCATATCGAATAGCTTTAAGCATCCCAGGTATCCCACGGCTTCCAAATCCCCCAGGAACTATGATGCCAGTGACGTCTTTAAATAATTCATCACAAGTCTCATCTTTGACATCTTCAGCTTCAATCCAGTGGATATCGACATTGTTATGATAGTACCAGCCAGCTGCTTTTAAAGCCTCATTAACAGAAATATAAGCGTCATGAAGAGCAGTATATTTGCCGACCAAAGCGATGGACACAGTCTTTTTAGAAGTCTTGATTTTATCAACCATCTTTTGCCAAATAGTCAAATCAGGTTCTGGAATCGGAATATGAAGAGTTTCTCCAACCGCTTGAGCAAAGCGTTCTTCTTCTAACATCAATGGTAATTCATAAACAGTCTCACAATCTAAATTAGGTAAGACATGATTAGAAGCGACATTACAAAACAATGATAATTTGTCGATGACATTTTGTGGTATCTCATATTCAGAACGGCAAACGATGATATCTGGTTGTAATCCCATAGATTGCAAAGACTTGACCGCCATTTGGGTTGGTTTAGTTTTTAATTCTTGACTAGCCTTCAAATACGGAATCAATGAAACCATTACTATACAGCAATTTTCAACACCGATTTCGTGTCTGAATTGACGAATAGCTTCAAAGAAAGGTTGAGATTCAATATCTCCGATGGTTCCACCGATTTCTACAATAGTTATCTCGGTTTCATCAACTTGAAAATTACGATGGAACTTGCTCTTTATCTCATTAGTGACATGAGGTATGACCTGGACAGTCCCTCCTCCATAATCTCCATGTCTCTCTTTAGAAAGAACAGCTTCATAGATTTTTCCTGTAGTTATATTAGAATTGCAATCTAAAGACTCATCGATAAATCTTTCATAATGGCCTAAGTCTAAATCAGTCTCAGTCCCATCATCAGTGACAAAAACTTCTCCGTGCTGAATCGGTGACATGGTTCCTGGATCCACATTTAAATACGGATCAAATTTTTGCATGGTAACTTTATAGCCGCGCGCTTTTAATAGTCTGCCTAATGAAGCAGCTGTTATTCCTTTACCTAGCCCTGAGATAACACCACCAGTGACAAAAATATATTTTTCCATAATCATTCACCTTTCTCTGACTTGAAGAAATATTCCATGATTGAACGTCTCGTGATAATACCTATAAAAACACCTTGATCATCTACTACAGGCACAAAATTTTGATTCAATGCCATTTGATAAAGATCTTCCATTCGACTGCTCGATTTGATCGCTGTTACTCTACGACTTATCGATACAGAAGTGATCAAAGTATCTTCAGCCATATGATAATTCATCTCATCATGGTCTTTGATATACCAAAGGAGATCTCCTTCCGATATCGTATCAACATATTTTCCTTTATCATCGAGAATCGGGATAGCTGTATAGTGATAATATCTTAATTTTTCTGCTACTTGGCGGAGCGTAAAAGTGTTCTGAACATAAGCGACTTTGCTCTTAGGTATTAAAAAAAACAAGATATTCATAACGAAGAAAATTATACAATAAACCGCACTGACTTTTAAGGATTAGTTTTCTATATCAACATAAATCAATACTCTATCTAAGAGGAGCTATTCTTTATTCAAACATCAATGCTGTCACTAAATCTGTTAAAAACTGATAAATACCACCTTTTTAATTCATAAGCATTTAATATCACTAAAAAACAAATATCATATATGCATCTCAATCATCTATAAAAAATGATAGAGATATGAATAATGACTGAGTAACACCTAGATATTTATGTACAAATTCTTATTAATTATTTAAAATTGCTTATTTAATTTTTGCTCTTTTTATCAACAGCTAAATCTTTGGTTAATGCTCTTTTAAGTAACATATGCTCAATTTCTTGCTCAGAATAAAACTCATTCAATTTTTTATAGTAAATACTAGTTTTATTGACTGTTCCTTCGGCTGTTTTAGCTGCTTCAATCAAAGAGAAAAATGTATCCTTGACTATGTCGCTCAAATCGAGCAGAAACTTTTTCTTCTCTAATTGTTCCTTTAAGCCTTTAGGCAAATTGTTGATGATAGTTACTGGCGTTTTTTGAGTATTAAAATATCTTTGAACATCATTAGCGATTGTCGCGTCTTGCTCGATCAAATTATAATAACTCGCCATCAAAAAATTATAATTGAAGAAATCAAAGACTGAATAAGTAAAATCCTTTGCTTTTTCCATGCTAGAAGAAAAAGCATAGATATTGCGTCTTTGCAAAGAGATGCTCGCTAAAGTGATGGAAGCTATGACAGAAATAGGATTATATTCATATACCTTTTTCGCCGTCTCATAAGCCTCATCGTACCTTTTTAAAACGAATAAAAGCTGGGCTTTGCTTTCTAAAACTTCAGGGAGATTGATATCTAAATTGATAACCGATTTTTCTGGATATAATTTATTACACAATGTCTTTTCAAAACCATTTCGATAATATCTAAAAACAGCAGTTGGTAAATCAACTTTTGTCTTAACATTTTCAATCGAATCATTTATCTCATTTTCAAAAGTCGACAACTCTTCCAAAGCTTCTTGAAATTTCTTTTGATAAATCAATTTTTGAATCATATCCATCTTTTTATCATAACTAGTGCGATTTTTAGATTTGATATAGCTTAATAAAGCTTTTTTATCTTCGTTAGCTGCTTTTCTCACAATTTCATCAAGCAGCTTGTTCATCTCTTCTTCAAGCTCTTCATAATAAATCGCATTTTTAGATTCATTTAAGGCATTAAAAATAGTATCGATGTCTTTTTTAGCATCGCCTGTGAATCTCGCTTTAATCTTTTCAATAGCTTCTTGTATGTTCATATTCGTAATTATTATAAATAATTTTTATGTTTAAAAAAGGCTACAAGCTTTAAAACTTGTAGCCAAATGTCTTAAATTCAATCAATTATTATTGCTGTTCAAGAACACCATAGGTAAGGAAGGAAAGAACACGATCGAAAGTGAGATTATCCTTACCAACAAAGATTAAACGATCACCTGAATGGAGAACAAAATCTGGTCCGACAGATTGTCTAGCGATATTATCGGAACCGATGACAGCAACGATGGTAGCTTCGGTATAGTTCCAGAAAAAGACTTCACCGATTGTCTTACCATCAATCCAAGAATTCTGAGGGACTTCAGCTTGAGAGAATTTCACAGCTTCAGTTGTTTGATAGGTGAAAGAATCTTTCATATCATCGATAGCAGTGATGATTTTTTCTTGTAATTCTTTTTGTTGATCTAATAATTTTTCCAAGGTAGCATACTTGTCTTTGATTTGAGTTTCTGCTTTCCATTTGTTAGCGAATTCTTGAGCGTGAAGAACAGAATCAACGAAAACACCAACACCTCTCTTGGAAGAGACAACTTTATCTTTTTCCAAGATATTTAAGGCTTTTCTCACAGTTTCTGGAGAAACGCCATAGGAAGCACCTAAGATTGAACGTCCTTTTAAAAGAGTTCCTTCAGGATATTCACCAGTTAAGATTTTTCCGCAAACATCCTGAGCGATTTTGATGTAACGAGGAGTAGATCTTTCTTTAGCCATTGTTATAATTCCTCCGTAGAATAAACTATATAAATTATAGTTGAACAAAAGCGAATAAGCAACAAAAAAAGGTATCTTTTAATAACTAGCGATTTTATTTTAGTTTTGAGTTGCTTTTTAAATTATCATCTATAGAATTATTCTTTTTTCTATCAATCATCACTTGATAGAAGAAAAAGTCTCTTCGATTAGGCCGTCTTTTTTATCGATGTTTAAACCATAGAATTTAGCAATTGTTTAACCAATGTAAACAGCTGTTAAATTGAAATCGCTTAATCCATGTAATATAAATATTATTTTTACAATATATATTGTAAAATATACCACTATTTTAGATAATATTAACTTGACATAATTAAAAAAATAAACGGGTGAAATATATGGAAAATCTTAAATATTTATTCAAGTCGTTGTTCAGTAATAAAACTATTGTTGAGGGGAGACATAAACCTTGGTATTTCGCAATAATTTTCTTCATTTTAGGTGTTGTTCTCACTTGGATTCCAGTATTAACTTCTGGTTATACGACTAATAATTCCACCTTTTTTACAAGCAGTTCTAGCCAAGAAGCTGACAGAGGATTGAATTATATGTTGAGTCAGCAATATTTCCAAGAAGGTATCACCATCGCTGAAGATCCTAACGATAGTGATAAACTAGCTTTGAATCTCACTGGTGTTGATAGTTTTGCAAGAGATGATACTTGGAATAATGAGTACGATGGTGTCATCGATAATGGCAAGCCATTGATAAGAGCAGAATTCACTGATAATAACGATAGTTTTTTACATAACAACATCGCCCCAACTAATTTGACAAACACTTATTATTTTGATGCTGTCGCTGTTGATACTAGCGATTCTATCGATCAAAACAACAGTTCAACATCTTCAACAAGCAATACAGAAAACACTTCTAAAAGAAGCATCGTTTTAGAAATTTATTTTTTGCCAGATGTTTATATCACAAGTGGCAATAGTCAAATGAGCAATTATTTCAGCAATTTCATCTCTGGTATCATCTTAGGTGTAAATAATGCTGGAGATGCCACGAGATATTCGCATTCTTACATCATTTTCACACCAGACTCTATCAGCATCGCTGTCGCTCCTTTGGTAAGCAGTGTTGGTGGCGCCTTTGTCCATGCCCAATCCGGTTATATCAACGACGGCTTAAAATACTTGAAAGCTGAAACTGGTAACACTTTATATTCTTATTTGAATAATGTTGAAAATAAAACCAGATTGGAATCTTTTGCCGACTTTTTCCATAACACTGCTAAGCAGAGCCAAATCACCTCAGTTTGGATTAATATAGGTATTCTCAGCGGTGTTGTCGTCGGTTTAGAACTCTTATCAGCAGTTGTCATTTTCTTCTTGCACAGAAGAAAAACTTCCGCTTATAAAGATGTCAATTTCTGGACAGCTATGAAAGAAGCTATGACTTTAGGATTTACTCCCTGTATTTTAGGTATGGCTTTAGGATTCATGGGCTTTGTCTATAACATCACCCTCGTCGTTTCTGGCATCTTATTAAGAACTGTTTGGATCAATAATAAGATTTCGCCTATCAGCACTGATAACAACAGTAATAAACCTCTTTATCAAGCTAGATCGTAATACCGATATTTTCTAGCAATTTTTCAAAAAAATGTTAATTTTAAATAACTTAGTAAAAGACTATCTCATTCAGGACAACAAACCAGTAAATGCTCTAAAAAATATTTCTTTAGAGTTTTCAGATACTGGATTTGTGAGCATTTTAGGTCCTTCAGGCTGCGGAAAAACAACTCTTTTAAACATCATCGGTGGCCTTGATAAATATACTTCTGGTGATGTTATCATCAATGGCCATTCAACTAAAAATTATACTGATCAAGATTGGGATACTTATCGCAACAGAGAAATAGGTATCGTTTTTCAAAGCTATAATTTGATACCGCATTTAACAGTCAAAGGTAATGTGGAACTAGCGATGACTCTCTCTGGCGTAAGCTTGAAAGAGAGAAGTGAAAAAGCGATCAAAGCCTTAGAGTCTGTCGGCTTAAAAGAACAGATCAATAAGAAACCTAATCAGCTTTCTGGTGGCCAAATGCAAAGAGTTGCTTTGGCTAGAGCCTTAGTCAATGAGCCCAATATCATCTTAGCTGATGAACCGACAGGTGCTTTAGATTCCAACACCTCTATTCAAGTGATGGACATTTTAAAAGAAATTTCCAAAAACAAGCTAGTCATCATCGTCACTCATAATGAAGAGCTAGCTTTGAAATATTCAGATCGCATCATCAGAGTGTCTGATGGGCAAGTAGTGTCTGATTCACAGATGAATCTAGCTGAGGAAAAAGAAAAAGTTGAACGCGAGATCATCGAAGCTAAAGCACAGGATGAAAGCATCAAGCCAGCTTTGAAAAAGAAGCTATCTCTAAAAGAGAAAATCAAGGCCTTCTTCAGCAAGAAAGATAAACATACTTCGATGTCTTATACGACTGCGCTAGGAATTTCTGGAAGAAATTTGTTGACCAAAAAAGGTAAGACCATCATCACCGCTATCGCTGCTTCTTTCGGTATCATCGGCGTCGGCTTAGTCTTAGCTTTATCCAATGGTTTCACAAACTATGTCAATCGTATGGAAGCCGAAACGATGTCTCAATTTCCGATGACAATCGAAAAATATGGATATAATTTTGTTAATTCTAGCGATGAAAAATTAGAGTCATATCCTGATGAAGATGTCATACATGTGGTTGAACCTGTTCATTCTAATGTTCACACAAATAATATCACTGAAGACTTCATCAATTATTTAAACAATATCAATCAAGAAGAAGATATCGCCAAAATCAGATATAACTATTCAATAGGGATGAACGTCATCTCTCGATATGAAACAGAACCAAACAATTATATTTATAGTGCTATCAACACCTCACAACAATCATATGTACAATCTTTAGCATCATCGATGCTAGGCAGCGGTAGCGATTGGAAAGAACTACCAGCTTCTAAAGAACAAATCTTAGAGCAATATGATATTTTAAAAGGTGAGTATCCTGACGAAAATAACAATTTGTCTACTGACGACAACAACATTCCCGACCAAGATGTTTTTGATTTAGTCCTCGTTGTTGATTCTCATAACTCTTTATCGACTAATACTATGATTTCTTTAGGATTAAATCCTCAAGAAAAGGATTATTCTTTCGATGATTTATTAGGTTTAGAGTTTAAGTATGTGCCATCTGAAGATTATTATGGCAATCCGATACCGGTTTCTGAACTGAGCGATGATGGTGAAAGCGTGCCGACATCAACACCAGGCTTTTATTTTAAAGATGACGTGACAATCAACGACATCATGAATGTCTTAAATCAAATGCAGAGCGAAGATTTTGATGCGACTAAACTCTTCGAATTATTCGATTTACCATCGACAGAAGTCATCTCCGCAGCACTACAAAATCCTGAAGTTTCCGCCATAATTTCACCTCTTCTCTCCAGCGATTATATCGATACGATAAAACTTCTTGAGATATTCAATAAACTTCAGAATAATCAAACTATCACTGATGAAGACTTGCAGACTCTATTTTCACCTTTAGCTGATGATCAAGATAAGCAAGTAGAATTTGGAACAACTTTAAGAGATGTGATCAGGTCTTTAAGATCCACTGAAGCATTTGCGCCCTACTTCAATAAGCAGCTTTACTATTATGAATCTCCAAGTGAAGATCAAGTTCGTCTAAGCAATCTCTACTCAGGAACTAATGGAACGAAGACTCGCACTTTAAGAATCTCTGCTATCTTAAGACAAAAAGACACGACTTCTTTAGGATTATTATCTTCTGGGATTTATTATCCTAAAACGCTCACCTATCAAGCTTTCTACGACAATTCTACTTCATCTATCGCCAGTGAATTCAAAAACCACATCCTCTTAGGTCCTAATCAAGTTGACTTTTCAGATGTCTTCGCTGAAGCGATTGGAGATATCTCTTCAGGAAAAGGAATTAGTGAAGCCGCTTTAAAAATCTTTTCCAACTTTGAAATCAAAGTTTTTAACGTCATCAACAACGCTAACCAATTCACGAACAGCTCACGTATTTCCGATTATATGGATATTCGTTTAGAATTAGGAAGTGATTTTATCATCCCAGATTCTATCGCTGCAGACACGAACTTCTTAGATCCACAGTTATATACTGACTTTGTCACTAATATCACTATCTATCCGACTGATTATGATTCTAAACAAAAAGTCATCGATTATTTAAACGCTTATAATGAAGGAAAAGCGGAAAATGATCAAATCATGTACACAGATGTCGGACAGACAGCCACTGATATCGTCGGACAAATCGTCTCTGTCATCTCAGCGGTGTTGATCGCTTTTGCTTCTATCTCACTGGTCGTCTCTTCGGTTATGATCGCTATCTTGATTTATTCTTCAGTAGTGGAAAGAACAAAAGAGATCGGTGTGTTAAGGTCAATCGGCGCAAGAAAAAAAGATGTCAGTCGTCTATTCAAAGCTGAAGCGGTTATCATAGGTATATTGTCTGGCCTGTTCGGTGTAGTGTTTACTTACTTGATATCATTACCGATTTCTGCCATTCTAAATATAGTTTTCCCTGATGTAGCTTTAGGTCAAATATGTTTTTTAAATCCATTACATGCTATTCTATTAATATTGATATCTGCAATTTTAACTTATATAGCTTCTTTAATCCCATCAAGAATCGCCGCTAGAAAAGACCCTGTGACTTGTTTGAGAACCGAATGATCATGAAAGAATTATTAAGCAAATTAAAAGAATCTGTCATTTCCATCTCACCGATCATCGTATTGATCATCGTGCTGAATTTTGCAGCTCCTTCTTTCAGTTTGGATCCTAATTATAATTTTAATGCCGGCCCGGTTTTTACCAGTTTCATGATTTCTATCGTGCCATTGATTTTGGGATTAGCCCTCTTTAATATGGGTGCTGAAAAATCGATGGGTAAAATCGGTGAATTAGTCGGAACATCTTTGACCAAAAAGAAATCACTAGTCCTTTTAGCTATCATCGCTTTATTGCTAGGAACTTTGATCACAATCGCTGAACCAGATTTGACTGTTCTTTCCTTGCAATTGATGCCGGCTGGCCCTAATTGGTCGCTGATAGTCGTCGCTAGCTTAGGTGTCGGTGTCATGTTAGCGGTAGCTGTTATCAGAGTTATTTTACAAAAATCTATCAAAGTATGGCTGGTCATCGCTTATGGTCTAGTCTTCGCTTTGGGCTGCATGGCTAACCCCGAATTTTTTCCTGTCGTCTTCGATGCTGGTGGTGCTACCACCTCTGCTATCTCATCTCCATTCATCATATCTTTTGGTATCGGTATCGCCGCAGTCAGAGGCGGCAAAAATTCTGAAGACGATTCGTTCGGTTATGCTGGTCTCTGTTCATTAGGTCCTCTTATCTCAGTCATGATCATGGGTATCATTTTAGGCAATAATGAAGCTTCAATGAATGGGATTTTAGATAAGATTCCTGAACAAGTCGATGGTTTATTAGTGACCCTAGATAGTTTCGGTGAAATAGGCCCATTTTATTTAGATAACTTCATATCTGCTTTAAAAGATGTTGCCATATCTCTATCTCCGATTGTCGTTTTCTTTTTTATCTATAATTTCATCTTAAAAGTCCCTGCTAAAACCATCTACTCAATATTGATAGGTATCGCTTATACTTTTGTCGGGTTAGTCATATTTTTGTTAGGAGCTAATGCAGGATTTATCCCAGTCGCTGCTACACTCGGTCAATCCTTTAACGATTTGCCTCTTGCTCTATTCATCCTCTTCGGTTTTGTGGTTGGAAACATGATAATATTAGCTGAACCAGCTGTTCATGTATTGGCAGATCAAGTGACTGAAGTCACTAGCGGTGTCATCAGAAAATGGCAAGTTTTCTTAGTTTTATGTTTAGCCGCTGGTGTCTCAGTGGTTTTAAATATCATTAGAATTTATTTCCATATCCCGATTATAATGATGGTCTCTACTCTTTATATCATCGGATTTGTGTTTTGCTTCATCGTTCCAGATCTATATGTCGCCATCGCTTTTGATTCCACTGGTGTAGCAACAGGAACTCTTTCATCCTGTTTCTTATTACCGATGTTTATCGGTTACACAAATTCTTTATATGTTTCTAAAGGCATCGCTGGTGAAGAATTAGCCTCCTACATCTTATCTGATGGCTTTGGTATCATCGGCATGATATCTACTACTCCGATCATCGCTATTGAACTTTTAGGTTTGATGGGAGTCATCAAAAGCAAGCTTAATTACAAGAGAGCTCTTGAAAGTGTTAAAGAAGTCGATGATAGTCAAGTTATTCACTTACCATCTTATCAGGAGGTGAATCATGTTCAATAAAAAGATTTCAAAAAAAGTTCAGCAACCTAAAACACCTGCTCTCCCTTTTGAAAAAAGAGAAACAGTTCAATCATTATCCTTATTCTTCACAATCATCAATCGTCACCAAGCACAATATTTCGTCAAAGCATATCAAGATGTCGGCTGTTCATTATCGATGGTCATGTATGCTCATTCGATGCCACCGGTTGAAATCTTACAATTATTGGGCGCTGAAGAGACCAAAAAAGATATCATCATGACAGTGACTAGAACCGAATACATCCCAGAACTTAAAAAAATCGCTGAAGAAAGATTTAAAATTTCAAAAGTCAGCAAAGGTATTGCTTTCGCAATTCCAATCGATGCGGTTTCAGGTATAGCAGTATATAAATTTTTAGCCGATCATAATAAGGAGGTACGCGCAAATGGAAATACAGTCAAATAATAAAAAGTATTCATTGCTCATCATTATCATCAATAAAGGCTCCACCGACTTAGTTATGAATGCCGCGAGAAAAGCTGGCTCTACTGGTGGAACTATTGCTGTTGCTAGAGGAACTGGCAATCCCAATGTTGCTAAATTTTATGGTATCGCTATACAACCAGAAAAAGAGATGGTTTTCATCGTCGTCGATGTCACTATCAAAGATAAAGTGATGAAACAGATTTATGATGAAGCTGGTTTAGAAACCGTCGGTCAAGGCATCATCTTCTCTTTACCTATCACTGATGCGGTCGGCTTTGATCCTTTACCTAATATCGAAGATATTGAGCAAAAGCTGTTGGAAGAAAAAGCAGAAAAAGCTGAATAAACTGATGAGCAAAAAGGTATTATTTCCATTAGTCTTATCATTAGCTCTTTCGAGTTGTTCACAAGCCTACAACACTAGTTTTACGATTTACTTTGGCAATATGTATATAAGCAAAGATAGTTATAACTATCAAGCGATCAATCAAAAGCTCTGCCAAAATGAATTTAACAAAGATATATCTGAAGAGTATTATGCGAATATCTACTTTTTTTATGATCAAGAAACTTTAGAAGAATTTCAACAGAACGAATCATATTATGATCATGGTGAAACGATCAGCATTCCATCAGATCATTTTTTGATTTATTTCTTTGCTCAAGCCCCTGCTTCTTATCGCGCTATCAAAAGAGAAAACATTCAGTATATCGATGAAAATGACCGAGAAGTATTAGTCACTGATAATTTTTATCAATTAGCCTCTAGAAAAGATATCGCTTATTGCTTCATCGATTTAGAATTAGATATCACTATCTCAAGCCCTTATGTCTTTTCATTCTACTATTATGTGTCTAATGTTTACAGAAATAATCTCAACTTTGAAGATATCAGAATCATTTTGGCAAGTTAAAATAAGCTTTTTTTAAAGACTCTGTTAAAAAAAGTAAATCATTTAGATAATCTTTGGTTTTCGTAAGGATAAATTGAAATTTATTATTGATTATTTTCACACGCAATTTTATAAGTAATGGTGCAAGTGTTTCTTCTAATTGTTTATACATTAATGGCTTTGAAGAAAATTCTTTTGATGTTGTTATATCATAAACACCTAGTGCTTCAACGAAATTATCATATAGTGAGGTGTTAAGATTGATTTCAATCTTTCTCTTGACCAAGAGATTAGCGACTTCTTCAGGATAAGGACCATAGACATCACGTATCTTTTTGGAAAAAGCATTTAAGTCTTCATCATTCAAACAATCCGATAGTTCTCGATACATATTGATTCGCTCAGCCTCAGAACCATAAGAAGAAGGAATGTGTGCGTCTAATGAAAATGAGAGTTCAAATCTATAGGCCGTCTCTCTATTTTGCAATGCTTCTTGAACAGTTTGTTTTTCTTTTACGACTTCTTGTAATAATTCCATATAAGCATCATAGCCAAGCGTATCAACAAATCCTGCTTGCTCAGAGCCTAAAATATCACCAGCTCCTCTGATGTTTAAATCTTGCATAGCAATTTTATATCCGCTTCCCAGTTCAGTAAAATCTTTTAAAGCTTTTAATCTTTTCCTAGCATCATCCGTCATCTTTCCTTCATTTTTAAAGAAAAAATAGGCATAGGCTAATCTATCGCTTCTACCAACTCTTCCTTTGATTTGATAGAGTTGAGCTAATCCGAAATGATCAGCATCTTCAACGATGATTGTATTGACATTTGGAATATCTAATCCTGACTCGATGATAGAAGTACATACCAACACATCGATTCTATTCTCATAAAAATCAGCCATCGTCATCTCTATCTCTTCTTCGCTCATCCTAGCGTGTACCCCTTTGATGACAGCATTAGGAAATTTCGCCGCTAGTTTAGAAACAACTGATGCGAGAGAACTGATTTTATTATGCAAATAATAAACTTGTCCCTTTCTCAACAATTCTTTTTCGACGACTTCGTAGATCAATTCTTGATCCATCTTAGCCACATAGGTCTTGACAGGTAAACGATTGATCGGTGGCTCTTCTAAAAGCGAGAGTGAACGTATGTTCAATAACGACATCTGCATCGTGCGTGGGATAGGTGTTGCTGTGAGCGTTAAGCAGTCGATATTCTTACTTTTTTCTTTGATTTTCTCTTTATGAGTGACTCCAAATTTTTGCTCTTCATCAACGATTAAAAGCCCTAAATCTTTAAATTGAATTTCATCTGACAGCAATCGATGCGTTCCGATGACAAAATCTATTTTCCCTTCTTTTAACAGATGAATGTTTTGAATTTGTTCTTTTTTTGAAACAAAACGAGAAAAGAAGGCTATCTTAATACCGAATGGCTCTAATCTTTGCTTTGCAACTTTATAATGCTGTTGACAAAGGATAGTAGTAGGGCATAACAAAGCCACTTGTTTATGTGCTAAAACAGCTTTAAATGTCGCAAAAAAGGCTATTTCAGTTTTACCGAAACCGACATCTCCAGCGATTAATCTATCCATCGGATGTGAGGATTCCATATCTTTTTTTATAGCTTCAATCGCCTCGGATTGTGAACGCGTATATTGATAGGGGAAAGAATCCAAATATTCTTGTTCTAATTGTGGATAGGCTGGGAATGAAAAGCCCGGTTTCAAATTTCTTTCTGAATATAAAGCTAATAGTTGATCGGCTAAATATGAAATCCTAGAGCGGATGCGCGCTTTTTTTCTCGACCAAGTCGACCCTCCTATTTTGTCTAATACCGGTGTATATCCTTCTCTAGACGAATATTTCCTGATCAAACGATATTGCGAAAGCGGTAGATAAAACACAGCATCATCAGCATATTTAATCTTTAAATATTCTAGCCCATCCATAATGGCGACACCTAGGTACTTACCGACACCATGAACTTCATGAACGACATAATCACCTTCTTTTAAATCTTCATATTTGGAAATGATTTTTGCTTCTTTATATCTAGTTAAAAATCGAGATTTTGTCTCATTGACTCCATATATTTCTTTCGCTGACAAATAAACATGCTTATATTCCGGTAGTTCAAACCCTCTCGCTATCGTACCATTAAGCAACATCAATTGCGAATGCGTGGGATAAATCGAAAACGGCATGTCATTACTAGTCAAATAATTTTCGCAGTTAGATAAATTTGGTTCTGGCAAAACTATTCGTACTTTGTATCCTTCATTTAAATATTGTTCAAACAATTTGTTCGATTCAGCATAAGAGATTGATTTATACGAATTATTTCTGACTATAAACGAATCTCCTTCTAAATAGCAAGCTTTTATAAAGCCGGTAAAATCAGGCTGCTCACTAATATAGACTTTTTCTCCATCTATCGAGTTGTTTTCTTTTATCGAATGCTTAAAATAAGTTTTTTCTTTATTTTTTATATCTTTATATATTTCATAAATTTGTGATGGTTCATAAATGTATTTTTCATAATCTTCCAAGTATGATAATAAAGATGATGTACTTTTAGAAAAGAATGGATAAAAACGTTGATTAATATCTGTCAAGTTCAGATTTTTCGCTTCATCTAAAAGTGAATTGATTCTCTCTAATAAATCATCATAATTCCCTCTAGATATTAAACTGACCTGTTCTAATCGCTTTAAAATCTCCTCTTTGCCAGCTTGATATTCTTTCTCTGTGAACAGATTCATTGAAAACGGATGGATAACGATTTCTTCAATATGTTTATAAGAAAGTTCATCTCTCGCTTTAAACAGTCTCAAATCATCAATCTCATCACCAAAAAATTCGATACGTATCGGATCAGGATAACATGAATCAAAGACGTCAAGAATTCCACCACGTAAAGAAAACTGACCAGGTGAAGAAACACGATCAACCGCTTTATATCCAGCTCTAATCAATCTGTTTAAAAGATCATCACGGTCGAACAAGTCGTGATTCTTAATCAAAATAATCTGCTCTTTATATGTTTCCTTGGGTGTGATGAGTAATGAACTAGCTGAGAGATGGGAGACTAAGATTGATGGCTTAGAAGAAAAAATAGAAGAGAGAGCTAACATCCTTTCATCATGCATTTCTAAAGATACACCGATAGCTGAATTTCGAAATATTTCATCATACGGGAATAAATATGAAGAATCTTCATCAATATAATTGTTTAAAAATTGATTAAATGCTTGAGCTTCATATATAGTCGCAAATAAAAAGAAAAGTTTTCTTGGCTTTTTTAAATATGACAAAGCAGCAAGAAGAGCCAATGCCTCTGGCGAAGAAACATGGACTTCTTGTCCCACATCGAGATTTTTTAATTCTTTATCTTGTGAGAGATAGTTAAACAAAGAAACTTTATCTAATATAGCCATCAGTGATTAAATTGATTCATCGCTTTATCAAACGAGTATTTGAGACTGTATTCTAAAGCAGCACAAGCTTTTGAAATGCCGTCTTTCCAAGCATCATATTCAGCTTGCTCTTTTGGAGCCGAAAGAACGAAATTAGCTAGTCCGGGATGAGTTGGTCTACCGATTCCTATACGGATGCGTTTAAATTCCTCAGATCCTAAAACTGAAATGATGCTTTTTAAACCATTATGCCCACCAGCAGCCCCTTTAAATCTGAGACGTATCTGTCCAGGTTTTGTATCCAAATCATCGACTAAAATGATAACATCTTCTTTTTGTATCTTATAAAATTGCATTGCTTCTTTTAAAGCCTCTCCAGAGAGATTTACATATGTCAGTGGCTTTAAAAGCAGAACATCTTCTTCGAAAGCTTTGCCTTTTCCACATAAAGATTTAAATTTCTTTTTGTCAATCGGTATATCTAAATCCAAACTGAAAAGATCTAATGCCTGAAATCCAGAATTATGTCTTGTATCTTCATATAAAGCGCCAAAATTACCTATTCCTAAAATCAGTTTCATATCATTCACCACCCTTTAAAAATTTAACGAATTCGGCGATGGCTCTGCCTCGATGTGAAACAGCATTTTTCTCTTCTTCACTCGCTCTTCCAAATGTTTTTTTCAACTCAATAGAATAAAAAATCGGATCATATCCAAAACCGCCTTTTTGTCCCTCTTCATCAAATTCTCGAATGATCTTACCAGGCACATTTGAAACGAATGTTCTATCAATTTTTTTAGCTTTATTGATATAGGTGACAGCACAAGTGAAGTGCGCATCTCTGACATCGATGTCTTCTAACATGTTTAGAATCTCTTTTTGTTTTTCGATATAAGACTGACCTTCTAAAAATCTCGCTGAAAAAGCACCAGGAAATCCATGAAAAGCATCGATGCATAGCCCAGAATCATCAGCGATGACTGGAACATCTGTTTTCTTAGAAATATCCAAGGCTTTGATATGCGAGTTTTCCTCAAACGTGATGCCTGTTTCTTTGCTATCGATATGCAAACCAACATCATTCAGCGAAAGAACTTTAACACCAATCGCGATTAACATCTCTTTGACTTCTTGAACTTTATGTTCATTGCTAGTAGCAAAAATAATTTTATCAATCATACTGCCTATCTTTCTTTCAGTCACTTAATTATAGTTAAAATCAGCTTGCTTTTTGTAGGCTTCGCAAAAAAATATCTTTAAATATTATTTTTTACATATATTTATTTTATTTTTTACGTCATATAATAAATATATAGTAAAAAAACGCAATGTTTTAAAGCAATTTTTGCAATAATAGCGTGAAAGCGCTTTGATAAAATAATATGAGCGCTAGGGCTTTCCCTAGCAGTTTGTGTATGGATTGATGCAATTTAAATAAGGAGGAGATTATGAGGAAAAAAGTTTTGCTGTCGGTTTGTCCGCCTCTTCTTTTATCTCTCAGCATCCTTGGCACAGGTTTTGCCCTAGGAGCTAATGAGGATTCTTCAACATCAACAGGCGAAGAAGAAAATAAAGAACCGATCAAAGCTACAATTGCAGATATTTATGAAAACACCCGTCCTGATTATGGCGAGATTTTCGATTACGATTCAGAATATGTCCCATCTGATCCACCGGATGTCAACAAAGATATCACCCTTACATTAGATTCTAGATCACCTGTCAAATTCAAAAACGGTTCTAATACTCTTGTTAAGAAGCCGACAGAATATTTGACAGAAGATGATTTTGATTTAGATGGTATAACAGGTGGTAGAAAATTAGCTGGTATTGCTAATGTCACTGAAGAAGGTATCGGTTCTGGAGTTGCGTTAGACTCTTATACAGTCCCATTTGAAAACGCGACTATTCTTCCATATTTCTCTGCTGCTGAAGGCTTCACTTCTATCGATATAGCTAGCGGATCATATAGTCACAACATTAATACTGATGGACTCAGTTGGAGTGGTATCACCACAGAGAGAACCACAATCACTAGAAATGTTGTGGTGCCCGGAGGCAGTGATAATTATCCAGCTATTGGTGCGACTATCGATATCAGCGGAATAGTTGATGCTGGAGATGCGTTTAGAATCGATAATGATGCCGCTGATGTTAATGTCAATGATAAAGAGAATGAAACTTTCGCTGTCTATGAATTCAATTATAATTTCTATAACTTTGGTGAAAGTGATCTACATTTAGAATACTATCAAATTTCCAATTCTTCTGAATATAAAAATGGCAGCACTGATTATGAAAATCATTATCGTATTGACGTGATTTTAAAACCTGGTGAAGGTTTCTCAACAATGGGTCAATATAAGTTGAAAGACAATAACAATTTCTTGACCTATGTCGTTGTTGACAGAACTGTAGAAGACTTTAATTTAGGGTTAGCTATCGAAGCTAAGAAGACTGATTTAGAAGAGCCATCTACTATCAGTCCTGAGAAACCTAAAGAATATGCTCCTATCAACCTCAATTTACCTGATGGCATCACTTTAAAAGACGATAGTTATGGACAAGGCGTTATCGGTGAGCCTATCATTCCTCCGACTGACGAACAATTGAACAATACCACAGGTAGAACCATCGAAGGTTGGTATATCGACGGTGATGAACATACCATCATTGATGGCACTAGATTGCCAGAAGGTGGTGTCACTATCGCTCCTTACTTCGCTCCTCTTGAAGGACAGCAGCTAGTTCCTGGTGATTCAAAATCCTACCATGCTGATTATTATTACAATTTAGATGATGAAGCCGCTGCTGAAGAAGATGAAGATTATTATAAAGATGAAACGACCATCAAAACAAAACTCCATTTCATCAATAATGAAAAGGGTGTTATCGTTTCTAAAACTGATGGTTTTATCAAGAATGATTTCTTTAGATTACTAACATATTGTGGAGAATCTAAAACTAATCAAGGCATCATCGCTAACAATAAATATCGTTTCACTTACAATTTCACCAACCAAGGTAGCGAAACCATAAAATTCCACGTGATTCAAATTCAACAACAGACTGCGATCACTGAAGAAGAGGGTGCTGTCATCAGCGAAACAATCACTTTAGAGCCACAACAAAGCAAACAAATTGTTCTAGAGATTGTTTTAACTAATGATAACAAAAATGCTATGACTGGCTTTGTCATGGAAGATGATGTTTCAGCTTTTGAAATGGCGATGACAATGAACAAGCAAAATCTTACTGCTCCGACGATGTCCAATGTCACTTTAGTCAATTCTCCAATAACTTTCGCTAACGGAACTAATACTATTTCTAAAGAATTAGGTAAGACTTTAACCTTAGCTGATTTTGATACATCTTCTATCGCTGATAGTCGCACATTGCTCGGTGTAGCCGAAGTCACAGCTGACGGATATGTCAATCAGACATCTTTAGAAAATGGTGGATCATATGCTTTATCCAGTAAAGAAGTATCAATAATGCCTTACTTTTCTGAAGCTTCCGGACTCACTAGAGTGGTTGCTGCTGGCGCTAATCATGGCTTTAATTTAGATGGTGTTCCTGGCACATTAAACGATGACTTATTTGCCACTAATGATGAAGCTTATGCTGATATCTCTTTCTCTTCCAACAAAGTGATTTCTGCTGGCGAAGATAGCTATGCACAATTAGGTTTCATAGGCGGAATCAATAAGAAGATAACCACCGGTGACGGAATGAGATGGGATTTTAAAGCCAATGGTGTTAACTCCAGCTCTTCTGCTGAAGCCGTTTATGAATTCCACTATATCTTTGAAAATATGGGAGATGAAGATTTGCATTTAGATTTCTATCAAATCTCTGCTTCTTCCGAATATAAAGAGAATAATAAAGCCTATGAAAGCCGCTATCGCATCGATATCGATTTAGCACCTGGTGAAAGCATGACTGCTTTAGGCCAATATAAATTAGGTAGTAATAATAACTTCCTATCTTTCGCCATCGCTGATCAAGATATGAACAGCATGTCATTAGGTATTTCTATCACAGCTAAAAAGACTGATTTAAGTGAACCGACCACTGTTTCTGAACCTGAAGATGAAGAACCAGTCGATCCAGAACCCATTGAAGAACTTGTAAAATTTAATTTGCCTTCTGGTATCACAATCAAAGATACTTATACAGCTGGAAATGCTGGAGATAAGTTAATAGTTCCTACAGCTGATCAAATCGAAAACACCACTGGTAGAACTATCGAAGGCTGGTTTATCGATGATGCTGACGCTGATATAGTGACTGATTCAACCACTATTCCTGAAGCCGGTGTCACCATCGCACCTTATTTCGCACCTATCAATGATTACAATAAGCTTTGGCTTTGTTCTGGAAGTTGGAATGGCAAACCGAATGATTCTAATTATACAGGTATCGATATCGATAGTTTTACACAAAATCCTCATACTGAGGAGGGGGTGACTAATACAGACAGACAAAAAATAGTCAGAGGTAAAAATGGTTTTGCTGAATTAGGCGTAGATCTCGAATATACTGGCGGAACTATTAATGCTGGAAACTACTTTAGATGCGACAGCAAATACTTACCATCTAACATGACTGCTGGCACTCATAAATTTTCTCTTAATTTTGAAAATAAAGGTACTGCTGAAATCGACTTTACACTCTATTTGATCAACAGCGGACACGATAAAAATAGTGCAAGTAACAATAGCTTTGTTCTCAAATTAGCTCCAGGAGAATCAACCACCATCTCTATTTCACCGACATATGCTGGTAATAATGGAAATTGCTTGCTCTTATTTGAAGCTAATTCCGCATGCTCTGACTTTAATTTAGGCGTCGCTATGTCCGTAAAATATGGTGCCTAACAGGAGGAAATATGAGTAATACATTTAGAAATAAAAAAGTAGGGTCTTATTTCGGTGCTTTCTTCGCACTATTAGTCATCGCCTTAGCCATCTATTATTTCATCGCAATCGTTCCATTAGCTACAGTTGAAGGAGCTGCTCTTTATAATATTTTGGCTCCTTGGCAGCTCTATACCATCTTCGCCTTATTATTAGCTGGTGGTGTCCTTTATCTGGTCTCTTTCTTCTTTAATTTAGACAAATTAGGTGCTGGCGTCATGGGTACTTTATGCTTTGTTTCCTTCATTCTTTATATAATACCTGTCTTAGCTTATCCGATAAGTCAAATGATGGTCTATCCTATCGACCAATTGTTCCAAATCCCTCATTTAATAACCGTTTTAATAATCCCTATCGGCGCATTACTTCTAGCTATCATTTGCAACGTCTTAGCTTATTGTCCATTAGTTAAAAGAAATGATACTATCACTTCTGACTATCTCTATAAAATTTTAACTGAAGGTTTTGATTTCATCACTCTTAACAAGGAGGCCACACATGAAGAAAAATAATAGAAAACTTTGGAGAGCTTCGACCATCACTTTCAACGTCTGCTTAGCCGTCGGTGGTTTGGCTTATCTTTTTTCCGCTTTGACAAAACAATATCCTGATATCGCCGGATACGTTTCTAGTTTCTTAAAAGATTCAGGATATACTGAAACAATCACCACTGGTAAAGAACCGGTCAGATTTAAAACGTGGTATTCTTCTATCGAAGATGTTTTAAACGGTAATGACGATGTCGGCAAAGCCGCTGAATCCGAAGGTGCTGTTCTTCTAAAGAATGATAATAGTGCTCTGCCTTTAAGCACTTCTGATGATAAGGTTTCTTTGTTTGGAGTCACTGCTTATCAACCTATTTATTCATTGGATGGCGCTGGTGAAGTTCAAATCAACGCTGATAGACAACAATATTTCTATGATGAGATGGAAGCTGCTGGTCTAACAATGAACAAAGAATTAGCAGATTGGTATAACAGTGATGATGGCCGAGCATATTGGCATGCTATTCCAAAATATTCTGGTGGTGGAAACAGCCAAAATATGACTTTAAATGGTGCTAGTTGGGATACTTTACCATCATCTAAAACCGCTAGCGGATATAACACTGCTGTATTTGTTGTCGGTCGTATCACTAATGAAGGTATCGATGTCATGCCTTCTAATAATGTCGGTGGTGCACGAGATAGAGATTTCTTAAAATTCACCAATAATGAATTATCAGTTTTACAAGGTTTAAAAGAAGCTAAAGATGCTGGAACCTTTGATAAGATCGTTGTCTTGATCAATTCTGCCACTGGAATTATGGAAGATTTGCCGACTCTCTTTGATAACTATGGCGTTGATGCTGCTATGTGGGTGGGTTTGCCAGGCACCTCTGGCATCGAAGCTGTAGCTGATTTATTAGTTGGAAAATCATCTCCTTCTGGTGGTCTATCAGATGCTTGGTACACTTCCAGAGATGCTCATCCGACCACTCCTTACTATGGAAATGGATCAAACTTATTGATTCAAGAAGATATCTATTATGGTTATAGATATGCTGAGACTAGATATGAAGATAGAGTCTTAGGAACAGGCAGCACCGATTCCTATATTTATGACGATAATATCTCTTATCCTTTTGGATATGGTCTATCTTACAGTGAATTCTCATACACTTTCGATAGTCTCGAAATCGATAATGATCCTTTGAAAAACTATTATGATAACACCTATAACGAAGTTGGTGTTGAAGATGAAGAGAAAGCTGGAAAACGTCATGAAATCATGATGATTGATGATCCTAACAGACGTAAAGAAGGAGATGATTACATCGCTAATGTCACTGTCACTAACACTGGTGATATGGCTGCTAAGCAAACAGTTGAAATTTACCTTTCTAAACCATATACAGAGACTGATAAACAACATGGCGTCGAAGATGCCTCTGTCGAATTAGTCGGCTATGGTAAAACAGATAAACTTGAACCGGGAACTTCACAAACTTTACAGATCAGAATAGATGCCAACAAATACTTCGCTTCCTACGATGATTCTGTTAAAAATTACACTGTTGAACCCGGAACATATTATTTGGTCGCTGCCACAAACTCGCATGAAGCTGTTAACAGCCTTTTAAAAGCTAAGGCTGAAGATGGTGTTCAAGTAGATCAAGGCAAAATGGATGATGAATATGGTGCTGGTGATGCTGATAATGTTCAATCCGTCAATGTCACTAACGAATATTCTGAAAACTATAAATATTGGACTAAAGGTGGCAATGAAGTGACTAATCTCTTCGACTTTGCTGATCCTAATAAAGTCGGTGATGAGAGTTCACACGTCACTTATATGTCTCGTTCAAATTGGACACAAACCGCTGATCAAGCTAAAAATCAATCTGTCACTGTCAGCGGCGATATGGGATTCTTAGGTCAGACTAATGGCGGAAGTAATTTCAGTGTTGAAAACGCTCAAAAATACTATCCAGAAGCAGTCGCTTCCTTCGAAGATAAATATCCGACCTTCAGAGATGAAGATGCTCAAGCTACTATGACACTAGCCGAAATGATCGGTGTTGAATATGATACTAAACGCGGCGCAACCGAAGAAGATGTTCAAAAATGGGAAGACTTCTTAAATCAGCTCTCTTGGAGTGAATTAGCTACTCTCACTGGAACTGGTAGAAGAATGACCGCCGCTATTGAGAGCATCGGTAAACCACAGACAAATGATGTCAACGCTTCTAACGCTATCTCTTGGCATTTCAACATGGGCGTCGATAGTAATGAGGCCAATGATACCGTAGGTTTTGGCGTCCGTTTCGATCCTGATAATGCTAGAAAATATTATCCTACCGGTTATCCATGCGAAGGCATCATCGCTTCAACTTTCAATAATGAACTCGCATATGCTATCGGTCAAGCTATCGGCGAAGATGGTTTATGGTCTGGTGCTGCTGGCTTATATGGTTTCGGTTTAGGCTTACATAGAAATCCATACCATGGTAGAACTGGTGAATACTACTCGGAAGATCCTTTCTTAACCGGTATGATCGGTGGATATTCATCATTAGGTGCTCAGTCTAAAGGCTTATATGTCTACAATAAACACTTTGTCTTGAATGACCAAGAACAGAATAGAATTAGTTATAATACTTGGTTAAATGAACAATCTTTCCGTGAGATTTATTTGAGACCATTCGAAATCGCTATCGAAATCGGTGACGCTATGAATGTTATGAATTCCTTCAATCATATCGGCACTGCTTGGTCTGGAAACTGCTATAACTTAATGACCGCTTGGTTAAGAGGCGAAGCTGGTATGGCCGGATTTGCTGTCACCGACTGGTATAAATCTGGTGGTATGAATATGACTTATGGTATCTTAGCTGGAACTGATTTGCCTGATGGTACTGACGACACTACTATTGAAAATAATGGACCTGCCAAAGGCAATACTGGATTCTATGCTCAAGCTGTAAGACAATCAGCTAAGAGAATCCTCTACGTTGTCGCTAATTCCAACGCCATGAACTTCATCGGTGATGACACTAGAATCGTCATTCATGAGCCTAATTGGTATGCTTGGAGGGATAACATCCAATATGTTGGCTTTGGCTTAATCGGTGCTAGCGCCTTATTCATGATTGCTGCTGGCCTCTACACTTTCGTCTTCAAAAGAGATGAGACTGTCAATAACTAATAACTAAATTTCTGATTTAAACTCCTTATAAAAACTGCAATTGTCGCAAGGCTATTGCAGTTTTTATTTTCTTCTAATACCTTTATCAAAACTTATTTTTTTAACAGTCGCTTAGCTTAAATGAATCAGAATGATTTTTACACTTATTTTTTATGGGCTTTTTTCAATAAAGATTTGATTTTTTTAGGTGTGAGCTTTTCTTTTTTAGCTTCTAAAGCCTTCACACTCCCAAGCTTTTGAGCTGTTTCATAATACCAGCATTTATATTCGACCATACATAAAGCTTTCTTCATCGCTGCTATCTTAGCTTTAGTCTTCTCCCTCTGCATCAAAAAGAAATTCAATCTCTTTTCTATTGAACTATCTCCTTCTTTAGTCCATTCGATAAACTGCTTGATATCTTTCAATTGTAAATCAGCTTTCTTCAAACATTCGATCAGAAAAATAGTTTCGATGTCAGAGTCAGTGAATTTTCTGATGCCATTCACTCTTTTGATTTCAGGTAGTAGTCCCTCTTTATCATAAAATCGGATCTGTGAAATCGTGAGATTGAACTTTTTAGCGATTTCTCCTATCGTATATTCCATAAAACACCTCCTGTTAAATCATATGTATTGACCTAAAGTTAAGTTTAGGTTATATAATGTGATAGTAAATCATTCTCTGATTTTTTTCAATAGTAGAAAGGACTAAAAATATGGATTCAATCAAAGTGATTTGTCATATGTATACGACTATCGATGGAAAGATAGTGACCGATTTAAATAGTTATCCTGACTGTTTAGAGGCTGGTGAAATCTATGATAATTTCACTTTTAACACCTCTAACGCTTGGGGATGTGGAAGAGAAACTTTTCAATACTTATCCGATAAATCTGTTGATTTGAACGATTATAAGCCTCAAGAAGGACCTCTTAAAGATCACTTTATTAAAGATGAAAGATATTGTTTTGCATTCGATAGAAAAGGTAAATTATTCTTTAATGGTCCGTATAATGATTACGGTGGAAAAAAGAGTCGATTTGTCTCAGTGTTGACTGAAAACGTGGATAGGAGATTTTTGACTTATTTAGAAAGCAAAAATATCGCTTATCTCATCTGTGGTAAAACAGATTTGGATCTACCTTTATTTTTAAAGAAGATAAACTCATATGGGATAAATATTTTTATGCTCTGTGGTGGTCCTCAGCTAAACGCACTATTTTTCGAACAAGACTTAGTAGATGAAATCAGTTTAGTCATCTGTCCAGGTATTCAAGGCGGAAGAAAAGAATTAACTTTTGTCGGCACTGAAAATGTCTCTAAATTTCCAAAATTCTTTAAAATAAAAGAAGCAAATATTTTAGATGGCGATACAGTACAATTGATTTATTCAAAAGACTGATATCATACTTTTGTCGGAGGATTAATGATAATGGAAAAGAAAATCATCAATAAATATAAAGGGACTGAAGAAAGAGAAATATTTCGCAAGCATCATCTTCACATTCAAAACTCTTTGTTCAATGGTCCAGGAGAATCACCGATTAAAGAGTGTAGTGATGTGTTAGTGACTAACACCACTTTTAATGCGAGATACGCCGGTTGGGAAGACAAAAATATCACTTTCAAAGATTGTCATTTCACAAGATTATGCCGCGCCCCTTTATGGTATACCAAAAACTTGATATTAGACAATTGCCTCATGACTTCACCTAAAGCTTTAAGAGAATGTGATGATGTCACGATTAAAGATACTTCAATAAATGGTATAGAGACCATGTGGCAAATCAGAAATTTCAAAATTGATAACTTAAAATTCCAAAGTTATTATCCTTTTTTAGAATGTGTGAAAGGCAAGATCAACAATCTAAGAATGATAGGCAAATATTCTTTTCAACATTCGCATGACATCATCATTGAAAATAGTGAATTAGATACTAAAGACGCTTTTTGGCATTCACATGATATCACGATTAAAAACTCTATCATCAAAGGCGAATACTTAGCTTGGTATAGCCGTGATTTGACATTTATCAATTGTAAAATTCTCGGAACTCAACCATTTGTCGGCGCACACAATATCATTTTTGAAAACTGCGAATTCGCTCCTGATACCGATAGGGCATTCGAAGATAGCACCGCCTCTGGTTCTTTAATCAATCTGCCTTATTCGATTTACGATCCAAAAAACATCAGATTTACTTACCAAAAAGGTAAACTGCCTGAAGTACATTTAGACAAGAAAAATTGTGTCTATGAATTTATAAAAAGTAAATAGAAACTTTATATTTTTAAATAAAAGTTGTTTACATGTTTAGGATTTAATTATCTGTTTTTATACTTTATGAGATACTGACATAGTATAGCGATAGTCTTGCCGTCTTTGATTTGACCATTTTTTACCATTTCTATTGCTGTAGAAATCGGTACTTTATAATAATCTAAAGCTTCGTCTTCATCTAGATGTTGTTTTACCTTTGCCAAATCTTTAGCTAGAAAAAGATAAATAATTTCATCAGTATATGCGACTGAAGGATAATAGACGCCTAGTTCTATCAAATTTTTAGCTTGATATCCGGTCTCTTCTTCTAATTCTCTTCTCGCTGTATCTATAGGTGCTTCACCTTCATCGCATTTACCAGCTGGAACCTCTTTAATAATCTCATTATACGGATATCTGAATTGATCTTCTAAGATGATGTTATCGTTATCATCGATGGCCAAAATCGCACTAGCTTTGCAATGCCTGACAACTTCTCGTGTTGACATATGACCATTTGGTAGAAGTACTTTATCAACTACAAGATTCAAAATCTTACCATGATAGATTTCTTCACTGCTGATTTTCTTTTCTTCTTTATCCATAATTTATCCTCTAAAAGTCATAACTATCTAACATTATTATACAAACCTAATAATAAGAGATAAAAAACTTAATACTGTTTATTGATTTATATATAATATCTTTTTAGATAGTAATATTTATTATGAAAAAAAAGACTTTTATTATTCTTGAAAGCGTATTGATAGGCGTTTCCTTATTATGTTTTATTGCCTTTGGTATTTTAAAAGGAATGAACAATAGTTCAGCTTGGACCAATATCGCTTTAGCTTTCGGTATAATCTCGCTAGTAGTGTTTTTATTTTTATTAATCATGCGGATCTTCACCAATAGTAAACTTCCAGAAGTAAAACAAGGTATCATTTGTCCGCGATGCCATTATCTCAACGAAGAAGGCGCTGATATTTGTAAACAATGTGGGGCAAATTTAAAACAAAATGAATGAAGTGGTCTATGAAATATTAACAGATGATTTATTAGATCATAAAAAACATGTTCTTAAAATAATCAAAGAAATCTGTTATCCTCTTCTTTCCTTACTCATGCCTTTATCGCTCTGTTATCTCCTATTTAAAAATAATGATTTCTATCCTTTTGCGTCAGATGGTCACACTATTTTGATGTATGATGCAGCTGGGCAATATATTGCTTATTTCCGTTATTTTAAAATGTTATTGGAACAAGGCGACAGTTTTCTTTACACTCTATCTAAAACATTAGGCGGAAATTTTCTTTCACTTTATAGCTATTATCTAGCCTCGCCGTTAAATTTTTTGATAATTTTCGTATCTGATAACCAAATACCTTTATTTCTTCTTATCATTTCAATAGTCAAAATAGCTTTAGCAAGTCTCACGATGTATACGATGTTTAGATTCGTGAAAAAGAAAGCTTCTTTTTCATATTTAATATTCGCTATTTCTTATGGTTTATCATCATATTTCTTCGTTTACATCTTTTCTCCAATGTGGTTAGATGGTGCTTTTATTTTACCTTTGGTTGTCTTAGGTATTCATCAGCTCATACGAAACGAAAACATTTTAGTATATCCCTTATCTCTTAGTTACGCACTATTATCGTCTTGGTATATCGGATTTATGATTTGTGTATTTTCAGTGCTATATTTCTTTACTGATTTTTTGTCTATTCGAAATAAAAAGTTTCCGAACACCATTGTTATTTATAATAAAAAAATCATCCTACGCTTTTTTGTATTATCTCTATTAGGAGGTCTATTAGCCGCTCCTGTTTGGTTCTCAGCGTTTTCGCATTTCACTGGTACAAAAGCAGGTGGCATCTCTATTTCATCTGATCAAGGCCTTGCGATGAATATTTCTTCAATCATCTCTTCTTTTTTGACCAATGGTTATATATCATCGTCTTACATCACTCAGTATTATGGATATATGGCGGTGTTTACATCTATCCCAGCTTTGACTCTAGCGATAATCTACTTCTTTTCACAAAAATATGATTTAAGAATCCGAATATCAAGATTCATATTGATCGCTTTTTATATTGTGTGCACTGCTTTTACTTTAACAAACACTTTGCTCCATGGAGGATCAACACCGACCTGGTTTCCTACAAGATATGCTTTTATCATCGCCTTTTTAATTTGCTTATATGGTGAAGAAGGCTTTAAAGGAATTGATAAAACACCTTTGATAAGTTATTTAGTCCCTATTGTTATAGGGGTGATCAGCTGGAGTTTAGTCACTTATTTAGCAAACTCTAATGGTGATACATATAGTATTTCAATCGCAGGATTAATCTCATTTATCTTAACGATTCTTATCGCTTTCCTCTGTTCACTATGTTTTAAATATCATGCTAAACACGCGTCAACCATTTTCAGCCTTTCTTCAGTTTTGATACTCGGGCTCGCTGGATATTCAATCTATCAAGGAGAAGACAATGTCTTAAAAACCAATATTAATAGTGAAGAATATTTAAGCCAAAGCGAATACTTAGAAGATGAAAGATTTCAATCTGATGTAGACGCATTACGAGCTTATGATAACTCTTTATATCGAATGGAAAACACATTTTTAAGGCCCCATTCATTTAATGAAGCTGACAATGATCCCATGTTTTATGGTTTTAATGGCATCTCACATTTCTCATCTGTTGAAAAAAAAGATGTGATGTCTTATCTAGAAAAAATCGGCTTTCATTATAACGGTTATCACGAAGGGTATGATGGCGGCTCCACAGTCAGTATGAATTCATATTTGGGTATCAAATATCTCATTGATGATAACAAGCAAAATGTGATCCATTTCTTACCTAGTTTAACAAAGTTAAATATACCTTCAAACAATGATATGAGTTTCTATGAGAATCCTTATACACTTCCGCTAGCATTCACCGTGATGCCATCAGACTACACTTATATAAGTGAGGGATATACCAAAGATGACGGCGAGATTTATTGGTATGATCATTTTGAATATCAAAATGAAATCTTCAAAAATATGACTGATAAAGTTGTTGATGCAAATGGTGACAAAAAAGATATATTTAAAAAGATAACTCCAAATATTAATCTATCGTCATCTTTAGAAGCCACAGAAAAAGATGGTGCTTTATATTTAACAGGAGATAAAGGAACTATCACTTATACATTCATAGTCCCCAAAGAAGCTGAAAACAATAATCTTTATTTCATGTTCAAAGAAAGAGATTCCGATTTGAGAATCACTTTTGATTGGAGATATATCGAGATGATGTCGTATTGGCATGCAGGAATCAGAGGATTCACAGGCTCAGTAAATAGCACACATAACATTCGAGTCTCAATACCTTTTGCTACCAACAATTATCGATTACAAGCAGAAATCTACTATGAAGATTTAGATGTTTTGCAAGAATATATAAATGCGATTAAAGAAGATACTATCTCTGATTTAAAAATCCAATCTTCACCATCTACATATCAAATAACTGGTAAATTAAATCTCATCAATGATAATCGTTATCTTCTATTCACTTTACCTTTGGAAGAGGGTATGAGCATCTACATCGATGGTAAAAAGATGGACACCGTTAAACGATTCAATATCTTTTCAGCATGTGATATTTCTTCTCTGACAAAAGGTGAGCACATAATCACCTTAAATTTCGTAGACTATGGCTTAGATATAGGTGTGGTCTTGGCAGCTTTAAGTTTAGTTGGCTTAGTCAACTATTCCATTTTCTTCTTTATCAAAAGAAGAAGAATTTAATTCTTTTTTATCATTCTGTTTGACCACTCTATCTATGATGAATAAAGGTTGGTTTCTCGTGTTGATCAACACATTATGTAAGTATAAACCGATGATTCCGATGATAAAAATGACGACAGATAGAGCGAAGAAAACACTGCTTAGTATAAAGAAAATTGTCAGATGTTGATTATAAGAAAAAGCATCGCCAGTATTGATGACACAATAAGAAATCAAAAGACTGATAAAAACTAAAAAAGTCACTATAGAAGAAATCGCTCCAACTTTTAATATCACAAACAGTGGTTGAGATGTCCCGCTAGAAATGATATTAAAAGCATGATTGAACAATTTATTGACATTATATTTAGAAGTCCCTGCGGCACGTTTTTGTCTAACAAAATCAACATAACATGTTTTAAAACCGACAAAAGCTGCATCATTCAAAAATAGACGATCTTTATTCGGTAATTCATTAAATAATTTAACTACTCTTCTAGAAACCCCTCTAAAAGCGTTCACATTTTCAGGTATGACTTTCTTTCCTTCAATCGCATTCACAAATTTATAGAACAGTCCTGCTGTCGTTCTCTTAAACCATGTGTCTGACTTGCGATTTGCTCTATGCGGTGAGACGACATCATATCCTTCAGAAAATTTTTCAGTGATTGTTTTAATAAGTTCAACTGGATCTTGCAAATCAGCATCCATAACAATAGCAAAATCACTATCACAAACACTTAGTCCAGCATAAATGGCTGGATTTTGACCAAAATTACGCGCTAAGTTAACAATCTCTATATCATCTCGTTTCTGATAAAGCTCGTTCATCACCTCGAGTGTTTTATCCTTAGAGCCATCATTCACTAAAATAAAATTAAAATTGTAATCTTTAATCTCTTTTATGATTGGATCAACATTTTGAAAATATAAAGGGAGAGCTTCTTCTTCGTTATAGCACGGCAAGATTATTGAAATGCTTTTCATCAATCGTCTCCTTTGATTTCGTCTTTAAAATTATAACAATGTTGTCATGATTAATAAATGAAATATCCACATGGTTTTTTATTGATTTGAATATTTAACAAAAGATAAATACCTGTTCTTTGATTTAGTCATACGAAAAGAAAGTTCAATTAGTCGAAGTCACACTTTTAATTATTACTTATTAAATTCTATAATTTAATTATGACAACAGAGCAACAGATTAAAAAGTTAAGTATTGAAGAAAAATCCGCTCTTATGAGAGGTATCGGAAATTGGAAAAGCAAAAATAATAAAACAATTGACCTGTGCTCTTTAACTTTTTCTGATGGCCCTATCGGCATCAGAAAAGAATTAGAAAACTCTAATTATCTACAACAATCTATAATAGCCGTTTGTTTTCCATCAGGCGCTCTCTTAGGTCAAACATTTAATCCGAATATCGTTAATTTGGTTGCTGCTGAGATTGGCAAAGAGGCCAGATATTACGATATCGATATTCTTCTAGGTCCAGCGATGAATATAAAGCGAAACCCTTTAGGCGGAAGAAATTTCGAATATTATAGTGAAGATCCTTATCTCACTGCCGAATTAGCTAAAGCTTATGTCATCGGTTTAGAAGGCCAAGGAGTAGGCGCTTGTTTAAAACATTTTTGTGCTTATTCGCAAGAAACAAATAGAATGACAATAAACGCTGTCATAGATGATAGAACTCTACACGAAATATACTTATCAGCATTTGAAGACGTCATTTTAGCGACAAATCCGGCATCGATTATGACCAGTTACAACATGGTGAACGGCGTGCATATGTCTGAAAATAAAGCTTTGTTATCTGATTATCTAAGAAAAAAGCTGAACTATAACGGTTTGATCATCTCTGATTGGTATGCAGTTTCAAATCCTGTCAATTCTCTATTGAATGGTCTTGATTTAGAAATGCCGCAATCAAATGAAATCAATTATGAAAAAGTATATGAAGCAATAACTAAAGATAAAAGTGTTGAAATATCGTGTGACCAAGCCATTTTATATTTAAAACAAACAAGTGACAAGTTCCATAAAGAGCATAAACATGTTGATTTAAATTTTGAAGATGGGCACGAAATAGCTAAGCAAGCAGCGTTAGAAGGAATAGTACTTTTAAAAAATGATAATCACATCTTACCGATTCATGATTTAAAAGATGTTCTGCTCATCGGTGAATTAGCTACAACTCCACATATCCAGGGAGGAGGAAGTTCGCACATCAACACTTATAAATCTACTTCTTTCTTAGAAATGACTAGTGATTTAGATTACATAAGAGGATATAACTTACAAAACGAAAACGATAACACTCATTTACAACAAGCAATCGATAAAGCAAAGCACTATAAATCCGTAATTGTTTTTCTTGGATATAATGATTTAGAAGAATGTGAAAGCATTGATAAAACCGATATTTCACTGCCTAAAAATCAATTAAAACTGATTGAAGAACTGACAAAACTAGACATAAAAATCATTGTCATAATAGAAACAGGTTCTGTATGTGAGATTCCTTTTATCAATGAGGTAGATGCTGTTTTTTACACTTCTTTAGGAGGTGAAGCTGTCAATGATGCTTTATATGATCTAATCTTAGGAAATAAAAATCCGTGTGGACATCTCGCTGAAACATTTCCTCTAAAGCTCAAAGATAATCCCTCTTATGAATATTTTCCTGGAGATGGCAACAACGTTCTTTATAAAGAAGCTTTATATGTTGGTTATCGTTATTATCAAACCTTTGATGTTCCCGTATTATTTCCGTTCGGCTATGGTTTGTCTTATTCAAATTTCCAACTTAAAGCTTGCTCTTTACTTGAAGATGAAGATATCACAGTCAAAGTGATAATAAAAAACACCAGTTCTATTCCAGGAAAAGCCTGCGTGCAAATTTATATGAGCAAACCAAATGATCATATTTATAATCCAAAAAAAGAACTGATAGCTTTTTCTAAACCTTTTTTACAAGCATATGAAGAAAAAGAGATTATCTTGCCGATAGACAAAAGAAAACTATCTTATTTTGATATCGAATCAAACAGATATCTACCACTATATGGAGAATACACATTTACAATAGGATTTGATTCTTTGGATGATAGTTTTAAATTAAAATATTCATTCAATAATTCACATATTACTACAAAAACATCTTTATATAATATAAATAATATACATAAAATCAATGACGAGCTATTTCAAACTTTATTCAATAAAGAAATGCCTATAGTTAAAAAAGCTAAACCTTTCGACATAGAAACGACTTTAACAGAAGCCAAGAGCAAAGGCTCCAAGGGTGCTAGACTATTTATTGCTATAATCAGTAAAATCAAATCAATCAAAGAAAACAAAATCTATTATAATACCATCCTTAATTCACCTATCAGAGTTCTTATTTATAACATGCCTGTATTAGCTAAAAATAATTCAAAAGTCTTCTTGAACGTTTTAAATGATCATCACTATATTTGGAATTTGCTCAAGCTTCTTTTATCAATGGCTAAATATGCTTCAAAATCATTATAAAAAGTCTGACAAACTATCAGTAATATCAGACTTTTTATAAATCAGTAAAATTCTTACTTCTTAGTGATTTGAATCATCACACCAGCGCTAAATTCTGTACCCGTCTGCGAAAGGGAAGCATAAATGAATTCCAAATTGATATCGTATGTATTTTCACCAACTGTCACTTCTTTAGCAGCGATAAGATTTTCGGAGTCGATTTCATATCCACAGTCCATAAACATACTGAAATCGAGATTCAAAATCAAATTGAGATACGTATTGATTTGATCTTGGCTAGTGACTGTAAAATTCGTTCCTAACATCATGCTACCATCTGTCAATTGTAAAAGACTAGCATTTCCATAATAACAGGGGATAGGGATTTCATGAACGATTTGATCAGCTTCATCATCTGTGCAATCAGCAAGTCCTAAACCCTCTTTGATTGAATAATAATTGAAGTATTCATCAAATCTGATATAGTCGATCTCTTCAGGTACTTCTACTCCTGAATCTTCGATTTCCCCAATAGAAGTATAAGAAACAACATACTGGCTAGGAAATTCATATCCGCTATAAGAATAAACAGATTCGGCTGTGAAAGTGATCTCTGTGCTAGTGATACTCACAGTTAAAGAAGCGATACTATCAGCAGCAAAAGGATCAAACTCAGCTGTAGAAACAGTTAAACTTGAATAAGTCTCTAAATCTAATTCGTATTCACCACTATCATTCTTCTTGAAAAAGATAGAAGAGATATCAAAGTCTGGCAGCCCACATCCTGGTAAATAATAGCCGGATTTATAATATGTGCCATTAGACATTTGAATAACACTATGTAATGAACCATCTCTATCGACCATGATAGTATCATCTAGATCGACTAATACACCGCCAGAAACAGTGCCGCTCAAACTTGATAAAGGCTGTAACACTCCTGTGTCAGCAACAACTGAGAAAGTTTCTGCCACTTGATAATTACCAGCCTGCAAAGTTTTCATCGCGGTATCAAAATCATCGTCTGCCTCACCAGTATATCCTTCTAATGGAGTGATGACATCTTCGCTCAATTCATCAATAGTCGCCATGACAGTGACAGTCATACTGCCTAGTCCTTCATAAACATATTCTTCACTAACAAAAGTATAGCCAGTGATTTTAAACCCATCGGTGATGACTTCTAATGATTCCAAAGTGAATCCATAGCCACCGATAGCTTGAGTTGCGATAGCACTCTTTAAATCGTCAGATAATCCTTCTAAATCCAATGTAAAATGATATTGCGTAGCAGCATTAACAAAATTTTCACTCTTCAACGAACCAAAGAAATTGCTGAAACTCTCTTGCCAAGTCATATCTGTTAAAGTTTCAGTTTCAACAGTGTTGCTCAACCCGATATAATTATGACCTGCTAAAACCAAATCTCCATCTGTCACCGCTTGATAATATTCATCATAATCAATCTCTTCCTTTTGAGGAGTGCCGTCTTGAGAACCCACATAAGCAGTCACATGATATGTATCAGCATCAGATTCAACGTCCGCATAAGATTGGAGGCTCGTCGCCTCTTGTCCTGCGATATTGTAGTCAACCTTAACAAGATTTTCAGATGAATAACCTTTACCAGCTTGACTCAACATTTCATCAGTCAAAGCATTGACCGCTGTCGGTGTCGAACTAGAATCAGACTCTGTACAAGCTGTCAACCCAGTGCCGATCAATAGTGCCGATGACACTAAAATTAAAAACGCTTTTCTCTTCATATATATATATTCCTCCTTCTGAAATTAAAATTAATTATAAAAAAGCTCATTAAATTAAGATTTAAAAATTCAGAAATTAATATTCTATAATTCGATATAAAAAACATAAAAATGACGCTATTTTGATCAATTTTTTATTAAAAAGATTATTTTCTATAGATTTTTGTATTTTTTGAAATGACTAAAGAAACCCCTTACATCGCGCTTGCTTTTCACTGATGCGTAAGGCGATGTTTTTTTAAAATAAGTACAGTTATAAAACATCCAACAATCTCCTTCTCAATTGAAGATTTGTATTCAATAAAAAAGAGTTACACAATCTGATCGACTATGTAACTCTTTTAAGTGCAAATTAATTATTATTCTTTAGGCTGTTCAGAAGGATTGTAGGTTGAGAAGAAAGTTTCAATCGCATCATTAAGCGGGTTAGCTGCCTCAGCTTTACCAAAATTAGTGAATGTAGCTTTTGAAGTTTGATAATATCCATTACCAGACGGCCAACCGAATGAGAAATTAATTTCAGAAAGTGAACCAGCAGATAATACTACATTCATACCGAGCAAAGATTCTCCTGTCGGGAACTCAGTATTGATCGGCGCTCCCCAAACTAATTGTTGAGCGATTAAATTTGTCTTATCAGCTTGAGCGATGTGATACTCAGTATCATCTCCTTTCCACAAACCAGAAGCTTCAGGAGTGAATTGGTAGAAGAATGATCTATCTTCAGAATATGCAGCAGTTGCTGTGAAATAATTTCTGAACATTCCATCAGTTGAAGTGTATAGATCGTAATCACTGAGTTTAGTTCCCTTACCAGTTCCAGCATCCATAGCATTTGTCACTGAAGAACCATCAGTTTCAAATAAGATGATAGTATTATCTTTATAATATAATCCGGTTCCACCGACAGTGAGTTCTTCCTCAGTGGGACCTTTATATTTATTGTAGTCATTGACAAATGTTTCATCATAATATAAGAAAACATAATTGTCAGCAAAATAACAATTATATGATGATTCAGCATACTCGCCTTCAGAGATTTTGAAGAAGCTATAGATCTTTTGGACATAATTATTGCCTTCAAATCCTTCAGCAGCAGCTTCTAATTCAGAATTGAGTTTAGGAACTACCGTAGTAAATGTTGATAAATCAGTTTCCAAAGTCGGAAGCATAGTAGAGATATCACTTAAAGCAGTTGTTCCTAACTTATCAATAGTACCGACGACGGTTGCATCTCCGATTGTGAAGGTGACTTTGAAATTGGTTGTGCCTAACACTTCAATAGATGTGTCATATAATCCGACGACATCTAATAAAGAATACATACCATCACTACCAACCACCTGTTGAACTAATGATTGATAAACATCAGGAGCGAAAGCATTTAATAAACCGACTTCAACATACACTGAATTAAACTCTGAGTCAGCATTACTACCAACAATCTCATAAATATTATTATTAGATTTTTCACTTGGATAATAGCTCGGATTAATCGCTGATAAAGAGATGAATAAATCACCAGATGTTGGTGAAGATAAACCAGCGCCATCAAAATTTTCTGAAGTTAAAAATCCGCCTTCACTAGAGATGATTCTTTCAGGAGAATTGACGAAGCCAGAATCAGAATATTGGATGTAACCAGCATAACCATCAGTATCAACACCGATACCATATAAAGAATTGCCATCCTTTGATTTCCAAATAGCTGCATCTTCGCCACCGATATCTGTATATTGGATGATAGCCTCATCAGTTAAGACCGTATAATCGTGAGCAACAACGGGATCACCAGCCTCACTAACATATAATCCATCGATTGTAGCTGTCAAAGTGTAGTTATGAGTCTTATTGATAGCAGAGAAGACTTCCGGTAAAGTTGGTAAAGCTTCGCCAACAGTTACTGTGCAAGAAGCAGAGATATCTGGATTGACAACAGAAGTAGCAGTGATGGTGGCTGTTCCCATAGCTTTAGCAGTGAAAGAGACATTAGTTGCCCCACTAGTAGTAGTGGTGAATTCAATGACTTCTGGATTGTCGGTAGTGAAATTGGACATGAAATTATTGATGGATTCAGAAGAGTTAACAGTAGCTCTTAAAGTGTATGATCCGCCAACTTCTGCTTGAATTGTATTACGGTTCAATTCGATAGTGACAGCAGGATAATCGGGTTGGCAGGAAACTAATGTGGTAGCACCAGCGCCTGCTAATAAAGCTAGAGCGGTTATACCTAAAATAAATTGTTTTTTCATATGACAAAAAGCCTCCTAAAAAATAGACATTGAAAATCATATCAAAAAAGTGATTGATAAAAAGTGGTTTTAAATTTAACTCTATTTAAAAGTTTACGTTGATTTTTTTAAAAAGCGCCGATTTTATCGATATTTTTAGATATTTTTTGCTGATTTGTTTTGTAAATCATTTTTATTATTTTAATGTGAAAGCGCTTTACTTTTTTCTTTGCGATTATCAACTAAAAAAGGCCATATCACTATCTATTAATAGCGATGATAGCCTTTGATTTTTATTCGATACCTAATCGACGATTTTCTTCCTCTTTTTTAGCATTAGCTTCATCTTCTTCTTTGATAAGTTCTTGATACTTGATCATTTCAGAATCAGAGGCTAAAACAAAGTGACCGGGGATTATTTCTCTAAACGAAGGTTTTTCGACTGAATAATCATGTTCTTTAGCTGGGTTATAGATGATTCTCTTTCTCTTCTTTTCACTGAGAGGATCTGGTTTAGGAATAGCTGATAATAAAGCTCTAGTATATGGATGTAAAGGATGCTTGAACAATTCATCCGAAGTAGCTAATTCAACCATTTCACCAAAGTACATAACAGCGATGCGGTCGCAGAAATACTTGACGACTGAGAGGTCGTGGGCGATGAACATAATCGTCAATCCTCTTTCTTCTTTTAATCTATTCAAGAGATTGATGATCTGAGCTCTGATAGAGACATCTAATGCTGAGATAGGTTCATCGCAAATCAAGAACTCAGGATTCATGACTAACGCTCTAGCGATACCGATTCTCTGTCTTTGACCACCAGAGAACTCGTGGGGATAACGCGAACAATAGTCAGAGATCAATCCGACTTCTTCTAGAACTTTAACCGCTTTTTCATGGTTCTGAGTTTTATTTTTAAAACCTTGGATTTTTAATCCTTCCTGAATGATATCTTCAACCGTCATTCTCGGATCCAAAGAATCGATAGGATCTTGGAAAATCATTTGCATCCTGCTCATCAAAGAGCGGCTGACATGACGATTATCGTACTTGATCTGTTTGATCTTTTTATGTTGTTCAGTCCTGATATCAGAAATTCTTGTTTCGACACTATGAATCTCATCTTGATATCTTTTTACTACATCTTGAATCTCTTTTTGTGATTCTGGTGTCGGGGAAGAATCCATCTCAGATAATTCGTTCTTGAGATTTTGTCTCAATTCTTTAATCTGATTATTTCCTTTGATTTTAGACCACTTGATCTCTTTTTCGTTCCAACGGCTACCCGCATTGATTCTAAAGCCTTTGAAATAGATTGAACCAGAAGTGATGTTATACAAACGGATGATGCTTCTACCCGTGGTGGTTTTGCCACATCCCGATTCACCGACCAAACCGAAACATTCTCCTCTTTTGACATCAAAAGAGATATCATGAACAGCTTTTAATTTTTTTCCTTCGCCTAATGGAAAGAACATCTTTAAATGTCTGACAGATAAAATAGTATCATTAAAAGCTAAATCCTTTTTAAAAGAGACTCCATGAGTGTCCATCTTCTTGTCTAAACCTTTGACAAGAATCTGTTCTAAAGGATTTTTTTGATTTTCGAGCTTTCGCTTTTGTGTTTTACTTGATGTCTTCGACATTGTGAATACCTGCCCTTTCTAAAGAGACTTTGATTCTTTGAGAAACAATTTTGGGAAGCTCTGTTTTCGGCGCTCTTTTATCTAGTAGCCAAGTGGCCGCATAATGGGTGTCAGACACTTTAAAATAAGGTGGCTGTTCTTTGAAATCAATCGCTAAAGCATATTTGTTACGAGTGGCAAAAGCATCACCGACAGGCGGATTTAAAAGATATGGTGGTGTTCCTGGAATAGCCTCCAATTTTTCCTTTGAATCGATATCAGGAATACTGGATAACAAAGCCCAAGTATAAGGATGCTTAGGATTGTAGAAGATTTCATTAGCCGTTCCAACTTCAACGATTTTACCAGCATACATAACAGCGACACGATCAGCCATATTCGCGACAACACCCAAATCATGAGTGATGAAAATGATGGACATATGTCTTTCTTCCTTCAGACGATTGATGAGTTCAAGAATCTGAGCTTGAATAGTGACATCAAGAGCAGTGGTCGGCTCATCACAGATGAGAACATCAGGATTAGCGGTCAAAGCGATAGCGATGACGATTCTCTGTCTCATACCACCAGAAAACTCAAATGGATATTGTTTGAAACGCACTTCAGGTTGAGGAATACCAACTTCTCTCATAACCTTTAAAGCGCGTTCTTTAGCCTCATGTTTAGTGATTTTATATTTAGCTTTATGCGAAAGGAGAAGTTTTTCACGTTCATCTGAACGAGCTTTCTTCAAATCAGCTAATTCAATCTCTTTTTGATTGATTTCTTGTTTAGCTAAAACTATTGAAGAAGAGGTCGAAAGCTTAGCTTTTAACTCGCTGAGCTCATTTTCTTTTTGAGATATAAGTTCAGATGTTTGAGAATCAAAATCGCTTAACTCTTTCTTATCTTTAGCTTTTTCCTCAATCTCATAATTCTTATTATCAATGCGAGCTTTTTTCTTAGCTTCATTTAATGCTTTAGCTAAAATCGGTCTTTCTTTATTATAGGTGGATTTAGCTTCTTTGATCGCTTTTTTTACTTCAGCTTTTTTAGATTTGATCTCTTCTTTTTCAAGCTTTCTCAACTCTAAAACTTTCGCCTTCGTTTCTTTATAAAGCTTTTCGTAGCTTTCATTAAGTTCTTTGAAGCGAGGATCGTTTTTGCTCACCTCAAACAATTTGGCTTCTTCGCTAGCTAAATCACTCTCTAAAACATTTATCTTCTCTTGATATTTAGCTGAGATCGAATCTAAAGAGTGTTTCGCTAAAGATATTTCTTCATCTCTTTTAACTTTAAGATTACGATACGAAGCTAATTCTTTAGAGATGAGGCTTTCAAATCTTGTTTTTAAATGATTGTTATTGATGAGCAAAGCCTCAGTGATCTGTTTACCCACTTTCATAATGGGGTTCAATGAAGAGAGAGGATCTTGGAAAATCATTCCGATTTTCTTTCCTCTGATACGATGGAATTCAGCTTCGGAAATCTTAGTCAAATCTTCACCTTCATACATAACCTCACCGCTTTCGATGATAGCGGAAGCAGGAAGGATACCCATGATGGTTTTAGAAGTCACTGACTTACCAGAGCCAGATTCGCCGACAATACATAAAGTCTCTCCTTTATTCAAATCAAAAGAGACTCCTCTGACAGCATGAATGATTCCTTCATCAGTTTTAAAAGAAACTTTCAAATCCTTCACAGAAAGGATCTTTTCATCATATTTATAAGCCATATTAATCCGATCCTTTCAGAGATGGGTTAAATGCATCTCTCAAGCCATTACCGAAAAGATTGAAGCAGATCATCAACAAAGAGATGATGACAGCAGGAACAATCAATTGATATGGATATTGATTCAACAGATTTTGATTATCAGATAAGATGACGCCTAATGAATCAAGACCTTGTAAACCTAACCCCAAATAAGAGATGGTCGCTTCGTTAAAGATGACAGATGGCACCATCAATATCGAATTGGTGACGATAGTGCCGATAGCGTTAGGCAAGATGTGTCTAAAAATCAATCTTGGCGCTCTAGCACCTAGAGTTCTAGAAGCTAAAACATATTCTCGGCCTTTGTATCGATAGAATTGTGATCTAGTGACGGATTCTGTTCCAATCCAGCCTGTCAAACATAAAGCTAAAGCGAAGACAAAGAATGTTTGGCCCATTTTGATACAGAGAACAGTCATCAAAACAATCCAAGGTATACCGGCTAAAATATCGACAAATCTCTCCATGATCAAATCGACTTTACCGCCGAAGTAACCAGAGATAGAACCCCAGATTACACCGATGAAAATGTTGATGGCAGCGACTATAAGACCAAGTAATAAAGAGGTTCTTAAACCTGAGAAAACATATTTGAGCAAATCACGACCTTTGCTATCAGTGCCAAAAATGTGTTTAGGCATATGATCATAGCCCAAATACTTCCACATGATGACATTAGCACTTAGTGTGCTGCCGTTATCTTGTGAGATGGACTCGACATAAACATCGTTATTAGCTTCTCCTAACTCCGTCTTTCTATATGATGCTGGATTTCCATCAGTATATTCGACTAAACCTTGGCTCACCCAATTATCCAAAACGGATTGAGCAATGGTAATACTATTTAATCCATATCTCACTTGATACATATCATAGATGATATCGCATCTAGAAGTTCTAGCATCAGTAGGATTGAACTGTGTAGAAGAGTTATTTGTCCAATATCTCGGATTCGGTTGATTATTGATTGTCATAGGTTGACCGACCAATTCATTAGCATCATCAAATGAACGATTGGCTAATTGCGCTTGTTCACGAGAGCTCTCATTGGTGGAAGATAAAGTAGCATCATGAACATAAATCGCTGTTCTAGAATTAGAGTCAGCTTTAAAAATCAAACCGACTGATCCTGTGATAGTGGTAGCATCAGGAAAATCTTCTTGAATTGCAGCGTTATTTTTCAAAAGAGTCGTGAGATTGACTTCTTGAGTTTCATAAGGATAAACAGTGGCATCATTATCTGCTTTTTCACCGATAGTACCATATTCTAAGCTGTAATCAGTGAGAGGATAGTATGTGTTATTCGCATAGAATAAGACATCGAATTCCGGCTGCACATAATCTTCAGCATTAGCCCAGCCTAATGTGAAAGAGAAGGTGTAATCGTATTGGCTGATATCATACTCATAAGAGACCGAATACATCCAACCGATTCCAGTGTTTTCTTCACTCGAATCCACATTTCTTGTGACAGTAGCATATCCGCCTTCACCATCAGAGCTATAAACATTAGAATAACCAGTGTAAACATCACCGATACCGACGATACACTCTTCAGAAGCACCGAGACCGATATAATTACCATTGTTATCTATCGGATATGGTTGATTCTTCATCTCTAAAGTGCCGTCTAAAAATCCTGTTCCAGTATCAAAAATCTTAGGTGGTAAATTCGTCTCATAATTAAGAATATTAACTTCACCACCGCTGCTACCGATAGTAGTATTAAATGGAATGACACCATCTATCGGTAAGATGATAGCGAGTATGAAAAGAATGCCTAAAATAATACCTCCGACGACCGAAGATTTATTTTTAGCAAAACGACGCATAGCATCTCTGAAAAATGTTGTTGGCTTAGTGCTGAACTTAACATCATGAATGCTTTTATCTTGTTGAACAAACTTGAAATCATCACTAGAAACCTCTTGCCCATCCGCAGATTTGGCTTCAGTGAAAGCATCGATGAGCTCAAAACCCTGAGTTTCTTCAGGTGATGTATTTTTATTTTCTAATTGATCGTTCATGAGGCTTTAGCTCCCATTCTAATACGAGGATCAACAATACCATAGCTCAAATCAACAAGGAGAGAAGCAGCTAAGCTGATCATAGTGAAGACCGCCATATCGACTAACAAAACATTATAATCACGGGCGTTGATAGCTTCGACAAATAATCTACCAATACCTTGAATACCATATAATTGTTCCAAAACGACCGAGCCTCCTAAGATACCGATGAATTGACCGATGATCATCGGAACTAACGGGACAAGTGAATTTCTCAAAGCGTGTCTAACAACACATTGGCTCTTAGTCAATCCTTTAGTTCTAGCTAATAATAAGAACTCACTAGACATAACTTCACAGAGTTCAGCTCTTGTATATCTAGTGAAAGCCGCGATTGTACCAAAACATAGCGCTAGAACAGGGATCACCATCGCTCTTGCATAAGCAGATATAGGTGAACCATTTATCGGCCAAGAAGAGGGTAACCAGCCGGTATCATAAGATAACCACAACATCAATAAAGAGATGATGACAAACGAAGGGACAGATATAAAAATCATGACAACTGTAGAAATGACATGATCTGTCGGTTTATTTTTCTTTAAAGCAGCGATGATACCAAAGATAAAACCTAAAGGAAGCGAAATGATCAACGCAAAGATATTGATAGTGATAGTGGGGACTAATCTTTGACCGATGATGTATATCGCATCAGCTTGACGTTGGATAACAGAAGAAGTTCCCCATTCCCAACGAGTAAAAATACCGGTTAGCCATGAGAAATATTGGTCGATGAGAGGACGACGATAATAGAAGAAAGTCGCTCCAGTCGGATCAGTATACGGAGGGATAATCGTGCTCCCTAATCCCGTCTGCTCAGTGTGAAAGACCAAGTAATAGCCTTGGCTGACTTGGTCTTGACAATATGCATTTTGAGCAACATTGTTTCCACTGATAGGCGGGTCAGGAAGCATTTTCATCAAGAAGAAAGTGATCGTCAATATCACAAAAGTTGTGAATATTAATAAGACGATACGCTTAAGAGAATACTTTAATAAGTAAGGCATGTGATCACCTTGGATTACTGATTCACACCAGTGTAAGACAATAGACCGATAGTGGAAGAAGTTTCAGTGGTGAGAGGGCCGTCAGCACCATTGATAGTGATTTCAAAACTCACACGTAATGTGACAGATCTTGTTTTATTTAAGGTGTTATCAACAACGATACTAGCGACATAATTGCTATCCCAAAGTTCTTCTAATTGTTCATTGGTATAAGCGATAGTAGCATCACCATTAGAGAGAGATAATGAGAGTTCTTTAGCGCCAGCATCCACTAATTGTTTGAAAGAGATACGATAAGTGACTGACTGACTCTTAGAATCGATAGATTCATATTTGATGCTGCCAGAACCGTTAGTAGAAACGTTGGAAGCTACAGCAAAAGTTCCATCATTATTCAATAATGCAGCAGAATCAGCGGCTTGCCATAAACCATCGAATGACCACTTCTTTCCGTCATAGATGATTGGATCTTCAGAATCGATCTTGCTGGTATCTGGTCCCCAGTTTAAAGTGAATCCAGAAGAGTTATCACCTTTCATAACCTCAAAGAAGTTGAGAGGGTTAAGATCATTACCAGAAACAGCACCGAAGCCTAAGTCGAATTCACCTCGCTTCATCAAATCATAGACTGCATTAAAATCAGAAGTTCCATCTATTGGATTGATGTGAAGTTTATAACACCCGCCATATACTTCATTGATCAATTCATCAAAAATCCTATAGATAGAATCAAACACATCACCATAGTCTTTTTCATCAGTCGGGTTCATCCAGTTCATATCGATTGTGATCAACCAAGGATTAGTCGGAATTCCACCTTGACCACTGCCATTAGCGACTAATTTACCATCTTCGCCCATCGGAATAATCGTTTCTTCCATAGCGGTTTCAAGAGCTCTCTTCGCCGCATCTGGGCTATAACCATAGCTCTCATTATAACGATCAGCTAAAACAGCAGCATGAGCATCAGTGGAATTATAGGAAATACCGGTTTCAGGATCGATCAAATAGTTATCAGAGAAGTAGTTTTGTGTCGGCGTCATACCACGAGAGGTACAAATAGTTTCACGATCAAGAGCAAAGCTTAAGAAGTCCAAGAAATTCTTGTCGCTCAAATAAGCTCTGTCTTCTCTTTGGTTCACCCATCTACTAGTCTCACTGCTATCATGCGCATAGACAGTACCAGAAGTACCAAAGCGTCTTCTCCACTCTTCAGGTGTTAAAGAGTTGACATTGATTTTAAAGTTGGAATCACCTTTAGTTTGATAACGAGTCCATTTGACACCTTGAGCACTTGTGCCAGTCGTAGTGTTATATGGAGTGACTAAAGTATCTTTAGTCGGTGCATAAGAATCTATCGCTCCAGTTTCAAACTCGCTTTGTAATGATTTTTGAGAATATTGTTGGAATTCAAAACCTGGGATCTGATAAACATCACGATGATTACCATCGCTCATGGTGAATCCTTCTTTATATTCATAGAAATCATCATTTCTAGTCAGCTTGATATATTGACCATTCTGCCATTGTTCAACATAGTAAGGACCAGTATATAGGAAAGTATCCACTGGACTATATCCGGTAGGGAATTGACCCAAATTTGAAGGCGTTACAGCTTCAACAAAATCAATTGGTAATGGCGAATATAAAGAGCTAGAGAGATAATACATCGCATAAAATTGAGTGCACGGATATAAAAGATTGAATTCGATATAATCTCCTTCTTCATCTTTGCCGACGATGATGTTACCACGTGAGCCATCGGGAAGTTGGCCGTTTTCATCGCCCATCAAATTATCCCAAGCTTCTTCATCAACAACTGATCCATCATTAGGATTAGTTGAAGTAGCATTGAAATAAGAAGCAGCACCAGTGAAACCAGAAACACCATCGGTTAATTCAGAACCACGATATTGACCATTCCAAGAAGTCAACATGATTTTAAATGGTGTTAAATAATCCTCTAAAGCTACTGATCTTTTATTGAATGTTGATAAATTTGTTCCGTTCATAGTTGCGGTAGAAGCGGTTCTATAAACAGGAGCTTTATCACCTGTACGAACGTGAATTCTCCAACGGCGATTATAATCGCTTTGAATTTGATTACCTAATTCATCGACAGCGATAGGTCTTTCATCTAAAGCTAAACTCGGATACCATTCATAACCGTTATTGCTAGCGTTTAATCTAGTAGAATAATAGGCGGTTGTATAATAGCTGGCGATATCAGAGACATCAGAGCCAGAAGCATCCATAGCATTAGCATGACCAGCTACAGATACTGTACCGATTTGATAATATGATGGATCGTGATTTTCTGGGACGTTGGTTAAATCGCTATCCAATTTACCTTCTTTCATAGTTCCCCAACCATAACCAGAAACATATTCTCTAGGAAGAGGTTTATAACGATTGTTATAAACGACATATCCGCCATTAGAAAACAAAGTGATACCTGTCAAATAATTATCGACCGCATATTTCTCCAAAGCGCCTAAAATATTAGCTTTTTCATCATAATCAACTGTTGAATAAGATTGAACACCGCTAGCGATAGAAGATTCAGAAACCACAAAATGAACAGTGCAAGAAAAATCTTTTTCACTAGCATTAGTGATGGTGACATCTGCTTCACCAGCTTTTAATGGAGTGATCAAACCGTTAGAGATAGACAAAACAGTATCATCACTAGAGGTAAAAGTCGCTAGATGAGTGATATCTTCATTATTGTCGTTGGCATGACAAGCTAAACGGATATTCTTTTCACCAACGTTGATATTAAAAGTATCACCGTTATTGACATCTTGACCTTTATATGTGACATAAAACGCTCTTAAACCAGAGACAACGCCTGAACCACTTCCGCCGCCAGTGATTCCAGAGTGATTAGTACAAGATGCTAATAAACCTACGCATCCGATAGCGAATAAAGAGATTAATCTAACTGATTTTTTCATAATTTTTACCTCCTTTTATCAGGAATAATCAAATCAAATAATATGCGAGAATGATCGATAGAATAATAAGAACAGCTCCGACTAGAAGAAACGGCAACCAAATGAATTGTGTCGTGCGTCTCTTCTCTTTTTTGATCTCTTTATAAGTATAAATATCTTTGTACTTTTTAGGAGCCCCTTTTCTAAAAGAAGAAATCCAATTAGCACATTGATAACCGAAGAGATCGAAGAACCCTTGTCTTGCGACAAACAACAATCCTAAGACTCCTAAATAAATAACACCGATGATAACACAGCAATTACTCAAATAGAAGTCAGTACACAGATAGACAGGTGGAATAACGATTAAAGGTAGAGCTAGTGCGATTATCCAGCAAGCTATTGTCTTTTTGGTCTCAGGTAATAATAACATCTAACAAAACTTTTTTCTATATCATTATAACGCAAAAGCCTCGGCCTTTCCCGGGGCTTTTGCATTATTTTCAAAACTTATTCTTATTTAGCTTTCTTCTTTTTAAGAAAGAAAATAGTTAAGAACGCAGCACCGCCAACAACGATGACACCGCCGACAGCGATCAAAGCGATATGCCATGCTTGTAAACCGCCAGAAGGAGTTGATGGATCAACAGGTGTGGTTCCAGGAGCGATGACTTGTCTGTTCAAGCTGATAGAGGCAAAGCCATCAGTGAATTGAACGTTATGGATTGTTAAATATCCGCTAGCGCTATCATAAGACATATTCTCAGCCGCTTGACCGTTGACAGAAGCTGTGATAGTAGAAGCATCAAGACCAGTACCGACATAAAGAGTTAAAGAAGCGACGCCATCATAATCTAAATCAGCACCATCAGCATCGGTTAAGTTCACATCATAGGAATAATTTCCAGCAGAGATATTAGTCGGCGATAAGACAAAGTCAGAATCATCAGGGATGTCACTAGCGGAGACAAAGGCGTTGAGAGAATTCAAGTGAACGATGACCGAGATGGAGTTATAAGCGGTATCAGTGATAGTGATGTTCAAACGTCCATCATTTTCTTCAAGGATAGTATCAGTCAAAGTTAAAGTGGCTTGATATAAATCATCACTTCCTTCAACTTTTACAGGGATTGCAGCACGACCAGCATAACTGATAGCGCTGTCTCCACCTTTAGTTGTAACCACTAATTGTTGTCTACCAGTAGAAGAGGTTTGAGACACAGCAGAGACGAATTCAGGAACCGTTTTATCGATGATAAGTTTATATGAACTGGTTTGAGTAGTGTTAGTTCCTCTCAATGTGAAGTTATAAGATAAGGTATATTCACCTTCATCTAAAGAACTGATATCGATGCAAGCATAACCATGGTGCATCAAATATGACGTAGTACCAGGGACAAATAATGATTTAGCAAGACCCATACCAGTAGCTGAAGCCCAACCACTGCTATATTCATATAAGTCACCGATTTGACCTGATTTATTAACACCACTGCCGGAGATGCTCCAGGTGGCTTCAGAGACAGATCTATTCACATAGAAGACACTGACCAAATGATCAGAAACACCATTAGCACCAGCCTTCAAATACAAGTCTCCATTTTCATCATAACGAGCGATATCTAAATATTTAGTACCATTAGGATAAGCAGATGTTGATAAATCACCGATTCTGCCGATTTCAGAACTTGTAGGAGTAGAACCAGTAGCGGCGAGAGTAGATCCAGTATAAGCGTTTCTCTTAGCAGCTGTTCCGCTTAAATTTTTGATATAAGCATCAGCTAATTCAGAGTTATAAAGATGTCCTTTTTCTTTTTCAAATTGGAATGGTTCAACCGCTTTACCAACCGTGTAATCACCATAGAAGCCGAGATAAGGCATTGTCAAAGTATGAGAAACACCATTTTCATTATCTTCAGAAGTGGTGCTATCCTTTTCAGTTAAGTATAAATAACCTTCGACATAGCTGCCGCCAGCTGATTTGAAATATTGATTGAAGTATTCTCTTAAAGTTCCGTGGAAATCAGGAACATCTTTTTCACCATCGCCATCAACATCAGCATCAAAAACCTTATCTAATTCGATATTATCGATACGAACTCTAACTTTGCCAGTAGCAGTAGAATTAGCAGCGACTTCAACATCACCTTTTCCTTCAGCCCAATTAGCATCGGGAATAGTTAAAGCTTGATCATTGATAGAAGTAGTGATCGAGCCGGGTAAATTTTCAGCGACATCAGCGACAGTAGTCGGATCATTTTCTTTACTATTTTCGTATTCGGAAGTGGTTAATTGGATTCTCAAATCTGGAATCATCAAACTGAGAGAAGGAGTATAAGTTCTAGTTTTAGAGCTATCATTATGGATGGTATAACTGAATTCGATATATGCTTCTTCATCAGTAGCTAAATCAGTATTCAATGTACCTCTGTTCTTCAATTCAACTTTTGAAACTTCCGTGCTTTCAGTCTTCAAAGCATCAGAGCTAGATACAGCCTCGGAATCAGATACAGAAGGAGAAGTGACATAAGCGTTATTTCCTAACATATCAGCGACATTGATGATGCCAGAGCCTTGAAGTCTGATCGAGCCGATATTATTAGCAGTACTATCTACTAATTGATTAGCAGTAGACATAGCTATGTTAGAAATCTTTTTCTTATAAGCAGCGAATGCTTCATCATCCTCTAGTGCTAAACTGCCGCCATTTTCAGGTTTCTTTTCACTTAAAACAGAAGCTAAAGCGCCAGAAAAATTAGGAGAAGCCATCGAAGTTCCTGACATATTATCGTAGCCAGCTAACTTAGAAGTGGCACCGACGACAGAAGCATCGATAGCGCCGATGACTTGTCCGCCTGGAGCGGAGATAGTCGGAGAGATATCTAAGTTATAAGAAGGTCCATCAGAGGAGAAGGAAGAAGTGATGTTACCATCAGGAGCGACAACAGCTTGATTAGTGGATAAAGTCAATTCACCAACAGTATTATCTTCGCCAAAGGTTGGACCCATATTTTGGAAGACCAAAATAACAGGGATTTCTGGGTTATAAGAACCATAATCGAAATTGAAATTGAAAGTGACAGAGGCATCATTATTGATGACGATCAACGCATCAGCACCAGCTGCTTGAGCAGCAAGAGTTTTTTCTGTAAAGGTTGTTTCACCACGGTCGATAACAGCGATGACTTTTGAATCTTTACCTAATTGTTCTTTCAATCCAGCAAAACTCGAGATCGCAGTTTCGTATTCTTGATTATATGAATCATAGAAGGATTGATAATCGCTATCAGCACCGACACCACCGATACGGACATAATTAAATGTTCCTTCTTGTTGATCACCTAACAATTGAGTGAAAGGATGTTCGATGTTGAATTCGATTGTAGATCCTTCACGGTTGATGACTTGATCGTAGTATGAAACAGCTGTGCCATTGACGAGTAAAATTGATTCATAGAACGCTTTGTCAGGGTTAGAAGAAGCGACGATATTGACATTTTCATCATTTAAAGTTTCACCGCCCAAATAAGAAGACTCAACAGTATCTGTGGTCCAATCAGAATATCCTTGATTACCGGAGAAACTCGATTTACCAGAGTTTCCAGCAGCATAGTTGACGATCACACCAGCCTCAATAGCCCCTTGAATCGCTTGATATGTGAGAGATGAAGCATCATCATCGTAATCGGTCAAATCAGTTCCTAAAGAAAGGTTTATGACATCGAGTCCGAGCTTAGCAGCATCATTGATAGCAGCGATGATATCAGAATCACCAGCTCCTCCATCTCCATCAGGGAAAACTTTCAAAATCGCTAATTGAGCATTAGGAGCGATACCAGTGAAGTCATCACCATTAGCAGCTGCTAGCGAAGCGACGTGAGTTCCGTGATCAGCAGTAGATGGATTAACATTATTATCATTTCCTTGATAATCGTATGCGAAAGCGATCTTTTTGTTGATTCTAACACCTTCTTGTCCAACAAATTCAGGATCTCTCTTAGCAGCGTTTACAACGCTTTCAGAAAGAACATCTTCGACATTTGTGGTGTCTTTGAAAGCAGCTGCGTTATATTCGTCAGCAGTAGCTTCTAACTCACTTCTTTGACTGGTTCCCTCGACCTGATTTAAGAACAAACCAGTATCGATAATACCGATAGTGATTCCCTTACCCAATTGAGCTTCACCTTCAGTACCAGTGACATCTTTGATCGCTTTAGAGATATCTGTAGATGTTGCAGACATCGTCTCTGCAGAATAGTTGGCTAATTTATCTCTCTTGATATCTTCAGCTGAAGAAGCGAAAGTACTGGCACCGCTAGAAAGGGTCGAAGCTGTAGGACGAGCATAGGTGTGTGAAACCTCAACACTAGCAACACCAGGGATTTCAGCAACATAATCTTTCAAAGAAGAATCCATGGTGATAGAGAAGCCATTTAAAACTTCATCATAAACATGATCGATATGATAGAGTTCTTCTGGTAAGCGATAAGCGAGTTCATTTAACACTTTATTTCTAGCAACATCTGCTTTGCTAGATTTCACGCCCTGATCAATAGTGACGATAAAAGTTTCCTCTCCCGCTTTTTCTACTCCAGGCATATTGACTGGAGAAGCAGAGGCTAAAAGGCCACCAAAGCCAAGGCAAGTTAATAATGAAACTAAAGAAAATAGTTTTTTCATCAAAATAACCTCCGAAAAATATGCAAAATCAATTTTATTGAGATTGTTTATCAATGCAAGTGAAAAATCGATTAGCTTTTTTCAGGTCACATAGCTATTTCTTTGCTGTTTTTATAAATTTTGTAGTTTTCAACGCTATAAATTGTCAATAAATAATTATTCAAACCTTCGTTTGTTTTGTTTGTAAGTGCTTACATTTGAGGGTAATTTATTTTTATAATTATGTTTATATTTATAAATAATAATATCGATTGTGTTTTTTATCGATTTTCAGTTTTAAAGAAGAAGTTTATGAAAGTGCTTTCTCAAGCTGACATGAGTTCTTTAACCACCTTGACCATCTCTTCCATTTCAAAGAGGTCAACATATTCATATTTTCCGTGGCAATTATAATCGCCAGTTCCTAAATTAGGACATGGTAAACCTTTAAAGGAAAGTTGTGAACCTGTTGTACCGCCTCTGATGGCTTCGTATTCATATTCGATGTTGAGCTTTTTATAAACACTTTCCATCTCTTCTTGAATTTGTGGATATTTATCTAGCACTTGTTTCATGTTGTGATATTGAGGTTTGATATCAAGAAGGATAGCATCATAACCGAGCTTTTCATTCATTCTCTTCGCGGTGAATTGGGCTAATTTGATCAAATACCCAACCTCTTCTTCAGAAAAACTTCTGATGATAAAATTTGCCTCCGCTTCATCTTCACTGCCTTTGATATCACAAAGATGATAGAAAGGCTCTTTTCCCGCAGTATCTTCAGGTCTTAAGAAAGTTGGTAACGCTTCTGTGAATTTAAAAAGCGTTGTTGCAGCATTGACCAGTTTATTTTTAGCCGAACCAGGATGAATAGATTTGCCTCGAACTTTGACTTTCATACCATATGCAGTGAATGATTCAACAGAGATGAGACGGTAGTCTCCACCATCGATAGTGTATCCATACTTCGAATCGACGATTTCCATTGAAACGTGTTCAGCATCCGCGCCTATCTCTTCATCAGTAGTGAAAATAATTTCTAATGGACGATGATTTTTGGTTTTTAAAACCTCTTTTAAAGCAGTCATGATGATGGCGATTCCAGCTTTGTCATCACCGCCTAAAAGGGTAGTGCCATCTGTCGTGATGATCTTATGACCGATTGAATGATTTAGTGAAGGAAAATCTGTAGCAGACAAAATCAAAGAATCACCTAGCTTTACATCTTTTCCATCATAATCGATCAGCTGTGGTTTTACATCCTTTCCAGACGCTTGATTGGAAGTATCCATATGCGCTAAAAAAGCGACTTTTTCCTTAGAATTATCTCCGTAAAACTTAGCATCGATAACACCGAATCTATTGATTGAAATCTCATTTGGCTCAAGTTCGAATAGTTCCTTTAATAAAGCATCAGCTAAAACAAGCATCTTTTCATTAGAACAAGAAGTGGGCTTTTCTTCTAAAGCGGTTGTTTCATAACTGACATATTTTAAAAATCTCTCTAAAACCGTCATATTAATACTCCTTTATAAATTTATATTTCACGTGAAATTAATTTGAATTCTCAGCTCTTCTTCGCAGATTATAAATAAGATTGAGCTCATCATAGCTATAATGGTTGTGATACACTTCAGCAAACTCACCTTTAGCTAGAGTTGAATTTCGTAAACTATTCTGATATTCGCCGATTTTCTCTTTTATCTGCTTACCGACATGTATCGTTCTTTTGATTGTAGAATTTATAATTTTATGCATCAAATCATATTTGATGACCACTAATCCTTGATCATCTATTCTGTTGATCAACTCTTTAAACGTGATATGTCTCAGTGTGTATGGCACTTCAATTTCATCTAAAATAATGATGGCGTTCAACATGTTTAAGTCATAGAAATTTCGACGATATGAATTGACTAAAATAGCATATTCAGTCGCCTCTTTATAAGCTTCGTCATTTTCACCATCAAAAATGATTGAAATATAATCCATACTATCATCGATGTTGACATTCATATCTATAAATGATTTAGGACAACATTTCTTCGCTGTCTTATCGATGATATCGACAAATTTATAAACATTATTTTTATCAACAATCGATAAAGAAGCGCCGATCAAACGAATGAAAATATAAATCAGATGTCCTTTTTGTTTGATTTGATTCTCACTGACTTGTAAAGCCTGTGAAAAGTTATAAGGATCAGTGACAAAATCTCGACTAGTGATACAATTTTTACCATCTATCTCAGTCATCACAAAACTATGACCATTAGTTATAAAACTTGTGTCTCTCTTAAAATCGGCCAGAGATTTGATATTTGCGATTAAAACATTTTCGGAGTTCTCTTCTTTCTTTTCATCATATAAAACATACTTCCAACCGAATTTAGATGTTTCATCGCCATAAGCATCAAATTTTATCTCGCGTCCCGAGAAATCGACGACATCATCTTTAGATCCGAACAGATCAACATATAATTCTTTGGCTTTAATTGATTTTTGTTTTCTGAGCGATATTGATGTTAAATCCTCTTCTAAAACCACGCTATCAGCTTCGACTTCATAAAATTGTTGATCGTCTTTTTTAGCCTCTGGATGCTCTTGTAAATACTCTTGTAAATCTTTTTGGCAAAATGATAATCCATTTTCATCTAACCATGATTTGACTTCCGAATATCTATCTAGAGATATCTGTTCTTCAGCTAATGATAGATATTCTTTATTCTTATTTAATTCATCATAGAGATTTTGTTTGTAATTTTGTAAAGCTATATTATCCTGTTGAAGCTTTTCTATTCTCTTTGATAATTCTTCTTTTTCAGTAATTGAAGCGGAATATTTGCTTTGCACATCATTAAAACTATTATTTAAATCGATATATTTCGATTTTAAATCATCGTTGCTTTTTTGAACTTCAGCAAGAGCTATATCGAGCTTTTCTTTATCATCAGCAGAAAGCTGTTTAGTCCTAATCAAATCTTCATTCTCTTGTTTCAATCGGTCATTTTCAACGTTTAACGATGTGATCTTTAGCTGTAATTCATTGATCACATTTTCTTTTTCATTGTTAACCTTAGACAAATCTTCAATTTGATTTTGATATTCTAAAAGATTAGCATCGCTTTCTTTTTTTTGTTCAACTATTTGATCTAAATTTTTCTCGTCAGTAATTTTTTTGAGCTTTAATTCTTCAATCGTTTTGTTGAGCTCCGCTTCTTCTTTTAATAGTTGATTAATTTTGTTCTCTTTACTCAAAACATCTCGATTCACTAAATCAATCGCCGAATTCAAATCAGCAATCTTAGCTTTTAGAGGTGCAGTCTCTTGGAATCTATTCTTTAAATCATTCAGCTCATCTGCAATTTTTTGATATTTTTCATTTTCTGAGCTGTTGATTTCTAACTGCTCATTTAATTTATCATCGGCTTCTAGTTTTTCGTTTTTAATTTTATTTAATTCTTCATCTTTTTGAGCATTGATATTTTCTAACTCAATAATTTTCCTTTTGAGTTCTTCTAATGTGCTAGCATTTTGTGCTTTTTCTTCCGCCAATATTTCTAATCTTTTCTCAACATCAGCTTTTTCTAAATAAATGTTTTGAATTTGATTTTCTAGCTCTGCTTTTTGAGCGTTTATATCTAAAAATCTCTTCTGAGAATCTGTCTCTTTTTGAAGAATTTCATTCTTATATTCGTTCAATTCAACGTTATCTTTTTTAAGTTGCTCCAAACTATTTAATAGTTCTTGAACTCGTGAATTTAAACTAGCTTCAACTTCTTTATATTTTTGTAATTGTGCAGTGAGTTCATCGATTTGATATTGCTTGTTTTTAGAACCATTTTCTAATTCTGCTTTTTGAGATTCTAGTTCACATATTTTTTTAGATGTTTCATTTCTTTCATCTTCAATTTGCTTAAGCTTATCATTTGATAAAGTTATTTCTTTTTTTAGAGAATTGATTTCTATACCTTTTTGTTCAGCGATGATCTTATATGATTCAAGAGTCTTTTTATCATCTTCAAAAGCGGCTATTTTACCTTTTAAATTTCCGTTTTCATTTTCAATAAGTGATTGAGTTTCTTGAAGTTGATTGAGTTTATTCACTGTCGAATAAAGGGTGGTATTTATCCTTTCAATCTCTTTTTCTTTCTCAGAGATATCATTCTTTAATCGCTCATTCTCTTCTTTTAATCTTTCATTTTCTTCATCATTTATAACGATTTCAGAGATTTCTTCTTCACGAGTCATCTCTTGTGGTAAATCACCGCTTTGCTCTTTTTCTTCAACTTTATTATCTAAAGCTAATAAGCGATCATTCAATTCTGCGATATCGTGCTCTTTATCTGAAAGTTCTATCTTTAAATCTGTGATCTGTTTTTTTAAGTTCTCTATCTCTGAAGTTTGGGGGTTAGCGATATTTTCGTTAACATTCTCCGAATTTAAATTTTTATCTTCATAAACCTCACCATTCGCCTCGATAGTCGCCTCTGCTGAGATCTCTTTTAATTTTTCGATTTGCTCATCGGGGATAGGAGTCTTTTCTTGAATAGGTGGATTGATACCAAAATCGACTGAATGATTACGGAATGCATATAAATCTTTAGCATAGTCGATGTTTTTTTCTTCTTTTCTCGCCAATGATTTTTGTAATCTTTCTTGATTATATGTCGAATCTTGATTTTGATTATTCGGTTCCATATCAACTGGACGACTTCGATCTGTTACATCAAAAATATGGAAACTCCCATATTGAGTTCCTTTACGAACCTCATATAAGAAATTTCCAATTTTAAAAACTGTTCTTTCATTTCTGAGAGCTTTAGTCAAAATACTAGTCGGGATGAAGTTATACATCGAAGTGTTGCCGTTTTTTGAAAGTGGCTGTTTATAATCAACATCCCATCCGCCATCAGATTCTGAATTTCTAAAATCATTTTTATACATCGGATGCGATGCATAATCATAGGCGATGTCTCTATCACCATAGAGCATTTCCCATAGTCTAAGGGCCTGTTCCTTCTCCATAGTTTTTTTGCCTTTTTATATCATGCGTTAAATGATGAAATTCTGATAGGTGTGATGATTTGAATATTTTCAGGATCATCATTCTTAACCATGAACATTTGGACAGCTGAGGCGAAAACAAAGGTGATATTTTCGCTCTTGAGAGCTTTGACAGCTTCGATTGCGAAGTCAACATTAAATCCTATTTCAAATACATATTCAGAATCAGGCAGTGTGAATGTGGCTTTTTTAATGACTTCTTGGGAATTACCATAATTTGTCGAACGAGCTGAAAGAATAACTCCATTTTCGTTAGAAATAGTCAAACGAACTTGAGAATTTCGATCCTCAGCTGAAGAGATGATTCTGACTCTTTCTGCGGCAGCTAAAAACTCATTCGTATCAAACGTGATTGAATATGGAAATTTAGTCGGAATCAATCTGTCTGGTGAAGGAAAATCACCAGGTAATAATCTTGTGGTGATGATGGCGTTAGAAGTTTTAAAAACCGCGCGTTTATCATCAAAATAAATAGTACAATCGTCATCTTCGTTTAAAACAGTCACCATATTAATCGCTTTGACTTTACAAGTGAAATTAAATTCAGCAGTCGAACCTTCCTCTGGTAAAGATAGACGCGCCATTCTATAAGAGTCGGTTGTCAAAAAATAAAGGCGTCCATTTCTAGCGCTGATGTTAATGCCATAATAAAGATCACGAGGACCTTTGGTAGCCACAGCAAAAGCAGTGGCATCAAACAAAGTTTTGATATCTTTAACTTTGGTTTTAAATCCTTCACTATTTTCTGGTTCGCTCAAGTTTATTTCAGGATACTCTTCAGCCGCTTTAGTGACGAGATTAAAATCTGAATTATCATCTGAAATATTCAAGAAATTAGTGTCAACCATATTTAACGTGATGATATCACCACCTAATTTACTGACGATATCATAAAGATATTTAGCAGGTGCTTGAATGACGCCAGTTTCTACAGCGATGATGACCTCTTCATCACCATCATTTTTTAACTGAGTGACTTTTGTAGATATATCGCCATCAGAAGCGATGACTGAAACTTTATCATCACTGACTTCAATCAAAAAGTTCATGAACTGCGTCTCTGCAGATTTTGCAGGGATAGCGCTCATCGCTAATGTTAATAATTTAAGAAAGTTTTGTCTTTTTATAGTTAATTTCATAGTGGTTTTTGCTCCTATAATAAATATCTAGATTAAACTAATATAAATATTATATAAGCTGAAAATAACTAATAAAAGAATAACAAATCAAATTTATTTTTTTATTATGAATTTATTTTAATGTGTAAGTAAAGACTATAGATAATTCAGCACCGATTGAATTGCTATCATCTATATCCATATCCATCTCAGCATTCATATTGGTCAACAAACCATCAGCATTGATTTGAACAGTCATAGTCATCTCATTGATTGTAGATCCAGTAGTAGGTAATTCCATATCACCAGTTTGTCCTTGTTCTAAATCTTCTGCGGTCAATTTAGCACCGATTGATAATGCATTTCCATCAGCATAAAAATGAACATCATCAGTAGCATCAGTGAAATCGAGTTGAACAACAGTCGCAGTGACATCTGTTGCTTTTTCATCAAGCAGTTTGTCTCCTACATCAAAAGCGGCATCAGCAGCCTTACCTTCTACTTTGGTGATGACCATCTCAATTGTTCCAGTGCCTGTAGGTTCATATTTTGCATCAACATTTGCTTGAGAATAACTTTCAACTATTTTTTGTGCTTCTTCTTTGCTGATCTCTTTACCTGGCAAACCGAATTCGTTACTACAACTGACTAAAAAAACTAAAGGTAAAGCGATAGCTGTTAATAGATGTTTTTTCATAAAATAATTCCTCCGAGTAAAAATAGTTTATCATATCATTCTTTGTTTTTTAAAAGTCAAATCGATTTTTCTTTTTATTTATTAATAATAAAAAAATAATAATGATAATAATAAAGGGCTGTGGAAATGTGGATAATTCAGGCATTATCATTTGTTGAGTAAAAACAATGTATGAGAAAACATCAATGAATATGCTGCTTTTTTAATAATTACACCTATTGTTTTATACGAATTGTTTGTTAAAATTTATCAACATTGTCAGTTAGTAAATCAATAGATATCAACCATAGTTGTGGATAACTTTTCTCAATCTATTGAATAAAGAAAAAAAAGCCATGAAACTAATTCATAGCTTTTACTAATTTTGTTGCTGCTTTTTTGTATTAATCTGTCTTTTTAATTTTAGAAGTCAAAGTATCTATGGCGTTTTTTAAATTTGAATCATCTTGTAGACCATCAACGATCGTTTGAACATTTGACATAACAGTGGTGTGATCCTTACCGAACTCTCTTCCAATCACTTGATATGGTAAAGATAAAAGCGAACGGCATAAGTACATGGCTATTTTTCTCGCGTAGGCGATTTGAGAAGTCCTGACTTTACTCTTCAATTGTGATTCTGTCAATGAATAGTGTTCAGCGACAGTTTTGATGATTTTTCCCATATCGATTTTACCGCTATTGGCTCTTTTTCTTTCATCATCTTCAAAAACATTCTTAGCAAATTTCAGCGTGACTTTGCCATCGGGCTTATGAACAGTCACAGCAAATAATAATTTAGTAAAGGCACCTTCTAGCTCACGGACATTGCGACTATAATTGAGTGCTAAATATTCTAAGACATCATTATCAAAGAAATCTAAAGGTAAAGAATTAACTTTGATTTTGAGCTTTAATATCTCAATCAAAGTGCTTTTATCAGGACAAGATATTTGAATTGATAAACCACCCGAAAATCTAGAAACTAATCTATCTTGTAATCCTTTTAATTCGCTAGGAGACCTATCAGAAGTCAAGATGATCTGCTTATGTTGGCTGACCAAGAGATTGAACACGTTAAAAAACATGATTTGAGTATCTTCTTTACCAGCTAAAAACTGAATATCATCCACCATCAAGATATCGACAGTATTAAAAAAATCTTTTAAATTTTCGCTGTCTTTATTCCCTTTGATAAAACGAACAAATTCAGATATGAAATCATCTGTCGTGATGTATAAAACCTTGCTATTAGGATATTTTATTTTGTATTCGTTTCCGATCGCATTGAGCAAATGGGTTTTACCTAAGCCAGATTTAGAATATAAAAATATCGGGTTGTTAGCACCTGGGTTAGAAATCGCAAACAAAGAGGCTACATAAGCATCTCGATTAGATGGGCCAGTGACAAAATTATCAAAAGAATATTGGGACTGGAGATAAGAGTTTTTAAAGAATTTTGTTTCGACCTGTTCGACCGCTTGTCTCTTTCGCGAGTAGCTGACTTTATCGACTATTTCAATCTCATAATGAGTTTCAGCGATAGCATCTAGCTCTTTGCTGAGCAATGTTAAATAAGTTGTTTTGATGATGGTAGCAACGGCTGATGACTCAGCGACAAACACCGCTTTGTTATTATCTAAGCTTTTTAATTCAAAGATATCTTCATCGAAAAGATTTTCAAAAAGGCGAGGAGCAATCGCCATAGAGAGACGTTCGAGTAATTTTTTATAGATATTTGCTATCTGTCGATCTTTAGAAGTTTCAGGCATGATTCACCTCGTGTTAAAGCAAAAAAGATTATATAACAAAATATCTGTGAACAAAGCTATAAATTTATGGTTGAAAAAGTTATCCACCAAAACAATTCGGTCGTTTTCTTCTTATATTCAGTGATAAAAAAAGAGTTATCCACCGTGATGTGATTGTGGATAACTTGTGGATAAAGTGTCGGAGGATAAATGAATTGTGGATAAGTGGATAACAATCCACAAAACAGATAGTTATCAACAATAAGAAAAGTAAGTATTTATCGTAAAAAACAAAGAAACTAACCGAAATAAATATTCGTTATCCACTATATGTGTATTGTGTCTAAAATTGTGGATAAGATGTGGATAACTAGCATTATTATCCACAATTAATAAAAACATCAAAAAAAACTTAATAACATATTGACAAGATTTTAGATGATAGTAAAAATAACCGCCTAGAAGACTAATATCTTTAGAATAAAAACATCGGTGGAAAACATTAAATGATATTTGATTTTTAATACATATGTTTCACATTGATCAAATCATCGTATGAGCTATCATAGTAATATTTGCGATATCAATATCATATATATATAATTTTCTTATCTTTTTTTGAGGTTAAAATATGGAAGAAAAAAACAGCGATGAAAAAGAAGTGTTTGTTCAAGCAGATAAGAGTCCATTAGATAAATATACTAGCAAAGGTTGGGTGAAGAGTTTTATCTTCGGCATCTTTTTAGGTCTAGCGATTGTTGTCCCTGGAATCTCAGGAGCAGCTGTCGCTATCATCTTTAAACTTTATGATAAGCTGATTTATGCTTTTGCTAATATTCTGAAACAATTTAAAGCTTGTTTTGCTTTTTTATTACCGATTGTCTTGGGATTGATCATCGGTTTTTTGGTCGGATTTTTAGCAGTTCAACAACTCATCTCTTTAGTCCCATTCGGTATGATTTGTTTTTTTGCTGGTTTGATGATCGGTGCTTTGCCAAGCGTCTTTTGTGAAGTCAAAACAGCCAAAATTGATGGTAAGACAATCGCTTTATTTGTAGGTGGAATATTAATCCCAATCATCATCGGATTAATATCAGTTTTGTTAGAAGATAATCCTACTGGCTATTATGGAGTCCAACTTGGAGAAGAGGTTAACACTGATAGTGGTGCTATCGCAGAGAGTTTGTTCGGTGATTTCCCTTGGTGGACATATGTAGCTAGCATACCTATCGGTTTCATGTTGGGATTCACCCAAGTTTTGCCAGGCCTCAGCGCTACAGCCTTTTTGATGATGATCGGGTATTTCAGACCTCTAGTTGATACAGTTCATTTTTCATATTTTGCCAAATATCCACAAATTTTTGCCATTTATGTTTTGATGGTCATCGGTTTGATCGCTGGTTTTATTGTCACCTCTAAAATATTAGATAAGCTGTTCAAATGGAACAGATTAGCAGTTTATAAAGTTATTGTAGGTATGTCGGTCGGTTCCATTATCGGTATGTTTTTAAATCCAGATGCTTATGGCATCTATCTCAGTTGGGGACAAGGATTCGGCAGCACCTCTATGATCATCGATGTCTCTATAGCCGCTCCGCTATTTGTCATCGGTGGATTAGGAGCTTATCTTTTAGTCAGATACGGGAACAAACATCAAGCTTAATATTTTTGCTGATTGTAATCATTAATCGCCGCAATAAAAAAGCAGCTGCTTTTGTTGATTAGATATCATCTAAACCTGTTGATTTTTATGATGGATTTTAAAACAGGAATAAAGATGATAAAAATTCAATAGAACAGCTGCTAAAAATATCTTTATTATAGTTCGGTATTAGAGTGTGGTTTGGAGATTAAGCTATATAAGAAATTGGTTAATGTTTCACAATTGATGTTATCGGATGATAAGAATTTTATCATTTGATTTGTTAACATTTCGGCATAAGCTTGCATCATTTCTTTTTTGGTTTCGTTAGAGGGATAATATTTTCCTAAATTTTCTGCAAGAAAATTGATGTTTTTCTTTTTAGGGGAGTTATGATCAACAGAATTGAAAGAATTGACTAAAGATTTTCGGTATTTAAAACATAAAGAGACATAACTGTCTAAAAAAGCTTTTAAACTCTTTTCCTCAGGTATTTTAGAAAAGATAAAACTTTCTAAAGCTGAATTGAACAGATCATATTTATCGATGAAATACTTATAAAAAGTTTTTTTACAAATACCAGATGTCGATAGTATCTGCGTGACAAAAACATGATCGATATTATTCGCTTCGGTCAAATTAAAAATGGTCTGTTGTAAATATTCTTTAACTTTCATCAATCTATTTCCTCAAAGTTGATCAATAAAGCATTTTCGCCCGTGATATCATCAGCGTTGACTTGATCGCTATATGATAGATAACGGCCAGCGTTATAAGAGCTTAAAACATAAGCGTCGCCGCGTTTATAAATGTAGAATTTTTCCCAAGTAGAAGCTGAGGTTGATGAGTTGTCGATAGGATTACTATTATCGCCTGTATTACAGCGCCAATATTTGCCTTCATTAGTTCTTATCGAATATGTCCCATCATCGTTATAGATGAGAGAAAACACTTCAGCATCAGGATTAACAGTCAGTTTTCCATCGTTAAAAAACAGATAACCATCATCTGTAGTGATTCGGCAATTCATATTTTCTAGATAATCAACAGGTGCAGATAATTTTTCTTGGGTGACACTATCTTTCATAACATCAAATAGTGTCTTTCCTGAATTGAATTTATGAAGCGTTGCTTTTGATGTGTCGACACCGCTCATCTTCTCTCTGATTGTGTCGATATCATCAAGAGTTGGTTCGATTTTTTCAGGTGATAAGTTATATATTCCCCAAGCGCTAGAGCCATCGATTTTATATGTCCAAGAAGTATAATGCCAACCCTCTTCGTTATATCTTCGCATGACATAATTCCAAGTTTCTTCGTCTTCATAGCAATTGAATTCACCCATATAATTCGGGACTTTATAATCAGCTTTTTTAGCACCGCTAAATTTGCTGTTATAAGATGGGGCTTGTTGGGTTATCGCTGTTCCAGAAGAAGTTCCAGCATAGTTGTGATAAGAATACATGCAATTTTCCCAACCATAAGTGCTCGGGTCAGGGAGATTGACTGCATCCCAACAACTTTCAAAGATGACGATTCTATCTTGGTCAACCTCACGAATCTTATCATAGATTCGATCAAAAACCTTCCAGTGTCTTTCACTGGTGGAACCGGCTAGTTCACCTGGTTCATTTAAAATATCAAAAGCGGCGATAGTAGGATCACCCAAGTAATGTTCTGTTAAAGCTTCCCACAAATCGATAGTCTTTCCTATCTTTTCTTCATTAGTATAAAAATCGATATCTTCGATATTATCGATTATTTGACCGCTGTGGTCTTTTCCGTTTTGCGAACCATATGCGCCATGCAAATCTAAGATAACATAAAGATTATGTTCTCTAGCTAAATCGACAAAATCATCTAATTGGGTGAAGTCGTATTCACCATCGATGTCGACATTCATATAAGTGAAAGGAAGACGAATGACATTCATCCCCATATCAGCGATGTTTTGAAAATCGACTTCTTTCCAAAAATATGAGCGGTATAAAGCCCATAGCTCTTGCATTGTTTGATAGCCAAAACGATCGGTGAAAATATCACTGATACGCTTGTGATCTAAATAAGGTCCTACTTGATTAGTAAACGGAGCCATCCATTGCTCGATGAGTAAATAGTCACCGGCATTAATACCTCGCAAATAGACGGTTTCTCCAGTCCCTGATTGGTTTTTGACTAATTCGCCATCGACTTTTAAATAATCTTCATCAGTGATAACACCATCTTCACTCGGTTTTAAAGAGTTTGAACCATTTGTGCTTGTGGGGGGGGTGGAAATAGAATTGGAAATCGTTGGATCACATGATGTTAATAGAAGTGGTAATACAATCCATAAAAATTTTTTCTTCATAATTCTTCAATACTCATTTCCCTTTTTATAGTGATAAATCGACATTTATATTTTAAAGAAAAATATATTTATTAGATATCAAAATATCACTATCAAAAATATTTAAATAAGTTAACGCTTACTTGTTAATACACGATAACACAAGTTAAGAATTTAGATACATAACTTATTTATTGTTTGTTGATTTGAGGGTTGTATTTTTTAACAGCATCGATAAATTTTTTTCTACGAGTTTGTGAGATGACCAAGTTTTTCCCATTGACATCAACAAGATAACCATCGATTTTTTTAACATAGTTTAAATTTACTAAATAGCAATAATTACATCTGACAAAGCGTTTATCATCAAGATTTCTCTCGACTTGTTTAAGTGAACCAGTGGCGTTTATAATCTCACCATTAGATAAAAAGAAATATAATTTATGTCTCATAATTTCCACATAAGCGATATTAGTTTTAAGGATAGTTTTTATACCTTTTTTATTTTTAATAGTAAAAGTTAGTTGTTCTGATTGAAAATTAGATGATTGATCATTTAATTCTTTGAGGTTGACGGATTTGATCGTAAAACAATTTAAATTATCAGGAGAAAACTCTTTGCTGCAAGCAGAAAGTATTAAAAAATTAAGCCCTTCATCAACTTCACATTTATTTTTACCATAATAAAAATTAGCGCCTTTAGGGAAGAGAGGGGTCAAATAAGTTTTAATTTTATTAAAATGTTTTTTTGATGAAATAATATATATATTTATTTTAGACATAACAATATTTTTGGTTATTTTAAAACGAAAAAGAAGATAAAATGTAAGCGCTTATAAAATATGTATGATTTATTCCACTTTTTTAAAAAAGTGTCTCTTTAAAAGCGCTTATACAAGCAACTAAAATTTTCATGGTAAGAGTAGAACACTAAAAAGGAGCTTTAGTATGAAATTAAAAAAAGTTCTATCAATCGTAGGCATCTCTGCGATTATGGCAGTGGTTCTAGCTGTTAATATCGCCTGTGGTATTTTGGCTGATCAGATAAATACTTGGGTGGTTGGTGTCGATGTTCAAGTTGATAAAGACACTTTGACTAACACTGCTCAAGGAAACAAAGAGCTTGCCGAACAAGTCGTTAGAGAAGGATCTGTTTTAGTTCAAAACAATGATGATGTCATCCCTCTTGATAAAGATGTGGATACTAAAGTCAATGTTTTCGGATGGGCTAGCACCGCGTGGGTGATTGGCGGTTCTGGTTCTGGCCAAGTTAAAAACGCTGATGACAATACTTATAAAGCAGATACTGACTTCTTACAAGCTCTTGAGGACTATGGTATTGAGTACAATACTGAACTCACAGATATGTATCGTGATTTCAAATCCGAAAGAGACTATGCTGGAAGTGGGTCTTTGCATTCGAGCGCAGCTCAATTCACACGTTTATTCGAACCGAGCATCAGTGATACCAACTATTATAGCGATGAGATATTAGCTAATGCTGAAAACTTCTCTGATACTGCTATCGTTGTATTAGGAAGAACTGGCGGTGAAAGTAACGATGAACCGAGAATTCAATACAAGCAAACAGAGAAGAATGGTGGTATTGACCAAGATGATAGTAGAACATATCTTCAAATCTCTACTGAAGAAGAAGAGCTATTAAGCTTTGTGGGTGCTAATTATGATAAGGTTGTCGTTTTAATCAATTCGACTAACGCCATGCAGCTCGACTTTTTGGAGACTATCGACGGCTTAGATGCTTGTTTTGTTGTCGGTGGAACTGGTGTTGATGGTGCATCAGCTATTCCGGAATTACTATATGGAGACATCGCTCCTAGCGGTAGACTTTCGGATACTTATCCGTATGATCATGCCTCTAATCCTTCATTTGCTATTTCTGGTGAAGCTGGATCTGGAGCCTACACTAACGGACGTGGATTATATCCGTATGATGGAACAACTTGTGGTAATTTTGCCTCACCTCAACCTTATACACAAGTCTCTTATATGGACTATGTAGAAGGTATCTATGTCGGTTATAGATATTACGAAACAGCAGATGCTGAAGGCTATTTTGATGATGTTGATAACGAATATGGACAAGGCTATGATGGGGTTGTTCAATACCCGTTTGGATATGGCTTATCAACAACTACTTTCAGTCATGAAATCATGAATGTCAGCGTTCCTGAAAACACTGCACTGACAGCAGATAGTGAAATCACCATTTCTATCAATGTTAAAAACACTGGTGATATTCCAGGTATGGAAGTTGTCCAACTTTACTACACTCCAGAATATTATGCTGGTGGCATTGAAAAGAGTGCGATCAATTTAGCTGATTTTGCTAAAACTTCATTATTGCAACCTGGTGAAGAAGCCGGTATCACTTTGACGATTAAAGCTAGAGATATGGCCTCTTACGATTATGATGATGCTAATCAAAATAATCATGAAGGCTATGAATTAGAGCACGGTTCATATCAATTGAAGTTGATGTCTAATTCTCATGAGGCTTTAACACTAAGCACTGAAAGTGGTGTCGGTTATAATAATCCGACATTAAACTATACTGTTGCTGAAGACATCTTCTATGATACAGATGAATATTCAGGAAATGAAATCTATAATCATTTCACTGGTTCTTCTGCTGAAGATGGAATTTCTATCGATGGTTCTGGAACAGATCAAGATATCAACTACATGAGCAGAGTCGACTTCCCTGAAACATTCCCATACGAAAGACCTGAAGATAGAGCGATGCCGGATAATGTTAAAGAGTTAAACTTATTCACTAGTGAACAAGCTAATGCTTGGGTTTCTGATAATAGCGATGTTGAAATGCCGACTACAAGCTCTGGCGGAGATGTTAAAATTTGGGATTCTTCAGCTAACACTTATACAGCTGAAGGTGAAATATTAGCCCAACCTGAAAACTTTGATGATCCGCTTTGGGATACTGTTCTAGATCAAGTTTCAATCTCTGAGATGAGAAATCTCACTTTGCACGGCTATACTAAGACAGCTGCTATCGCTTCAATCGGTAAACCTGCGACTCGTGATTTAGATGGACCTAATCAAGTCGGTTCCTTCGCAAGCACTAATAATGTTACAACTGGCTTCCCGATGGAAACAGTCGTCGCACAAACCTTCAATAAACAATTAGCTTTTGAAGTCGGTACCGGTTTAGGTCGTGATGCCAATAATAATGGTATCAAAGGCTTATATGGGCCAGCAGCTAACATTCATCGTTCTGAATATTGCGGTAGAAACTATGAATACTATTCTGAAGATCCGTATCTCTCTGGTATCATGGCTGCTAATACTATCAAAGGATTAAAGAATGCTGGTGTCTTCTGCTATATGAAACACTTTGTTCTTTATGAAGCTGAATCAAATAGAGATGGTATGTATACATGGTTGACTGAACAAGCTCTGAGAGAAATTTATCTTGAACCATTCCATATTGCTATCAATGAAGGTGGTTTAACTGGATTGATGTCTTCTTATGGTAGAGTTGGCGCTGTTTGGAGTGGTGGTTCTTCAGCTTTGTTGACCGGATTATTAAGAGATGAATGGGATTTCAAAGGCGCTGTTATCACTGACTATTCTGATCATCACCAATATATGGATGGAGATTTGATGATCGTTGCTGGTGGAGACTTATTCATGGATGGTTGGACTGATAATGGCTCATATGATTATTTTGGCAATAACCCAGCCCCGTTCGTTGATAAATTACGTTTAGCTACTAAACACATCGTCTATATGTTCTTAAATGCTGAATATACTCGTTTGCACCCAGTTGAATCTTCTGTCATCCAAGAGACCTATATCACAACACCTAGATTCCCATGGTGGATTCCTGTGTTAGTCGCAGTTGATGTCATCGCGGTTGGTGGATGTGGTTTCTGGGCATTTACCTTAATCAGAGGCGACAAGAAGAAAAAGCAAGCCGAAGAAGCAGAACAAACACAAAACTAAACTCTTCTAACACAAAAATTTGATAGATAAAAACTGTAGTTTTCGTTGAAGATGACTACAGTTTTTATTTGATAAATGTTAGCGGTTTAAAATCATTGTAACTTTATAAAGCATGTTAATCTTATAGCTTTTATTTATTTATAACTTTATAAGTTATCCATTTATATTTAGAAGGTAAAATATTTACACTTTTAAACAATTTAGTGGATTGAAAGCGAAAATAATCAAATAAATAATAGAAAGGGGTTTCATAAAAACCCGAAAGGAGATTTTAAAATGAAGAAACGTATTGTTCTTCCGCTGTTATTATTACTATCGTTGTCAACAGGTGCTGTGTTGAGCTCTTGTGATTCTAACACTAGCAATAGTAATTCTAGTGTTACAGAGAAAAAAGAAGATTATACTGTTACTTGGAACGTTGCTGAGCATGCGACTGTCAAAGTGGTCGGTCAAGATTCTTTACCACAGACAGTGGTTTCAGGAACTAAAATCGAATTCACCATCACCTGTGATGCTGGTTATGCAGTAGATCGTGTCAGCAGCGGATCTAGAACGCTTTATGCTGATGATGGCACTTATTCTGTGACTGTTAGATCTAATACGACAATTAACGTTACTGTTGAAAAAGTTGTTAAATCTATCGAAATCACTACTGCTCCAAATAAATTAACTTATTTTGATGGAGAGGCTGTTGATACAACTGGTATGGTAGTGACTGCCACATATGAAAATGGTGATGTAGAAGCTATCACTGATTACACTATTGAACCTGAAACCTTGTCCGCTGGCGATACTTCTTTCACTGTTGTTTATCAAGATAAAGAAGCTGTTGTCAATTTAGAAGACACAGTTGAATACACTGTCACTATCGATCCTAATGGAGGTACTATCTCCTCAGAAGTGTTAGCCACCTATGAGACTCAAAACAATTATAAAGTTGAAGAAGATGGAACTATTTTCTTCTCCTATTATGATAATTTAGATACTCCATTAGCATTACCTACCGCTGATCAAATCACAAGAGATAACTATGCATTCTTAAATTGGAGCGATAATATAACTCAAATCACTAACAATTCTAAGAATGTTGATACCACGGCTAATTGGTCGCCAGAATTAGTTGATATTTCTCGCGTTTATTTAACCGTTGAACAAGAAGAGGGAGAAGATGTTCCTTATCTCTATATTGAAGGTACATTTAAAGCTGCTGATTCAGCTATGCTTTATTTATATGAAGGCAATCAACATTTCTCATTAGAGGGTGATACTTATCAAAAACCATCCGATAGTGATGAAATGTCTGTCAAATTTGATTTGCGCAGATTAGCTGATGCTAGAACTCAAGGTGATGATGGCACAGAAAAATCATTCAAAGGTGCTTGGATGGATATCCGTTTTGTTGCGACTTTGGGTGAAGATGAGCTTGAACAAGAGATTTTTGTCAATAGTGGAGATTTAGAAGTCGATGTTAATCAATCCATTCACGCTGGTGTTTATTCATATGCTTTTGCCACTTATAACAATGGACGCGGCGATGCTTTAAAGGTTTATTATAGTGATTTCTTTGGAACTTATACAATTGAAACATCTACTGCTGATAATGCAGCGACATTAAATCTCAATTTCGATGTTGCTGAGGCTTACTATGATAAACAGATTACAGTCAGCTGGTGGCAATCTTCTGAATTCCCGTCCGATACTGCTACTATCAGTGCTGATGGTAAAGCCACAGTCTCAATTGATCTCAATGATTTCAGCGCTGGTTTAGCTTATGCACATGTCACTATCAGTGATGAAGATGGAACAACATTATTTGGTGGAACAAGCACTAACTTACCTCTCAACGCTTGTGAAACTGACTTACCAACCGCTCCTTCTGGTGTTGATAATCGATTAAAGAATTCAATCGTCGTACAAAATCCTGCTAATAATATGGCTTATTATATCGGAAGAAGTGACAGCGATGGTTTGACTATCTTTACACGTGATGAAGGCTTCATCATTAAGGATTCATATGTCACTGTTGTAGATAATAAAGCAAAATTCATCTTTGAAGCTCAAACAAGATATGAAGAAGCTGATTTTGAAGAAGGCGGAGCGATGGCTGATTTTGCTATCGATGTTCAAAATACTGCTTGGGCATATTCACTTTTGACAAGAGAAAGTGTAGCCGTTGAAGAAGGCGTTGTCACTCTCACTTATGATTTATCCACTTTAGCTGTTGATAGTTATTTCTTCCATTATCATTTATCAGCTGTTGATCCTAGCAACATTGGCACTGGAGCAACCAATCTCACAACAGCAACAGCGACTGAAGTTGAGACTGATACTCTTTCTTATAACTATAGAATGGCTGATCCACAAGGCTGGGGATTCGAAATGGCTTATCTCACCATTACTGAAAAAGCCGCTTAATAGTTATAGAGTAATGTAGGTAAATAAAAACTAGCATCTTCGTGATGCTAGTTTTTTTGTGGTCAGAAGTAATCTATTTAAAATAGTTATAAAAGTTTACGATAAATTATCTACATAGATGATTGATAGTAGTGATGTTTGAGTAAAAAAATTGGCACATACTTAAAGTAATAGAAAGAAAGATATCATCTATCAAGTTCTATAATTAGCCCTATAAACCGATCAAAGAGTAGAAAAGCAAAAATGCAGTCTATAAAAATGTTTATCGTATCATCTCTTCTTGATTCTTGTGTAGTTCATCATTTGGCTCTGCGATGACATAGACACTTTTTAAATCATCGAAATCATTCATCAGCTGTGCTTTGATTTTATCAGAAATCTCATCCACATCTTTTAAGGTTGTTTCACAGTCTTCTAAAATAAATATTTCTAAATAAAATTTTTCAGAGAAAATACGAGAACGGATTAATTTGACCTTATTTAAATCATATATTTTACTTAATGATTCTTTTACTTTTTTCATTTTATCGTCATCAATGGCATGATCAGTGAGTTCTTTTGAAGATTTCTTAAACACTTCTACAGCGATTAGAATCACCATGATCGCAATCGGATAAGAAAGTATCGGATCTAAAATATTATTCTCAGGAAGCCAATAATATCCGCAGAGAGCGATGATAGCAGCGATAGAAGACAAAGCGTCGATTCTTTGGTGCCAAGCATCAGCTTTCATAGCAGTGGAATGGGCTTTTTTAGCAGCGAAGTAAGTGATATTAAACATGATCTCTTTTAAAACAACCGAAGCGATAGATAGGCCCATTGAAGTCCAAAATAAAGGTGAACCAGCGACTGTTTCAGGAATATCAGCATGTCTTGATTGGATAGCTGATACTTGCTCTATCAGTGATGTTGTTGATTCACTGATGATGGTTATCGCTGTCATAAATAGAATGATTGATAAAATCAAGGAAGCAATAGAAGCCCATCTTTCATGCCCGTAATTGTATTTGTGATTCTTTTTCACCGCTGCAATCCAAACTGCGATCAAAGCGATGATGGTAGTTAAAACATCACCTGTAGAGTGAACCCCATCAGAAAAGACGGAATCAAATCCCATTATTTTTCCGATTGTGATTTTTGAGATACCTAACAAAAGATTTAAGATGATGGAGATGATGGAGACGATGGTAGCAACTTTAACAGGTTCTTTTTCTTTTTCTTCGAGGATATTTTCTTTTTTCATAAATTTTTAATGTTCGTGATAATGATTAATATACCATTTTTCACCCTGATAATAGCTTTTTTATTGATGAATTCATTCGATACACCTAACGGTTCTAGATTTGTCAATGTGTGATTATTCAATGGATATTTGAGATTTATCTCATCGACTCCGACGGATTTATCTGTGAAAGAGAAGACCGAAATCATCCCGCTTGCTTCTTGTTTAAAACACACTTCTGAATCATGTAGAGGGAAGATGATGTCATCCTTATATAAAGCGCTGATTTTAATATTTTTCATGCGGGCTTTTGCTAGTAAAGCGATAGTTGTTAAAGTCATATCTAACCGACCACCGATCGCACCTAGAATTTTGATTTCATCAAATCCTTTATCTATTAAATAATTCAACGCATATTCGGTATCAGTCACATCTTTGATAGGGTTAAGTTTTATTTGGGGGATGTTTTCATTTAAGAATTCTTTTGGTAAAGAGTCAAAATCTCCAATCAATAAATCAGGCTGTAAACCAGCGTTTAAAAAATTTAAATAACCAGCATCGCACGCGATAGTATAATGTGATTTTTCTTTATTTAAGAAACTTAAATCGCAAGTTAATTTTGAAACAATAATCGCAGTTTTCATTCTACTTTACCAGGTAAATCAATTTTCTTTGTTGCAGCTTTTCGATAAATCATATCTTCGGTTTCTTTGTCATCATGTTTTTTAGCTAAGAGGACACCTCTGATATAAGCATCAATTTCATTATTATCCATCGCTTTTAGATAATATTTCATCGCTTTGTTATCATCTTTTTTAAATATATCACCAGATTCATATTCTTTAGCTAACGCTAGTAAAGCTGGACCATAATTCAATTCACAAATCACTTGTAAACCAGCTCTTGCTTTTACTTTGTCAGTTTTTTTATATAAAAGATATTGGTAATAATAAGCGATATCGCAATGTTCAGAGAGGGCGATGTCTAACTGTTGAACCGCTTTATCATAATCTATATAAAATAGTCTTGTATCATTTTCTAAATAACAAGCCACAAGATATAAATGATTTAATCCATCAAAACGATGCGAAGTCTCTAAAATATGTTTGATATCTTGAATTGTTTCGCTAGTGGTAAAAGGGCTAAAAGCTTTTGCAATCAATCCTTTTAAAAGATCATATTTAGTTAATTTCTTTTCCATCTTCAGTTTTAAAGGTAAGACATATCATTATCTTATCACAAGATAGTATTTAGTCATCTGATAAAATTTGTGGAACTTTAACATGATAAGAAAAATAGCAACCTCTTGAAGAATATCACGATAAATGTTTTATTATGCTAGAATAATGATGATATAAAACGGTTAATAAAAAGATATGAACACTATAGTTATTAGAGCTTTAGCTAAAATCAATTTGGCCATAGACGTATTAGATAAAAGAGCAGATGGATATCACGATATCGATATGATAACTATTCCTTTAAAACTTCATGATTCTGTAGAGATCACACCTTTAGGACCTAATTATGACACTTATCTTTTTTGTGATGATCCGACCATTGTTTGTGATGAATCTAATCTCGCCTATAAAGCTTTAGATAAGATGAAAGAAAACTTCGATATCAACGGAGAATATCGAATGTTCATCTATAAAAAAATTCCTGTGGAAGCTGGGTTAGGTGGTGGTTCTGCTAATGCTGCTGCTATCATCAAAGCCTTGAGCAATTATTTACCAAAAGAACAAGTTGATGATAAGAAGCTTTATGATATCGCCTTATCTATCGGATCTGATGTCCCGTTTTGTTTGTTTAACAAACCGGCGAGAATCAAAGGACGAGGTGAGATTATCGAGCCTATCAAAGTCGCCTATCCGTATTATGTTTTGATTGTAAAACCACAATTAGGATTAGCTACTAAAACCGTTTATGCCGGATTTGATCAAATCAAAGAAAAGATTCGTCGCCCTGATATCAATAGATTGATCAAAGCCTTAGAAAAAGATGATCAAGAAGAGATGAAAAAGTCGATGGCTAATGTTTTATCAGTCCCAGCCATCAAAGCATTACCCTTGATCAGCACGCTTTTAGAAGAAATGGAAATGATGAACTTAGTATTAAATGGCATGTCGGGAACTGGTTCGGCTTGTTTCGCTCTATCTAAAGATAAGAAGCTTTTAGAGAGAGCTTCTCATGTTTTTAATGGAGAAGGATATAGCACATATATCACTCAGTTTTATTTAGGCTAACAACATGGATTGTTTTTATCGTTCAGCTTTTCGCTTGGTTTTTGCTATCACAGGTCACAAAGATAAAAAAACCCATAGAAAAAATCCATCTATAAATACAGTTAAAGTAGAGGCGTTTAGATATTTAGATGACGGCGATGATAATCATTCTTTTAATTTGATATCACCGAAAGAAAACAAAGACAAAAAACCGCTGCTATTTGATATTCATGGCGGTGGCTGGATGTATGGCGATAAAGATCTCAACTTAGATTTTGGCAAATATTTAGCTAATAATGGTTTTATAGTCGCCTTGCCTAGTTATACCTTGGCTTTTAAAGGCGGCTTGCAACATATGATAACAGAATTGTTTTCATCACTACGTTTTTTGTTAAAAAATGCTGAGAAATATAATATCGATACTGAAAACATCTTTTTATTAGGTGATAGTGCTGGAGCTCATTTATCATTATTGATGACAGCTATCATCAACAGTGATGAATTAGCATCTATATTTAATATCGATAGAAAAGTAATGTGTGAAGTTAAAGGCTTAGCATTGTTGAATCCTGTTCCTTATATCGATAGTTTTAAATTTGTCGGAAAGCCGTTATGGATGGAAAGAGGAGCTAGAAAAGCATTTGATAGAATGATGTATGGTAAAGAATACTTTAAATCTGATATTTATAATCACGCATCATTTGCACAATTTGCTTCTAAGATAAGTGCTTATCCGCCGATTCTCATAACAACTTCAACCGGTGATACTTATATGGGAGAGCAAGCGATTAGACTCGATAAAGATTTATCGAATCGAAACATCGATCACATTTATTTTTGCTTAGAAGATCAAACCGTTCCTCATGTATATAATGTTTTGGCTCCTCAAGATGAAAGAAGCATGAAAATCAATGAAAAAATAGTCGACTTTTTTAAATCACATTCTTCTATAAATTAATATATGAAAAATGACTGATTAATAGCTTTATTATCTAGATTTATATTTATAAAACTATATTTTTGGTGTAAAATTTTATTATTACTTGGAGGGCGTTATGAGATTAAAAAATAATGCTGTCATTTATGCACTCTCAGCTAATCAAGATTTAGCTAAAAAAGTAGCCGATTGTTTAGGTATGAGTTTAGGCGGTGTTAGATTATCCCATTTTCCATCAGGTGAAATCATGGCTTGTCCAACAGAAACTGTTCGTGGAAAAGAAGTTTTTGTCATTCAATCTACTTGTCCACCTGTAAACGAAAAATTGATGGAAGCATTGATTTTCATCGATGCATTAAGACGCTCTTCAGCCAAAGAAATCAATGTTATCGTCCCTTATTTCGGCTATGCTAGACAAGACCGCAAATCAAAACCCAGAGAGCCGATCACGGCTAGATTAGTCGCTGATTTGTTTGCTACAGCAGGCGCTAATAGAATAGTCACTTTTGATTTGCATGCGGCTCAGATACAAGGATTTTTCAATTGTATTGAAGATGATTTGAGCGCGATTCCTCTTTTAGGACATGTGATTTATAACGATAAATCTATCAATCGTGAAAATTTGGTGGTCGTTTCACCAGATCATGGTGGTGTTAATAGAGCGCGAAAAATGGCTGATAAACTGAATACTCCAATCGCGATCATCGATAAAAGAAGAACAGCTACGTATCAACCAGAAGTTATGAACATCATCGGCGAAGTCAAAGATAAAGACTGTTTGATAATCGATGATATGATCGATACCGCAGGTTCAGCTGTCGCTGCTTCAGTCGCTTTGAAGAAAGCAGGAGCGAAAGAAGTATTTATTGTTTGCACTCACCCTGTGTTCTCTGATCCAGCCTATGATCGCTTAGTTTCTTCAAGAGCGTTTAAAAAGATATATGTCACGGATTCAATCCCGTTAGATTCACGTTTCACCACTAGTGAAGATTTAGATATCACAGTTTGCTCATTAGCTCCTTTAATAGCTAGTGCTATATCAGCTATTAATCATGATAGCTCTTTATCTGATTGTTATTTAGATTTTAAAGATTAAGCAGTTGTTTTGAGAAGGAGAAGTTAAATGGAAAATCTAGTTGTTCATAATTTGCCACGAAAAGTTTTAATTTTGCTTGAAGAAGTGATGTTTATCACTTTAGTTTGCTTAGCTATCACTACTGTCGCTGGAGCTACACATTATTGGCCGATGCAACAAGCAAAGACGATTATCGTCGGAGCAATGTGTGGAATCGTTGGTGTTTGGGGAACTAGTATTATCGAACGCATCTTTAAAATTAAATTAGGATTAGCAGTTGATGTTTTTATCGCTGCCGATTTGATTCTTTCGGTTGTTCTAGGCGAAGGTTTACAAGTCTATATCAAAGTTAATGGCTATGATAAGTTCTTACATTTTATCGGAACATTACAGCTCGCCTTAGTCGGATATATATTAGCTAAATATTTTTTGAAGAAAACGAATAAAGGTGGTACGCATCATTTGGCTTATGCCATCGCTTTCGGTTTCTTTTTTGCTCTTGGTGTACAGATGATTTGGGAATTATATGAATTTACTTTTGATATGATTGCAGGAACAGGTATGCAAAAATACTTGCCTGATGAATTTATGAATTATATAGACCCAATAACTGGTGAACTATTGGTTTCGGATGAACAATTGGCTGAATTCTATAGACAATTTGCTGGTTATCATTATGCGGTTGAAGATACCATGTGGGATGTTGTGGCTGATATTTGCGGTGCTGCTGTCGGTGTTTCCAGTGCAGCTCTTGTTTTCCATTTTAAACCGGAATTACAAGATTCGTTGTTGATGGATGCTAGCGAAACTATTGAAGTTAATGATAATGATGAAGTCGAAGTTGTTGAGAATAAGAAACAACATAACAAGTAAAATAAATCATATAACAATCTTATATTAAAAATTAAAGTCGTCTCTATTATTCGTTTATTAAATATTTAATAGCCTTGAGTCTTCTTATATTTTATATCCTTGATTTAATGCTGATTTTAAATATTTTTCCGCTTTTTCTAAGTCGATATCAGTGCCGATTCCTTCTTTGTAGCATTTTGATAAACTGGCTTGTGCTTTGGCGATACCAGCTTCTGCACCCAAAGAATAATAGGTGAAGGCTTTATCTAAATCTTGTTTGACTTGTTTTCCTTCTAAAAAGAAATCACCCAAGAAGGCATAGGCTAATGAATAACCTTTATCACTGGCTTTTTTGATATAAATAAAAGCTTTTTGTTCATCTTTTTTTGTACCTTCACCATTCAGATAAAGAAGTCCTAATCTATATTCGCTAGGTGCATAATTTTGCAAACTGGCTTTTTGGTAGTATTCGAAAGCTTTTTCTTCATTTTTTTCGACACCAAAACCTCTTTCATATGCCATTCCGAGATTATTTAAAGCGATGCGATTGTTTTGATTTGCGGCTTGTTCATACCAGTGAATACTTTCAGCAAAATCTTGTTTAACACCATCACCATATTTATAGGCTAAAGCTACTCGGCATTGTGCTTCATCAAACCCTTGTCTAGCCGCTCTTAAAAAGCAATTAAAGGCTTTTTGACTATCATAAAATGCGTTTTTTCTATCGTTATAAATAATGCCCAAAGAATATTGACTCACCGGCTGGTTCAAACTAGCTGCTTTTTGAAAATAAGGTAAAGCTTTATTCACATCTGCTTCCATTCCTATTCCATAAAATTGATTGATGCCTAATCTAGTAAGAGACATAGGCTCATTATATTCAGCTGCCTTTTTATAAAACTTGATAGAAGCTGCGATATCTTTATCCACACCTCTACCTAATCTATAGCATTCACCTAGAAGATAAAAAGATGTCGGATTATCACGCTCACTCAACTCTTTTAGAATATTTAAAGCTTTTTTGGGATCTTTATTTTTTGATAAGAGGATATAAGCAGCTAAACTTCCGGCATCATCTTGGCCTTTATTATACAAGTCTAGTGTTTCTTTGATGAGTAAATCTACTTCATGGTCATCATCTAGAACCAATGATTCTGGACAATGATTGTGTTCAAAATACAAAGATAAATATTCTTGATGAGTTTTAACAACGAGTTTGCGATAATCCATAATAATTTCCCTCTGTTAATTATACTACGAATGTTGTTTTAATCTTTCAGTAAAGAAAGACAGAATGTGCCTAGTTTCTTTAATTCGGAAATAGTCAACTGACGTGCTCTTTTATTACTTAATTCTAAGAAGTTTTCTTTTAATTGAGGAAGAAGCTTCAGATATTTAGGATATTGTTTTAAACAATTCAAAATAGTTTTATTAGGATCCTTGAAAAAAGCTTTATATATCGGATAAATTTCAAAGGATAAGTCTTCTCTATAGTCTAGTGTCACAAAAGAAGAATCAACTTTAGGGACAGGATCAAAGCAAGCTCGATCAACAAAAGTTAAAATATTATATTCACAACAAGAGGATATAAAAGCTCCTAAAGCATTGTTATCTTTTTTGTTAGGGATATATGATAGTTTATCAGCGACTTCTTTTTGGACCATAACTCCGGCCCTTTTGAATCCTTTCTTTAAAAGGTATTCTAATAATTCGGAGGTTATGTTATACGGCAGATTTCCGACGAATAAACGTTCTTCTTTTTTAGAATACAAATCTGGATCAAAACGTAAAAAATCAGATTGAATCAAGTTGACTTTATCAGATTGTAAGATATCGTGTAAGACTCTGATCATATCTCTATCAGCATCGACAGCAATTAATCTTTTTGCTTGCTCTTGTAATCTCAATGTCAAAGAACCTAACCCAGGTCCTATTTCGATCACAGTTTCAAACTCAGATATATTCAGACGTTTTACGATACGATTGATGATGCCTTCATTAATGAGAAAGTTTTGGCCGAATGATTTTTTTGCGCTCAAGCCATACTCCGATAATAAAGATTTAATTCTCTCTTTTTCAGTCATTTTGTATGTCCTTTATTATCTGTTCTTTATTAATGCATAACATTAACAAAGCATCTTCTACATTCTTTAAAGAGGTGTATGGTATATGATATTTGTTTACCAATATCATTCGCTTTTGCTTTCCACCAGGTCCTGACAAGCCTAAATCAAATAAGTCATCATCTTCCAAAGAGAGATTTTCATCCACATATAAATCATGTGTTATGAACGATCTCAAGAGATTTTTTAATGGTTCGATCTGCATTTGAGCTATACCAACTTTGCCTTTGGCTCTAGCATCATTGATATCTGCATCAGCGTGTAAACAGGGGCCGACTTGTCTTTCGATATGTGCTTTGATATCACGACCAGGACCATCAGGGTCAAGCACTAAAACTAATTCTCTCACTTGATGAACAAGCTTTAAAAAATTAATTATTTCTGGCCTGATAAATCTTCCGCCAGTTTTGATGACAAAAAGACATCCGATCCGTTTTAATTTTTCTTCATCTGTCATTCCTTCGACGACATAAACATATCGGCGATGGGATTTAAAATCATCAATCTTGGTCGATTCCATAGAATTCTTCTCCATTATTTAATAATATCTTGCTAGTTTCATCTATGTCTAGCTTTTTTAATTCACTTATCGTTTTGATGACATATGGTAAATAAGATGGATCATTTCTTTCACCTCTAAATGGGGTTGGGGTTAAATATGGCGCATCGGTTTCAGTTAAAAATGTTTTGATATCCCCTTTTTCAACGATTTCTTTAATCACCTTAGCATTTTTAAATGTCACAACACCGCCGATACCAAAAAAAGTTTTTATCGGTATTTTGATATATTCTCTATAAATTTCATATGATCCAGAGAAACAATGTAGATCTATTATTGGCGGTAATTCTTCTTTGATGATATTTAAAGTGTCAAAGTCTGCGTCTCGACTATGGATCACTATCGGCAAATCGAGCGTTTTAGCCAAACGAATCTGCTCGATAAAAATCTGTTTTTGTCGATTTTTTAAGTTTAAGTCTTTGCTGTAGTGATAATCTAAACCTATTTCACCGATCGCTTTGATTTTAGCTCTGTTTTTTTTGATGAAATCAAATGCGCTTTTAAAATATTCATCATCTTGAAGAGCGAATTCGGGATGAATACCTAAAACAGCTTCACAAAAACCTGGGTATTTAGACCTTAAATCCATTATGCTAAAAAAAGATTCGAGCGAATCAGCGTTGTTAAACACTTTAAAAACACCAGCTCTTTGAGATTTTAATATTACTTGATCTAAGTCGCTCTTGAATTGTTCAGCATTTAAATGCGTATGCGTATCAATTATTTTCATTTTCCTAAACAGAATTTCGAGAACAACGTCTCGTAAATGTCTTCCATAGTTTTATTTAAATCTTCTCCAGCCATCTCGTTTATTAAAGCGACAGCTGTTCTTATCTTATCAGAAACGATATCTATCATTTTAGTATCGTCGATCGCAATACTAGCTTCTTGAAGGCTATCTCTGATATGTTTTAAGTAATCTTCTTCTCTTTGACCTAAAAAATCAGCTTCGTCTTTATGATTCAAAGCAAGCTTTTCAAAAATCAAATCGATCAATGGTGAAAGATCATCTTTCAAAGCGGATAATTGAATATCAGCTTGTTCGTCACTATGACCTAAATCGCGTTTGGTAGCAACTTTGATGACAGGTTTGTTTTTAATCAGTTTCATCAGTTCGACATTTGAATCGAGGAGTTTAAAACCACAGTCGGATGTCAAAAGAATAACATCTGCGCTATCGATTGTTTTGTATGAGCGCTCAATACCAAGGTTTTCTACTAAATCGTCAGTTTTTCTGATACCTGCTGTGTCTTTGAATGTGAATAAAACACCATTTAATTCCTTTTGCCCTTCTACCACATCTCTTGTAGTGCCAGGAATCGGTGATACTATCGCTTTGTCTTGTCCTACTAAAGCATTCAAAAGTGTCGATTTGCCGACGTTAGGCTCACCGACTATTGCTATGGTTATTCCACGATATTCTTTGTTGGCTTGTTCAGTGAGATTAATCGTTTTATTCAATAAAACAATCTCTTCTTTAATATTTAGATTTGCTTTATTTAATTCTTCATTATAATCATTCTTTTCATCAGAATATTGATCTTCAACATAATATTCTAAATTTGCGATTATATCCAATAGTCTATCTTTTAGAGAATGAATTATTTTAGAGTTTTTTCCGCTCAGTGTTAGGGTGGCTATTCTTTTCGCTCTTTGACTGTTAGCATTTATTAAATCATTGATGCCTTCAGCTTTTAATAAATCCATTTTACCGTTGTAATAAGCTTGCGCAGAAAATTCACCTTTTTCAGCTCTTCTAGCTCCATATTTGATGAGAGTTGAAATCAATTCATCAACGATAAACATCGAACCATGCAAAGAAAAATCAACTGAATCAAAACCGGTATAAGATTTAGGCCCTTGATAAAAAGTGACCATAGCTTCATCAATAATCTCAGAATTCAGTTCGTTTTTATCTTTGTATAATTTAGCTAAAAAAGAATGATTTGGTATTAAAGTGTCGATATCCTTTTTGATGAGATGAGAAAGGATTTCTTTTGACTTAGGTCCAGATAATCTGACGATTGCTAGAGCACTTTTATATGGTGGTGTGCTCAGTGCCACAATAGTTTCAAATACAAGCATATTATTCTTCTTTTAATCCTTTGAGTAAATCTTCATATTTCATATCGGCAGGCATTCTCAAATCCGCACGTGTAGATAAAGATAAATCTAAAATTTTGGGTGAATCTGGCATCGTGTTTCTCTTGAATTGATTAGCGATAAAACGTGTGATAAAAATCTTTAACGTTTTGAAGATTGTGTGGGAATCATATTGGTCTTTAAATGATGATTTTGCCATTTGATAGATATCTGCTAGTGAAATGCCGTTTTGTAAAAAGTGATATATAAAATAATCATGTAAAATATAAGGACCGATGATTCTTTCAGTATCCTGCATATTTTTATCAGGAATTAATTCTGGTGAAATAGGTGTATTTAAAATATTCAATAAAGTTTTAGATAATTTTTGATCATCTTTAGATTTTTCAGCGATGTATTCAATCAATTTTCTTATCACGGTTTTATAAAGTGAACCATTCGGATTATACATTGACATCTGATCGCCATTGTAAGTAGAAAAACCTAAAGCGATTTCACTTAAATCGCTCGTACCTATGACGATTCCATGAACTGCATTAGCATAATTCATCAAAAACGCAGTTCTTTCTCTAGCTTGAATATTTTCAAAAACTGTATCATAGACATTTAAAGGGTGATTCAAGGCTTCTAAATGTTTTTTTAGAATTTCAGTTAAATCAACCTCATTGTATTCGATGCCTAAAGCTGTTATTAAATCTTTAGCATAGTTTTTAGTTTTAGTGCTAGTAGCAAATGCAGGCAAAGAAAAAGCATGTATTCCTTGAAGTCCTAATTTCATTTCTTTAAATGTGTGATAACACACTAATAATGCTAATGCGCTATCTAGACCACCAGATACTCCTAAAACAACATCTTTAATGTTTAAAGAATTTAATCTTCCCTTCAAGCCTTGAGTTTGTAGGTGTAATATTTTTTGTAAGTTGAAATCTGTTATATGCAAATATGGGGTTTTAGAAAAAGTGCGAGTAAGAATTGTTGTACAATCATCAAACATGAAATCGATGACAGAATAATCTGAATCATGCTCTAGTTTGAAGGTGGAATTGATTTTTCTGGCATATGATAAGCTTGTCAAACAAACATCTGTGATCAATAAGCCGTTTTTACCATCATTTTTTTCAGCGATAATCTGACCCTTTTCAGCGATGAGATTATGGCTGATAAAGCAGACGTCTTGACTGGATTCACCAAATCCGGCATTCGCATAGACATAACAGCAATTCAGCTTTCTAGATGTGATGGAAATCAAATCCTTTCTGATTTGATCTTTGCCTATCAATTCATTGGATGCTGAGGGATTTAATATAATAGTGGCTCCATTTAATGCATGATATGTGCTAATCGATATAGGTGCCCATAGATCTTCGCATATTTCAATTCCTATGATAAGATTATCACAGTTTGTGCAGTTGAATAAAAGCTTGTTCCCAATCGGTATCATCTCATCATCTATCTTTATTTGACCGATGTATTTAAAACTGGGAGAAAAATATTTACTATCAGAAAACTCTTGATAATTTGGTAAATTGGTTTTTAATTGAATGCCGAGTATATGGCCATTAAATATCGCACATGCTGCAATATAAATATTACATTTATATTCTATAGGCAAAGAGACGACGATAAATATATCCTTATTTGAACTATAGTTTTTAATATCGAGTAAAGCTTTTAAACTCTCATTCAAAATCTCTTCATGTTTATATAAATCCATCAAACTATAACCAGTGATATTCAACTCTTGAAAGCAGAGAATTTTGACTTTCTTTTCACAAGCCAAACTAATATTTTTCTTAATACTATCAATATTTTTGCTTAAATCACCGAGATAGATATCACTGGTGCAACTAGCAACTTTTATAAATGATTTTTTCATATTTTATATTATAAATTGTTCTAGTTATTAAAGCGAAAACAAAAAATTAAATCGGTGATATTTATCAATTTTAAACTTTATTTTTATGTGTTATTTAAAGAGCGTGATTTGAAGAGTTAAAAAATCAGATAGTCTTCACAGACTTGTCGAAATCGGTTTGAATTTATGTTTGATGATGAAATAAGTGAGATGTTTATGATTGATTTTAATATGTGATTCAGTATATCGAAATAGAAACAAAGTCAAAATAGCATTTATTATATATATTTATATATAAATATTTCGTTGATTTAAAGAAGGTTGGTGTCTATAATAAACCTACATGCGTTTTTAATGCGCATCACCGATTGGAGGAAGTTAACAAATGAAACGTACTTATCAGCCTAGTAAATTAAAAAGAGTTCACACTTGTGGATTTAGAGCTAGAATGGCTACCAAAGGCGGTAGACAAGTTCTTTCTAGAAGAAGAGCTAAAGGCAGAGCTCGCTTAACTCAGGCCTAAACCTGAACTTCAGTATCAATGAAAAAGTTCTTAAGATTATTAAAATCCGAGGACTTCAAAAAGGTACTGGATCAGAGGCATGTCGCTGGAAAGAATGATTCGTTTTCGATATTTTATGCTAAAAATCAATTGAATCACGCTCGCATTGGCATCTCTGTTTCAAATAAGATTGGGAATGCTGTTGTCAGAGCACGTATCCGAAGACAATTGAGAGCTATGGTCAATCTCGCTGATATCTTTGGTCAATCGTATGATATCGTCATCATCGCTAGAAGCGGATTTCAAAGCAAATCGTTTGCAGATAATAGCATAGCATTAAAAGAATTTTTCCAACATCTACCACCTGAAAGGGATAAAGCATGAGAAAACATACAAATATATGGTTTAAGCGCATAATGATGGCCTTTGTGGCAGTTATTGCGCTTTTCTCATTATCAGGATGTACTAAGTCTTTTTGTACTAATCAAGATAGAGCCAATCAGATGTTTGCGGCTATTGGCAATATTTTTAATGATTCTGTTGTAGTCACTGATGAAGAAAATTACTCAGATGAATTCACATTTAATGTTGAAACTCAAAACGCTAATCGCGAAAGAATTTATTCAACGATACAAAATGCTGGATTTAATCTTCCATCAAAAGAATTCAATTCTTTCATGGATAAAAAAGCTAGAGCATTTGTTGAAGCTAATTATGAATACTTCACCGATGGCACTATAGATGATATTGAAGATGTCAACACCGCTAAAGAAGTCGCTTGGCACGTCGCTATTTATGCTGGTATTGAGAATGATAATAACAAAGTATCAGTAAGTGGATTATGGACTAATTACAACACGTGGTATGATGAAGCCACTGAGGAATTGGGAATATTAAAAGTACCTACACAAAACTTTGTGACCGCTTTTCAAACTAACGCTCAAAATTTAATCGCTTCTACTACTGCGTGTATCACTCCTGTTGATGGTACTTTTGTTCAGAATGGATCAACGATTTATATCGAAGGCAAAACTTGGGGTCAAGCCTTCAGTGAATTCGGCTTCTTAGAAGGATTATTCGTTTATCCATTTTCTTGGTTAGTTCATGCTATTTCTAATAGTATTGCTAACAGCAATGGTTGGGCACAGATTTTAGCTATCATTGTCGTGACTTTAATCGCTAGAATTTTTACTGTTATCTCCACCTTCTTACAGAGTAAATCTTCAGCTAAACAACAATTGATTCAACCTAAATTGAATGCCTTGCAGGCTAAATATCCTAAAGCGAATGAAGGTGATAAAGAGCAGAGACAAGCGTTGGCGATGGAGCAAGCAAAGCTGATGAAATCTGCTAAGATTCATCCTTTTGTTCCTATGATATTCATGATTCTACAATTCCCTCTCTTCATCTGTGTCTGGTCAGCTTTACAAGGAAGCGCGGCTTTAGCTAGTGAAAGTTGGTTGGGCTTATCATTAACGACACCAGTCTCTCAATGCTTCACTAATTTTGCTAATACACCTGGTGCAGTTACTGGTATTTGCATCTTTATCTTTATGACTATCGCCAATATCCTTTCTTCTTGTACTGGTTTGTGGTTCAACACATGGAGACAGAACAAATTTGGAGCGGTTGCCACCCCTGCTGAAGGCGCTCCAAATCCTAATAAGACGATGAAATATATGACTTATATCATGCTAGCAGTTATCGTTTTCATGGGATGGTCTTTACCTGCAGGTATGGGTATTTATTGGTTCACCGGTGCGTTGATATCGATTTTACAATCGTTATTGAATGAAGCGATGCAAAGAAGACATCGTCATAAAATGTTGGCTTCGACTGGTGATGGTACACAATTAGCTACTTTGAGAAGAAGCGCTCATCATCAGAATACTATCAAACCCTCAAACAAATCTAAAAAGTCGAAATCTGATAAAGCTTTATGGAGGTGAGTATATGAACAAATATGAAGGCAGAACTGAAGAAGAAGCAGTTGCTAAAGCTTGTGAAGACTTGCAAATCGCAGATCCTAAAAGCTTAAATTACCAAGTCATTTCAGTAAAAAAATCTTTGTTTTCTACGACTGTTACAATAGGTATCTACTCCATCACTGATGTTATCGTCTTCGCTGACGATTATATTCGTAGATGTTTAAAAGCCTTGGGGTTAGAAGGCTCTACAGAAGCCAAATATGAAGATGGTGTCATCAAATTAAATATCGTTTGTAATCGTAATAAAAATGTCATCGGAAGAAATGGTGACACTTTGCGTTCGATCAACGAGTTGACTAGATCAGCGTGTTTCAATCGCTTTGGAGGACATTACCGTATCCTCTTAAATTGCGATGGCTATAAAGAAAACAAATATGATAAATTTGTTTCGATGGCTAGACATTATGCGGCTGAAGTCAGCAAGACTCATATCACAGCTGTCATGGATCCGATGACCTCTGATGAAAGAAGAATCGTCCATCAAGCCTTATCAAATTATCCACATATCAAAACACAGTCATTAGGAACGGGTCATAAAAGACACGTCACCATCCAATACGTCGAATAATAATAAAATTGTAAGACTGCTCAACTTCAAAGCGTCTTACAATTTTTTTATGTTCTTTTTGAATCGAAGTGACATCACAGTTTTAGTTAAAAAATGTATGTATAATATCTGATTATTAATATTTATATACCTATTTTATCAGGCATAAAATAAAAAAAGCTGTGACGAGTCTTAGGGATCATACCTAGTTCTAGTCACAGCTATTTATTCAAAGTTTTTTATTTGTTTTTTCGTTTTCTATTTAGAACTTCACTTGTTATCATCCAAGCGCTAGTTCCAACTAAGAAACAGCTCATGACGATGAAAATCGATTCCATCGTGGTCATCAATATGTCTCGAGCTTGCCACCAAGCGGGATCTACAATATAGATCATCGTGTCTTCACCGATAAAGTTCATCGCATTGGAATTTGCCACTGTATAAAGGATTCTCATAGCCGAGATTCTAGTAGCTTGGGTAAAGTATTCGTTACCAGTACCAGGTCCTTTATCTTGTATTGAACTTTTCGCATCGCCATCTGGTAAATCATTGCCGGCTAGATGTCCATTAGTCATATTCATACCAGAACTCTTATACCAGTCGGTGACAGCAAATCCAGCCATACCCGCCTCTCCTCTGAGCCATCTAGTCATGAGATTATAATCATTTCCAGTCCAATAGGCTCCGATTCTATTGAAAGCTGTCATCACACACATAGCATCAGAAATCTCAATAGCGATTTCGAATGGTCTGAGATGCTCTTGTCTGAGAGCTTGTTCAGTTATCCATGAAGCATATGAAGATCTATTAACTTCTTGATCATTTAAAACGAAGTGTTTGTTGTAGACATATAAGCCTTTTTCTTGTGCTCCAAGAGACTCATATCCTCCGATCACACCAGTCAAGAAAGGATCTTCAGAATAGTACTCTCCGGCTCTTCCATGATAAGGATTGCGATGCAGATTTAAGCCGAATCCATATAACCCGCTAGCTCCAGCCCATAAGGCATCTTCACCGATAGCTTGACCGATGATATGAGCTAATGTGATATTAAATGATGAAGCGATGATTCCTTCACACGGATATCCAGTCGGATATCTATTTCTATTATTCGGATCGAATTTAGCACCCAATCCAATCGTATCATTATTACCTTTGCTATCTAAACTCGGATCAAATTTCCAGTTGAGACCATTAGAAGCGTTCAAATCATTGGTCAAAGGTTTAGCGATAGAAGGGATTGCTTCAGTCAATCTTCTTCCACTGCCAGTCAAGGTGACCATCTCATCCCATGTGAGTTGATCCAAGAAGTCGTTCCATTTTTTAATATCTTCTTCAGTTGCTCCACGATTAGGATCATATTCGATGCCTTGCATATCGATCAGCATCAAAGGATCATCTAATGTTCTTCCAAAAGTAGGATCTTCTTTTTCATAATACGGATAGTTCTGCTCCCAATCGGCATAGTTCTTTCCATCATCATATGATCTACCGATCTCTCTTGCAGTGGTTTTGTCAACTTTTTGGCTGGTGCTACTGACGGTATCGACCCAATTATTTCTTGACATAAATTTGATTTGATTTCCGTTAGGATCAGCTTTATTGGGATCACCGTGGTCAAAAAGATTAGTCACATCTTCTTCGCCTAAAGTCCAATACTCATATGATTCAGATCTCTCTTTTGATATCTCGATTTCTTGTACTAAGGAAGCATTTCCTTCGGCGTCCATATTTGAGTGATCAGCAGGTGAAATACCTTTCTTAGCTAGAACATTATTAACGGCATCATGAGCATTATTTCCTACAGCCAAATAATATGTACCCTCATCTAAAACATATTTGTTTTGAGTGATATCATATGAAGCGAATAGTTTGTTCGCATCAATCTTTATTTGAACTGTTTCTTTTTCACCAGGTTCTAATTTGCTAGTTTTAGCAAATCCGACTAATTCAACAGAAGGTTTTTCTACTTTATTTGTTCTGTTTTCCTCAGTATATGGCTGTTGAACATAAATTTGAACGACCTCTTTGCCAGCTGTTTCACCGACATTAGTCACTTCCACATTAGCGATCAAATCATCATTATCGCCCAAATCATTTCCAGTTTTTCTCAGTTCATCATCAGGACGTTTCTTTCCATAATTACCATGGTAATTCTTGCTGTTAGATGACATGACACCACCAGAATAATAATTTTTAGCTGGATCGGGATCAGCTACTACCGAGACTAATTTCTGCTCGAATTCTGTATAAGATAATCCATAACCGAAAGGATAATTCACGTTTTCATAGTAGTCATAAGTTCCAGCATTACCGTTATTAAGGACGAAATCTTCATATCTTGTTTCAGCATATTTATAGCCGATATACATGCCCTCTTGATAAAGAACATAGGAGTTTCCATTATTGAAATTACCAAAATAATTGTAATTGGGATTAGCCTCTCTATGACTATACCAAGTATCAGATAATCTGCCTGAAGGGGTAGAATCACCAGATAACAGATTACAGATACCAGGAATTCCATTACTGCCTGGTAGACCGACCCATAAAGCAGCATCGATTCCGAATTCTTCTTTATCTAAAAAGCCCGGTTCTTGGATCGGATTTGCTGAGTTGATCAAAACGATGATCTTGTCATAAACATGATTGTCTTTTGCTTGCTTCAACCCTTCTAACACACTGATTTCTTTAGCAGTCAATTTTAGATAATCGCCATCTGTTAGACCAGAAGTCCCTCCTTTATTAGTGGTATATGGAGGTAAATCAACACCCTCATTTCCCACTCTGCCTAGGACATAAATCGCCGTATTATAATTATCATCTAATTTGCTATCGGTATCGATTTCATCCCAACTAGCACCATTGATATTGAAATTGATAAAGTTTGTATCTTTGTACTCACGATAATATTCGTGATGCGATTCATACCAAGTTGATAATTCTTCGTTTAAGGTGAAACCTTCTTTTTCTAGCTCAGGGCCAAAAGTTTGTTTTTTATCATCATCGATCATGACTTTACCAGCGCCGAGCAAACTATATACAGGTTGATAGGCGTTCACACCGAATAAAGAGATTTTATCGGTTTCTTTATTTAATGGTAAAGCATTGTTCTCATTTTTGAGAAGGACCGAACCTTCGGCTTCTGCCGCCGCTGCGTAGTTTCCATTACCAGCCATCAAATCATCGATGCCTTGATACCAGCTTTTATAATAAACCGGTTGTTTTCCAGTATTGATAGTGTATTGTTCACCAGCGCCTAAAAAAGAGTCTAAAACATCTTGCACTTCACCATTTCTGCTCACGTTATTGAACAGCATCGTGAATCCAAACAAAATCGTAGAGACATTAAATAGTATCAATGATGTTTTAAATAATATCTTTTTCATTATTATTCACCCTCCAAAACTAATTTTTCTTGTTTGATGTAGGCTAAAACATTCGAAGCGACAAAGAAAATAAACATTAAGACAGCTATGACTATGATGCTGACTATACCTTTGATTTCCCAAACATCAGATACTCCCATCGCTTGTTCAATCGGGTATTCATAGATGCTCATCAAATATAAGACGAAAGCAAAGAAGGTCAATAAAGACATGCATCCGAGACCGATTCTTGTCATTCTGAAAAGAGCGAATATCGGAACTAATAAAGCACCGATGATCAACATGATGACTGGAAATATAGAAGCTCTATAATCTAACGGCAAGATGATTGCTGCATATATTATTCCAGTGATTAAAGTCAAAAAAGCTACTGCTAGTGAAAAATAGAATGCTAAAGTTCTATTTTTAAAATAGTTTTTTAATAAATCTAACATTTTATCCATCATATTCAATACCTTTACTTGCCTAATTTGGCGATGAGCGCAATACCCAATCGCATATTTTCGACATCTTCTAATACTGTGAATAGCGCCATGGTATTTCGGTTGCTGCTACCCAATGTGAATGAGATATTGATAGTAGCTGTTAAACTTTCACCAGGCTCTAAATCAACGTCAAAACCTTCATCGTTTGGTTCGATAGAATTACCGGAGTTGACGACGTTTAATCTGAGATGCATTCTTGTGGAACCAAAATTCTCTAAATAATAAATAAAGGAGTGTTCTTTATTTAAAACAATCGGCTTATCGTTTGTGTCCTTACCGATATGGGTTGTCACTCTGAATTGAGTATCAGCTTCCTCAGGATTAGGATTGCTTTCTGATGGTAATGGAGCTCCTCGAGGAGTGAGAATTCCGTTATAAGATATTACACTTCCAAACAGCCCTTCATCGGCTTCACTGCCATGGATATATGTATCATATGAAGAAGAGATTGAGAAGTTAGACTTGATCGCACCACCATATACCGGATTAGGTAATCTACTACTTTGTTCATCGCAAGCGTTATATTGAGTATATCCGGCTGGAATTAAACTTCTGACTTCTAATGTGATTCCATAAGTTGGAACTGTCCAAGAAGATAGAGAAATAGAACCTAAATCATGACCATATTTATCATATGCATATATCACGCCGAGGTCTTTGTCAGATGGCAAATCAAAGTCACTAGCTTCGATTGGTTGCCCGACTTCTTTAGTGATTGAAGTGGCTCCACCAGTAAACTTGACTAATGAATCATCGCTGATAGTAATAGTAGAAGATAAATTTTTCCCTGGAGTAAAGGTGACTTTATCTTTTTTAAACTCAAATGAATATGAGCCGTCAGCCTCTTTAGTATATCCATTGGCGAGATTACCTTCTTCATCTAATAGTGCTGGTAATCCATAATCATAGGTATGCCATTCTCCGGCGATATATTTTTGAGCAGAAAAAGTCCCTTCTTCTGTATCAGTAGGAGTTTTTGAAACATACCATTCAGAGGTTTTACCATCAAGGCTTGAAGCTTTATCACCATCTTGATAATAATCGTTATCAAAACCAGAGATTTCAGCGGAAGTATCAATCTCAATATAATCTAAGTTACATCCCTTTCCACTTCCGTTGAATTCGAATTTTATCGATGTTTTTCCTTTATAAATAGAAGCGTAAAATTCTATTTCTGCAAAATAGAAATATTCACTGTTAACCTCACCACCAGAGACTAATTCTGTTGATTCTGAACGAGGGATAGAAAGCTCTGATAAATCTGCATAGGAATACAGTTCTTCTCCTTTATCATTTTCACCCTCTGATCTCACCTTGAAATTGGAGTCAGGAACATACGGGTCAGTCTTTGAATCATGAGTTGAAATCAAGGCTTTGACTTTGACTAAATAAGATTCACTGGAATTGAAATTAAAGTTGATCGATGTCCCGCCTTGCCAAGCATCATTTAGATTTCTAGTGCATAATTTATTGCTTAATCTAAAGTCGAAAGCTAGTTTATCAACATCGCTGAACTCATTTCGCCACTCGGCACTGTTTGAACCGACGAAATCAACATAGGCGTTTTCAGCTTCCATTCTAGTGATAGCAGTTTCTGATCCGTTTTCATACGCTGGATCTAGATCAGGAATTTCTTCACGAATGATTTCTGGTGGATCAACCGGAACATAATCGTCATCATAATCGAAATCGCCATCAGGACGATCGGGATCATGGATGTCATCCCAAGTCAAATCTTCTCCTTGTTCAAACGAAGGTAATGAGAAAGATTGTTCACTGCAACTGCCTAAAATACTTATCGAGCTAAGTGCTAAGATAAGTAAAGCTTTTGATTTGTGTTTTTGTTTCATCTTGTTTTTTTTCCTCTGCTCTTAATTCGAATTAAATCATCTACTTTTTTCAATTAAAATGATATAACAAAGTGCATATTCTTGCAATTAGAGAAAATCAAAATATATACAAAATTATTAAAGTGCTAAAAGTTGCTTTTTATTTACTTCTATCAAATATATTTGTTTTCAGTATTGCTTATATTGAAGAACGCCAAATATATTCAGAATATTTAGATAAAAATAAGGTTGTGTTAGCTGCATCATCGCTCACATCTACTTCAATCGGATTAGTAAAGTCATCACTATCAGAAACGAACCAAGGATCTTTATTAGCAAAGCTGATGCTATTTACACTTCGGCATTTGCTAAAGGCTCTAGGACCTATCTGTTGAAGATTTTTGCTGGTGTTATTTATTGTGATTGTTTCTAAAGATTCCACTCCATAAAAAGCATCTTCACCGATATCAATAACTGAATCTGGAATCACTAGTGTTTTATAAAATCCTTCATTGAAACTGAGACCACCGATCATAAATGCACGATAACCGATGTGTTCGATGCCTTCATTTAAAGTCAAAGATTCTAAGACTTCACAATAGCTGAAGGCATATTCACCTATAGTGTTTACACCATCGATAGTAAGTTGTGACAAATCTGTTTGATAAAAAGCATATTCACCTATTTCAACGCAACCGCTTGGGATGATGACAGTTTTAAGGGTACTGTTGTTTATAAAAGCATTAGATTTGATTTTATAGGTGTAGCCATCGATATCTTCAGGAAAAGTCAATGATGTTGTGGGATATTGTTCAAAATCATAACCAGCTATGAAATATTCTCCAGTATTTTTATCAAGGAATTTGATAAAGCCATCGCCATCATCGATGATTTCGATTTGAGAGGATGAATCATCTGAAATAAGATATGCTGTTTCAAACAAAGATTTGATCTCTTCTTCATCAATACTAGTCTTATTTTCTACATAAATTATCGATGAGCAATTTTCAAAAGCGGTATAGTTGATGTCCACTAATGTCGAAGGTAAAGAGACAGATAAGATACTGGATTGATTTGAAAAAGCATTGCGATATAGTTTGGTGATACCTTCGGGAATCACTAAATGAGGTCCGACTAATTCACCATTAAAATATAGTTTCGCTTTATGAACATTATCTAATGGGTAACTATTATCTGGTAAGACAACATTACAATATTGTTCCACATTACCTAAATAATTAACTTTATTAATCTTAGTGAAAGAAAAAGCTTCTCCGATAGTTTTGATAGTGCTAGGCAAAGTGAGCTCAGTCAGAGATTCACAATTGTAAAAAGCATCTTCACCGATATTTTCAACCTTTGGCATATCGAGAGTCACTAAAGAGGCACAATATTCTAGTGCACCTTCATTGATGTCTTTAACAGATGTCAAGTGGATAGAAGTGAGATTTTTGCAGCTAGCAAAGGAATATGCTCCGATAGTTTTAACACTTTCAGGCAAAGTGAGTTCAGTCAGAGTATCATAACTCGAGAAGGCATAGTCTCCTATAGCGACGATATCATTTGGAATAGTTTGATTTGGAATTCCTCTAACTATCGTTTTAGTTTCACTATTTATCAAATGATTATTTTCAACATAGTATTTACCATTTTTATTATTGATAACAAAAGATTGTAGTGCTTTTGAACCTGAGAAAGCTTCTGGAGAAACTTCTTCTGGTGAACTTTCAAAAGTGATTTTTTTTAGTTGATTACAATAACTAAAAGCATGTTTAGGAATAACTGCAATCGAAGATGGGATGGTCACTTCTTCTAGAGTCTCATCACCGCTAAAAGCTTGAGCTTTTATCTCTTTTACAGGAAGACCTTTATAGGTTTCTGGAATCACAATATTTTCACCTACATATGATCCGCGGCCATAGACGATGTAGTAATCTTCATCGTCTGATAATTCAAACGAAATTCTTTTGCTTTTTTCATATTCTCCACAACGAGAACAAATACCATTGATATAATTATGTCCTAAAGGTTTGAGAGTGATATCATCGTAGTCCAGCTTTATTGTAGCGTTTGCATCAGCAAAATACTCATAACATATGGAACAATACCAATATTCTCTGTTGCCTTCTTCTTCACATGTCGGTTCAACGCCTTCACTATGATGTAGTTCGTGTTCTTCAGTGATTACTTGACTAGAAATAGGAGGTTTTAGAGTAGAACTATTATTTGAATTTAATTCGTTATTATTAGTAGTACAAGAGACTAGGCTGAGAGAAAGAAACATAGTCAGTATACCGATTTTTGTTTTCATGTATTCCTCCTACAACTATTTTTAATGATATCATATAAAACTAGTATATCTATTAAAAAATAATATTAACGCAAAGAAAGTCATCATATAAATGGTATAATTTTTAAATGAGGTTTTGTAACGATGAAAAAAGATATCAGCAATGAAAAAATAGATTTATATAAATGGGTCAAAATAATCGAATATATCGTTTTGATCGTCTTAGGAATAATTTTAGCGATAACAGGTGCTTTATCAGAAGGCGTCAATAATGCTATGAGCTATGCGTTTGGCGTGGTTTTGGTCGTTTTTGGGACTATGAATATCATTTCTGGATATTTGCTTTTTCGCTCACCGATGTCACAGGATATCGTGACAGGCATTTTAGCAATCGGTCTAGCTGTAGTTTTGTTCTATAACCCAACTCTTATACAAAGCATTTTATCAGTGTTTTTAATAACTTGTGTTTTTTGTTCTGGTCTCATGTTTATTTTAAACGGATTAGATCATCTAGGCGTTTTTAGTCGTGAGTCGAAAAAGAATGTCAAAATCAGTGTTTTAGAGTTTATTTTAGCTGGTGTGTTGTTCGCTTTAGCATCTGTCTATTTGTACTTTTATTTAACAAAGACAAATGAAGTAGAAAGAATCATGATCGTTATCATCGGTGCTTTATTAGTTGTATTAGGTATAGTTTGTATTGTTAATATGATCAAAAAAGTTCGTAATACTAAACAAGCTCTTATCGATCAAGAGATGAATAAAGAGCCGACCTATAATACTAGTAACGAGGTTGTCAACCACGATGTCAAAGTTGTTGAATTAGCTGACTTAAAGAAAGAAAGTCATAAAAAAAGACGTAATCGTCAAAAAGCATCTAACACCTTAGAAGAAACAAAAGAAATCAAAGTTTTGCCAGCTTCAGATGATAGTTCTTCTGAGAACAAAGAACAAAAATAATGTTATTTAAAAATATAATCACCAGTTGTATAAAGGAGTATCATATCAGTGTTGATGAAATCTCCAAGCATACTCACGCCAGCGTTGAAGAGGTTCATTCTTGGATCGCTGGAGAGGCTTTGCCGAATCATCATCAATTAGAACACTTTTCTGCGCTTTTTGCTCTGCCGATGTCAGTGTTAGAAAACGCTGGTTTAGAGGAATAAGTAATATGCAAAAACGTTGTTTAACTATTCAAGACTATAGTTGCTTAGGACGTTGTTCTTTGACTGTCGCTTTACCAGTTTTATCTGCAGCCGGTATTGAAACATGTGGTATACCGACTGCGGTTTTATCTAATCATACAGCTGGTTTTAAGGATTGGACATACGCTGATTTAACAGAATATATCAAACCGACTGTTGAACATTGGAAAAACTATCGACACCATTTTGATGCTATTTACACTGGATATTTAGCTACTGAACAAATACCTATTATTTTAGATGTGATCAAAGAGTTGAAAACTTCTGATACTGCCATAATAGTCGATCCCGCTTTTGCAGACGGTGGTAAATTATATCCAGCTTTCAAAGATGAACATGTTTCTATGATGAAAAAATTGATAGCACAGAGTGATATCATTTTGCCTAATTTAACGGAAGCTTACTTTCTTGCAGGCGATAAATATAGTTCAGTGTATGAAGAGAAGGACATCAAAAGCTTACTGGTGAAACTCGCATCTTTAGGACCTAAATACGTGGTCATCTCTGGAATATCTTTTGAAGAAGGAACTATCGGCTGTTTTTCTTATGATAAAGAAAAAAAGAAGTTTGATTTTTATCAAACTCGTTCTTATCAAGGGACTTATCATGGAACTGGCGATCTTTTTGCTTCAAGTCTTGTCGCTAGCCTTTTAAACGGTACTACTTTGACAAAAGCGATTAAAATCGCTCATAATGTTGTTCATTTAGCAATCGCTAAAACAATCGAAGACGGAGAGCCGGAGATTTATTACGGTGTTGAATTTGAAAAAGCTTTGCCATACTTGATCAGCTGCTTAGAAAAATAAATCACTTGATAATATTTGTTCTATCACTATCAAATGGATAGACGATATTCATTTTATTTCTTATTAAATCATATAATTTATGCATTCTTAAAATCTCAAAATGGGGTAAGAGAGGAGATTCTAATAAGCCTTTTTCAAGAGCCTCTTTGCAAGCGAATAGTTCATATTCATATCCGTTCACCTCTTCTTGAATGTTGATGGTTTTAATCAGTTCATTGTTATGGAGAAACACTTTTATTTCTAATGGATTATTGATGTTATCGACTTCAACATATCCTTTGGTTCCTTGTATGATTCCTTTTTTATCAGAAAAAGAATTCATCGAGCAACTGATAGAAGCGATGATATTGTTGGGATAGACAAGTGTTATCACATCGCTCTCATCTAAGTGATTATCGGTGGTGACACAACTCGCTTCAATTTTGATCGGATCATCTGGTATGAACATAGAGACAAAGTGAATGGGATATACACCTAAGTCTAAAAATGCACCACCACCTCTTTTTGGATCTAACATTCGATCTTTAAATTCGATAGCATAACTTAAATCGGCGCGGATCATTTTAATATCACCGATCACACCAGAACTTAAAATTTCACTGATGATTTTTCTAGAAGGCATATATCTAGTCCACATCGCCTCAGCTACAAAGGTTTTATTTCTTTTAGACAAGCTTAATAATTTCTGAGCTCTTTCATAATCGGTGGTAAAAGGTTTTTCACATAAAACAGGTTTGAGATTGTTGAGTGCAAGCTCAACATATTCTTGATGATAAGCATGAGGAGTAGCGATATATACTAAGTCCACTTCTTGATGTTTTATTAAAGTTAAGCCGCTTGAACAAGCGATTTGCGCATGATATTTTTCTTTAAAAACTTCAGCTTTCTGCAAATTAGTGGAAGCGACAGCATAAAGATAAATTCCTTTATCATTCAGACGATTTATCGTCTCTGCCATAGTGCTACCCATTCTACCTAAACCGATTATTCCGATATTCATGTTATTAATCCTTGTAATAATTTTACTATAAGTAAATGGATAAAAGATATTACCGCCATAAGTTTTATATTTGATGACCTGTGGAAGAAATGCATACAAAAATAATTTGAAAATTTTATTCGTACTGTATATTAAATAGATTTTTTGTTTAAAAGATTATTGACTTAGATGTTATTTAAAAACTTCATTTTGATACGAGTTTAGCCAAATCTTTAGAAGTTGAAATAGGGCTCTGTAAAATGACTTGTGACACCTTGATTCCAAAAAGGACTGCTTCTTTTAATGATTTTCCTTGATGCAATTCATGAATGATGCCGGAGAATAGACCGTCACCAGATCCACTGGTGTTGATAATCTTATTCACCTTTGGAACTGAAATCGGTTCTATGAAATCTTTTTCTCCGATATAGATCGGATCAGAACCTTGACTGATAACGATTTTTTTGACACCTTTACTGAGCAAGGTATTCACTAATACTTCAGCGTTAACCTCTTTATTTAAAAGGTGCCTAGCCTCGATGATATTGCATTTTAGAAGTTGTATTTTGTCTAGATGCTCTTTGATGCGAGTGATTTTATTAGCTGAGACACCTTCGACATAAAATTCGGTGTTTGGCAATCTCATGAAAAGATAGTCTATTATTTGTTGATTGAGATTTGTATCAATAACAATTTTTTTCTGATTGCGTAAAACGTTTATATATGGTTCGATTTGTTCAACTTTCATTTGATCGTAGATATCGGATGCACAGATAGCGACTTTTAAATCGCCGTCGCTATCGTGAATAGCTAAATAAGTTGAAGTTGGCAAATTTGATTTGATATTAAAAACATCAATATTTAAATCAGTTAATTCTCTTCTTATCATGTCACCATGGACATCAGTTCCAATCGCAGTTAAAAATGAAACTTTGTCACCTAGGTAACTTAAATCTACAGCGATATTACGGCTGACACCGCCTGGTGCTGTAGAGAGCTTTCCGATATTAGAATCCTTTTCGATCAAAGGATTATAAGAAAAGGCGGTCATATCATAGTTACAACCGCCTATAATGAATATTTTGTTCATCACTGATTAAAATAGTTATTTTCTTGTGCCTTTTCAATTTCTGAGAATTTTGCAACGATAGAATTCGGACGACCAAAGAGAGTGATTTGGACGGTGACTTCATTGGTTTCAGTATTGACAGCTTCGATAGTTCCTTCTGCATCAGCGAATGTGCCAGAAAGAATTTTGATTGTATCACCAATCTTGTAGTCAGAATACATATCTGGATCTTCGATGTGCATTCTCTTTAAAACTGGTTCGATCTCTTCGCGAGGAATCGGGAAAGGTTTTGCACCTTTACCAGAAGAGCCAGTGATACCAGAAACGCCTGGAGTGTTTCTGACGACGAACCAAGTCTCATCGGTCATGATCATTTCAACAAAGATATAACCCGGATAGTAATTCTTTACTTTGACCTTTGGAGTCATCTTTCCGGTTTTTTTATCTTTAGTATATTTAGGCTTGCCGTTTTCATCTAAGACAGGTTCTTCATATTCAGCACAGATGACACGGAAGATTTTATCTTCCATATTCATGGATTTGGCTCTTTTCTCAAGCATGTCTTTGACTTGTCTTTCTCTCATAGCGAAAGTGTTGATGACATACCAAGCTTTTTCTGGTAATTCACCATCATCATCTTTTTTCTCATCTGGATTAACCTCTCCGATTAAAGGATTGATGGTGTGCTTGGGATGCTCAGGGGCTAAAGATTTTTCTACTGATGTCTCAGAGCCAGTACTTGTTAAAACATTATCTTCATTATCTAACATCATAAGATACCTCCACTGATATAACTAATTAAGGCAGCTACTGCTTCGGTGGTAGAACTATCAGCAGACTCACCAGCATGAGAAGCTGATGGGAAAGCGATTTGGAAAGCCCTATTGATTTGAATAGCTAACCAATCTGATCCCCAAGTGACTAAAGCAGAGACGATGGCGATGACTAAAACCACGCCGACAGCTGTCCATAATACTTTTCTATTTGGCCAACGAATTCTTCTGGCTTCTTCTCCGACACCACGGAAGTAACGTGTGATTTTGTTCATATTTATTTACCTTCCTTGTGAAGTGTGTATTTACCGCATTTCGGACAATATTTATTGGTTTGAAGACGAATAGCATCGCCTTTTTTCTTGGAAGCATTATAATTTCTTGCTCCACATTCTGTACAAACCAATGCAACTTTTTCTCTCACAGTAAAACACCTCAAAAATAAGTCAAGAAAAAAACCCTTTGACGGGTTTAAAAAAATTATAGATGAAAGAAGAAAAAAAAGCAAAGAAATATTTAGATACTTTTATTAATATATATTTATATAAGATAGACAGTAGTGCGCATTCGAAAACACTTTAAGTAATATACTGACATTAAATCATAACAAAAATCATAAAAGCAACTTTATTAGCAATTACAAATTATGATTTTATATGGATGACTTTACCATATTTGGGAGTTTTATCATTTTCAGTTATCAACCATAAAACAGGTAGATTTTTGAAATCAGACTCTTTAGGAAAGTCAAGATAACCATCGGTCAAAATGACAAAACATTTGATGTCATTTACTCTATCGAAAGTTTCTATTAATGGTTTAGTTAAGTCAGTACCACCGCCTCCTTTTATTTCAATCTTTTCGACATCTTTCATATCAGAAAATTCAGTGATGCTTTTCATTTCTGTATCAAATAGACCGATATAGCATCTTAAATTCTTTTGAAACTGATCGATCAGTCCTTTGATCTCTGAGAAGAAGGTTGTGAGATATTTTTTAGATATAGAGCCAGAAACATCGATTAAAAAAACTATGTTTTGTAATTTGTATTCTGATTCATTGAAGGCTGGCAGAAAAAATTCAAAATCTTGATAGCGATGATCAGGCGGACAAAAAGTATAGTCGTTTATTTCTTCTTGGAGAAATTCTTGCAATACTATCCGCCAATTCACTTGAGCTTCGTTTAAATTATCTATCGCTAAAGAGATCGAAAGCGGAAGTCTACCCGGATAAGATGAGATATTATTTTTTTTATCTTTTGCTCTTTTTTCTAAATATGTTTCAGCAGCAGTTTTGATGAGCATATCCCATTCTTTTTCATCATCTGAACAAACGCTTTCTTCATCATATAAAGGCCAATAAGAATGATTATCAAAAAGAGCTAAACTACTTTTAGCATTTTTCTTTTGTCCTTGTTTTTTTAACATGTCATAAACTTGTTCAGCGGTATACAGATAGCCTTCTTTACCATTCGGAGCTAGATGCATTATCTCGCTAGGATGAGTCGTGTTTTTTAAAATTTGGCCTTTAGTCTTATCTAAAGAATAAAAAATATTAGAATTGACGACTATATCACAAGCGATATTAAAGAGATATTGGTCTGCTTTTAAACCACGATAACAATGTTTCAAAACGATGTGCATTATTTCATGTAGCATGACAAATTCTATTTCATCATCAGTCAGCTGAGTGAGAAATGTGGGATTGAAATAGATTCCTTTTGCATCAGTATAAGCGGTGTCACAAGAAGAGGTGAGACCTAGTTTAGCCTTCATCAACAGAACACCGAAAAAACCATGTTTGACCAAGATATTCAGTCTAGACATCAATAGCCGTTTAATCTGTGATTGCAACTGTTCTTTATTTAATGGCATTGAACAATTTTCCTTTAGTTCTTAGCCAATCACGAAACTCGGTCAATTTTAGTAGCTTTTGGCGATAATCATCTTCGAAATAGAGATAATCATTTATGAGTAAATAAGAAAAGTCTGCCGGCAAAAATTCTTGGGCATAACTGATAGAGTTCGCAATCTGTCTCATATCGTCTTTATGATAATAAGCATATGAAGACATCGACGAGACTAAAGCATATAGAGCGTCGACTTGTTTTGGGACAGTTTTACAGTTGCCATAGAAGATATCTTCTATCGATGGCAATTCGTTATAAACACGACAATACTGGTAAAATTCAGTAGCTAAACCTACAGAGATCAAGCCTTCGATCAAAGGCCTAGCTTCTTTTAGATCAGGACAAATAAAATTCAAAATATTAGAAACCATTTCCCATGTTCTTGGAGTCGCATAAGCTAATGAATCATTGTCAGTTGAAAAATCGTTCAAATAATTAGAATGAAATGAAAGAAAACCGATGACCTTTTCATTGATATGATTTTGGATAGCCCATCTTTTAAATGAGATCAAATCGGCTTTTATTTCTAAATGCAAAAGTCTATTTGATAAGGCTTTTGGCATCTTGTTAGCAACAGATCTATCAGATACACGATTGCCAGCTAAAAAAACAATACAATTATCAGGCAATTTGTGTTCTCCGACTATTCTATCTAAGGTTATTTGATAAGCTGCAGCTTGTACGGAAGTTGGAGCAGCTGTCACTTCATCGAGAAATAAAAGATTGATAACATCTTCACTCGTATCCATGTCAAATATTTTTGGTTTCAGCCAAATAGCTAAAGTCTTCTCTTTATTGAATGTAGGAATGCCTCTTAAATCGACAGGATTAAAAAGAAGCAATCTGACATCTGTTATATGAACATGCTTTTGCGTTTTCTCTTCTATTTCCTGCGCTATCTCTCTGATAGCTTGTGATTTACCGACGCCAGGTGGACCCCATAACATCGTAGATGGGAATAATTTGAAATCCAAATGTTCGTTGATCAGCTTGATATATTTGCTGGATAATAAATCTACTGCTTCATAAACTGAGAGATTTGGAATAGTAGGATCATGTATTGAATCAATCACTTCACTCTTCATTTTCATTAACTCCTAATTTTTTATCTATTTTTTCCAAACGTTCTTCTAATTTACTTATTATTTCTATATAGGGGGATTTTTGGGTGATAATCTCTGATAATTTTTGACCTCTTATTTGAAGATTTTTAATATTTTCTTGTTTTAATTTGATCAATTCAGGCATGCTTTTGAAGAAAAATTCTAAGTGAACTAGTTCTCTATTTTCAGTGACACCTAATGCGATTTTGTATTCAGATGATTTTGAACAAGCTAAGATGAACGGGTCTTCTTTTTTCATGAAGGAAGGAGATTTGATTTCAAAGCCCTTATATTTGAATAGGACTTCTTTGTTTATTTGGAAAATATCATGCTTCGCGTGTTCGTATAGAATTGATCTAAACTCTTTTTTAGTCTTATCATCATAGTCATATTTATAACTTTTGTAGGTATTATAGTCCTCTTTTAAGTTCTGCAATTTTTCTTGCTCATATTTGATTGTGTTAGGTAAATTATAAAGTTCTTGTTTGCATCTTTGAACATTAAGAACATAGCTTTTCTGCAATAATTTATTGTGATTTAACTGATTGAATATTTCAACTCTTTCTTTGATTGTGGAGTCTCCAATAGCTAAAGCTTTAATCTCAGAATAATTGAGAACTGTTTCATCGATATCATCGCCGTCGCGAATGACTATTGAACTAGAAAGTAATTGTGAGATAAAAGACTGTTTGGTTTCTAATAGTTGCCATGAATATGAATCAAAACTACCTTCTGTAACATAGCGATATATTTCGATGTAATTATTGGTGTTTCCTTCTCTTAAGATACGTCCTTCTCGCTGGACCATATCTGCTGGTCTCCACGGAACATCGAGATGATGAATAGCGAATAATTGATCTTGAACATTGACGCCTATACCTAATTTGAAGGTTGAACCTATTAAAACACGGATAGTTCCTTTTCTGACGGCAGCGAATAATTTATCTCGTTTAGTATCTGATGTCGCTTCATGTACAAAGGCTATTTCTGCTGGTTTTATACCTTTTTGAACGAGTAATCTTTTGAGTTCATCATAAATATTAAAACTGCTTTTAGGTGTTGAAACATCACAAAAAACAAGCTGAGCACTTTTCTTATACGAGGTATCTAAATAAATTTTATAGACGTTTTCCGCGCATTTTACTACTTTGGATTCCGGATTAAAAGATGCGGTTGATTTTACTAACCTTAAATCTAGAGCTGCTTTTCTACCATCAGTGGTCAACTTTAACATATTATCGTCTTTAACATTAACTTCATGATTTCTAATATCATCAGCCCTTTGTGTTATCTCTTTTAAAAAAGTTTTAAATTCATCGCTTTTAGGCGTGATGATATCCTTATATCCGGAAAAATTAGGCAAATCATCCTTCTTTAAAGAATGCAGATCGATGATGGAAGAAAAGATAGTAGCTAGTTCAGGAAGGTTATGGAACCGAGAAAAACGAGATACGACACGGTAGCCGCTAGTATCGACATCGACTTCAAAAGCAGTTCTTTTTTCAGCAAACATACCTAACCAATCAGCGAAGCTTTTGATGCCTAATAAATTTAATTCACCAGCTTGCAGATAAAACTGCATATTATAAACGTCAGTTATAGAATTTGTTATAGGTGTTCCGGTTGCGAATACTACTCGACCATCTAATTCTTGAATGTACCGAACTTTGTTTAATAAGTCCTCACATTTTTTAGATTTGTTTGTTGTTATTCCTAAAGTTTGAATATTTCCACAAACACTTAAATTTTTAAAATTGTGTGCTTCATCAACAAATAATGCATCGATACCTAAGTCTTGGAAGCAAAGATATGATGGTTTTGTGTTATGTGCTATCATCTGTTGATGTACTTCTGGGTCTCTAAATGGGATTAGTGTGAATGAAGAATAGGCCATGATAATGGCGTCATAATCATTATCTTTTATCAATTTGAGAGTCTCTTGTTTTTTTGATGGTCTGAATTGTGCTGGTTTGATGACCAAAACATTTGCTTTTTCGTACATCTTTTCAAAAAAGTCCAACCATTGTAGTTCGATATTATTAGGAACGATTATCAAAACTTTTTTAGCGAGTTTCATGCGCTTTAATTCCATACAAGCCGCAATCATTTCTAGAGTTTTACCTGAACCGACATCATGAGCTAATAGTGTGTTTGGAGAAAAGATGATTCTTGCAACAGCATTTTTTTGATAATCTCTTAAAATGACATTTTTAGATAAACCTGGAAATTCGAGAAAAGAGCCATCAAAATTACGCTTAATGATTGATCCATATTTTTCGAAGTATAAATCTCTGATATATTCTGCCCTATCACTATCTGCCTTTATCCACTTATGAAATTCTTCTACGATACTTTTTTGTTTTTCTAAGGCCAAAACAGTTTCTGTTTTATTTAAAATATATTTCTTTTTTCCATTTTCTGAAGTCACATCATAAACTTTGATATCCTGCGAATTTAAAGTTTTTTGAATGATTTCTAATGCTGTTAATCTATTTGTACCATATGTGCCTTTATTTTCGACATTCGAATAATCAAAACGATACCTATTTTTATCGTAAATCTTCCATAATCCAGTTCTTGAATCGCGAAAAATTCTCGTGTTTTTCGATTTATAATTTGAAACATTAACGCTTCCTAATAAGTGATTTATAAAAGAGTTGATTATAGATTCTGGAAGCCAAGGAGATCCGAGAGTGACATAGATTTTATCAATCGGTAGTTTATCAGGTAAAACGTTCTGTAACGCTTTGACGTTTCTCGTGAACAATTCTGGGTATTTGATCGCTTCTTTTTTAGCGATTCTTAATTTCTCATAAATGTTACCTGATAGATATTGTTCGCTCGTTTCCCATCCTTTATATAAATCGTTTTCATATTTTTCTGGGTTTTGATATATGGAACCATCTAAAGCTTTGATGACCTCTGCTTTAGTTGCATTAGATAAAGAAGAAATATAATCTAAATCTATTTTGCCATATAGATTGATAGATTTTACAAATGCAGTTTGGATATCAGTTGGTTCGGTTGTGCTATCCAATTGATCATCGGATATCAAATCATCCCAAGAAATATCAGTTTTTGTTGTATCGTTTTGTATTTGCATGACATATCTCCTCATTATTAGGATATATAGTTTAGAATTATTTTAAAGATAATATTGATATATGATAAACAATGTCCTAAATTTTGGACATTAATTATTAGACTGAAATATTATTTGAAAATATCATAAAACTCATTTTGTGATAAAACTTATTTTATCAATCTATATAACTATGAAAATAGAAATATTTTATTAAGAGTTTTATAAAAGACATAGTATTACTTGATTTTTTGTTGAGGGTATAATCAATTATAAGAGGTACAAAAGCATTGGATTATTTGGTGATAAAAACAAAAAATGTTGTAAAAATTGTTATTGGTATACCTAGCGTTTTAACTAAGGAGCAATTCTTACGTGGCAAAAGCGAGCCGGTAAATAAAGAACTATTTGATATATTTAGAGCGTGCGATTTCGCTGAAGAAAGTGGTCACGGTGTTCCTTCGGTTGTTAAAGTTTATGGTGAAGAGGCATATATTTTTTCTGAATATTTCATCGATGTGGTAATACCATTCAATAGAGAAGGTTTTGAT
>CALVXU010000020.1 GCA_944371605.1 uncultured Bacilli bacterium
CCAGCCTTAGTAGGAGTTATAGCAGTTGTCAAAATCAATTTACCTTTTCGCTTTTTTTGAAGAATGCTTTCATCAGTGATTTTGGCATATAAATCACCATAGGTAAAAAGTTCGTTTTGAGTTAGACCTAAATCTTTTGCGACTTCAACAATTTTTCTGATTTTCATTTTGATATTCCTCGTACAATTCCTTTAATATCCAGCTGACTATGGCGTTTCCACCGGCGTTAGTAGCAGTGACTAAAGAGCCGATAGTTTTGTTGTTTTTAGGTCCTTTCAATCGCCCTACCTGTGAATAAACAGCGGCAATATCAGCGATATCTTCATCTATTATAGCTGATTTTTTAAGTGCTTCTTTAAATCTTTTTGCTAAAGGATCAAAAGCATATTCTAACTTACCATATTTGACTTTAGTCGAATCATATTGAAATCCTAGACCCTGGCTAGAAATAAAGCGTGAGCCATCTCCTTTGGCTTTCAAATATAGAGCAACTTTTGCCTCAACACTATCAACACAATCGATGATATAGTCGAATTTATCGCTTGGAAGGTCATGTTCACAAGTTATCATTTTGCTAAATCCCACAATCTTACATAAAGGATTTAAATTTAAAGATTTGTATTTGCACACATCCACTTTTGACTGATTCAAATCTTTTAAATCATAAAATGTTTGTCGGTTTAAATTAGATTCGTTCACAGTATCATAATCGATTATAGTGATATTTAAAAAGCTTGTTCTAACTAATGCGTTTAAGACGCTAGCACCGACACCACCTACACCTGCTAATAAAAGCTTTGAACCTTCTATCTTTTGTAACATACCAGGCTTTAATAAAGAGAGCGTTCGTTGCTTGAAAAGATGATTGTAAGATATTATATCGTGGATTTCTTGTTTTGTTTTTATAATAACATCATTAAATTGGTTTCTCAAAAAAGTCCTTTGTTTTTTAGCATATTGATGCGTATGTATTTTTATCTCTTCCTTGATTTGGTCTATATTATCACCATTCTTTAGACCACTTATAACCTCTTTGTAACCGACAGCTTGAAAAGCTTTTAAATCTGATGAATACTTGCTCATCAAATCCTTGACTTCATTTATTAAGCCGTCAGCAAACATTTTATCAATCCTATTGTCGATAAGTTCATTACCTTTATCTTTATCGATAGATATTTGAAAGAAAACAGTCGGATATAAAGGCTTATTATCATTAGCCTCTAAGACATCTTTTCTCGAGATGCCTTCGTCGATTTGCTCTAACGCTCTTATCACTCTTCGTGAGTTTTTATTGTCGATCATCTCATATAATTCCGCATCTTTTTCTTTTAAAATAGCTTGTAATTCTTTTAAGGATAAATCGCGATAGATAGATGTTCTCGTATCATTTTCTTTAAATTGATAATTAAAAAGAAGTGCCTTGATGTAAAGAAAAGTGCCGCCGACTATTAAGACATCTTGATTGTTCTTTATATAATTTTCTAATATAGGTCGATATTTTTTTTGAAAGTTATATACACTCACTTCTTCGTCAGGATAGTATTCATCATAAAAATAATATTCGATATCGGAAATATCAGATTTTTTGGGTTTATCTGTTCCGATATCCATCATTTTATAGCATTGAAAAGCATCTGCCGAAATGATTGGCAAATGTAGTTTTTTAGCTAAACTTAGAGCTAAAGATGTTTTACCAGAGGCGGTTTGTCCAAGAATCACATAAATCAAAATCCAGTTCTCCTAAATATTTTTTCGATGTCATCCTTAGTTATTCTGATGATAGTCGGTCGGCCATGCGGACAATTGCTTGGGTTAATGCATTTGCTTAAGTCTCTCAGTAATCCTTCCATCTCAAGCGCTGACATCTGATGGTTGGCCTTGATAGATTTCTTACAAGCGATATTAGCGATGGTTAAATGCAACAATTCTAAAGGCTTTGAAACCTCGTCATTCAGACAAGAATGAACAGTATCTAAAATGATGCTTTCCATATTAGCATCATCTAAGAAAGCAGGTATTTCTGTGATTTTTAAAGTTCGATTACCGAACATCTCGGCCTTGATTCCGATTTCTTCAAGTTCTCGTTGGTGCTTTTCATCAAAATTTTCCGATTCTTTAAATGACAACTCTATTACTATTGGAAAAAGTGGGATAACTCTTTCTTTGATATTAGAAAATAACAATTGGGTTTTTTCATAATTTATTCGTTCTGCAGCTGCATGTTGGTCTATCAAATAGAAACAATCATCGGAATCACAGATGATATATGTATTTAAGACTTGTCCAATCGGATGCATCTCCGGCAATTTTGATTTGTTTTCTTCGCCTTCAAAAGCAGAATAGAAATAGTCTTTAGGTGTTTGTTTAGGCTCTTCACTAGTTGGCTTTTGTTCTTCGATTTTTTCTTTGATGATTTCGACGATATTTTTTGCCTCATAAGTCGGTTCTATAGGTAAAACTTCTTGATAGAACTTTTGCTCTGATCTATCTGTGTTGTCAGAATCTATTTTCTTTTTTTCGTCAGCTTTAAAATCTTCAATATCGATTGCATCATCAAGATTTAAATCTCTGCTAGTCTTTTCATCTTGACTGGCTTCATATAAAGGCTTTTTATTTTTTAAAACTGTGATGAGAGTAGACTTGATCTCATTGGCAATCTCATTTTCAATTGAGATTCGAACTTCTTTTTTGGTTGGATGAACGTTGACATCAACAAGCTGAGAATCAGCTGTTATTTTTATGATTGCAAACGGATACCTCAATGGTGGTAAATAATCACGATAAGCTTCTTCAATCGCTTTATTGATGCGATAATCATAGATGCAGCGATTATTTAAGAACGTCAGCATATTAAAACGTCGGGAGTAAGAGATTTCTGGTTTACCAACAAAACCTTCAAATGAAAAGCCGATACCTTCTCCTGTCACTTTATATAGAGATAAAGCTATTCTATTCCCGTAAATTTTTTGAATAGCCTCTAATAAATCACCTCTGCCAGAAGTATTAAAAACAGGTCTGTTATCTAAAAAGAGGGAAAAAGAAATCTCTGGAAAACCTAATGCTAAATGCTCGGCGACTTCGATGATATTAGAATTTTCAACTTGAGTAGATTTTAAATATTTTAGACGGGCTGGTGTGTTAAAGAAAAGATCAGACACTTCGAAAATACTGCCTTTTCTTAGGGGACCAGGCATCACCTGTAATTCAGAGTCAGGTTTTGATTCAACACGAGTGCCTTCTACACCATCTGAAGTTGTCAAAATAACTTTTGAGACGGAAGCGATAGAAGGGATGGCCTCTCCTCTGAAGCCTAATGTATGGATTCTATTCAATTCGTATTCATTTTTGATTTTGCTAGAGGCATGTCTTAAAAAACACATGCGAGCATCTTCTTGATTCATGCCGTTACCGTCATCTTTGACAAGAATCTTTTTCCTTCCACCATCTAAAACACCGATATAGATATTTTTGCTATCAGCATCGATCGAGTTTTCTACTAATTCTTTGACGACGCTAGCTGGTCGCTCGATAACTTCACCAGCAGCTATCAAGTTGGCTAGCTCTGGTTTCATCAATTGGATTTTACCCATCATTTGATCCTTTTCTTTAATGCGACTAGATAGTTTAAAGCATCTAATGGAGATAAAGCTAACGGATTGAGATTTTTTAATTCAGTTACAATCTCATCTTCTTTTTTGACTTCTGGTTTTATTTCCTTGACTTGTTCTTTTTGGATACGAGAATCTTGTTCCAATGAGATGAGCAGTTCTTGAGCACGCTCGGTAATATCCAGCGGCAACCCAGCTAATTTTGCAACATTTATACCATAGCTTCTATCCATACTACCCGGTTTCATTTTGTATAAAAAAGTTACTTCTCCAGCATCTTCTCTGACTTCGCAATGGATATTTTTGACTGCTTGAATCTTTATCGATAATTTAGTGATCTCGTGATAGTGTGTCGAGAAAAAAGTTTTCGCATGAACAGATTTGACGATGTATTCAATGATAGATTGAGCGATTGCCATACCATCAAAAGTAGCTGTACCTCTTCCGATTTCATCAAATAAAAAGAGAGAATTAGGGCTTGCTTGACTCAAAGCCTCAGCGACTTCAGACATTTCAGTCATGAAAGTTGACTGGCCTTTTATCAAATTATCCGAAGCACCTATTCTTGTATATAAAGAATCAAAGATAGGAATGTTACATGTGTATGCAGGAACAAATGAACCTATCTGGGCTAGAATGACAATCAAGCCGAATTCTTTCATGTAAGTTGATTTACCACCCATATTAGGCCCAGTGATAATCAAGACGTCCGTATCACTATCCATCTCATAATCATTAGCAACAAAAAGTGTATCTGGGCTTGCCTTTTCGATAATCGGATGACGAGCGTCAGTAATTTTAATGATTCTTTGACTGTTGAAGTGCGGGCGGATGTAGTTGTTTTCACTAGCGACGAATGCTAGAGTTAAGTAATAATCTAATTCACTGATTGTTTGGCTGGTTTTTTGAATAGCTAATGTATATGAAGAAACTTTTTTTCGCACCTCTTTGAAAAGGCGATATTCTAAAGCCATTCTATCGTCTTTAGCTCTTAAAATCTTATCCTCTTTTTCTTTGAGTTCAGCAGTGATGTATCTTTCACCGGTTTTTAATGTTTGTTTTCTGATGTAACCATATTCAGGTTTAATCTGATTTATTTGACCGGCGCTGACTTCAATGAAGTATCCGAAAACAGTATTGTATCCAACTCTCAATGTTTTGATGCCAGTTCTTTCTTTTTCTTGTATTTCAAGATTGTTAATCCAAGTTTTAGCATCAGAAGTCAAATCGATAAGTTCATCCAATTCAGCATTAAATCCTTTTTTGAAGATGCCGCCTTCCATGATAGTGGTCGGACAATTTTCATCAATGGCTTTAGAAAGCAGATCGATTAATTCATCGTATTGGCCCAAATCATCTGCCAGTTTATCGGAGATAGGATCATGGATGTCAAGAAGATGATGCTTGAGCGTAGGAAGAATGACTAAGGACTTTAAAAGTTGGAGCAAATCATGGCCATTAGCACTCTCATATCCGATTTTGGCAATGAGTTTTTCCATGTCAAAAATCGCATCCAAGTCTTGTCTTAACTGTTCTCTTATCAAATAATTGTTAACGAATAACTCAGTTATATCTAAGCGTCTTTCAATCTCTGTTTGATCAGCGCTTGGAGAGATGATTTGCGATTTTAGATAACGCGAACCCATCGGTGTTTTTGCCTTATTTAAAAGCCAATAAAGAGTACCAAAGCTTTTGTTATCTAAGCTCTTGACTAACTCCATGTTTGTTTGAGCAGAATAATCTATTTTCATCGTCTTTAGACTCATTAGATTTTGGACTGGCTTTAGATATGTCAAATCTCGTTTTTCAATATTTCTAAGATAATTATACAGCCTAGTAGCACAATCTATTTGTCTTTCATCTCGCAAATTAACAAATAAAGCATTTGCTTCTATAGATTGTGAGTTGTCATTATAGTATGAGAAGCAAATCTGCGAGTTTTTCTTTATATAAACTAAAAGATTTGCATCGATATTAGTAGGGACGACTAATTCTTTGATATCGAGAGATAATAGTTTTTCCAAAATGGCTTCTTTTGTGTTTTCGACATTGATGCACTTCATTTCACCAGTCGATAAGTCGGCATAGATGATGATAGCGATATTTTGATAAGTCATCAAAGCTGCTATGTAATTGTTTTCGGAAGTGTTTAAATCTAAATTGGCACCTGGTGTGATGATTTGAATGACATCTCTTTTCACTAATTTTTTAGTCAGTTTTGGATCTTCGACCTGTTCACAAATAGCGACTTTATATCCTTTTTCAATGAGTTTTTGAGCATAGGAAAGATAATTTCTATGTGGTATGCCGCACATCGGAATCTTTCTTCCATTTCCACAAGCTTTAGCTGTTAAATATAATTGTAATTCTTTAGAGCACAGTTCAGCATCGTCTAAAAACATTTCATAGAAATCGCCAATCCTAAAAAATAAAATGATATCACCATATTGTTTTTTAAAACTTAGGTATTGTTCAACCATCGGTGTGAAAGAAGTTTCTTCTTTTTTTTCGTTTTTAATATTTGCCATAAGGATTACCTACAACTGATAATTATATCATTCAAGGGTGGCTTTTATGTAAAAGTAATATCATTTGGATTCGACTTTTGCCGATTTAGAAGTTATGTTTAGCCATCTTAGCTTTATAAAAAAGCTCTAGATTAGTTTATCTAGAGCTATGTTTTATTAACAAGTATGGTTATTTTTCAGTGACTTCTTGTGGTTGTTCAGTCTTCTTTTTTCTCAATAATAACCAAGTCCATAGGCCTAAACCACCAAACATCACAATGTCGAAAGGAAGCACTCCCCAGATTATCCACCAAGGGAATGGAATCTCTCTAGCTACTGCTTGATTGATGTCGACATTAACAGTGTCTAAAGAAGTGTCTCTAGTGGCATTGAGATAATAAGCACGGCAATTAGAATAGAGGATATTTTTTGCTGATTGTCTAGCAAAATGCATATATACTTTATCATTATAATCGATGTTTTCAGCATTAGATTGACCACCAGTTAACCATAGATCATTTCCGCCATATAGGCCAGCTCTCATCGGCATCATTGAGCTTCCAGCATAATAGTCGGTTATAACCGTTCCTCTAAATCCCCATTCATCGCGCAAGATAGTCGTCATAAGAGAATGGTTGCTACCAGTCCAAGAAGTACCTAAGAAATTAAATGATGACATGATGCCGGTAGCATCGCCTTCTTTAACTGCTAATTCGAATGGCTTTAAGTATATTTCGCGTAATGTTTGTTCAGTTAAATAGGTTCTTAAACCTTCTCTATTGCTCTCTTGATCGTTGACAACAAAATGTTTGATATAAGTGTTCATACCCATAGAGGTTGAACCTTTTGAAGTGTTAGCGGCCATTTTTCCACTCAACAGAGCATCTTCTGAATAATATTCGCTGTTACGACCACCAAATGGACTCCTTTGCATGTTAGCGCCTGGAGCATACCAACCATAAACACCGACAGCAATTCCTTCAGTTGCAACTGATTTTCCAAATGAATAAGCAATTTTTGTATTCCAAGAAGTACCGATAGTAGCTGGCATTGCAAACATCGTCCAATCAGTTCTTTTCTCTGCTTCCATATTATGGCGATTCATACCAGCCGGTCCATCATTTTCTAGTATATATTTCTTACCGATTGATTCGATTGCCATTGTACAATAACCACCTCGATTGACTAAAGTGTTGATATCAGATTTAGACAATTGACTCAATAATTCTTCCCATTTTGGATTATCATAATCTTCACCTAATTCAAACATCAATTCTTGATTTGGGACTACACCATCACCGCTATTGAGCTGACTGAGACTTGCTTTAGATCCGTTTTCTAAAGTATATAAGAGATGATTAGTCTCTTTTGATTCATATTTGTATTCGGGTATTTTAGATTCATCAAAATCGTCATAAATATAATCTTTTGCTCCGGTGAAACTTCCTGCATTTCTAGCATCGGCTTTTTCGTATGGGAAGGTGTCTTTAAAATTGGAACGACTTAAGTATGTCCAATCATTTCCGTCTAAATCACTGCCATCAATAGCACAATCACCATATGCTTTGACATGTTCAGTAGAAAAAGAACCATCTTCTTGTTTGACGATGACATCATAATTAGTGAATTGATTAGTGACTCTTGTGCCTGTCACAGGATCGTTAGTAACGCGAACAGTTTTAGTGAGCTTGAAAGAAAACTCAGCATTTTCGCAATCATCAATAGTGTGAGAATCAGTTCTCAAAGAAAAGAGATATTCACCTCGATCCAATTCATAACCGACATTTCTATTGGTGTTCTTATCATAACAGTCATAACTAGCTAAATCATAACCTGTAAAAGTCAAAGAGATGACTTGAGATTGATCTTTTTCAAGAATTTCTGTCTTACCAAATGCGACTAGATTTACACTAGCTTTTTCAATTCCGTGTTCATAATATGGAGGCGTATAATACAGTTGAACAACATCTTTTCCAGGTACTTCACTCTTATTAGTCACTCTGACATTCACTTCAAATTTTGTATTTTCATCAACAAAATCTTCACCTATATTAATTATATTACCGTCGCTATCAGTAGCTTTTACACTTTCTATATTCCAAGTGAAATCGGAATATGAAAGACCATAACCAAACGGATATTGAACAACCCCTTCATATCCTTGACCATATTGATTATTGACACCATCAAAATATCCCTCTGCATCGGCTGTTTCATACCATTTATAGCCTACATAGATATTCTCTTGGTATGCGGTAAATTTGTTTGGTGATGCTGTTTGTCCACCCCCATTCATAAATGATGGGTCAGAACTGAAGTCATAGACGTGAGTCGAGGCTGTTTTGCCACTTGGGTTGACTTCTCCTTTTAAGATTTTCGGAATAGCATAGGTGCCATTCTCACCTAAACCATTGACTGTCAAACAGGCGTCGACATCATAATCTTCTAAGAATTTCAAATTCATTTCATTGCATGAATTGACTAGGACGATAACCTTTTTGAAGTTTTCTTTGCACATTTTTAGAAGTGCTTCTTCTTCAGTAGTGACATCTAAATATGTTCTAGTATCATCTATAAGAAAATCGCTGCTGACTTCAGTTTTTTTACCAGTATCGTTTTTAATCTGTTTGTAAGGGAGATCTGTTCCCTCACCGCCTAAACGTGACAGAACTACTAATGCGACATCAGAGAATTCCTTGGCATTTTCTAAAATTGATTTTCCATTTTCACCGATCTTGTCATAATAATCTCTCGTCGGTTCAGTCAATTGGTAATAATTGATATTTCCTGCTAAAGCACGAATCAATGAGCCATTTTGAGTCGCGCGAGTTTTACAAAAGTCTTCATACATTTTTGTCAATTCTGAATTGGTTTTTATACCGACTGATTCATCGTTTAAAACCGTGAGAAGGTCTTTGACTTTACTTCTAGAAGTCCCAGCGTTGGAATTTGCTGATCCATCACTGCCACATACCCAACCACCATTAGTTGATGACCATCCAAAGACATTGATTTTTTTGGTTTCATCAGCAGTTAATGGTAGAGTATTATTTTCATTTTTAACTAAAACTATGCCTTCTTCTCCGATTTCAAGATTTAAATCTTTTGATTGAGCTACGGCTTGTTGAAAAGTTTCGTTATCATAATTAACACCTGATCCATATAAATAATTAGTTATCAGTGCGCTGAGATTATTTCCGCCAGGTAGTGGAACATTCAATATGACATTTGCGGTTATTGTAGCTGCGCCTAACAAACCTATCGCACAAAATTGAATGATTTTACCAATGCTCATTTTTTTATTTTTCATATAGTAAGTTCCTCTTTAGTCTTTTAATGTCAAAGTCAATGAATCATATTGACCACATGCATCTTGTGGTGTTTCTCTATCTGATTTTTGGAAACAATTGGTGTAGTTGTTAGGATTTTTAAATGTAAAAGTGATGATGTTTGATCCAGCTTTCAAATCGATATCTCCTAAGTCGATGTCAGCAAAATAGACAAATAATTCTCTATCACCATTGGGATCTGCGGCTTTTTTGCCGGGTAAGACTTTATTTGTTAAATCAATCGAATCTGTTTCATTAACCATGATATCTACGATTTCATTCATCTTTGTTTCAAAGAGCTCTTTTGGCGGATTTTCTTTATAAAATGAACTGCTGGCTCTGATGGTTAAATTCGCTTTTCGAGCTTTAGAAGAATGAATTTTGACTGTTAAAACTGCTCCAGCATTTGTTCCGCACAAGAAATCTTTTCCAGATGCATAATCTAGCATCCAATGGGTGGGGTTTTGAGAACTCTTTCTTGAAATCTCGTTTCCTGTCCATGATACGTAATTCGCATCTTCAAATTCGATAAGTTGTATTTTTTCTTCAGTATTCACGGTGATTTCACCATTGACTTTGATGTCAAAATAAGTGACTGTGAATGTGCTGCTAGACGTGGTTAGTGGATTGTCTACTGATAAGTCATATAATTTGAAGTCTTCATCTATCACACCATCTTCAAATGTTGCTTTTACCACTAGGTTAGAAGCATCGAATACTTCTCCTTCGATATAAGTGTTTCGATAACCTTCAGATATTTCGAGTCCAGTTACTTTTTTTATGGTCAGAGGAATAGAAGCCTTTTTATCACCATAAGCTATTTCAATATGGTTATTCTCTCTTGTCAATGGCTCGGTAGGATAGGTGAAATCATATATTTCTTCTTCATATCCATCTTTGTATTTGGCTACGACTTTTAAGCCGACGGGTGAAAACACTTCTCCCTCATGATAAATGGTTTTAGCTCGACTATAATCGATGGATAAATCTTCTATTTCGCCTGTGTGCTTTTCGGTTTTTTCAAATAGAATGTAGTCGTATTGACCATAGCATTTCCAACTTATTTTATCGCTGGTCGGTGTGCCATCACCGAAAGTAGTAAAGGTTAAAGTGTTGGAGCCTTCTTTGAGGTCGATGGTGGCTAGATAAGCAGTATACCAGTTTGTGAAAAGGTGATAATTCGGTTCATTTTCTTTTTTGCCTTGTAAAATGGCATTTTTACTGATTGGAATTTCTTCGTCATCAATTGTCATTTTTAGCTTTTCACTAATATTCATATCATATGATTCGGTCGGAGGATTGTTATCCAGATCATTACTGGCTCCGCGAAGATAGACTTTATATGAACCAGCCTCTTCGATATCAACGTTTACATTAAATCCTCTGTCTTCCGAATCTAAATAAGCGATAAAGTCATTTCCAGAAGCGAATTCTAGCATCGCTTTACTGGCTTCAGTCAAGTGTGGATAGATGGCATCATATGCTTCTTGATAGGTGTCATAAGTGATATCTTCCTCATTCGCTTTGTAATATTTTTGTGTTTCGACATCATATAAGATTTCAGTCTTAGGTTTAGAGCCTCCGAAATAGGAGACTTTTGTTTGATCCTCTAATTCGATTTGAATGGATTCAGCCCTGACTGTGATTGGAATATCGATCTGTTTATCTTCATAAGTTACTGTGACAGCAGTATCAGTTAATTCTAATGGAGTTTTATCATATTGAACCTTTGAAATATCATAATCTTTAATCGCGATTTTTAAATTATTATCTGGATTATAATAGGCTAATACTAATCCCGTCGGATCAAATACTTCACCGATTGTATAATCGATTTTGTTAGGCATCTGTTCAATAGTCAAATCTAGATTTAAGTTGGTTTGAATGTTCAAAGTTGTTGATGCATCACCATAATAAATCGTTATTTTATCATCGCTTTCAGTTAAGATACCACTCGGCTCAAAATAATATTTAGTTGATGGAACATTTTCTTCCACATATCCATCAGACCAAGTGGCTTTTACAATCATGCCAGTCGGATCGAAACGTTCTTCATTTGGAACATAAGTCAATCGATCAGGTTGTTTAGTGATTTCAATTTTGCTGACATAAACTTCGTCAGGGATAAAGGCGGTATCATTGCTATCCCCACCACCCCCTGTCGTATTTGTGGTGTTGGGTTGACAACTTAAAAGTAAGCCAGTTAAAGATAGCAACAATAAGGATTTAGAAAATACTTTGTTCAATCGCATATTCATAATTGCTCCTTAAATATATTTAAAATGATAAGGTAACCGCTTACAAAAGACAATTTCAAAGTCTTAACTTGCTTTATTGAAACCCTAACTAGCAAGTAAAGATTTAATTTAAGTATTATCTGTCATCATTTATCGCGTCTAATTCAAAGAAGATTGATAGAGTGAAAATATTTTGTGAATAGAAACAGCTTAAATGACCATTATATTTCTCTACTATTCTTTTTATAGACTTCATTCCAAATCCATGATAATTTTTGTCACTTTTTGTGGTTTGCGGTAAATTATCGATAATAATCGGTGCGTGGCTACTATAATTTTTCATTGTCACTATAAAGATATTATTCATTGTCTTTGATGTTAATGAGATCACGCGTTTATCTTTTGATAAGTTTTTGCTAGCCTCAATAGCGTTATCAAAGGCATTTCCAAAAAGAGAGAATAATTCTCTTCCTTCCATGAAACTTAATTTGCTTCCATCGATCAAACAAGTCAATGAGATATCATTTGAATTGCATAAAAATGACTTTTCAGTGAGAACTGTGTCTAAGGTCGGGTTGCCAGTTTTGATGGTTGAATCATAGAATTTGATTGCGCTTGAGATTTCATCCAATTCGTTTTTATCGATTTTATTTGACATTATATTTTTGATTTGATGCTTTAAATCATGGCATTTCAAATTTATGAGTTCAACAGTTTCTTTTGTTTGCTGGTATTGTTTTTCTTCTTCATGAATGATGTGATTTGCAGTATCTAATTGTTTTTCTAAATCTTTTTGATGTGTATCCATATAAAAGATAGCTAGTGATAAGATACAGATGATGATAGACAAACTCGAAGACACGATACAATTGATTTTTGAATAGTTTTCATATGAAGCATACGTCGTCACAGAATTTAAAACAATCGATGCGATAATCAAGACTAAAGCCAGTAGTAAAAGAACAGGATGGTGAAAAGCGATTTCACTTTTTTTATTTAGTTTTCTGGCGAATAATAACCATACGACATAGAGAGTCGCAATAAAAATTAAACAATAGGTGATGATGTTAATAATCAAAGTATCGACGTTTATATCATTGATTTTTTCACCATAAATGTTTAGTTCTGGACCGGTATTTGGAGATATTCCATAGTTGATCAAGGAAAAGATTTGAAATGCGATATGCTGCGTAGAATAACTTGATATCGAACAGAATAATAAAACCATCGGGGATTCTTTGAACAAAACAAACATTGAAACCACTGTCAATAAATAGATAGCAAAGAAGATAAAAGAAGTATATGCCCAATTATAAATAGGTATCGGTATGGCAAAGATGATGCCGACACAAATGACAAGACATGATATCAGCTTCAAATAAAATTTTGGTCTCTTTTTTAGCGATTTACAGAAAAGAGATTCGCAGATTATTAGCTCAAAGAGGAAGATAAGTCTATACCAGAAAAGAAAAGAGCTCGAATCAAACATTGTAGTTCCCCTGTGAGAAAAAGTTGCTGAGCCGCTCTATCAACTGGTTCTTTTTAGAACGAGAAATCGGTAATTTTTCATCACCTAATATCAGCTCATTTTTCAATAATGAAGTGACGTAGTTAAGATTGACTAATAAATAGTTATTGCATCGTGCAAAAAAACCGATGTTTTGTTGTTTAAAAGTATTCTCTAACTCCGTTAAAGACATATCGTAAGTCTGATATGTTTCTTTGGCAGTATGAATAGACAATTTATGGCCCTTGATTTCAAAATATTTGACCTCATTGATATCGACAAAGTATTTATTATCATGGAAAGAAAAAGTTAGTTTAAAGTTTGAATGTGAATCGTTTAATCTTTGTAAAGCTCTTTGCAGTTTCATCGATAGCACTGAAAAAGTGATCGGCTTGACAACAAAATCTAAAGCATCAACCTCATACCCCTTGATGGCGTATTGTGCTAGGTTAGTCAAAAAAATCAAGATGCATTCTTCATCGATAAGTCTCAGTTTTCTGGCGGTTTCTAATCCGTTCTCACCAGTCATTTGAACATCCATAAAGATAATGTTATATTGGCCTCTATTATAAGATTTTAAAAATTCTTCACCGCTATAAAAATGACTGATTTGAAAATTTAGAGAATGATTGATAGCATATGTTCTCAGCTGATCAGCCAATTCTTCATGAAACTCTTTTTCATCATCAACCATCGCAATTTTAATTATTTTTTTGCTCATTTCAAATAAATATTATGACCCAAATTATCTAAAAATCAAAGAAAATTGATTCACGAATCATATTTGTCTTATCAAAGTTATAAAACAGTGAATTCGTTATTAGAGCTCAATGTTTATTTATGCTTTTTCGAATGTGAATAAATATTAGTTGATAATCACCTATATATTATTTGGTTATAAAAAATATGAAAACGCTATTGTTTATTGTATAATTATCATTATTTGAGGGGGATTTTATATGATTTGTCACAAATGTGGTGCTGATAATCCTGAAGATTCTATTTTTTGTTCTAAATGTGGTAATCGTTTAGACGGAAAATGTTATTGCAAGCAGTGCGGAAAAATCAATTCTGACGACAATAAATTTTGCACTTATTGTGGTGCTGAGCTGCACGCTGATAAGGGGACTAAACATCAGCCAGCTGAACCAAGTGTTTTTCAAGGATTCGATTATCCAAAATCCAAAACTGGATCTGTACAAGTCGGATTGAGTATTTCAGCTTTTATCACTGGTTGTTTGACAGTCTTATTCAGCTTAATCTTTACTTTCTTCATCGGTGCAAATGTCACTGTGAATGGCGTTTCGTCTGGAAACTTCATTGATATCTTTTATTATTTTTCTGCTGTATATGAAGAATTTTCTTCGTCTTCAGTGGCTATATATGGACAAATTGGTGCAGCGATTGGGACTATCAGCGCTTTATTTGTTGTGATTGGAATCGTTGTAACAATTCTGATTTTTGCAGATTCTATCATTAAATTTTTCAATCATAAGATAAAGAGTCTGACTAAATATGCAATCGTTGCCTATTTTATTTATATTGCTGGTGTTTCCTTATTTATGTTTAACTCGCATACTTCTTTATCTAATTATTCCAGCGGAGTTTCTGCTTTGACCCTCAATGGTGCTACGATTGCTGGTATTATTTTAGGTGGACTAACATTGATTGCAACAATCGTTTTAGAAACAGTGAATAAAGGAGTATTAAACGTATCGAAATCTTCAATTTCTCAATCTATAACTACTTGCATATCAATGGTATTTGGTGTAATTATCTTGTCTTTATTAGGTTGTGGCATTCTCACATTTAGTGAAGAAGGTGTCACAATTAGTACCGGCGTGTTGCCATTCTTTGAAACAGTTTTCTTCACAGCTGCTTCTACCGATCAAAACAGCACACAATTATGGACTGAATTCACTACTAATTTTTATGGTTCAGTAGCTATTGTTTACTTCATGTTCATCATTGCGCTTTTATTTATCATAATGTTTATTTTGATGATGAAGCATCAACTTACTGATTTCGGATTTGGATATAAGAAAAAGATATTACCTTTTGGAATCATCGCTAGTATCTGTTCTATAGCAATCGGCATATTCCAAATCATGTTAGCTTCTTTTTATGGATCCTACTTCTTTTTGACGGAAAGTTATGTGCTGACTGTTCCAATCATTTTGATAGTGATGGGAATATTATTATTGATCAACACCATCGTAAGCCAATCACTATATTCAAAATATTCTAAAGAAGTAAATTACTATAGTATTTAGTTTTATAGAGAGTTTAAATTAAAAAGGCTGAGTGTAGATATCACTCAGCCCTTTTTATAAGATGATTTGCTATACATTGACCTATAAATTTGATGATTCGCTTTCAGTTATAGCTGACTTGATATTTAATTTGACTATAAGTCAAATATAAAAGTGATTGAAAAAGCACTATTTGTAGAACGGAAGCTAAAAAATCTGTAGGTTCGAACCAATTTATATCTATTAGCAAAACCAATTTATAAAAAAATGTCCGATTTCTCGGACAATTATGGTTTCATTGACTAGTACACGATTCCAGTACTAATTATAAATGATTAAATGAGTTAGTATTTCTGTATCAAAATTTTGTTTCTCTTAAAGGAGATAGCAATTCTAAAAGTTCTTCTTTTAACGAATGATAGTTGATATATATTGGACTTTCCTCTAAGAACTTGATTTCATCTTTGATTTTAGCTAAGAACTCTTTCCTTTTAGAAGGGACTAAATTTTTAGCAGCTTTTTTATCATTCTCCAGTTTTTGCAATTTATGATATACTTCCGAGCTAAAATAAATTGCTTTAACTTTCACGTATTTTTGATATATATCCAAAGACTGAAAATCATTGACAAGTTTTTCAGCCGATATTTTTAAATCAATCATCGATGATTTCACCGATCAATGAATAGGTATGAGATTCGAGGACTTTCACCGTTTTGATTTGCCCGATTAATCCTTTATCTCCAGTGACATGAATCAATTTGCCTTCTGGAGTGTAACCAGAAATACGGTTGTTATCTTTTTTTGAAACAGTTTCAAACAGTACTTTATATGTGTTGCCGACAAATTTTTTGGCGCTTTCAGTAGATAATTCATCAATCAAAGTTTTTAGACGTTCAAATCGTTGATGTTTGACATCCATCGGTGTTTCATCTTTCATTCGATAGGCTGGTGTTCCAGGTCTAGGTGAGAAGATGAATGTGAAGGCGGCATCATATTTGATCTCTTTTACTAATGAAAGAGTCTCCTCGAAGTCTTCGTCAGTCTCATTAGGGAACCCGACGATGATATCGGTAGTTAAAAAGACATTTGGAAGTCGTTTTCTCAATTCGTTGACTAGGGAGATATATTCTTCTCTCGTGTATCGTCTATTCATCTTTTTTAAGATGTTATTAGAACCTGATTGAACTGGCAGATGGAGCGCAGGCATGACATTTGGATATTTTGCCATCACATCAAATACAACAGGATTAAAATCAGAAGGATAAGGAGTGGTGAAACGGATTCTTTCAATACCTGTCTGAGCAACTTTCTCTAAAAGATGAGCAAAAGCATAAGTATCGAAGAAATCTTTACCATAGGCGTCGACATTTTGGCCTAGTAATGTGACTTGTTTATAGCCTTGCTCTTTTAAGCAATTGACCTCAGAGATGATGTCTTCTTCTTTACGTGATCTTTCACGTCCTCTAGTATATGGAACGATGCAATAAGTACAAAACTTGTTGCAGCCATACATGATATTGACAAAAGCAGAGACTTTTGACTGGCGTGAACCAGTGAAATCTTTGATTCCTTCATAAACTAGATCACTGTTTGCTTGTACATCGACTAATCGTTCCTCATTTTTTAAACAATCTTCTAATAAGGAATAAAACGCAGTTATATTATTTGTTCCAAAAATTAGAGAGACGAACGGGAAGTGATCTAAAACATATTTGACAGGAACTTCTTCTTGCATAACACAACCGCAGATAGCGATTATAACATCAGATTTTTTATTATAACGATCCTTGGCTTGACCGAGCTCTCCATAGAGATGATTTTCAGCATTTTCACGAATTGCACATGTGTTAAATAAGATGAAATCAGCATCAGAAAAACTGTCTGTTTCTTTCATATTCATCGCTAATAGAAATGAGCGAAGGATTTCGGAATCTCTAACATTGGCTTGACAACCATATGTTCTAATACAAAAACGCTTTCCTTCTCCCCAAGAGGATAGGAAAGCATTGGGACTCAAATCAAGAGTTCGATAAGAAACTGGTTGGTTAGGATTCCGTCTAGCTGCTTCCCTTAAAGAAGGGAGCGATTTTAGGCGGAGCTGTTTCATGCTTGCTTAATTATTGAGCAGCTTCTTCATGATGCGGAACATCAGAGGAAACGGCATGAGCAGGATCGAAAGCTACTTTGGTGATGTGAAGCATGATGGTAGTAACTTCGCGAGCTTCAGCAGAAGAAGGCTCAGAGAAGTTTTGCATTAAGAATTCAGGTTGGACAGAGATATCACTAGGTTCTTGATCGTCTTTTAAGAAACGTCTAGCGACGATGCAAGCCTTGATAGCCTGATTTAAGGCAGATGCACCAACGAGAGAAATCTGCACGGCACCTTCTTGACGAATGTTGCCAGCAATAGCACCAGCTAATTTTTGAATTTGAGTGTTTCCACTTGCTTTTAAGGTAGTCATTTTGTTAAACCTCTTTCCACATTATTATAAACGATTTTACCTGATTTACAACAAAATTAAAGCTAATTTAAAAAAGGTATGAGAGTATGAGAACTCCAAAACCTTTTTAGCACTGATATTTAACAGCTTTCACCTTCCATCGTTTCATTGATCACTTGATAGTTAATCAGCTTTTTAGTCGAGTTATCAAACTCTAATATTACACCATTGATGAGAATCTTACCAACACGTGGAACATCTAACATTGCCGGAAGTGAAGAGATGGTTCTTCGCATCGAAGCTTCTTTGATATCACCAAGAACAGAATCATAAGCTCCGTTCATACCAGCATCTGTCATGAAGAAGGTACCTTTGTTCAAAATCTTAGCATCATTTGTCTGAACATGAGTGTGTGTTCCGATGACGGCGCTCACACGACCATCAGCATATTCACCTAAACAGCGCTTTTCCGCAGTTGCTTCCGCATGAAAATCGACGATATGTATGACTTTTTCTTCATCTGATGAAATGATTTTGTCTAAGTCATAGAAAGGATTGGTTTGTGCTTGGGTCATATATACTTTTCCGATGAGATTAGTTATGCGGACTTTAATATCATTAACACTTACTAGCGCAGTTCCGTTTAGTGGACAAGAACTGTCGAAATTATATGGTCTTATGGATTTGGAAAAATCATATTTAGGATTGAAAGCGTCTTTGTTGTTAAAAAAATGATTGCCACTAGTCACAAAATCGACACCACTTTTTAATAATTCGAGATAATGTTTATATGAGAGACCATGACCATGAGTGGCGTTTTCACCATTTGCGATAACAAAATCGATATCATCCGCCTTTTTATGAAGTGCTAAATATTTTTTAACCCCTTGTCTTCCTAATGGGCCGACAACATCGCCAAAAAATAAGATTTTCATAACTGTTATTTTGCGATTTGAATAGCTCTAGTTTCACGGATGACCGAAATCTTTATCTGACCAGGGAATTGTAATTCGGTCTCAACGCGATCACGAATTTGAATCGCTAATACTTTAGCATCTTCATCAGATATCTTTTCAGGTACGACCATAACTCTAACATCACGACCGGATTGTAGAGCATAAGTGGTTTGAACACCTTCGAAACTGTTGCAGATAGTCTCTAATTGCTCAAGCCTTTGAATATATGTTTCTAATGTTTCACTTCTAGCACCAGGTCTAGCGGCTGAAAGAGTATCAGCAGCAGTCACTAATTCGGAAATGAGATATTTCTTAGGGACATCACCATGGTGAGACTCAATAGCATTGATGACTTGATCTGGTTCACCGAATTTTTTAGCTAATTGTGCTCCTAACTGGACATGGGATCCTTCTTGTTCAGTGTCGATGGCTTTTCCTATATCATGAAGAAGACCTGCTCTTTTAGCCATAACTTGATCGATTCCCAATTCACCAGCCATGTAAGAAGCTAAGTGAGCGACTTGTATGGAATGGTCGAGAACATTTTGGCCGAAAGAAGTGCGGTATTTTAAGCGCCCGATATATGGTAATAGTCCGAGATTGATACGAGGTAAGCCGAGTTTAAAGATGGTTTGCTCGCCAATTCTTCTCAAGGAATCATCAAATTCAGCCGAAATTTTAGTGTATAAATCTTCGATTCTACCTGGCTGAATTCGGCCATCTCTAATCAAAGCTTCAAGTGTTAATTTAGCTTTTTCTCTTCTGATAGGATCAAAACATGAGCAAGTGATAGTTTCTGGTGTGTCATCGATGATTAAAGAAACACCAAATAATTGCTCCATAGATTTGATATTACGGCCTTCTCTACCGATGATACGTCCCTTCATCTCATCGCTAGGAAGGGCGATAGTAGAAGTGGAATGCTCATTAGTTACATCTTGAGCATATCTTTCCATCGCTAAACACATGATGGATTTAGCTTTATCAACGGCTTGGGATTTAGCCTCTTCTTCCATCTGTTCTTTATATAATGCGATTCTCTTAGCCTCTTGTTCTTCGACCTTAGTCATCAAAATAGATTTAGCTTCATCTTGAGATAATTTAGCTATCTTTTCTAATTCTTGATTGATGGTATCGAATTTTGTTTGAACTTCTTTTTCTTTTAATTCGAGAGCAGAAATACGCTGTTCATATTCGCTTTTTTTGTTTTCGAGAATGTCCTCTCTTGTAGTGATGGATTCTTCCCTTTTATCGAGAGCAGTTTCTCTTTGGTTTAGTTTGTTTTCATTTTGAATGACTAATGATTTTCTTTCTTCAATGTCCTTTTGAGCCTCTTGCTTCAAACTATCTATTTCTCTTCTAGCTTCAGCTTTAGCATCAGAGATGAGTTTATCTGCTTTGTCATTAGCATCAGAAACGATTTTTTCAGCATTATTTTTAGCATTCTCATACTTCTTTTTAGTCAAGAATTGCGATACGAAATAAGTGATAAGTCCGCCAGCGATCAAAGTGACGACACATAAGACGACACACATCCAGATTTCCATAGTTTTACCCCTTTCTATACGCACACAAAAACCAGTTTTTCATACAAAACCGATTGGATTATATAAAAGATCTAAATATTCAAGAACAGATTATGAACAAAAATCTTGAAAGTAAATCTTGTATATTAAAGTATAAACAAAAGTTTATACGTCATTATTATAAACTAAAATAATTCAATTAGTTAGAAAATAAAAATAAAAAGAGAGACATCTAAGCGTCTCTCTTCATATTTATAAGTTGTTTAGTCGACAATATTAGAAGTTTCAGAACTTTTTGGTGTAATAGCTTCTTTGACACGGCTCTCTATTGCTAAAGCTGTTTCCGGATATTCTTTAAACCATTTATAGACTGATGTGATACCTTGCCCGAGTCTTTCTCCCTCATAAGAAAACCAAGATCCAGATTTTTCGATGATGTTATAATCGACTGCTAATTGAACTAATTCATGTTCATGTGAGATTCCTTTGCCAAAAATCAATTCGATTTTGCAGTTTCTATATGGTGGCGCAACTTTATTTTTAACTATTTTACAATTCACAACATTTCCGATATATTTGTCGCCATCTTTAATTTGGTCAGCACGACGAATTTCAATTCGGATGGTAGCATAGAATTTCAAGGCTCTTCCGCCGGTAGTCGTCTCTGGATTGCCGTACATCACACCGACTTTTTCTCTCAGTTGATTGATGAAGATGACAGTGCAATTAGACTTAGATAAGATGCCGGCCAATTTTCTTAATGCTTTGGACATCAATCTAGCCTGTAAACCAACAGAAGAATCTTCAAAGGTTCCTTCTAGTTCAGCTTTAGGTACTAATGCTGCTACTGAATCCACGACAATCATATCTATGGCATTGGATTTCGCAAGCATATCGACGATTTCTAAGGCTTGTTCACCATAATCAGGCTGTGAAAGCACCAAGTTATTAACATCGACTCCAAGAATTTTGGCGTAATCTGGATCAATAGCGTGTTCAGCATCAACAAAGGCAGCTCTGCCACCATACTTCTGTACTTGGGCAATCGCTTCTAGAGCTAAAGTTGTTTTACCTGATGATTCAGGACCATAAATTTCAATGATTCTTCCTCTCGGATAGCCTCCGACGCCTAATGCTGCATCCAATAATAGTGAACCAGATGGCACAGCTTGTACATCAACGCTAGGGGCTTCACCCATTTTCATGATGATGCCTTTATCATTGAAGTAATTGCGGATATCTTTCATCGTAGCTTCAATGAGCTGATCTTTTGTAGAATCTAATTTTGTTTCAGCTTGTTTCTTTTTGTCCATAAAATCAGTACCTTTCAAATATTATTGTTTATTTTCATATCGTTTGTTCATGTATTGCTGCGACTTTTTCGTAGATTGTTCTAAAAGCAAAATCAACTGTTTTTTTTCTGATTATTTCTCTTGAACCAGTTAAATTCAATTTGTAGATATAAAGATTGTTTTTGATAATGAGACCGACATAGACTAATCCGACATCTTTGCCTTCGCTAGCAGTAGGACCAGCATTACCAGTGAAAGAAACTGTGATATCAGAAGAAAAATATTCGCTAGCGTTCAAAACCATTTCTCTCGCACACTCTTTTGAGATAGCGCCATAGGTTTCAATCGTCGTTTTGCTTACACCTAGTTTTTCCTTAATTTCATTAGTATAAGTTATGATAGCACCTTTAAACACTTCGCTAGCTCCTGAAATATCTGTGAAAGTTGATGCGAACAGGCCACCAGTCAAACTTTCGCAGCTAGCTAAAGAAAGATGATTAGATTTTAGTATCTCAAATAAATCTTGATGTGTCATGTCATTTTCCTTCTTTTAATACATCTATATTTTGTTTGAAATATATGAAACCAGAAACAAGAGAGGCTAAAAGAGCAAGCGCTGCTAAAACATTAGTGATGACATAAGTGTATTCAAAACTTCCTAGACCATTTAAATCAAAATAATTGAATGGGAATCCATTGAGAAAGATGATAGGTATAACAATCATTTGTAAAACAGTTTTTATTTTGCCATAGATATTTGCAGCTAAAACCTTGCCTTGTGCTGTAGCAACCATTCTCAAGCCATCCACTGCTAAATCTCTTCCGATGAAAAGCACAGTCATAATCGGATAGAGATAAAAGTGACCATCTGATGTCATTTTTGTCGTCAGCAAAATCAAAGAGGAGTCTACTAAAAATTTATCAGCTAAAGGATCCATGAATTTTCCGAAATTGGTTATGAGGTTTCTCGATCTAGCGATATGCCCATCAACCGCATCAGTGATTGATCCTAAAATAAAAATCACGGCACAGACTAAGTCAATCCAAGAAAAATTAGTCGTTCCTAAGAGAGGGGCAAAGTCACTAGAATTAGGAAGAAATGATAGACAAAAGATAATGATTATTAAAAACGCAAAAAAGAATCTAGTGATCGTTATCCTATTTGGTGTATTCATATGTCTCCTTTCAATTTTCAAGTGAGTACCGACCCTATAAGCCATGTTATGTCTAGGATGAAAATTTATCTAAGTGTTTGACACTTGCCATCAGCAGTTCGTTTCCCGCTTTTGACTTCCCTTACCTATATTAGGTTTCTCGCTTGTGGGGCTTTCCTACGTTGCACTCCTGCCGTTTTCGACAGGTTCGTCACTGTGGAGCTTTTATAGGGAAGACATCATGCCGAAGTTTAGATTCTTCCCAGCCGTTTGGACTCCTCCTCCCCAAAGTTATTTTTTCCTTTGGCGCAATCACTGCTTTCATCACAGAAAGCGCGAGCATGGACTTTCCTCAAAGAGTTCAAGACTCCCTGCATTCATCTAGGCCGGCTATATTATTGTATAACTTATTCGACCGTATTTGGATTTATTCCTGCTTTATTTAATGCTTTTTCTAAAGCTGAGATGCGTTTTAGCAATTCTAAATTGTTTAAAGAAGCATCTTGATTAGTGCTGATACCAGCTAAACGAGACTTTAAAGCAGCTTTTTCATTTTCAGCTTCGGAAAGCTGTGAATCCAAAAGTTTGACCTTATTGGTTAAGTCATTGATTATTTTGTTGGTTTCATCCATATACTGCTCAAACGTTTCATAGTCTTTTATAACTAAATCTAAGAATGAATCAACTTGTAAAGCATCATATCCAGGCTTAGTTCCTTCGAAAGTTTTATGATAGATTTTATTGGAATCTAACAACAATTTGACTGACATATACACCTCATTCAATCTTTCTCTTAATTATTATAAAAACTATTACTTAAATAATAAACTTTTGTTTTAGGAAATTATTGTTTCGCCCAGCCTCGGTGAATCCCATTTCAAAAACGACTATAATAAAGTTGAAGCAAAAATATGAAATCTCCTTGAATTCACATTATGTCACAGAGGTTTTTAAATAATGATTGTATTCAATGAATTAATAAAAGGATTTTATAGTAAAAAGCCAATTGTGTTTAAGGCTATTGATATCTCAAATTTGCAAATGAACGATTTCGGTTTCAATATGATATATGGCGAGAAAGATTCAGGTAATCTTTTATGGACCTTTTTGATGAGCGCAGCAATATTGCTGATTATATTAGTTTCACCAAATAAGATTTATAGGAATAAAATCAACAATAAATATCGTAAATAATTTCAATTTTGACTATTACATGTTCTATAAAATGTAAATTATAATTGTAAATTATTTTAAGATGCTATGCACGATGCGCGCTCATTATATTTTTATTTTAAACTAAATGCGCAATAGGAATTTCTTATTATTTTTAAATATTGCCTTAAATCCTAAATTTTGATATTACAAATGAGCATTTTTAGCTTTGTAAGCGCTTATAAAAATAATTTGAAAATGTTTTTTTCACTACATATAATTTAGATGGTAATCGGAGGTGGACAAATGAGATTTACATTACCAAGAGATGTTTATTATGGTGAAGATTCCTTAGCTGAACTCAAACATATCAAAGGTCATAAGGCGATTATTGTCACCGGCGGTCATGCTATGCAAAAATTCGGCTTTTTAAAGACTGTTGAAGAGTATCTTAAAGAAGCTGGATTAGAAGTTAGAACATTTGAAGGCGTCGAAAACGATCCTACAATTGGCACTGTTATGCGTGGTGCTGAAGCGATGAGAGAATTTGAACCTGATTGGATTGTTGCTTTAGGAGGGGGTTCTCCTATTGATGCTGCAAAAGCTATGTGGGTTTTCTATGAATATCCTGATTCAAAATTTGAAGATTTAGTTGCTGGAAAATGGCCTGAATTGAGAACAAAGGCTAGATTTATTGCTATTGGTTCTACGTCAGGAACTGCGACTGAAGTCACTGCATTTGCTGTTATCACTGATCCAGATAAAGGAATTAAATATCCTCTTGCTAATTACGAAATCACTCCAGATATCGCTATTGTTGATCCTGAATTACCTCAAACAATGCCCAAGAACACGACTGCTTTTACCGGAATGGATGCTTTGACTCATGCGACTGAAGCTTATGTTTCTTTATTCCATTCTGATTTTACTGATCCTTTAGCTCTTCATGCTATCGATATGATTTTAAAGAATATGCTTCCCTCTTATGATGGAGATAAATCTGCTAGAGCAAATATGCACTATGCTCAATGTATGGCTGGCATGGCTTTCTCCAATGCTTTATTAGGCATCACCCATTCTTTAGCACATAAAACTGGTGCTGCCTTTTCAACTGGGCATGTTCCTCACGGCGAAGCAAATGCGATGTATTTACCTCATGTCATCGAATTCAATTCCAAAGACCCAACAACTTTAAAGAGATATGCTCATATCGCTGATTTCTTACATCTTGGTGGAAACACTGATGAAGAGAAAGTTGAAAACTATATCGCTGAAATTCGTAAATTGAATAAAGCGATGGGAATTCCTGATGGCTTAAAAGACTTTGGTGTTCATGAAGATGAGTTCTTGGAAAAGTTACCAGAAATAGCTCATAACGCAGTGTTAGATGCTTGCACACCAGAAAATCCTCGTAAGGTTGATGATGAGACGATGGCAAAAATCTTAAAATGCTGCTATTATAATACCAAGGTTGATTTCTAAAATTAAAGCTTAAAATGAGCAAAATAGTCTGGAAAATACTTCCGGACTATTTTGCATATTAATGGAGGAAGCATGTTTAAAATCTTAAGTAAAGATGCTCTTAATCAGACGGTCACAAGAATGAATATCGAAGCACCGCTTATCGCTAAAAAAGCTAAAGCTGGTCAATTCATTATTTTAAGAGTTGATGAAAATGGTGAAAGGATACCATTGACTGTCGCTGGTACTGATGAAACTAACGGAACTGTGGAAATCATATTCCAAGTTGTTGGTGCTACTACCGAAGAACTAAATCATAAAAATGCTGGTGACTATTTATCTGATTTTGTTGGTCCTTTAGGCAAGCCGACTGAATTAGAAGGCTATAAGAATGTTGCTGTAATCGGCGGTGGTGCTGGTTGTGCTATAGCACTTCCGGAAGCACGAGCATTACATAAATTGGGTGCTAGAGTGACTTCTATCGTCGGATTTAGAAACAGGGATTTAGTCATTTTAGAAAAGGAATTTTTAGAATGTTCTGATCAGTTTGTCAGAATGTCTGATGATGGGTCATGGGGTGAACATGGACTCGTCACCAATGCTTTGGAAAAGCTTATTTTATCTGGTGGAAAATTTGATTGTGTGATTGCAATCGGTCCGTTAATCATGATGAAATTCGTCTGTGAACTGACAAAAAAATACAACATTAAGACTATCTGTTCAATGAATCCGATTATGATTGATGGCACTGGCATGTGTGGATGTTGTCGTGTCATGGTCGATGGCAAAATGAAATTTGCTTGTGTCGATGGACCAGATTTTGATGGGCATCAAATAGATTTTGATTCTGCGATGTTAAGAAATACTATGTATCGTCCATGGGAAAAGCATAAGTATGAAGAAACCTGTAATCTCTTTAAAAAGGAGGTGAAATGATATGGCTATAGATATGTCACCAAAGAAGCATTCGATGCCGACTCAAGACCCATTAGTCAGAGCACATAATTTTAAAGAAGTTGCTCTAGGGTATAGTGAACAAATCGCTATGGCAGAGGCCAAACGTTGTCTTGATTGTAAGAATCCCCAATGTGTCACGGGTTGTCCAGTTCAAATAAATATCCCCGCATTTATAAAAGAAGTTGCAAATGGTGATTTTGAAAAAGCTTATCAAATCATAACTGAATCGTCTTCGTTGCCAGCGATTTGTGGCCGTGTTTGCCCACAGGAGAGTCAGTGCGAAGGAAAGTGTATTCGCGGAAAGATGCCTGTCAGAGAAAACGCGAAAATTATCGGTATGTCAGAACCAGTCGGTATCGGCCGACTCGAACGTTTTGTCGCTGATTATCATCGTTTACATGCGGAGCAAAGACCTGTTGAAATAAAAAAGAATGGTCATAAAGTTGCCATTGTTGGTTCGGGTCCTTCTGGTCTGACTTGTGCAGGTGATTTAGCTAAAAAAGGCTATGATGTAACTATTTATGAAGCTCTTCATTTGGCTGGCGGAGTTTTAAGCTATGGCATCCCGGAATTTCGTCTCCCCAAAGATATCGTTCAATCAGAAATCGAAGGATTAAAAGAATTAGGGGTTAAAGTTGAAACAGATGTTGTTATCGGACAGACTTTGACGATTGATGAACTTCTTGATGATTATGGATACGAGGCTATATTCGTAGGGTCAGGTGCTGGACTACCTAAATTTATGGGCATACCTGGCGAAAATGCTAAGGGCGTTTATTCGGCTAATGAGTTTTTAACACGTATCAATTTGATGAAAGCTTATCTAGATGATAGTGAAACTCCTATCGAACATCCCAAGAGAGTCGCTGTTGTCGGAGGTGGAAACGTTGCGATGGATGCATGCCGTTCTGCGCTTAGATTAGGTGCCGAAAAAGTCTATTGTGTTTATAGAAGAAGTATGGCAGAGCTACCTGCTAGAAGAGAAGAAGTCGAACATGCTGAAGAAGAAGGTGTTGATTTTAAGCTTTTGAATAATCCGATTGAAATTATCGAAGATCGTGATGGGACAGCGAAAAGTAATCCTAACTACGGAACAGTTAAAGCGATTAAATGTATAAAAATGGAATTAGGAGAGCCGGATGCTTCAGGCCGAAGAAGACCAGTCCCAGTCCCCGACTCTGAATTTATTCTAGATGTTGATTGCGTGATTATGGCTTTAGGCACTTCACCCAATCCACTTATCAAAAATACGACACCTGGCATAGAGGTTAATTCTCATGGATGCTTAGTCGTCAATGAACAAACAAATGAAACTACTAAAGCACATGTCTATGCTGGTGGTGACGCAGTCACTGGGGCAGCTACAGTTATTTTAGCGATGGGAGCTGGTAAAAAGGCTGCTAAGGCGATTGACGAATATATCACTTCAAAATAATTTATATTTTCATAAAAAAGTAAGACTATTGATGCTTTGTCTGATATGCGATATCAATAGTCTTTTTATGTGTCAAAAAAATATATTAAAAAACTGTTAGCGTTCTGTTCTTATCATCGATAAAGAAATTGACATGGAATCGAAAGATAATAAAACACCCTCATATATAATATATAAATCGCTATAAACCAATATTATTAATAATAAGTATGAAATTAAAATAATTTCATATAATTTTATAAAAATATATAATTATATCTTTCACATAAAAACGCATTCAAGTTAAAATTTATAATTTGATTTTGAATTTTTGAAAGCACTTTTATTCATTTTTTACTTTAAAAAGTTTTCTTGATATTTAAAATAAAATTTGTGATAATATCTCACACTGTGAGGCAGTATTATGGAACTAGATGATTTAAACAAAATTGCTAAGCTGTATGCCAGCATTCTAAAAGTCTTCTGTCATATGCCGATCAAAGACGATACTCTTGGCTACGGACAAGGACAGATTCGTATCCTTATTTATTTAGCTGAACATCCTGATGGAGTTCTTTCTGGAAATTTATCTAGTGAGATACACGTAGGGACCGGTCGCATCGGCAATGCGTTAAAAGAGATGGAGAAGAAAGGACTTATCAAACGTTATGATGATATTCATGATAAGCGAAAAACGATTGTAAAAATCACTAACACAGGTCAAAAACTTGCTGATCAAAGGAGGAACAAGTTTATCAATTTAAATAAACGAATAATCGAAAAAATCGGATATGATGAATTCTATCATTTTCTTCAAACATTCAAGAAAATCGTTGAAATTGAAAATGAGTTAGATATTAATGAGGAGGTGAAAAAGCATGTTTAAACTTTACAAAAAATTTCGAAAAAGAGATTGGGCTTTGACCGCTATCATCATCGGTTTAACTATTTTACAAGTTTATTGCACGATGACGATGGTTGATTATGTTCAAGGTTTGATCACCTCAATCGGATATTTAAATTACCATAACAACCCTTCTTCGATGCCTGAATTAGTTCAATTACTAACTTTAGCTAATGCTTATTCTAATGGTGTAGTTGATTGGAATATTTTCTCAAATTGGGTTGCTAATCACGAAAGTGTTTTAGCAGGGCTAGGATTAACACCACAGGTAACTGATGCTTTGAAAGCTATTCCGACTGCCTCAACTGGTGATATTTGGTTCAATGGTGGGATGATGATTTTAGTCGCTACAGGTACAGCCGCATGTCAAATAATCATTGAAGTTTTAGCATCTTATATAACTGCTAATTTTGCTACTGATATTCGAAGTGAAGTCAACAATAAAATTACCAATTTCTCTTTGGCTGAAATCAATAAATTTTCAACAGCTTCTTTGATCACAAGAGCGACAAATGATATTCA
>CALVXU010000021.1 GCA_944371605.1 uncultured Bacilli bacterium
CTCCTTCATTTTTCCTATTTATTTAACATAACAGGGCCTTCGTATAGATTAAAGGATAAGCTTACGATGAACGAAAGTGAGGAAAATTAAATTTAACAAAGTGGGACTTTTATCTTGACATTTATAATAAACCTTTTCTAAATCTTCACCACAGCCTATTCCATGATTTTTAAGCAAGAGATCTTCCGCTATTAAACCTGCTAAAGAGCATCTAATTTTCTCTTCACGGTTTTCTCTTGTTTCATTTTCTTCTAAATCACGATAGACAGTTTTACCACCATCATTATCAAAATAAATTCTCAAGAACTTTTGCGTATTTGAAAATAAATAAAGATAAACAGCATGGCCAGCCTCATGAATTGCCACTCTTTGAGTTACTTTAAACTTTTCATTTTTTTGTATGAAACCAGTTCTTAAGAAATCTGCTGTATTTATGATGTCGGTTATTGTGCATTTGTTGCCATATCTTAATGAAGAATTATTAAACACCGCTCTAATAAAACTAGCATTAAGATGAAAGAAAAGTTCTACCAGTTCATTTTCATCAGTTTCACTTAATTCAATCATTGCATCTTTAGCGAAGCCTCTAATCATTTCTAAAAGATCATCTTGATCGTTAATTGAAGTTCTAAAATGTCTATCAAATCGTCCTTCTCTTAATAAGGCCTCAGGCATATAATAGTAATTATTACAAGTTGCTAGTGTTAAAACACTAGATGATTTATAACCATCAAGTTGCGCCATTAAGACTCTTGTTAGTTTTTCATCCTTTTGAATCAATCTATCAATTTCATCGATAATAACAATAGCATTTTTCTCTTTTGATGCATTCTCATAAGTTTTTACTACTTCATCTAAAACATTATCATCGTTACCTTCAATAACAAAAATCGGATAATTAAATGATTTTGAATATTCTCTCACTATATGAGTTTTTCCCTCACCAGGATCACTATAAAACAGGATTCCTTTTGGTAGCATTTTCTTCTTTTCGCCTAACTTGTCTGCATTAAAATACCAATCTTGAATTACTTTTAATTCTTTTTTAATGTCTTTGTATCCATAGACTTTTTCTAAAAATTCATTTTTCATTTGTTGCTCCTTTATCTTAAGCAACTAAACTATAACAAAAGAGCCGTCCCGTTTTTAGGACAGCTCAATCTTCATGTACGGTTTTTTGTACTATACTTTTAAAGCTTCATTTGTTTTAAAGTTTTACTAATTTTATCTTTTAATTCATTCTTAAATGAATCTAACCCCATTTTAGAGGCTTCTTCATACGACCAGCCATATTCAATTAATATTTCAGGGACAACCAATACAGGATTACGTTTTCCTTCCAATTGTCCTTTTAAACATTCAAAGTTCTCTCTTGTAATAAACTCATCATTGAGCATCTTTTTGTAAAGCTCTATTGCTTCTTCAGGAGATTGTTTTCTAATTGAATCAATGTTCTTTTTTAAATACTGAATATAGTCATTTAAACTAAAATTGGAGTCTATATAAGAGTTATATATGTTTCTTCCTCTGTAATACATTAAATGGAATGACTGCTTGCATCTAATAAGGTGGTCTTTTGAAACATCAACGCCGTCTAATTTTTCTATCATAGCACGTCCACTATTTTGTGTTGAACCAAAAGCAAGAGAAACTCGGATGTCATTATCATTAAAAATTAAATTAATTTCTTTTAAATATTCATAATCAACATGCCTTCTTGGAACATTCCATTTTCGCTCATCAATTACTCCACCATCAATAAATGAAAGTATCTTTTTACCAAAAGGAATCGCAAGTCCTTTTCTTATTAATGGATCAGAAGAACATGCAACTGAAAAATCTTCTACACCGCAGTAACCTAAAAGAACTAAATATTCAATAAACTGGTCAGTAATAAAAGTATTCAATTTTTCAAAAATATCTGTAATTTCGCTGTATTTTTTATAAATTACAGGTTTTTTGTCAGAAGAAATTAATAAGCTTTTTTCAATGTGATTATTTATTTGAGTTGGATCTAAATTGTAAAGTTTATTTTCAAGTGCAACCAAATATTCTGGTCTTCCATCGGCGTAAACAAAAATCCAACCGTCTGGAATAGAATCTCCCCTTTGAAAATGAAGATACTCTTCTACTGCTTTTTTTGTTTCATTTATCAACAATTCTTCATCATGATAAGATTCACTCAATTCATTTTTAATTGCATCAAAAAGAGCTTTTTCATCTTTTGTATCTTGACCATTAAAACCCCAGCATTTGCCAGTAGGGCTAAAAGCAAACATTAATCTATTATCTTCGTTAAACTCTTTTATTTTAGAAACAGCTGGTTTCTTTTGAAGATAAAATTCCAGTTTAATTTTCTCACCTTTTAATTTAATACCAAAAAGATCAAATATTACTTCCTTTTTCTTAACATCAGAAAGGCTATCAATTGAATTAATAAAAGCTTTTGTAATATTGTTTTCAAGATATGGTTTTCCATCATACTGCCAAAAGATATTTAAATGGCAATCTCTAAGTCCTTTATAGTCAATCATTTTATTTGTACCTTTCTAGGGCTCTTTGTAGTCCTTCTTTAGTTTTTTCAACAAGTGACGCTGGAGATATAACCTTAACACAGTCAGAATACTGCATTATCCAGTAATAGAGAGCCATTTCATTACATTTAACCTTAATATATGCTTTTCCGTCTTTGTGGCTTAATTTAGCGTTTTCGCCAAACCAATCTTTAACGATTAGTATACCCCAATCGCCATCAAGCTCTAATTCGGCTTCAATTACATCTCCACCAAACATGTAGATATGATCATTTAAATATTTTGATATTGAGAAGTCCTTAGGACCTTCCTCTAAATCTTTCATATTTTTGATTTGCCAGTCATCTTTTATTTGGATATTAACCATATAATCAATTCTAAATGTCTGAAGAGCTCTATATTTTTCACGATAATTACAAAGTAAATAGTAACGACCAAAATTATTAATTAAATAATAAGGCGAAACAATAAATTCATAACCATCTCTTCTTACGGTTTGATTTCCTTCTGCATCATAAGCTAAATATTGAAAACCTACTCGTTTTCCTTGCTTCATAGCCTCGTGAATTACAGAAATATTGTATAAGACCTGTTTGTTATCGGTTCTATTTATTTCAGATGATTTATAAATGTAAGAATAATCTTTTCTTTGATATTTGCTAAAGCAACTAGAAACTTGGTCCGCTATCTTTTTTGCCTGTCTTCCATCAATGCTTCTGCTAGAAAAAATAGCATCAATCAAATAAGATGCTTCTGTTTGATCAAAAGTTCTAGATAATAAAGCAAAGCCACCTTTAGGACCTTTATCGATATCGTAATCTAACTCTTCGAGCATTGACAATGAAGAGCCCACACTTTTTCTTTCAAGCTCAATATCATAAACTTGATAAATCTTATCTGCGATTTCTTGTTGAGTTAAATAATGCTCTTCGTCAGTGTATTCTTCTAACACTTTAAGAACCAAAAGAATGGAACTTTTCTTATTTGGTAGCATCTAATCACCTCGATTTCAAATATGGACGGCTCATGTCTCGAGCTAGTCTTTTATTAAACTTAGCTTGCTCTGCTAATTCTTTATTTTTCTTTTCGGTAGGAGTTCCGTGTTTAACTGCGCCTATACAAAATATTAATCCTGCTAGCATTTTCTTTGCCTCCAACAGGAATAATTATATTATACCAGATGTCCCGTTTTTAGGACACTTAAATTGATCCAAAAGAAAAGCACTGCTAACAGTGCCTCTCAAATTTTACTTAAGTAATGATGTTAATAAATCACCAGAACCGACTAAATGGCCATGTTCGTCTCTTGTAACTCTTCCATCGAATTCGCCGAGCTTGTGTCCATGTTCGTCTCTAATGATTTTCTTTCCACAGCTTTCTTGGATTTCGCCAATCTTGTGTCCGTGACTATCTCTTAAAACTTGTGTCATGCAATTACCTCCATAATTTTATTATAAGTTTTTTAATGTCCTTTTTTCAGGATTTCTATTTTTTCTTTAAAAGTCCTCTTATGGGTATCATTTCTCTAGTAAGGGTATCATTTCGCCAGTAGGGGTATCGTTTTGTATCAATCCGAAGGTGCAAAGACATCTTATAACTAATATTTTGATACAAATTAAGGGTGTCAAAATTAACGATATTTGTCCGAGAAATCGGGCATTTTTTATTATGTTGCGTTTTTCTAGTAGATATAAATTGGCTCGAAACTACGGAATCTAAGATTTTAGTCCCACTAGATAAACGATACCCTTACTAGATAAATGTTTCTCTACTTGAAAAACTAAACCCTATTAAACAATGACACCCCTTATTCTCTTCAACATGATGTACTTCATAGCGATTAAAATATTTCTCATCGATATAATCTAGTATAAATGAGTCTTCTTTATCGATAAAATCTTTACTGCGATATTCATTTAAAAATCGAGCATAAGCATTATTCGACATCTTTTTAAATTTATTCCAACCATTAGGTTCACTTTTGGCTATTTTATTTACTTTTACCATCTTAAAGCCTCTATATTTTAATTATTTATCAAAAATAACTAAATTCAATACCGAAAACTAATTTAGTCAAAAGAAGGTGTGACCAAAAACTCGTAAATAAAAAAAGGAATTACTTTCTTTTCAAAAATATTTTTTTGCGATAAATTAGTGTTATGAAATTCGAGGTTATAAGAAATAAGTTACCTTTAGAAGCGAAATTAATAAGAGAAGAAGTATTTGTAAAAGAACAAGGTTTTAAAGAGGAATTTGATACAATTGATAACAATTGTATACAAATATTGATATTAGAT
>CALVXU010000022.1 GCA_944371605.1 uncultured Bacilli bacterium
CTGACAAGAAACGACTATTCCCGTAGGTTTATGAGTGATTCTGACTGCTGATTCAGTTTTATTGACGTTTTGGCCGCCAGCTCCTGATGAATGATAGGTATCTACTTGTAAATCTGCTGGGTTGATAGTGATATCGATACTTTTTTGCTCTGGCATGACTAAAACAGTCGCAGTGGAAGTTTGAATTCTACCATTTGCCTCCGTGACAGGAACTCTTTGAACACGATGAGCCCCTGATTCAAACTTCAATTTAGCATAAGCTCCTTTTCCTTTGATTTTAAATGATATTAACGAAAAGCCACCTAAAGGTGTTGGCTGAGAATCCAAGACTTGAATCTGCCATCCTTTTTTATCTGCATAATGAGAATACATTCTATATAGATCACCAGCAAAAATATTAGCTTCATCCCCGCCAGCAGCACCTCTTATTTCCATCAAGACATTCTTATCATCATTTTCGTCTTTAGGCAATAAAGCGATTTGTATCTCTGCTTGTTTAGCTTCTATTTTTTCTTCTAATTCAGAAGCCTCTTCTTTAGCTAGTTCCTTCATATCAGGATCTGAATCATTCAACATCTCTTGAGCCGCTTTTAAATCTTCTTGGTATTTTAACAACTCATCGAAAAGCTTAACAGGTTCTTCTAAAGTCGCTCTTTCTTTTGAGAGCTTAGTGATCATCTGCATATCAGAATTATAATTTGCTAAAACATTATCGATATCATTCAGACGCTTTTTCATCGCCTTTAGTCTTTCAATCATGTAATCCATCTAAAAAACCTCACTATTTATTTCTAATTAAAATCACATAAAAATATTCTCTTTTTTTCTAAAGAGAGCTATAAGACGTTAAAAGAAATAATTGAATATTCGTCTTCATCAATAAAACTATATCATAAACCGAAATGAATTTAGCTTTATTTTATTAAATAATATGACTATCATCTCATCAAATTCAAAAGTATCCCTAAGCAAATAACACTATTTAATGTTAAAATAAACATTACTTCAAACAATTAATATTGATCATTTGAAAGGTGACGATATGAAACAGAATAAAGATAAAATTGTGTCTTTAGGTGAAATCATGTTGAGATTGACACCCCCAGACTATACAAGAATTGAGCAAGCGACATCATTCATAGCAAATTATGGTGGTGGTGAAGCCAATGTGATAGTTTCTTTATCACACTTAGGCCACAATTGTTATTACATAACAAGATTGCCTCCTAATCAGTTAGGCGATGGCGCTATCGATTATCTAAAAAGTCATGGTATCAATACTGACAATATCGCTAGAGGCTCATCCATCATGGGCATCTATTTTCTAGAGTCAGGATTCGGTGGAAGACCTGGAAGAGTCATCTATAATAGAAAGCACTCCGCTTTTACAAGAATCACTCCAGAAGAGTTCAACTTGGATAAAATCTTTAAAGATGCGACTTGGTTTCATATCTCTGGTATCACTTTAGCATTAGGTGAAAAGGCTAGAGAAATGGTCTTTGCCTGTTTGAAATATGCTAAAAAATATCAGGTTAAAGTCTCTTTTGACTTCAATTATCGTTCTAAATTATGGCCGATTGAAGAAGCACAAAAAATCTATCCCTTAATCATGCCTTACGTGAATATTTTATTCGCTTCTCCATGGGATATTAGAACTGTTTTAAAAACTGGCAAAAATCTCACGGATGATGATAAGCTCATGCAACATGCGATTAAAAAATATGATTTAGAATGGATATTCGGCAAAACTAGAAAGATTTTTTCCTCAACCGAAAATGCGATGACCGCTTATGTCTACGGACCTAATAACCTCTATTTCTCTACTGAAGAATATAATTTCCAAATCTTCGATCGCATAGGAGCTGGCGATGCTTTTGCCAGCGGTGTGATTCACGGATTATTAACAAAACCGAAAGATCCGAAATTCGCTGCTGAATTCGGCATAGTTAACTCTATTTTAAAACAGACGATTTTTGGTGATGTAGCTACTTTTAAAGAAGAAGAAATTCTCGAATATATGAGCACCCAAGGGCGATCAGAAGTAAAGAGATAACATTTAGCGATTTGTAAAGATAAATAAGGGTTGTTTAATAGTTAAAATGAAACAAATAACGAATCCAATTTTATCTAATAACGAATATATACCTGATCCAGAGCCTCATGTATTTAATGACCGAGTCTATGTTTATGGCAGTCACGATAAATTCGGTGGCATCTCTTTTTGTTTGAATGACTATCGCGTTTATTCTTGCCCGATAAATGATTTATCTTCTTGGTCTTCAAAAGGAATCTCTTATCGAAAAGAAGAAGATAAAGATTATAAGGGTGGATTTATTAATGTCATGTATGCGCCAGATTGTGCTAAAGGTGTAGACGGAAAATATTATCTTTATTATACCTTAGGTTTTTTAGGTCATATCGCTGTAGCCAAAAGCGAAAATCCTGATGGCCCTTTTCATTTTTATGGATATGTGAAATATTCTGACGATATTCTTTTGGGTGAAAAAGATGAATATCTGCAATTTGATCCGGCTATTTTTATCGATGATGATAAGAAAATATATTTATATTCAGGTTATGGATCGACTCAAAAATTCGGTTTAAAAGGTAAGAAAAACACTGATAAAGGTGCTATGGTTTTTCAATTAGAAGAAGATATGCTCACTATCAAAAATGGTCCTGATTTCATTTGCAAAACAATCTATAACAGCAGAGGCACCGATTTTGAAAGCCATGAATTCTTTGAAGCTTCCTCAATGCGTAAAATCAATAATCATTATTATTTCATCTACTCTTCTTTTGTTAATCATGAACTCTGTTACGCTATCAGCGATTATCCGAATAAAGATTTTCACTATGGTGGTGTTTTAATTTCCAATTGTGATGGTGGGATCAGTGATAAAAAAACTAATTATTACGGAAATAATCACGGCAGTATCCTACATTTAAAAGATAAGTTTTATATTTTTTATCATCGCCAAACCAATAAGAATTCTTTCGCACGACAGATGTGTGCTGAAGAGCTCTCATTTGATGGTCTGCGATTTAAACAGGCTGAGATGACTTCACAGGGAATAAATGGCAAACCGCTGCTAGGAAAAGGAACTTATAAAGCAGCCATCTGTTGCAATCTTTACACAACCGAAGGCACTTTCTTTTATAAAGTGTTCCGCCGACTAGCTTTTAAACATCCATTTCTAACTCAAGAAGATAAAGATAATGATATCAGGGAAACACAGTACATCAAAAATGTGACTAAATATGCTGTCATCGGATATAAATACTTTGAATTTGAGGAAAAGGTTTCTAATATTTCAATCACAATCAAGGGAAATATGAGAGGGACTGTTCTAGTCAAAGATCAAGAAAACGGTAATATATTAGCTGCGATTGATGTCAAACAATCAAGAAAGAAAAAGCGATTTTGCGCATCTTTTAAGCCGCGAGAAAAGGTATCAGCCTTATTTTTCACATTTAAAGGGCATGGCCATTTTTCTTTTTATGACTTCACAATATATTAATTTTGGCATCATAAATTCATATTTTTTAGTTTCAAACTAGCGATAACTCTAATAGGCTATTAGTTTTAACTAGTTAAAACTAAATTTGAGAATCCACTTTTTAAAATCGATGTCAATAAGACTAGCGATATATTTTTTACAATTTTATTTAAAAAATTTTTTAATATAAAATGCCAGCTACTTTGACCTTATTTATAGGCTTTTTAAAGCTAATCACAATCTCCATCGTCGTTAAAGTTGCTATCTTGTCACAACATTTTAAATTTAAATAGTTTATAATTATCACTGGTAAACAAGGTCAATAATGAACTAGAAGTAAAATCCTAGTTTTAATAACCTAGATTAAGAGCATATAGCGAATAATCCTAGGCATAATTAAAGACAAAAATACCTTCAACAAGAGAGGAGCTATTCAACTTATGATTTCTAGACTAACTAATCCTTATGATGCCAGTAACATTGTCACTAAAATTGTTAAAAGAGATGGTCGCGTAGTCGCTTTTGATAGCACAAAGATTCTTTTAGCTATTGCTAAAGCTGCTCAAGCTACCAAAGAAACCTTGCCGCTAGGTCCTCTCACAGATGAAGTGGTATCTGTTATCAATCGCAATTTTTCTGATAGCGCCCATCCTGCGACCGTCGAAGATTGCCAAGACATCGTAGAAGATGTCTTAATTGAACACAATTATGCCAAAACCGCTAAGGAATATATCCTTTATCGCGCTAATAGAAATCGTGTGAGAGAAGCTAAAACTGACTTGATGGCAACGATAGATGGCATCGCTACTCAAGACTCCTCTGAAAATGATAATAAAAGAGAAAATGCTAACATCGATGGCAACACTGCGATGGGTACGATGCTTAAATTCGGATCGGAGACTGCAAAAGCTTATTATCTTGAAAAGATGATTGATCCGAAAATCGCATTCGCTCATAAAAATGGTGATATTCACATCCATGATTTAGATTTTTATTCTTTGACATTGACATGCTGTCAAATCGATTGTGTCAAGCTCTTTAAAAAAGGCTTTTCCACTGGCCATGGTTTCATTAGAGAACCTAATTCAATAAGAACTTATGCCTCTTTAGCTTGTATCGCTATTCAAGCTGACCAGAATGATATGCATGGCGGTCAAGCCATACCTAATTTCGATTATTCAATGGCTCCTGGTGTTATCAAAACATTCAATAAAGCTTTTAGAAATAATTGCATAAGAATGGCTGAATTCTTAACCGGTTCCGATCGCTATGAAGAAGAACTAAAAGATTATTTCAAAGAATTAATCGCCCATAATAAAGAGCCGCGCTATAAAGACGAAAAATCTATCGAAAATACATTCATTTCATTGAAGAAAGATTTCCCAGATATCAAATGGGATACTGTTAAACAAAACATTTGTGAATTCGCTGCTAAAGAAACCGAAAACGAGACCTATCAAGCTATGGAAGCTTTGATTCACAATCTCAACACCATGCACTCAAGAGCTGGTGCACAAGTACCGTTCTCTTCTTTAAATTATGGTACTGACACTTCTAACGAAGGCCGCTTAGTCATACACATGCTCTTAAAAGCTACTGAAGCTGGTTTAGGCGATGGTGAAACTCCTATCTTCCCAATCCAAATATTTAAAGTCAAAGAAGGCGTTAATTATAATCCGACTGATCCTAACTATGACTTATTCAAGGAAGCCATCGTTTGTTCTGGCAAAAGATTATTCCCTAACTTTTCATTCTTAGATGCTCCTTTCAATCTTCAATATTACAAACCGGGTGATTATAATTCCGAAGTCGCTTATATGGGCTGCCGAACTAGAGTCATGGCTAATGTTTGGAATCCTGATAATGAAGTGACTTGTGGTAGAGGAAATCTTTCTTTCACTTCCGTCAACCTTCCTCGTCTAGGCATCGAAGCGAAAGGCGATTTAAATCTCTTCTTTAAAAAACTTGATGATATCTGTGATTTAGTGATCAAACAATTGATGGACAGAATGGAGATTCAAAGACATCGTCGAGTTAAGAATATGCCTTTCTTAATGGGTCAAGGAATTTGGATTGATTCAGACAAATTAGGTTGGGATGATGAAATTGATTCTGTTATCAGAAATGGCTCATTGACAATCGGCTTTATCGGCTTGGCTGAATGCTTAGTCGCTTTGATCGGTAAACACCATGGCGAGAGCGAAGCTGCTCAAGCTTTAGGTTTAAAAATCATCGGAGAAATGAACAAAAAGATGCAAGAAGCATCGAAGAGATATAATCTCAATTTTGCTGTCATCGCCACTCCAGCCGAAGGACTTTCTGGCCGTTTCATCAAAATCGATGCTCAAAGATATGGAAAATTAAAAGGCATCACTGATCGTGATTATTACACAAATTCCTTCCATGTCCCTGTTTATTATCCAATAAGCATGTTTAGAAAAATCGATATCGAAGCTCCTTACCACGCTTTGACTGCTGGCGGACATATCACTTATATCGAAGTTGATGGTGATGTCGCTAAAAATCCTGACGCCTTTGAAAAGATTATTAGACATATGAAAGAAAAGGGTATCGGCTATGGCGCCATCAATCATCCTATCGATCGTGATCCATGCTGTGGTTATAATGGCATCATCAATGACATCTGCCCTAAATGTGGACGCCATGAGGGTGAAGAAGGAGTTGGTTTTGAAAGAATCAGAAGAATCACTGGTTATTTAGTCGGCACTTTGGACCGCTTTAACAATGCTAAAAAAGCTGAAGTTCATGATAGGGTTAAACACAATCGTTATTCTGATGCTTCAGAATTAGGAAAAAAATTCGAAGACTAACTTTTTAGAAAAATATTTTAGCTAAATTCATACAAATATGAGACTAGCCGGTTTTGCAAGCGAATCAATCGTTGATGGCCCTGGTGTTAGAATTGTGCTTTTTTTCCAAGGTTGCAAACACCATTGTCCAAGCTGTCAAAATCCAATCACTTGGCCTTTTGATAGTGGAACAGAAGTGACGATCGAACAGATTGATAAATTAATACAAGAAAACTCAGCTAATACTTCAGGAGTCACCTTGAGCGGTGGAGATCCTTTTTGTAATCTTGAAGATAGTATTCAAGTCGCCAAACTGATCAAAAACAAATATAAATTAAATCTCATGGCTTTCACTGGTTACACCTATGAAGAATTAATGGATAATGCTAAAGAAGATCCTAACTATATAGAATTGCTAAAATATTTAGATTATTTAGTTGATGGAAGATTCGTATTAGCTTTACGATCAATCTCTATTAATAATCGCGGTTCTAGAAATCAACGAGTGATTGATGTAAAAGCAACTTTAAAGTCAAAAGATAAAATCGTCTTTGCTGATAGATTGATGGATATGTCTTTTTACAACTGATTCTTTCGTAAGTTTAGAAAAAAACCATCTATTAACTCTTTAAATCTTTCGTCGTTCAATCTAGTTATGATGAGCATATCGTCGACAAAAGCATGATAGTGAGATAAAGCGCCTAATTTTGGATCATCTAAAACATAATATAATGCTTTGACACCAGCCTTGATAAGAGCCCCTAGACACATCAAACAAGGCTCTAGACTGACTATCAAAACACCATTTTTTAATCGTCTTGTCTTCTCTTTCAACAAAGCTTCTTCTATAACTAAAAGCTCAGCATGTTTAAACGGATGATTTTTTTCTTCAACTCGATTGTGAGCATAATAAACATTCTTGTCTGTGATCAAACAAGCAGCGACAGGAACTTCGTTTTCTTTAGAAGCGGCTAACGCTTCTTGATAAATTTTATCTAAATAGATTTGCAAGTCTTTTTTTGTCATAATAAAAGCCACCGCACACTGAGGCATACCTTATGGCTGCTGCCTTCCGGCCCTGACCAGGTTCAGTTGACTCAGTCACGATGGTGATTACATTATAGTTAAATCACCATCGAAAGACAATGTGAATATACAGATTTTTTATCGTTCATATCAGATTTATCACCATTTCAAACAGCTTCATAACTAGCTTTTAATTTCTGTACCTTATCTTTGATTTTAGCGATTGTTGACTCAGGAGATATCACTTTGACCTTATCTGAATATTGTAATGCCCAATAAATGATATTATCCTCAGCCGTTTTGATTTCAGCGATGATTTTATCATCTTTAAAATAACAAGATGCATTTTTTCCAAACCAGTCATAAACTGGAGTGCAAGCACTCAGATCCAGTAATTCTAATTTGACCAAAATCTCTTTTTCACCCATCATATAGATGTGACTGCTCAAATATGACTGATAATCGAAATTTTTCATCGTCGATATATTAGACATCGGCACCGCTTTATAATCGGTTTGAATAACATTTTTCATAAAATCCACTCGGAAAGAGAAGATAGTAGGATAAGATGATATCACCGAAATCAGATAGTATTTCCCAGCATTATTGACTAAATAATACGGGCTCACCAAATATGGTTTTTCACGCCGTGGAATCAGATTGCCATCGATATCATAATTCATATAAGTAAACTCGACTTTTTTCTTCAAAGCGATAGCTTCTAAAATGACCATCACGTTATAAAACACTTCTTTATTATCAGTTCTTGACCCTTCAAAATTCTTATAAATCTCTTTATAAGTCGATCTTTGATATATAGATAGAGTATTTTCTAAAATATGTATCAACTTTTTAGCATCACTAGATCCGATTGAATGAGAAGAATAGACAAAATCAATCAAATATTGTAATTGCGTATCATCAAAAAGTCTGCCAACTAAAGCGACTCCGCTCTTGTTTGAATGCAGAATATCATATCCATAGTCTTCTAAAAGTTTGATTGAAGAAGAGACTGTCTTGCGATTTAAAGTTATATTATATTTTCTTTCCACATAAGAAATGATGTCATTCTGCGTCAAGAAATGTTGCTCATCTGAATATTCTTTCAAAACATTGATGATAGCTAAAATTGATCCTTTTTTGCCGTAATCATTCATATAGATATTTTATCATCTTTTATCAGATGAATGTCCAAAAAATTACACATATATTTTCCTATCATCTTATCAGGAGGAAATTCACAGATGACCAAAGATTTTTTAGCCGATGTGATCGGATATGACAATGTAAAAGAGGAACTATATAAAATAACCTCTTGGTACAAAGACTATCAAAAATATGAGAATATGAATCTCAAACTCCCTCAAGGAATCCTGTTCTATGGCGATCCAGGCAATGGCAAATCTTTCATCTCGAAACAACTAACACAGTATTTTGCAGCTTCTTATTATTTTAAAATTCAAGGTTTATCGGATATAAATAAAGATATTTCAGATTTATTTCAAAAAGCACGTCACGGTATCAAACCATGTTTAATCATCTTTGAAGAAATCGATTTGTTGGTTCGAGACAATTTCACGTTATTAAGAACTTTACAAGATGAAATTGATGGTCATGAATCAAATTCTGGTATTTTAATTTTAGCGACCTGCAATAATACTCAGTTTCTCAGTGATGCTATTTTGCGCGATGGTAGATTCAATTATATGATTAACATCAATTATCCAACAATTGAAGAGTATAAAAAACTATTCTCTTATTTTTTCGCTTATGCAAATTTCTCCAAAAATGAAATCGACATTTTGGCCAACACTTTCAAAGGTAGTATCAGCTCTTTAAAAGCTCTTAAAACAGAAGCTAAACTCCGTCTTGGAATGCACCCAGCTCTAACTGATTTAGAGAAACTAATAACTTTACAAACACAAAAAAACTTTGTCTTTACAACCGCTAATTTTAATTACCAAACAGCTATTCATGAGGCTGGTCATATCATCACTGCATGGAATTATAGGAGATATTTTTTATCTATATCAGTTCATATCTGTTCTAATAGCTTTGCTAAAGGCATCACTTCATTGATTCCCAATAATGAACTTAAGAATACTTTAGAGTATTCGCTAGCACTAATGACGATTTCTATGGCGGGAAATATCGCTTCCAAATACTATGGTCAAGATATCCTAGGTAATAGCTCTGATATGAAAGAAGCTTATGATATAGCTAAAGAATTAGTAGATAATGAAGGTAAATTAGGTGTCGAATATGTAATGGATAGAAACAGTTGCACTTGGACGTCTCAAAAGAAAATTATAAAAACTGATAAAATGATCAAAAAAATAATGAAAACTGCAGAAAAACAAGCTAAAAAACTCATCAAAGCCAATAGATCATATATCTATAAAATAGCAGATATTCTATCATCAAAAAGTTACTTAAGTTACAAAGATATCAAAAAAATAATGTCTGATGAGGCCATAGACAACTTAAATATTCAAGCGCAAAATGAATATCCACAATCAGCATCTTATGCGCAAGCTTACTTGATACAAACTAATTAATTAAAAAAATGCTGCAATATTTAGTATATTGCAGCATTTACTTATTTTTGTCTAGGCTCTAAATCAGTAATCCATTCCACCAGCGTTTGGAGTGCTCTGTGGAGCAGCTGGTTTAGGAATATCGGTGACAACCGCTTCAGTTGTCACATATAAAGAAGTGATTGAAGCAGCATTTAAGAGAGCAGTTCTTGTGACTTTAGTAGGATCGATGATTCCAGCTTCAAGCATATCAACCCATTTACCAGATTTAGCATCAAAACCATAATCACCAGAAGCTGTCTTCATGCGTTCAATGACGTCTTCACCATCATAACCAGCATTGATAGCGATTTGAGTGAATGGAGCTAATAAGGAATTGATAACAACATCGATACCTTTTTGGATATCAGCATTGTCGTCATGAAGCTTGCTCTTGAGCTCACGATATACTTCAACTAAAGCTGTGCCACCTCCAGCGACCACGCCTTCATCAACAGCAGCAGCAGTAGCATTGATAGCATCCTCTAAGCGAAGCTTTCTTTCTTTTAATTCGGTTTCAGTAGTAGCACCGACTCTGATGACTGCTACACCAGCAGCTAATTTAGCGACTCTCTTTTGGAGGTTCTTCTTATCATAATCAGATTTAGTCTCGGATATTTGAGCTTTTAATTCTTTGACTCTATCTTCGACTGAAGCATTATCACCAGCTCCGCCGATAATAGTAGTGCTATCTTTGGTCACTTTAACTTTCTTAGCAGATCCTAAATCATTGACACTGATATCCTTAAGATTCATCGACAAATCTTTAGAATAGAAGTTAGCACCAGTGACAATGGCGATATCTTGAAGAATATTCTTTTGATTATCACCAAATTCAGGAGCTTTGACAGCGACGACATTGAATGTTCCTCTGAGCTTATTAACAATCAATGTAGAAGCGACATCGTTATCGACATCATCAGCGATGATCAACAAAGGACGATGTGATTCAACAACAGATTGAAGCATAGGTAAGATATCTTGGATATTGGAAACCTTTTGATCGGTGACCATGATATAGGCATTCTCTAATTCAGCGACCATTTTTTCAGAATCAGTCACCATATATGGAGAGATATAGCCTTTATCAAACTGCATACCTTGAACTACTTCAAGTGTGGTTTCAAAACCTTTTGACTCATCGACAGTGATAACACCATCTTTTCCAACTTTATCCATCGCTTCAGCAATAGTTTTTCCGATGCTTTCATCACCAGCAGAAATAGCAGCGACATTAGCGATTTCAGAAGAAGTAGAAATCTTCTTGGAAATCTTTAAAAGTTCATCAGCAGCAGCTTTAGAAGCTTTTTCAATACCAGTTCTCACGAAGACTGGATTAGCGCCTTTATCAACTGCAGCAAAGCCTCTATGAATCATCTCTTGTGCTAAGCAAGTGGCAGTGGTTGTACCATCACCAGCGACATCATTGGTTTTATTAGCAACTTCATAAACCAATTTAGCACCAATATTTTGTTCTTTATCTTCTAATTCAATCTCTCTTGCAATAGTGACACCATCATTGACGATGATAGGTGAGCCATATCCTCTATCAAGAGCGACATTTCTGCCTTTAGGACCAAGTGTTAATTTAACAGTATCAGCTAAAGCATCAACGCCTTTGAGCATATTATCTCTAGCAGTCTTACCATAAGTAATCTTTTTAGCCATTTTTCTTCACCTCTTTATTCAACAACAGCCAAGATATCTTTATCTTGGATAAGCATAAGCTTGCGGCCAGCTTCTTCATAATCAGTAGTAGAATACTTTTTATAGATGACTTTTTCTCCAACTTTTGCTTCTACAGTGATTTTATGTCCTTCATTATCGACATAACCAGGACCAACAGCGATAACTTCAGCTACTGCAGATTCATTTTCATGACTAGTAGCGATGATGATTCCACCAATTTTTTTCTCTTCAGGAATCTTTTCTAAAACGACATAATCTCTTAAAGGTCTGAGCATTAATTTTTACCTCCAGAATCAGCGCCTTGATAGGCAACTGAAATTATTATAGTCGAGAAATTAGCAATTTCAAGCTATAAGTGCTAATCTTTTTTATACTTTTTTTAATTTTTCCGATAAATATGCTGATTTTTACAACTCAAAAAATTATTTTTTATCAGATATTACCCTTGATGTCATCTCAGTTTTTTAATAAAGAATCACCTCACATATGAGGATGATATTTTATTAAGTTTCTGTATGTAACTTTCAATTATTCTAAGAAAAAATGAAGACTAGTTACTATTTCTATTGTAAAAAGTGTAAAAGCAGCAATACTTTCCATCAAAAAAGTGTAATAGCTATATAGAGGTACACTATGTTTCTAGTAAAACTCTATAAATAGTCAGTAATAGTATTGTCGCAAATGTTCTCTAAGGTATTTTTAATTAAGTATTAGATATCATAGAGATATAGCATAATCAATTATAAGGCAGCATGCATAGTACTTTAGCAAATATCGATAAACACTAAGATTCTTGTCTTTGTGCTATCGCTTTGATACAAAACGACACCCCTACTAGCAAAATGAAACCCTTACTAGATAAACGAAACCCCTTAATAAATGCTTTTCTTTAAATAATGCTCAAGAAACCAATATAAATCGCCGTCATCAGCTTTCTTTTTTATACTTCTAAGCTGAGATGATAAAAGTAAAATAATTAATGCCAGTATTAGGAAAATAAAAATTATTAAGAGTAATTTATATTTTATTGAAGCAATGGAAATAGATTTAAAACGTTGTAATCATTTATATTTTAAAAAACAAGCAATTTATAAAATGAATAAGAAAATATGTTATGTGATTTGATTCCTTTTAATAAGAAACAAGCTAGCGTCGAATTTCATGTTAAAATACAACAAACTATCCAAAAAATAGAAAAAGAAGGCTATACACCTTC
>CALVXU010000023.1 GCA_944371605.1 uncultured Bacilli bacterium
ATATAGGTGTCCCATATGAATGTACATATATTGAGGTGTTAAATACCGACAAAGCATGTTATGGTGGATGGAATCAATATAATAAAAATCTGCTTGTGACATATGGTAATGGTATCCATAATCAAAAATATAAATTAACTATTAAATTACCATCTTTTGGCGCCATTTATTTATTGCACAAAAAAGAAATTTGTAGTAAAAAAAGACCGTATGTGAGCATTAATGATTTAGAAACACAAATTAGATGATACACGATATGAAAGGTTATTACTAAAATGATAGAACTAAAATCTGGAAAAGAATTTCGCGAGTATTTTAAAAAAGATTTTTCAACTAGATGTGTTGAAAAATATGGACGTGATCCTAGCGAGTTAGCGCTAGTTGATTTATATGATGTTTTAGCTACTACTATTCGTGATTATGCCAATGTTGATAGCAAAATATGTAAAGATATCACAAAGAAAGAAGGAAAAAAGCAGCTCATCTATTTTTCTATGGAATTCTTAGTTGGCCGCCAATTGACAACAAATCTTTATAACTTAGGACTTCTTGAAGATGTGCGTACTAGTCTTAAAGAACTCGGCATCGATTGTGATAAGCTACGTGAACAAGAACCAGATGCTGGCCTTGGTAATGGTGGATTAGGAAGATTGGCAGCGTGTTTCATGGATTCGATAGCTTCTTTAGGTTTGCCTGGTCATGGAAATTGCATTCGATATGAATATGGCTTTTTTAGGCAAAAAATTAGAAACGGAAAACAAGAGGAATATCCTGATACTTGGCTTTTGAATGGGTTTCCTTGGGAAATACGTAAACCTAATGAAGCTATAACAGTTAAATTTTATGGCAATCCGGAAACATATCGTGATAAAGACGGACTTGTCAGATGGAAAACATCTAACGCATTTTCAGTATTAGCGATGCCGTATGATGTGCCTGTTATTGGATATAAAAATCACGTGACTAATACACTCCGTCTTTGGTATGCTGAACCTTCAGATGAAGAGATTCCTACTTCATCAAATTTCACTAGTTATTTGAAATTTATTCGTGATATCACACATGGTCTCTATCCTGATGATTCAACTGAGGAAGGTAAATTATTAAGGTTGAGACAACAATACTTTTTAGTTTCTGCTGGTATACAATCTGCGATTAATAGAGAAAAACAAATATATGGCAATTTAGAAAAATTCCCAGAGCATTATGTATTTCAATTGAATGATACTCATCCGATATTGTCAATACCAGAAATGATGCGTGTTTTGATGGATGAGAACGGTTATGGTTGGGAAGAAGCTATGGCTGTTTGTCGTAAAACATTTGCTTTTACTAATCACACTGTTATGCCAGAAGCTCTTGAAAAATGGCCATGCCGATATATCGCCTCTGTAGCACCACGTGTTTATATGATTATTGAAGAGATCAATAGACGAATTTTACAATTCATGCGTCAATCTGGGGTTTCAGAAGATAAAATCAATAATTGCATAATCATCAAAGATGGAAATGTTAATATGTGTCAATTAGCTATTCATATCGCTTTTTCAATCAATGGCGTTGCTAATTTGCATACACAGATACTTAAAGAACAGACTTTTAAAGACTTATATGCTTTATATCCTTCCAAATTCAATAACAAAACAAATGGAATTTCACATAGAAGATTTTTATTAGTTAGCAATCCATTGCTATCAAAATTTATTGAATCTTTAATAGGAGACGATTTTATTAAGCATCCTGAGTCATTAAAGAAATTATTAGAATTTTCTGAATTCAAAGAAGAAAATTATCATATTTTTGATAAATTAAATGAGATTAAATACGAGAATAAATTAAAACTATCAAAATATATCCAAATTCATAATCAAGAGATTGTTGATCCTACTTCGATATTTGATTCGCAAATCAAACGTTTGCACGCTTATAAGAGACAATTGCTTAATGTATTTAAAATAATACACTTATATCAGAAAATTAAAGCTGATAAATCTTTTATTATGTATCCGCATACATATATCTTTGGTGCTAAGGCAGCTCCGAGTTATGCGTTAGCAAAGAAAATTATTGAATTGATTCTTCAAGTTGCAAATGTGATTAACAATGATGAAGAAGTCAACAAATTTATGAAAGTTATCTTTATAGAAAACTATGATGTATCTAAAGCGGAGATCATCATTCCTGCCACTGATATTTCCGAACAGATTTCTTTAGCTGGAAAAGAAGCTAGCGGCACTTCGAACATGAAATTTATGATGAATGGTGCTATCACTTTGGGAACTTTAGATGGTGCTAATGTCGAGATTTCAAATCTAGTTGGTAAAGATAATGCAGTTATTTTTGGAATGAAAGAAGAAGAAGTTAAAAACAAAAAATATACCAATAGTTATAATCCTTGGGATGTTTATAACAATGATCCCTATGTCAAATCAGTATTGGATGCTTTAGTAGATGGCACGTTGAGCAATGATAGAGAACAATTTAGAATGATTTTTGACGAAATAATGTACCATGGCGATGAGTTTATGGTGCTTGAAGATTTCCATGATTATTGTAAGGCATCTAAATATATTGAACAACTTTATAAAGACAGACGAAAATGGGGACAAATGTGCCTTATAAATATCGCAAATTCCGGATGGTTTAGTTCTGATAGAACAATCAGCGAATACAATCGGGATATTTGGCATCTGTCAAAAATATTTTAAAAATAGAAAAAATTGCTATTTTTACAGTCCTGTGTAAATATCAAGGTCCTTGAAATTAACAATATATATATCTATAATTAATAAGCTTGTTTAGTTTAAAAAATAGGAGAGATAAAATGAATCACACTTTTAAGAATGAAAATGGTCATTTGGTTGCTACTGCTACCTTTGACAAAGCTGAAATTCAAGTTGCTACTGAAAAGGCGATTAAAAATCTATGCCAGAATATTACTGTCAGAGGTTTTAGAAAAGGCAAGGCACCAATCGAGGAGGCGAGAAAATTTATTAGAAGTGATGATTTAGGAAATCATACTATTAATGAATTGTTAAAATCTGTTGATCGTGAATTTTTTAAGGATCCCGAATTCAATGGTTACAACTTATTAAATGGATTTAGACCTAAGGTTAGCTTAGATAAGTTTTCTAATGAGGAAGCTGAATTTACTATCACTTATGTCTTAAGACCTTATACATCTAAAATTGGAAAATACACTGATATTAAAGCCGATGCGGAAGAAAAGCTTATTGATGATGAAAGTGTCACAGCTAGAATTCAAGAATTAGCTGATCAAAATAGTGAATTGGTAACGAAAGAAAAAGAAGCTGCGAAAGGTGATGTTGTAAATATTGATTTCACAGGTCTTCTTAATGGCGAAGCATTTGATGGTGGAAGTGCCAAGGGATTTGATTTAGAATTAGGTTCTAATCATTTCGTCCCTGGCTTTGAAGATCAATTGATTGGCCATAAAGCTGGAGATAAAGTTGATGTCAATGTTACATTGCCGGTTGAATATCCTGAACCGCTTTCTGGAAAAGATGTCTTATTTAAGGTTGTTATCAATTCCGTCAAGGTAAAAGAGATTCCTGAAATCAACGATGATTTTGCTACGACTTTAACTGGCAAATATGTATCTTCTAATTTGGAAGAATTGAAAAACAAAGTTAAATCAATCTTATCTGAAGAAGCTAAGAACGAATATCAAAGAAATGTTATTAATTCATTGCTTTTGAAGGTTAGAAATGATTCTGAGTTCGTGATCCCTGATGAATATGTGGAACAGCTTGTTGATAATCAAGTTAAATTTAATTCAGAGCGTCTTGAATCTCAAGGCTTGACATTAGATGAATATTTAAAGATTGTAAAAAAAGATAAAAATGATTATCGTGCTGAAATCAAAGAACAATTACTTGATCAATTAAAGACCTCTTTATTGTATGATGCTATATTTGCAAATGAAAAATTGGCATATCCAACTAATAAAGAATTAGAAGAAAAATTAGGCAAACCGCTTAATGATGTACTCAAAGATTTGAATTCTTACTTTAAAAAGATTGGTCAAAGTGATGAACAAATTAGAGCACAAACAAATAGTTATTTAAATGAAGTGAATTCATCTATTATTTTTGAAAAAGTTCAAAATAGATTACTTGAATTAAACGGATATAAAGCCGCTGAACCTGCTTCACAAGAATCCGACAAAACTGATACGGTTGAAGAGAATAAATAATAGCTTTTAATCATTTTTGTTTTAATTAAATTTATTTTTGTTATATTATTGTGTTGTTTAGGAGGTTTTTTGAATGGAAAATAATTCACCCAGAAAATTACCAGTATTGCCAAACCATAATAGCGTTATTTTGCCAGACATCCAATTCACTTTAAATGCTAAAAATAATTATGATCGCAATTTATTTTCTACATTGGAAAAGGGCGATGAATTTGTCATTTCATATTCTTCTCAAGAAAATATATATGGTGATTTTGATAATTTGATTTTGCCTGGTGTTAGAACCGTTGGATGCCTTTGCCGCGTTGTAAATATAATTTCTTCTGGTGATGGTTATGAGGTTACTTGCATTGGAAAAAATCCAGTAGATATGTTTAACTTTTCTGCTGATTTTGATAAAGAAATTGTTTTTTGCAATTTAGAAAATCGTGCAGTTTATCGCGGAGATACTTTTTCTAATAGAATTTATGAAGAATTAGGAAAATTTTCTAGTGCATATATCAAATTGAAAAATCAATTTAAAGATTTGCCGGAATTACCTGATTTTGTTCAAACCGTTCCTGATGTAAACAATGTTGTTTATCATATTGCAGTTTTCTTAAATTCTTCTAACCTTGTCAAGCAAGAAATTTTAGAAGAGAAAGATTCTATTGAGAGAGTGCGAAAAATTATCGGCGATCTCGATCGCTTTAATTTGGATTCTTCCATTGAATTTAATATACAACAAGCTGTTTCTGCCTCAATTGATAAAAATCAAAGAGAATACATTTTGCGTGAAAAAATGAAAGCATTGCGAAAACAGCTTAATGAATTTGATGGCTCTGATTCTTATGCAAAATATACCCGCCTACTTGAAAAGCATCCTAATGATTTCCCTGATAATATTAAAAATCGTATCAAGATTGAAACTTCGAGATTAGAAACTTTACCGGCTGGTTCTCAAGAAACGAGTGTATTGCAGAACTATTTAGACTTGATAACTTCTTTGCCTTGGAATAAAAGCTCGATTGATAATGATGATTTCGATAGTGTAAAAAAAGTTTTGGATGAAAATCATTACGGGTTAGTTAAGCAAAAAGAGAGAATATTACAGTATTTAGCTGTTAAACAATTAACTAATTCACTTAAAGCTCCTATCTTGTGCTTTTATGGTGCACCTGGTGTTGGAAAGACATCTTTAGCTATTTCAATCGCGCAAGCTTTAGGTCGAAAGTTCATCAAAATTGCACTAGGTGGTATTTCGGATGAAGCTGAAATACGAGGTCATCGTCGTACTTATGTTGGTGCTATGCCTGGTAAAATTATTTCTTCTATAAATAAAGTTGGCACTAATAATCCTGTATTTTTATTAGATGAAATTGATAAAGTTAATGGTGGCGGATATCATGGTGATCCTGCTTCTGCGCTTTTAGAAGTTCTTGATCCAGAACAAAATTCTAGTTTTACTGATAATTATTTGGATGAACCGTTTGATTTATCACATGTTATGTTTATTTGTACTGCAAATGACATTTCAAAGATTCCATTGCCTCTTCTAGATCGTTTAGAATTAATTGAACTAAATACTTATACTAAGTTTGAAAAGTTGGCGATTGCTAAGGAACATTTAATTGATTTAGAAGAAAAGGCTAATGGTATTAAGCCTGGAATGCTTGAATGGACCGATGACGCTTTGGAATACATTATCGAGTTTTATACACGAGAAGCAGGTGTTCGTGAGCTTCGTCGTAAAATTGGCACGATAGATCGTAAATTTGCGGTTGAGCATTTGCAATCCCCTGATTTTAAAACTTTGAAAATAACAGTTGATGTTGTTAAAAAATACTTAGGTTCTGAGATTTTTATTCGCGAACGAGATGTATCTAATTCTCAAGTAGGTATAGTTAACGGCTTGGCATATACTGATGCTGGTGGAGAAGTTTTAAAAATTGAGGTTAATACTTATCCAGGAAAGGGCCAATTAATTTTGACTGGGAATCTTGGTGATGTTATGAAAGAAGCTTGCGAGACAGCATTGTCATATGTCAAATCTCTTGGCCCTGAAATTGGAATCAATCCGTTGTTTTTCTCTGATAATGATATTCATATCCATTTTCCAGAAGGTGCTACGCCAAAAGATGGTCCTTCTGCTGGCGTTGCCACTGCTATTTGTTTGATATCAGCGATTTGTGATTTAAGAATTCGTAATGATGTTGCAATGACTGGTGAAATTGACTTGCGCGGTAATTCTATGCCTATTGGTGGCTTACGTGAAAAGTGCAATGCTGCTTGTCGTGAACATATTAAAACTGTTTTTATTCCATATGAAAACCATCGTGATAGACTTGAACTTCCTACTGAAATCGCTTCTAATTTAAATATTGTTGAAGTCAAATCTATTAAAGATTTGTTTTCTGGTGTCTATTTAGAAGATCTTGCTAAGAAAAAACGCAAGATATACAGTTTGACAACTCCAAAAAAGAATACTGTTAAGAAGACTAGTAAGAAAAATGTCAAAAACAATTAATTTTTCTAAAGCTGAATTCATAACCAGTGTTAAACAAAAAGAAAATATTCTTGTTGACAAGCCGTGTGTTGCATTTTTAGGTCGTTCAAATGTTGGAAAAAGTACTCTTATTAATCTATTGGTAAGAAATAATAATTTGATGAAAACTAGTAAAACGCCAGGATTAACTAAATTGATTAATTATGTATTAATTGATAACTTTTTTTATTTGGTTGACTTGCCTGGATATGGTTATGCGTCGCAAGCGCGTGACTATTTTGGTGATTTAATTAATTCATTTATCTTTAGCAATTCTGCGTTGAGAAAAATATATCTTTTAGTCGATTCTAGGCGTTTACTTATGCCGGCAGATATAACTTTTATAGAGTCATTACATAATAACAATATTTCTTTATCTATAGTTTTTACTAAAATAGATAAGCTTAATGCTTCTGATAGGCATTTTTTGAATATTCAATCAGAAAAATTAAGTGATGAAACTCTTTTTTATGTTTCATCTAAAAATTTGTCTTCTATTGATAAAATTAGAAAAGATATAATAAATAGTATTTCGTTTAATTAAACGGAGGTTTTAAATATGGAAGAACTGGCCAAATCATATTCTCATGAAAATGTTGAAAAAGGTAAAGAAGATTTTTGGGAAAAAAATCATTATTTTGAGGCGATGCGCGAAGAAAACATTAATAAGCCTCGATTTAGTATGATTGTGCCACCTCCGAATGTTACAGGAATACTGCACATCGGCCACGCGATTAATACAACAATTATTGATATTATTGCTCGTTATAAAAAATTATCTGGTTTTGATGTTTTGTTTTTAGCTGATATGGATCATGCAGGTATTGCTACTCAGGCAAAAGTTGAAGAAAAACTGAGAAGTGAAGGAATAAATAAATATGATATCGGCAGAGAGGCATTTCTTAAAGAAGCATGGAAATGGAAAGAAGAACATGCCGATTATATCACTAAGCAATGGCGTGCTCTTGGACTATCTATGGATTATTCCAAAGAAAGATTTACTTTGGATGAAGGCATGCAAAAAGCTGTTAACACTGTTTTTAAACGATTATATGATGAAGGTTATATTTATCGTGGCGAAAGAATCATTAATTGGGATCCTGTGTTAAAGACTGCGCTGAGTGATATTGAAGTTGTATATTCACAAGATAATGGACAATTTTATTATTTTAAATATTGGCTGGAAGATCATTCTAGATATTTAGAAGTAGCTACGACTAGACCTGAAACAATGTTTGGTGACACAGCGGTTTGTTTTAACCCGAATGATGAAAGATTTAAAGGCTTAGAAGGAAAGATGGTGATAAATCCTTGTAATGGAGAATTATTACCATTATTAGCTGATAGATATGTTGATATGGAATTTGGAACTGGAGCAATGAAGTGTACTCCAGCACATGATCCTAATGATTACAAGATCGCTTTAAGACATAAATTGCCAATCATAAAAATCATGAATGACGATGGAACGATGAATGATAAATGTGGCATTTATTCTGGAATGGATAGGTTCGAGTGTCGTAAAGCGATTGTTAAAAAAATTCAAGATGATGATAATTTGATTAAAATAGAAAATATTGTGCATAATGTAGGACATTCTGAACGCAGTCATACAGTTGTTGAACCTATGCTTTCAAAGCAATGGTTTGTCAAAATGCAGCCATTAGCACAAGCGGTGGTTGATTTGCAGCATGAGGCAGGACAAATTGAATTTTTCCCTAATCGCTTTGCTAATATTTTTGAAAATTGGTTAAAAAATACTGATGATTGGTGTATATCACGCCAATTATGGTGGGGACACCGAATACCTGTGTATACAAATAAGATGACGGGTGAAATTGTGTGTTCAGTTGATAAACTTGATAATAAACAATTTGAGCAGGATCCAGACGTTTTAGATACTTGGTTCTCTTCTGCTCTTGCACCATTTGCCTTCTTAGGTTGGCCTGACTTAAACAATCCATTATATAAACGTTTTTATCCATTGGATTTGATGGTAACTGCTTATGACATCATTTTCTTTTGGGTCGAAAGAATGGCATTTCAAGGCGTACACTTTACTAACACTGCTCCATTCAAAAAGGTTTATATTCACGGATTAGTTCGTGATTCTCAAGGGAGAAAGATGTCTAAATCTTTAGGCAATGGAATAGATCCATTTGAAGTTATTCAAAAATATGGTACTGATTCTTTACGCTTTGCATTAGCTACTGGTGGTACTCCAGGAATGGATGTTAATTTTAATATTAATCGTGTCGAAAAAGCTCACAATTTTTTAAATAAAATTTGGAATGCAAGCAGATACCTTTTAATGCTTTTGCCTAACGATTTTAAGTACGAAAAACCATTAAAGAATAAATTATCTATATTTGATCAATGGATTTATAATAAATATTATTCTGTGTGCAAATCCATTAAGAATAATATGGATAAATATGAATTAGGGCAGGCTGCTGAGTATTTGTATAATTTTATTTATAATGATTTTTGCTCGCAATATTTAGAATTCACTAAAATCTCGCTGAAAAATAATTCTTATGAGCAAAACAAGGTGACATATAATGTTTTATATGATATTTTGAAAAATTTATTAGTCTTATTATTCCCATTTGCACCTTTTATCACTGAAGAAATATATCAACATTTGCCTCAGGCTAAAAACTCAATATACGAAGAAACCTATCCAATAGATTTAGATAATAATTTTGATTCTACAGATATTCAGTTAGTTGATGCATTAATCGATGCGGTTAAGTTAATTCGTAATTTTAAAGCTAATAATAGCTTATCTCCTAATGCTCACTTACGAATCGAATTTATTGGTGATATAAAAGATTATAATTTGATTAAAGACTATTTAGAACGTTTTGCATTCAGCGAAATTAAATTTGCTGATCATAATATTGAAAATTCAGTTTCATTTAAAGTGTTTAGTCTATTCATTTCTTCTGATGAAAACGAAATGTCTGATATCATAGCCAAAAGAATTGAAGAATTAGAAAAAGAAATCGCAAGATCAACTAAAATTTTACAAAATCAAAATTTTGTTAAAAAAGCTAAACCTGAAATTGTTCAGAAAGAAAAAAATAAACTTGATCTATTTGTCAAAGAGCTTAAAAAGTACAAAAAATAAAAACAATATTAATAGGTTTTGCTAATGGTAATTGAAAGGAGATTTAGTCACTATGAGTAAATTATCATTAGAAGAAGAGAGACAGGTAAGAGGCGGTGAAGCATTAACGCTCACTGCGGTCATGGCAATATTAGTGATAGGATTAGTTTCTATTATTGCCTATAAATTTTTTACGAGCGATGGTGGCAAAGCAGTTTTGCCAGGTGGTTTTACTTTTCAATGGGACTAATTGAAGCTTTAATGCGCTAAATTTGCTTTACTTTGCTTGATTAATCGACTTGTCAACTTTATAATAATAACAGTTTGGAGGATATTAATATGGCACAAGTGGTTCTTGATCCAAAGCTTAGTAAAGGTTTAGAGTATTTAAAGTCTGGAAAACGTATTGATTACGCTTGCAAATTAATTAATCAATCAGCAAAAAATGGTGCAACACCAGGAAAGTCTTTTTTTGCAATTGGTGAAATTTTAAGAAAAGGAATTGTCTTAGATAATAAACCGGGCTTAGAGCCGAAGGTAGAAGAAAGCAGAGCTTTTTATGATCAAGCTATGACTGAATTCTTAAAAACCTCCCCTGATGCAATGGATTATTTAGAGATGGGCGACTATTTTAATTATGGCCTTGGTACTGAACCTATCAATAAAGTCCGTGCTTTAGAGTACTATGATTTAGCAACAAATTGTGGCGATTCCACATATTCTCCTATTGCATCTCAAAAGGCTGCAGCTATTCGCCGTGAATTAGAAAGTGGCTCAGCTGACGTTGCTCCTGTACTTGATAAATCTAGTAATGCATCGGTTGTTGAACCTCCAGTTACTTGTGAAGAAAGCTCCGATGAACCTCTCAAAGAAACTGTTGCTGAGAATGACAAAGTTGATGTGGAAGATAGTATCGTTCCGCCTACAGCTTCTACTGTTGATACTGTTACAAATAACGAAAATGTTTTGTTTGCAGATATAAGTCAAATCAAATCATCAGTTGATGGGGATTTGTTATTACTAAAAGGCATTAGACTATTAGATTCTCCCGCCTCTACTGAAGCGGATCTCCAAGATGGTATTACACTTATTAATTCTGCCGAAGCTGATGGCTCTTTGCGCGCATCTGTTTTATTGGGGTACCTATTTGAGGGTAATACCTCTGTCTTAAGCAAAGACTATGATGAGAGTAAACGACATTATGAAATAGCCATAGGAAAAGGATCTGCCGTGGCGGAATATAGATTAGGTCTTCTTTACTTGAATAAAGAAACTTCATTCTATTCGCAAGAGCGTGCCCATGAATTGATTATTTCTTCTGCAAGACACGGATATTCTTATGCTTTAAATTATCTTGGTGATAGTTTTAGAATTAGAGTTTCTAATCCTAAAAATTTGGAACTTGCCTATCGATATTATGGATTGGCTGGTGAAAGAGGCTTAGGACTTGCGTATCATAAGATGGCTGAAATTGATGCTTCTAGACAAGAATTTGAATTAGCCAAAGTCCATGAAAAATATGCATTCTATCATGGATATGATAAAGAAGTGGATGAGCAAGACCCTTTATTCTTTTCTCTCCATATTTAATTGTTGATTGAAAACTATCTTTCGACCTGCTGCCACTTAATGTGCTAGCAGGTTTTTTATTTATAAAATTAAATAATCAATTAAGGACATATTTTTCTATATATTCTTGCTTCATAGTCACATATCAAATATTGTTCCATATATAAAATATTAAATTTTTTAAGAAAAAATAAAAAAAGTTGTTGACTAGGTAAAAATGGAATGATACAATTTTATCCGCGCTTCTGAAAAGAAGCTTGTTATCGCTCTTTGAAAACTAAACGGGAAACAGCTATACAATAGGTAAATCGTCAATACATTTAAGTAGAAACGAACCAATAATAGTCAAACCGGAAAAAATAAGTCGGCAAACTAGAATTGTCTTTTAAAAAAATATATTTTTGAGAGTTCGATCCTGGCTCAGGATAAACGCCGGCGGCGTGCCTAATACATGCAAGTCGAACGGAGAGAGGAAGCAATTC
>CALVXU010000024.1 GCA_944371605.1 uncultured Bacilli bacterium
GATACCTATCATTCATCAGGAGCTGGCGGCCAAAACGTCAATAAAACTGAATCAGCAGTCAGAATCACTCATAAACCTACGGGAATAGTCGTTTCTTGTCAGATTGAAAGAAGTCAGATTCAAAACAGAGAAATCGCTATGGAAATGCTCAAAGCTAAGTTAAAAGCTAAGTATGAAGGAGAAGCTAATGAAAAACTTGGAAGTGAGCGCCGCTTAAAAGTAGGCACTGGTGAAAGAAATGAGAGAATCAGAACTTATAATTATCCGCAAAATCGTGTCACAGATCATCGCATCGGCTGGAGCACATTAAATTTACCTAAATTTATGGATGGTGATCTAGATGAATTAGTCTCAGCTTTAAATGAGGCCAATCAAGCTGATTTGCTCAAAGAAGAGACTAAAAAATTAGAAGAATTATTTGCAAAACAAAATGAAGCTTAAAGAAGCTTTTCAGAAACTTTCTTCTTTAAATCTACAACTTGCTGATATACGTTTATTATTAGAACATCGTTACCGCATCAATCTTAATGATTGTTTTATTGATAGTGAGATTGAAATCTCTGATCAGGATTTTCAAAAAGTTTACAATCTTTTGAAAGATGATTATCCGGTTTATTATCTCATCGGTTTTTTAGATATTTTAAACATCAGAGTTTTTTTAAATGAAACAGTTTTAATTCCAGAAATAGAGACTGAGGAATTCATCTATGATTATATATTTAAAAATTGTGATTTAAATAACAAAGATGTTTTAGATTTATGCACTGGTTCTGGATTTATTTCTCTCGCTTTAAAGAAACACTATCCAAGTGCGAACATCATCGCCTCAGACATTTCAAATGATGCCTTAGCAACAGCCAAAAAATCGGCGGAATACAATCAGTTGAATATCGATTTTCGCCATTCGGATTTTTTTGATGAAATTCATGAAAAATTTGATTTCATCATTTCTAATCCACCTTATATCCCTGATAATAGTCCTTATTTAAAAGCTAAATATTCTCCTTCACTCGCTTTATTTGCGGGGGAAGATGGATTAGACGCCTATCGTAAGATCTTCCCTTCTATTGATAGGTATTTAAAGTCAAATGGGGTAGCGTGCTTTGAATTAGAGAGTCCTAATGCTGATAAAATATATAAGCTTTTCATTACCTTTAATCAAAATTATGAAATAAGAATCGTCAATGATATGAATGATAGACCGAGATTTTTAGTCGCTCATAAAATTATAAATCGTCAGGAGTAGCTCCCATCCAAGTTCTGCCTTCTGTTATAAGAGCTGCTAATAGGGATAATACTGCCCAAATCAAACAGATTATGAACATCAATGGATTTAAATCCGAATATCTGCAGGTCAAAATTCCTGCTACTTCTAAAATACAGACATTGTAGAAGAAAGCGTATCGATAATCTTTCGGAAAGATTGCCGTGAAACTGATAGCTGATGAAGTGGTTAAAAGTAAGACGCTCAGCACGTATGTCATCGGATTATTTTCTATATCCCCTTGGGCTATGATGTTAAGAAAATAATATATTGTTAAAACTAGAACAGAAATATAGGTGATAGTACGCATTGTTTTAGATAATTTTAATTTTTTTAGAGAAGGCATGAGATTGATTTTGTTACTCGTGCGGCTGATATCTTCAATTTTGTTTTCAATCTTTTTGTTATATGGCCGAGCATTTAAAAAATCATATATAGAATCACTATTAGTCAGTTCTTTAAAAGCATAACGATTGTTTCTTCTAAATAAATATTTAAAAATAAAAAAAGCATTAAAAAGAAAACTGATGGCACAATAACAAGTTTCGAGAATGAAAATCGCTGTTTGATTGATTCGATCATCGATGATATACAGATTTGTGAAATTTTTATTATAAGTGACTAAAATTATCAGTAATTCTAAGAAATAAAATAGCGATAATTTGATCGGATTGTATAAAGCGAATAGACCTGTACCGATGATGGCAGATAGCAATAATAGACAAGGTAAAACGATATCGATATTATTGTTATAATTCGTGATAGAATAGAGCACATAAGAAGGCAAAATCAAAAATAAGACCATCGAAATAAAAACAATGATTCGATTAAAAACATCGATTCTCAAGAGGAAATTGATGACCTTTTTCAGTTTAGTTTTCATATTAAGATTATAGATTACAAAGAGCTGTTTATAAAGAATTGATGATGGAATTGAGTTTGAAGAATAGAAAAAACTGATCAAGCTATGTTTATGATCTAAACATTTCTATGATCAGTTTGTGCTCTAGAGAATTTAGAACTATTTATTCGATAGGTATATTTCCGATTTGTGTCGTGTTGATATCACAAACGGTCATATAGATATGATCATTATTACTAAAGACAAAATCAAAATTGTATTCTTCTTTAGTATCATCATAATCAAAGAGTAAATAATCTAATTCGAAACGTAATACATAAGCAGCTGTCAAATTGGCAGTATCGGATATATATTCGTAATCATCAATTCTATACTTGTTATCATCAGAGAAAGTTGCTTTAAAAGAATAATCCCAATAAGTATCAGCAAAACTGAATAATAAGTCAGTGTATAAATCATTAAAAGTATTGCCTTGACTATCTTTGACTAAATCACCGATATAAGTATCACCATTCAGGCTATCAATCGCTAGGATTCTCACGCCATCAGTATCTTGATAGTAGCCGATATCTGCTTCACCCGTTCTATCAGTATGGGAATAATAGGCGTTTTCCATATATTTAGATGTCATCTCATAATTGTTATATTCTTCAGCGTAATCACTTTTTACTTCTAAAGTAAAGTTTCGCAAATTTTTTAAAGAAGCGAGATAAGTGAAAAGCGCATCATCTCTAGGTACACGTTCGATCCCATGCCCATCTTCTTCAAGAAAGTCCGCAATCTTTTTTGGTTGTACAGTAGATCCGATATTTTGAAAGCGAATGGTGGTCGCTCCTCTACCGCTAGTTTCTTCATCAAAGATGATATTGCCAGTGACATTGTTCTCCTCATCGATTTCAAAATACATCTCATCAACATCAGATAATCTTAAGCCAGCGTTAGTCGATGTAGGATCATATCCACATAATGAGAAAAGACTGATTCCATCGATAGAAGTGACATCCTTTAAAGTTAAACGATTATGAGATTTATCATAGAGAGTGTCTTCTAAAGTGATGTCTCCTACGGAATAGGTGATATTTTCATAGATATCGAAGATATTTTCATAATATAGATTCAATTCATAATAGTCTTTTTCTACTGTGTCATCTTCTTCATCTACATAGAGAGGAAAAATGCCTTTTTCATCTTCGATATAGGCGGTGTAATTGATGTTATCAAAACTATATGACCAAACATTTTCGTTGAAGTATTGAACTATAATTCCATCATCGTCTTCGATGGTTATAGTGTAATTGGTGTCAGACTGCATCGTTTTCAATATGTTTAAGAGTTCATCGGTTTTGTCCCCACCTGTTGTCGATGTGCTGAGCTTGTCTTCAGTGGTTGACGAAGAAGGGCCTATGGTACTATCAGTCTCTTGACAACTTATCAAAGAAAAGATGCTGATGAAGGTTAATAGGCATATTTTTTTATTAAGCATTAATATTTCTCCTCATAATAAAATCATATTCATAACCATATTCGTCGCCGCTTTCCCAATTATCAATCGCGCTGACAGTGAAGCTGGATAAATCAGGTGTATCCAAATCTATGGATAAATCGGTGAATAGATTTTTTTCGAAAACTTGTTCAGTGATAGTTATAGCATGGTTATTGATAATCCAGTGGAAATTACAAGTGTCATACACTCTAGTCTCATCCATGTGAATGATGAAAACACCAGTTCGATCTTCATTGAATTGGATTGTTGCATAGTAATTATAGTAATCGGTGTTTTTATCACTGGTGAAGGTTTGAGAAGTCAAAATGTCGAGTATTTCCTGATCGCTGAGAACTTTGACCAAAGTGATCTCTTTTTCGATTCTCACTTCTGGATGGGATTCGCTATAAGCGATGACTTTAAAAGCATATTCTTTTTCAGTCAGATTATTCTTGCCTTCTATGTAATAGTAACCATAAGAAGTCATACCCAAGGTGACATATTGTTCGGCGCCTTCACTCAGTTCTACTTGAATATCATCGATAGCACCAGCAGGAGTTCTTTCGACTGTGAAAGTAGTTCTCTCGTTCGAGGCTAAGGTGTCAGTTAATCCAGTTGAGAACTCTAAGGATTCAATTTCAGGCGTGACGATTGTTAAAGTATAATTTTTGGTCACTTTCTTGCTCGCTAATGTGACTTGACAAGTTCCAGCAGATAAAGCTATCATCGCAGTTTTATTGCTGCTGACTTGTATGATGTCAGGATCGGAGACTGAAGTGATCTCTACTCGATCAAAAACGGAATTAGCGGTGTCCGGCTTAAAGCTTTCTAGTTTAAAGATGATGTTATCAGCGACGCTAAAAGTCGTCTTACTAGTCTCTGCTGTATCATTAGTTAAGAAGAATTTTGCTTCAAAGTCACTATAGAAGAAACCATCTGGATCAATCTCTTTTTCAGCATCGACCTGTTTGACTCCGTTAGATAGTTCAGCATCAAAATGATCATAGGCTCTTGGCGTAGAATCAGAGATCAGATTTCCCTCTTCGTCAAAACAATCTTCGGTATATTCATCTCTTTGATAATGAACCTCTTTGAAATTGTTGTTTTCGAAAATCAACTCTAATCTATAGAGCTCTGAATAATCGTAAGAATCATCTCGATAGTTTAAGATGATATTTTCGCCTTCAGAAGTGATTTCAACACCGCTTGTAGCTGAATTGAAAAAGATCAGATCTAATAAATCTTGTTTGACATAATTTCCGATGCCATAACTATAGTTTTGACTATAGCTATAGGGCAAAATTGCTGGTAGAGAAGTATATTCTTTAGCTTCTTCTTCAGAGATATAACCAGTGAAATATGATGAATCAGAAATCAAATATTTCTGTTGTTCGATAGTTTCATCACCATCTTTGCTGATGAAATAAACGCTGTCTTCATACTTGGTGTAATAATCAAGATGTGTGGATCCATCATAATCGGTGATTTGATTATAGATCACATCGTTATAAACTTGATAAGTGTTTGAAAAAGTCGTTGGATCTGAAAGGTTTCTATTCTTCGAAGAAAAAGTTACTGTCCCACCGGTGATCTTTTCAGACTCATTTTCGATAGCTGCCGAAATATGAGAATTGATTTTATCTTCATTGACGGTGTCTTCATCATCGCTGACGCTGATAGATATGGCTATAGATGGTATATCAGGATTAGCAACGGAAGAAATCATGATGATCGCCTCTCCTCTTGCTACTCCTTTTAAAATACCATTATTGACAGTAGCAACACTCGGATTGCTGCTTAAATATCTCAGCTCTTTATTTGTTGTCTCGGCTGGTGTAAAAATGACATTTATCGGAAGTTCTTCGTTGACTCCGATGACTTTTCTAACAAAATCTGTCGAAATCTCAGTCGGTAAAATCTCTTGTTGCGTAACAGTGACTTTAATGGTATCGGTTGCACCATTCTTACTTTTAATTATCAAATCGGTAGTACCAACATCGATTCCAGAAATCTCAATTTTATTAGAATCTAATGTGGCATTGATAATATCTGCATCATATTCTAATGTCAAATCATTTTTCGATAATGATTCTGGCTTTACAGTAAAGTTGACCTCTTTAGTCTCGCCGACATTTAAAGTGAGTTCATCCTGCTCGAGCGTTATACTTTCCCCTTCAGTGATAGTGACTTTTAAGGTTTTTGTAGTCCCATCATCAGTTTTGAGAACTAAATCAGTTTGTCCCTCGCTTAAGCCTTCGATGATGACAGTGTCTACAGAGATGGAAACTACAGAAATCATCATATTATCGTAATCGAGAGTGATTTTTTGGCCCGTTTTAGAAGAGACGATGGAATACGTGAAAGACGTGGTCTCACCAACTTGTAAAGTTAAGCTTTCTTTTGATGTTTGAATTATGGTTGTGTCAACTCTATCAGTTGTTTGAGAGCTAGTATTTTGGCAGCTTGTTAGTCCTAGTCCGAGAGATGATAGACATATCAAGCTGAATAATAAATATTTTTTGTTCATAATTCACCTTGTATTTAAGCCTTAGCTGTGATGATGAGTTCAACATAGAAATCACTATCAGGAATATTTAGCGAAATAGTGTCTCCAGCATAATTGAATTTATATTCTGATCTAAAGTAATCTTTTGTTTCTCCATCCATCGTATAGCCAGTGATAGAGTAGTTGTAGTTAGTCGTATCAGCTGTTTCGTTTAAAAATGCGATAACTCTTGTTCCAGCTTTGACGCCATTCTTTAAATCTACGATGTTTGAATAACTGCCATAGCCATCTCTAAAAGTGATATTTTGTTCTACTTCACCGACAAAAGTGGGTGTATAGGTCGGATATTTAGCGGTTGCAGGAGTGATGATGACTTCTTCTGCTGGCATGATGAATTTGACATTGATAGTGCTCGATTTTAATGTTGAAATATCGCTGAGTAATTCAACATCTGTTCCTGAGGCTGTCTGCACTTTGAATTGTGAGCCATCGAGATATTCAGCTTCAGTTTCATCATCTAAACTGATTTCAACATTCATTCTATGTCCGACATAGCCTTGTTCATAAGTATCGCCCCAACTTGAATCTCCTTCTCTGATGGTCATTGAAATTCTTTCATCAGTGCTATTTAAAGTGATCGGATGCTTTTCTTCTTCGGTCATATCAAAGACAATCTCAGCATTCTCGCTCGGCATAGTGAAATGATATTCTCCACCAGTCCCTTCAGTGAGAACAGTAGTATCACTTTCAGTAACTAAAGAAACCGAATTGAGGATGAAACCATTTTCGACTGCTCCCAAGCTGAGAGTTAATTCCTCACCAGCATTTACGGAATCACCGGAATTGATCTTATCTCTATAAGAGTTATAAACGTTTACAGTACCGAGACCTTCAGGTTGACTGAATGTTAAAGTGTGAGTGGTCACAGCTTCAGTTGTGACTTTAATGGCGATATCTTTATCTGGCATGACAAATGAATATCTTTGATGTGTATATTGATTAGGAATGAGCTCGACAGTTTCATCATCTAAGCTGACGCCGGTGATCTTATAGCCAAGATTATTATGAACAGTGAATTCGACTTCATCACCAGGTAAGTAATCAGCATCTAATCCAGTTATCGTATATGCTTCACTAGAAGAATCATAGGTGACTTTTCTTCTTTGAGTCACTTCAAAGACGATGTTGATCTCGCCTTCTTCGGGATAGTCGAATGTCCAATCGCTCCCTCCTTCATCGCAAGCTTTGCCTTCTTGATAATAAATATTTGTAATTTCATATCCTTCCACTGGTTCTGCTTCGATGGATGCTGTATGACCTGGTGCTAATTCGGTGATCTCTGTGCCGCTCCAATCGGCATCGTCAGTTATTTTATAACTGGCGATAAATTCATTCTCAGTGACATTAATCTGTTTCGGCTGTCCGACGCTAAAGGTGATGATGACGTTTTCTTCAGGCATTTTGAATGAGACTTCATCGCCATAACAGCTAGTAGGGACACTACTTCCGCTTTCAGTCTCGACTGTGCAGTCGACATAATACCAGCCCTCATCAGCAGTCACAGTGAATTCTACTTCCTCACCAGGCGTATAGCTGTCTTTTAGTCCTTCTAAGGTCAAATGCTCATCGTTGACTAGAGTGATGGTCTTGATGCCGACATATTCTGCGTCGATTTCGATTTTAAAGCTTGTCTCATCAGTGATGGAATAATTATATAAATAGTATAAGTTTGGTGCTGCATATGATTCAGTAGCATAACGACGTGTTGTGCTGTCGTCTAAATAATAATAAACATCATTGATTTTGGTCCCTGCTTTAGGAATGACGAAGAAATATAAATCTTGTAAAGTATATTTTTCACCAACTTTTAGACCATAGAAATCGACCAAGGAATTATCGCATTCAATCGCGGTTAAAGTTAAACCATCTTCGGTCGGACTAGAGAGAGGGATGATGGTTAAGTCGGCATCAGCCGATGGCATTTTAAAAGTCACTTCATATACGTTAGAAGTACCGCTTTCTTCGAAGGTATATCTAGTATCATTAACTAGTAATTCATATGAGGTGAATCTATGAGTATCACCTTTGCTGATTTGAAGAACAACATCTTCACCTTCGGCATATTCGTCACCAACTTTAACATCGTTTGTGATTTCACAACCTGGTTCGATAGATGTTATTGAATTGATAGAGTAGGATTGTGCAGAATATTCAGTTGTCAAGCTTATAGTGACAGCTTTAGCAGGCATTTCAAAGATGTATTGTACACCTTCGGTCACAGTCGTCAATTTAACTTCGCCATCGTTCACTTTGATTTCTTTGAACAAATAATGAGGTTTTAGCGTGATATTTAAAGTGATAGCTTTCCCTTCTTTAGCCTTATTTCCTGCTACACCATCGACCAATACTTCAACACTACCACCTGTCACAGGTGCAACAGTGATATTAAAGCTAGGAATCTCAGCTGTCACCACAGTCACTGTCACATCGCTTGTTCCCATGACGAATTGATAATTCGGCTGTTCGGTTGTCGGGGCTTGTACTCCGCTCCAATTGATAGAGGTGAAGGTGTGATCTTCATCGATTTCTAGAGCGAACACAACTGTTTGGCCTTCTAAAGCAGTGGTGACCTCTTTACCATCGATAAAGAATTTGCCAGTAGCACCCGCACCTAATTCAGCAGAGAGTTTATGGGATGGGATATTTTCGACTGTTAAAGCTAATGTGACTTCCTCATCCGGCATCACAAAAGTATAGATGCTAGGATCATCATCTGATTGGGTCAAAGCGACATCATCGCTAGTAAGATTTTTGACTCTTTGAGTAGTGCTGGTAGTTGTGATTCTCACTTCGATTTCATCTCTATAAACAGCGCTTGTGACTTTTGCATCTTCTTTATAAAATTCAACAGTAAAGCCTTTTATTTGATTGACGGTTATCGCATGAGCAGAATAGACTTTATCTTTAAAACTAACCGAGACTGAAACATCTTCATCTGGCATCACGAAGGTATAAGTTTCACCTTCTTTTACAGTTGTGGTTTTTACTTTTCCATCATTGACAGTGACACTATCAAATTCTTTATCTTCCATGATATCACTGATAGAAATAGTGACTGTCTCGCCGGCTTTTGCTGATGTTTTATCGACTTTGACTGTGGCATCTACTGTCGATACGATAGTTATCGCATGAGTCTCTTGCTGAGCTGTTGATGTAGAAGTGCTTGTGTTATTTTCACAGCTTGTCAAAGTAGAACCAGTCATTAAAGCGAAGGCGGATAAAGCTAAAAATGCTCCTAGAATTCGTTTCTTTTTCATACTATTTTTCCTTTCTTAATAATCATCTAATAAAATTTAAAACCAAATTTCCACTCGCTTGAACAATTTCTAAACTTATTTTACTATTTTCTACTTCTAAAAGATTAATACTTTCGGTCAATTCAGCTGAATCTTCGATGTAGTATTTAGAAATATTAGTAGCTGAGATATAGTCAGAATCACTTCCATATTGGGATAATGACCAAGTGAAACTGATGGTTCTGTCTCCTATCGTTATCAAAGCTTCTCCTTGTGATAACGTGCTATTTGTATATGTGAAAGTGATTGAGGCGTCATTTGTTTCATCGATTAAAGTGCCATTATAATAATTTAGTGAGTAGAAAGAGGCGTAGCTTATATCACTATAGGTGGAGTTTTTAAAGTCACATTTAGTACTGCCCAGCCTATTAGAAGAAACAGCATTTTCTGCTAAATAAACTGTAGCTGAAAAACTTGAAACATCTGGACTTTCACCATCCAATGTCAATTGATCACCGCTGATTTTAACTTTAAATTGAATCGAAGCTTCATCGATAGTGATTGTGATATTTCCTTCTTGATCTAAGTCGAGTTTATTATTGATGGTTCCATCATATTTACAATAAAGATAAGTGCCTGCGATTTCATCCAGAGTGATTGGAGTTAAAACATCATATGTTTGAGTAACAGAGATGCTTTCATTAATTAAAGACGTTGCTTTGATTTTTGCTTCACCCTCTTGCAAGAATGTTACATCAAATGTTGTTTCACCAGCTTCATCAGCTTCCTCACTGCTAGCGATATTAGAAATCGTAGCGATGTCTGGAGTTAATGATTCGATTTTCACAGCTTGTGCTGAATAAGCTGGTTCGACTTCAGCTGTAAAATGATAAGTTTCACCAGCATAATATTTGCTATTATAATTCACATCTTTAATAGTGACTTTTGTTGGATCTGGAGCAGTGATCTGTATCGGTATTTCAGCTTGTATATCGTTGTAATCATTACCGAAGATGATTGTGGTTGTACCAGGCTTAGTCGCTGAATAGTTACTGTAATTTTTAGTGATGTGATTCTCATCGTAAGATTTGATATAGAAATTTTTTGTATCAATAGCAGTAGCCGGTAAGAATTGAATGCCGAGATCTGATTCTTCGAAAGTATCACCAGCTCTTAAGTTAGCTCCGATTCCAAAAACTGTTTGTGTGAAATAAATTGTTGGATCGAAAAGGAAAGTCTCGACCGGTGTTCTTTCACCATAAGAGGCAGTGAAAGTGAAAATTTCTCTTTTATTGATAGTCGCATCTTCTTTTAAAACATATCGATTAGTCTCTTCATCAAATTCAACATCGTTTGTATCATATTGATCTTTGATAAATGTCGCAGCGGCTAAATGATTAAAGTCATCAAATTCAATGTTCAAATCATAGTTAAAGATATAAGTCGACGAATAAGATGAGTAATATTCAAAATTACTAGCTTCAATGATTAAAGCATCACCAACAGTATTTTTATATTCACTATGCAAGTTTAAAGTATTCAAATAATCTTCTAAGCTGCTATCGCTCAAATAAGCAGGGTCGATAACTTGCTTCATAGAAGTTTGCAAGAAAACCATGGTCGTACCAGATAAGCTATTGACTTCAGCTTTAGCTTCATCTAATGTCATTCCGTCTTGTTGACTATCTTCATCGATGATTCTCTCGCTATTTGCATTGCTGCTGTTGCTGCTTTCTACGATGTTGACATCATAAAATTGCTTATCATCATAATAATAAGCGTGAGTATCTTCACGAGTTTCCTCGCCGATCATAGTTTTGATTTGTTCATAAGATTGATTGGTGTTATAAGAGGTGATGATCGTCTTTTCTTCGCTTGTTTCTTCACTATAATCAATCGTTTCGATTTTTAACTCGCTGGAAATGACTTCGTTTGAAAAATTATCGGGTATTATCTCTAATAGAGCTGCTAATTCATCTGATGTTTCGACTAATGATAAAGGCTGAGAAAAACTAGTCGCTGAAATATTTAAAACATCTGGATTAGAAAAGTCGATTTTAAACGAGAAAGTTCCTTTGATTTCACTTTTAATCTTGTCTTCATCCTTATAAAAATATCTTTTTATTTCATCGTTTACTGAAAGAGATTCATATGAAAAAATGTCCTCATCAGCTTTCACATAGAAAGATTCATTATATAGAATTGGCACATCGTTGAGAGTGAAAGTGAAATCGTTGTTTTTAGTGAAAGAATATTCATTTGTATCGGTCACGAGACTGATTGAAGCATACGTCGAATCAGTTTTAGTGAAGTCGATTTCGTCAGTTGTTTTGTCTATTTGGATGTCATAAACACCTTCATTAATAACGATGATGTTATCAGATTTGCCTTTTTTGAAGTTGGGTTGATCATCTGAAGCGATGTTATCATAAGTGAGAGTTTTATTTCCCTCCAATTTGAAGGAATCATTTTTTCTAAATATGACATCATTTAGTTCATATGAGGTATCAGTCTCTTCGAAAATATTGTTTGCATTATTATTCCCTATCAATTTATATCCTGAGCCGTTGGGACTTAGACTGTTTTCACAAGAAACTAGGCATGATGTTAAAAAGAAAAATGCTAAGAATACAATACACCTTTTGTTTCGCATAATATTTTAATCCTTTATAGTGAATAATCTACAAAACAGAATCATTTTTGTAAAGAATACTTTATTTAGAAAACTATTCGTCTTTTTAACTATGTTTGTAGCTCTCTTATCAAGAAAAATAACTTTTGTTCTGCTCATATGAACAAATAAGAAGCAAAAAAATTAAAAAAGAGTAAAAAAAATCAAAGAATTTCAAATATAAAAATCAGAGTATCTCTATTTAAAGCAATTGTTTAGTAAGCGCTTACAGTAGAAAGTAGATGACATCACTATATTTATGAATCGGTAGCACAGTTATTATATTTTGCGAATAAAAAGAGTAATTTTTTGTTAATTTATTTATATAAATTATTATCACTGTGTGATTTTTTTAATCATTTTTTAGCGATGATTGATATGAACTATCATTTTTATAATAGTGTGAAATCTTATATACTTTATAAGTTAGTGGACAAAAAGGAGCTGAATTCATGAATAAAATTCTGAAACGAACATTTATTGTTGCTAGTAGTTTTTTATTATGCGCTTGTCAATCAAATCGATTGAATAGTTCAACGATTTCACCAGCCACTCAACCAGAGGGCATTTACACTAAATTGATGAGAGCAATATCATCCTTAAACAATTTCTCTTCATCTGGGACATTAGAATATGCTGCTTATGATTTAGTAGGTGGAACAACTTTAGAACAAGCCATTTATCTTTTAGAAATTGATCTCGCTGATGAATCATATTATTATTCTGAAAATGATTTGGCGACAGGAGAAGTCATTTTTGAAGAACGTTTCAGTAAGAATGAAAACGGAAAATTTGTTCAAGAAACACTCGACTATAGCACTAATCTAGTTGACAAGATAGTTTATACAGATGATTATGATGAAGTTATGGATAATCCTCTTTTGGATATCGAAGTTCAAGATTTAAATCCTATTCAAGGACAATTGAATTGGTATAACCTCACTGATTTTACAATCGCTGATGCAGCCACTTACTTTTTGACCGGTTATGATACGATCAACGAAGGTGCTCTATCAGTAGCACAATATGCGATTCATTATGATGGCGAAAAGTTTGATCAAATGAGAATTCTTGTTGAGGGCTATGATGATGAACTGTCTCCGACTTATTGTGAACAATATCTCTTTACATTGCAACTCAGTCAATTTGGAAATGCAGTGACTAAAGAAATTGAACCATATGAAACCACCAGTGATCATTCAGCGCTGCAAATCGGATTAAATGAATTGGCTAGAGCTAAAAACATGACCGTCAAGGTTTCGACTCAATCTATCGATGGTCAAACAATTTATGATGAACATAGTTATATGCTCGATTTTGAAAATTATATTTTCTTAGATCCAATGGTTTTTACTAAAAATATTTATGAAAATGGAGAAGTGGTCAGCACGCATCAATGCTATTCGGTTTATAAACAAGTCGGAGATAACATCGATCTCGATGATGATAATACAAATAATGATGGAACCTTGATGATTTATGACTTAGATGCTGAAACAAATGAAATAATAGCCACTAATGATTTCAACAAATATTATGGGACTAACAGTAATTATACCTTTATTTCTTTGATTCCTTATTTCAATCTTGTCGCTGCTGCTTGCTATAAAAATACAGGTGATATGACATTTAAGCCATATATCACCACTTATGATTATGCGACAGCCGCCTTTATTCCATTCGGAGCCAGTTATGCGATGTCTTCCTTAAAGAATAATATGACTATCTATGTGAGCGATAATTCAATCGATAAAGTTGAATTGACTTATTCTGAACAAGATGAATCCGGCTTTGGCACCGTTAATAAAGCAGATGTTTTGATGTACGAAGATTTAGATTCGACTATCATTCCAGAACATATTTTAAATTTAGGAGAGTAACGATATGAAGAATAGAAAATTGTTGAGTATCTGTGCCATCGCTTTTTGTGGATTGGCGCTTGTAAGCTGTCAAAAAAATACTTCTAATAGTTCTAGTTCAACCGAAGAATATACTAAAACTGAATATACTGATGGTTTGGTTTTTGAATTGAATGAAGCTAAAGATGGATATGTGGTAACTGACTATTTATCTATTGAAGCTGAGGTCATTATTCCAGAATTATATTCCGGGTTGCCAGTGAGAGAAATCGGTGATGAATGCTTTCAATATGATGATATTGTCGATATCGAACTACCAAGGTCATTAAGAAAGATTGGAAACAACGCCTTCGAAGGGGTGAACGGATTGGCTGAGATTGTCATTCCTGAAGGGGTGGAGGAGATTGGCTCTAATGCTTTTTATTATATTTCCACGATGGAAAGCATCACTTTGCCATCTACTTTAAAGACTCTAGGTTCAACTGCTTTTGGCTTAGCCTCGGAATTTACTGAAATTGATGTCAATGAAAATAATCAATATTTCCAAGATATAAATGGTGTTTTATTCAGCAAGGATGGGACTACTTTATATTGTTATCCTCAAGGAAAAGCGAACACCACCTATGATATTCCAAATACGGTTAAGACGATTGCCGATCATGCTTTTTATGCGGCGACGAACCTCACTTCTGTCACCATTCCTGAGAATGTAGAAACTATCGGATATAGAGCTTTAGCCGCTTTAAATAATTGCACACAGATAGTCATCAATCCTACAACCTCTAAATTAAAGACAATCGGTGCTCGAGCATTTAGTGAAAATAGTAGCATTCAATCATTCATTATTCCCAAATCAGTCACTTCTTTGGGAGAAGGTGTTTTTGCTGGCGATACTTCATTGACTGCTGTTTCATGCTTGAATACGTTGACAAGTATCCCCGATTCGTTTTTTGATAGCTGTTCTAAGCTTTTGACTTTCAACATGCCTAACACTGTTACTTCTATCGGCAAAAATGCATTTGATGGCTGCGGGTCAATCTCAATATTGACTTTACCTAATAGTTTAGAAGAGATTGGTGAAGGGGCTTTTAGTGCTTGTAAATCACTAACTAGTGTCACTATTCCGGAGAAAGTAACTGAGCTTCCTGAAGATGTTTTCAGTTATTGTACATCTCTTTCTAGAGTCGTTTTCCCTGCAGGCTTAAAAACGATTGGGACAAGAGCCTTTGCTGGTACAGCCTTAACATCTTTAAATTTGGAAGACACTCAAGTTGAAACTATTTCTCAAACCGCATTTTTCCAAGTTGGAACATTGACTGATGTTAATTTCCCAAGCACTTTAAAAGAGATTGGTAATCAAGCTTTTCAAGGCACGGATATTGCAAATCTCGAACTAAATGAAGGTTTAGAAACTTTGGGGGAATGGGCATTTGGAGACATTCATTCATTAGCCAATGTTTACTTACCTTCTACTTTAAAAGAGGTTGGACAGTGCTGCTTCCAGTGGAATCAAATCGGTGAAGGTAAAGTGAATTATTACACTCCTTTAGCGAGTATCCCATCGACTTGGAATGAGAATTGGGTGATTGAAACAGCTGCTAACATCAATCTATCTTCTTCTTTAGAAGAATTCCATAATGCGATTGCCGCTACAGAATAAAGATTATGAAAAAGAATAAAATTACGATTTTAGCATTGTGCTCTTCATTCTTGTTTTCTTTTTGCTTCACTTCTTGTGCTGATGGTAGCTTGAATACTTCTTCATCTTTTTCGCAAAAAGATGAATTAAAATTGACGATCACTAGCACTGCAGATTATATCGGTCTCAATGAATATGCTTATTTGACTACTATTGATCAAAATGGTGATGAAGCAGCTGTTGATTATGTATCTAGTGATGAAAATGTTGCGACGGTTTCTTCAACAGGAACAGTCAAAGGCATTTCTTTTGGCGAGGTTACAGTCACTGCTATTAGTAAAGTAGATTCAAAGATAACTGATTCTATTGTTATCACTGTCGGAGAATCTTTAACACTCTATAATGTTATGAATAGACTGCTGAAGGCTGATTCATATAAAACAACATATACCGGTAGATTTACATATGGTTACACCAATTATAGTTTTAATAATGTTGAAGAAGTTAATAGTGACACTTATTACTTTGATGCAATCGATGAAAATGATTGGTTTAAAGATGTTGGATATGCTTCGAGAAATTATGAGACGTTTGAATTTTCGAAAATAGGTGATGAAGTTTCTAATGCTATATATCTAAGAAATTATTATGAGAATTATTCTGATTTCATCTATTTAGCTAAAGAGATGTCAGGAAATTATTATTCTTTAACGCCTGATGAAGATGGGCTTTATAATTTGAAAAATGGTGTGGACACTTCGCTTTTCTTAAATCTTGTCTTCCAAAATGCTGATATGCCTACCAACTTTAATTTGACTAATGTGTTAAATGATATCACTGGATTAACCGCTGAAGTTTTAGCTGCTGATTCGTTTAAAATCGATATCCATTTTGACAGAGGTGTTTATACTTCTAATGGATACATCACATTGATATTTTCTGATTTTAATGATGTTGATTTATCATATGTCGATGAATATTTAAAAAATAATCAAATAGCCGTTCCAGCGACAGACGATAAAATTTTAAGAATTCGTGAATTAATTGCCGATTATAATTACATCTCTAATTTAGGAACATCGATTGTTTATGATGAAAACGGCGATATTTCTAGTACTATTCCAATTGGAGATTTGCAGTTTACAAAAGATTATCTTTACTTTAACTATTCTGATGAGTATCTCCAACAAAATCAAGATTTAGTCAGAGGTGGATATATCAATTTATCTGATGGTGTATATACTTTCTTAGTCGATGATGCCCAAAACATCACTCTTGATTCTAAATGGAACTATGTTGATGAGGAGGGAAATCCTTATACTCGTTACCAAGACTATTATCCTAATATAACTTTAGTGATGGACATAATCGCTGAAGAGAATAAATTATATTCATTTGTTTCGGATACGACTAGTATGTTTGATGGCTCTGAATTCAAAAGCGATTCTTATGTTTCATTAAATATTGCTGCTCAGTTAGATGGAGACGCTGTAGAGGCTGGCGGCACTCCATATGCTTTATATGTAGGACTAAAAGATAGCTCTGTTGATGAAGAGGCGATAGTGGGGATAGGCAGCTCATTTCAATTTGTGGATATGGGAGGTGTTGTGATTCCCCCAATCTATAAGACATATACTGATTTTGGAAAAGCAAATGTCGATTTTATCGATACGTATTTAGCTTCATTATAGGCTGTTTTGAGTGAGAACTTCATCTGTTTTAAAAAATGTTTTAAGCTTGATATAAATCACAATAATTGAATACAAATCTCTAAAGTAAATATGAGTTATGTTGTATAATTTAATAGATTAAACGAGGAGAAAATCTTGGCATATCAAGCATTTTATAACAAGTATCGACCTCAGACTTTTGATGAAGTGGTCGGTCAAAAAGCGGTTGTAGCTACTTTGAAGAATGCGATTAAAGAAAATAAAATCGTACATGCTTACCTGTTTTGTGGGCCTAGAGGTACTGGAAAAACTACTATGGCTCGTCTTTTCGCTAAAGCTTTAAATTGTCAAAATGGTATTGGTAAACAATGTAACAATTGTGATTCTTGCCAAGCTATTATCAAAGGTGAGCATCCGGATGTCGTAGAGATCGATGCTGCGTCTAATTCAACTGTTGATAGCGTCAGACAACTCATCGATAGTGTGTCTTATCAGCCTATCATGTCTAGATATAAAATCTATATTATTGATGAAGTGCATAACATGTCTAACTCTGCTTTTAATGCCCTGCTAAAGACATTAGAAGAGCCACCATCATTTGTTGTTTTTATTTTAGCGACGACTGAACCACAAAAAATTTTACCGACTATTCTTTCTCGTGTGCAAAGATTTGACTTTTCTAAAGTTGTCAAGAATGATCTCATCTTCAATATGGATAGAATTTTAAAAAAAGAAAACATTTCCTTTGAAGAAGGAGCGTTAGAATTGATAGCTTCTTTATCTGATGGCGGTGTTAGAGATTCTTTGTCTTTGCTTGATCAAGCTGTTTCATATAGTGGTGATAATTTGACTGTTCATGATGTTGATACGCTATTTGGACTGATGTCTATTGAAGATGAAATCCATCTCATCAATTTGATTTCTGATAAAAAGACAGATGAAGTTATAAAACTGATAAAATCTAAATATGATAAAGGCATTGATATTATCAGATTACATAACGATTTAATTGCTCTATATAAAGATGCTCTTATATATTCAGTAACAAAAGATAGCAGTTTGCTAGAAAAAGCTAATGTCGAACAGATCAAACTGATCAAAGATGATGCCAGCACTTTAAATAATCGCATCAAAGAGCTGATTGTTTCTAAAAGAGATTATCGCTCTGCTGATAATGTCTTTGCCCATTTTGAACTATCAATATTAGATTTAATGACATCTGAAAACGCCCATCCGACTCCGATTCTTCAAAAAGAAAGACCTCTTGAAGTTGCTGGCATGAATAAAAGAGTCCAGGAAACAGAACAATTAAAAACCAAGCCTGTCGTGATAACTAAGACGAATATTAAAAAAGGTTTTGAAGCTAAGAAAGTCGAAGAAACTAAAACTGAAGATAAAATCGTTTATAATTCCGATGATATTTTAAATCTGATGGAACAAGCCGATAGGGAAGAAAGACTTAAGGTCGAAAGCAAATGGGGTTTATTGCAAAATCTTTTTGCATCAAAGACAGCATATGAAGCTCGAGCGTTAGCTAGTTGTAAGCTTCGATTAGTTGCTAAAGGTATTTTACTCGTCACTTCTAATATGATGAGTGAAATCAATAAAATTAACAATAAGAGTTCTCAAACTATATTGATGGATATAGCTAAAGATGTTTTTGATAAAGCTTATCATGTTTTGCCTATTGCTGATAGAGAATTCAAAGACTGCTATATGAGTTATAAAACTGGTAAAAAAGTAGAGATGAAAGAACCGAATATCGATTTCGGCGATGAAAAAAAAGAAACTAATTCTACTCAATTCTTTGATGAATTGATGAATGGATGACGGAGGAGATAAAGATGGAAGACGAAAATATCAAAAAAGCTGAACAAGCGACAAAGATGGCTATGCTTCAAGATCGCGCTAAAGAGTTTCAAGATAAGAATCGCGAATTGCAGAACAAAGAATACCAAGGACGTGTTCAAGGTATAAATATTTCTATGAGAGGCGATTTTGTTGTCAATAATGTTCATATCGATCAAAGCTTTTATGAAACTGCTAGCAAAGGTCAGATAGAGATAGCGATCACCAAGTGTTTAGCTAATTTACATACTGCTGTTCAAAACGATATCGAGCTATTAGCTAAACAATTCCAAGACGAAATCGTACGCATGCAAAAAGATAACGGCGATGGAACATATTGAAACAGTTAAAGAATTGATAGCTTGCTATAAAAAGCTTCCTGGGATTGGAACAAAAACAGCTGAGCGATTAGCATATGCTACTCTTAGGTTATCAAAAATAGATCGTGATGCTTTTCAAGCAGCACTATTTGATTTGGATTCAAAAGTTAAATTATGTCCGCGATGCGGGACTTTTTTTGAAGATAGGTGCCCTATTTGCTCTGATCCTAAAAGAAATAAACAACTCTTATTAGTTGTCAGTGATAGCAAAGATATCTTGGCTATTGAAAGAACTAACACTTATAACGGTTTATATTTCACTTTGAATGGAAACCTTTCACCATTAAAGAATAAAACAGCTAAAGATATCGGAATAGATGAATTAAAAAAAAGAGTTGAAACCGAGCAGATACAGGAAGTGATTTTAGCACTTCCGACATCCTTAGAAGGTGAGACTACCGCATTATATATAACCAATATTTTAAAGGATTTACATGATGTGAAGGTTTCTCGTTTGGCTTATGGTATCCCGATTGGTACTAATTTAGAATATTTAGATGAGATGACGATATCTCAATCTCTTAAAGGAAGAGTAGTTATTTCAGGAGAAAACAAATGAATACAGGTTTATTTATCACTTTTGAAGGGTGTGATGGCTGTGGCAAAACTACGGTGATGAATCTAGTATGCCAGCAACTTATCAAAAAAGGCTACGATATTTTACAAACCCGTGAGCCCGGTGGAAGCACTATTGCTGAAGAGATCAGAAATATCATTTTAGATAAAAAGAATATTTTGATGGATTCTAGAACTGAAGCTTTGCTCTATGCTGCATCAAGAAGACAGCATTTAGTCGAAGTTGTTTTACCGGCTTTAAAAGAAAATAAAATCGTCATTTGCGATCGCTATCTAGACTCTTCTTTAGCTTATCAAGGATATGCGAGAGAAATCGGCATCGATGAAGTCATGTCGATCAACGCATTTGCTATCGATAAGACTTTTCCACAACTGACTATCTATTTGGATTTAACTCCTGAAGAAGGATTGAATCGTATCGCCAAAAATGATCAGCGCGAAGTTAATCGTTTAGACTTAGAAAAGCTTTCGTTTCATCAGAAAGTATATGATGGGTATAAAATTTTGATAGATCGTTATCCGGATAGAATCAAAGTTATCGATGCTAGAAAAGCGATTCAAGAGGAAGTCGATGAATGTTTAAACTTGATATTAGAGAAGATCAATGGATAAGAAAATATTATTAAAAGCTGAGCCAAAACTAGCAAAACTGTTTATCAACTCACGTAAGAAAGATCGAGTCGCTAACGCTTATCTTTTATATGGAAATCGCAATGCTCCTTTGAAAGAAACAGCGGTTTATTTAGCAAAATCTTTAAGTTGTGAACAGGATTTGTTAGCTTGCGATAATTGCCCTAGTTGCAAGAGATTTAACAATGGTATTCGACCAGATTTTTATCTTATTGATGGAGAGGAAACCACAATTAAGAAAGATGATATCAAATCATTAGAATCAGCTTTCTCTCTTTCGGCTTTAGAAAAAAATCACCGATTGACATATGTGATCAATCGGATTGAGAATATCACTGAAGAAGCATCTAATTCCCTATTAAAATTTTTGGAGGAGCCAAAGGAAGGGCAGGTGGCATTTTTGACGACCTATAACATACAAAGAGTTCTTCCTACCATTAGATCTAGGTCTTTGGAAATACGTATTGATCCCGTTTCTCCGATAGACTTTTATGAAAGCCTATCAAATGAAGAATTTATCTTAGATAAAGATGTTCGTAAACATTTATCTACTACTGAAGCCTTTATCATCAGCCGTTTTTATTCGAATATTTCTGAGGTTGAGCAAGTTTTAAAAGAAGGCTTTTTTGAAACTGGATTTCTAGCTGCTGAAGAATTCCTTAATGACTTAGTGGTTGATCATAAAAAAGCAGCGTTCACTCTTTTAAAATCAACTCAACATATAAAAGAAGCTCAGTGTTATAATTGGTTATATCTGACCATCAATGAAATCTTTACTTTAGCTTTAGTGAATGATGAATCAGATAATCCATTTCAGGAGATTATCAAATCATTAGCTATGCATGCTGTCGCTATTAAGAATGGACAAAAAGTGATCAGCGAAGCATTAGCGTTGAAACAGATTAATCTCAATCCGACATTGGTCATAGCTAGATTAGCTAAAATAATTAATGAGGAATATTGATATGATAACTTTAATCGGAGTGCCTTTTGATTTTGCTGGTATGACGTACTATTCTACTAGCAAAGACATCGAAATAGGTTCTAAGGTTGTTTGCACCACACCGCATGGGACTTTTATTGGAACTGTAGCAAAGATCAGAAAGCCGAGCGAAGAAGAACTAGAGAAAACTGACTTTGATACGATTTTCCCATCGATAGATCGCATAGCAAATTTTCAAGATTTAGCTTTTGATCGCGAAGCAAAAGTAAAAGAAGCTGAAATCACTAGAGTCACTCAACAAGAATCGGATGAATTGAAGTTGAATATGAATATTCTCAATACTTATTTAGACTTATCCAGTGACAAAGCATTGATCACATTCACTTCTGATAATCGCGTCGATTTCAGAGAATTAGTCAAAATCTTAATCGGAATGTTCCACCTTCGCATCGAATTGAGACAGATTGGTCCACGTGACCAAGCTAAGCTGATCGGTGGTATCGGTGCATGCGGTCTTCCAATCTGTTGTTCGACATTCTTGAACTCTTTTGATGGCATATCGATCGCCATGGCTAAAAATCAATTGTTAGCCATCAATATTCCAAAATTATCTGGTCAATGTGGGAAATTGATGTGCTGTTTGAAATTTGAAGATGAAGCGTATGCACAACTGAGACCTACTTTTCCTAAAATTGGAGATAAAATCACTTATCGAAAGTCTGAATATGCAGTGACCGGTTTAAATGTTTTAAGCGGGATTATCACTGCATATAATGGCGATAATTACGAAAACTTCACTAAAGAACAATATGAACGGGTTCAGCAAGGATTGGACAAAGGTGATGAAGATGAACTCATCATCGATATGAATTCTGGCGTGGATTTATCGGGCAAAGGAATCGAAGACACCAAGCAGAGAATCGAACAGATAAAAAAATCTGAAGAGAAACATTTAGAAGATTTGAAGAACAGAGCTAAGAAAGCCAATAATAATCGTAATCGCAATAATCGCAATAATCATAGCGACTATCATCGCTATTCTAAAAATGCAAAAAAAGACACTGGTTTTATTCCTGTTTCACAAATAGCTGATCGCGAGGTACTAAATGTCAAAGCTGTCAAACACGATGAAAAAAAATGATGCTATTAAGGATGGGACTATCGCTTTAGTTTCTACTCCGATCGGAAATCTTGCTGACATAACATATCGAGCAGTTGAATACTTGAGAAACGCTGATGTCATCGCTTGTGAAGACACTAGAAACACAAGCATTTTGCTCAACCATTATCAAATCAAGCCTAAAAAACTCATCTCACTTTATGCTCAAACAGAAGCGAAAAACTCTATTTCTTTAGTGGATGAAGTAAAAGAAAAAAAGTTAAAGTTAGCGTATTGTTCAGATGCTGGCATGCCAGGTATTTCAGATCCTGGATCGTTGCTGATCAAAGAGGCTATTAAACAAAATGTCCAGGTGACAGTTTTGCCTGGGCCTAATGCTGCTCTATCTGCACTAGTTTTATCAGGACTAGATACAGCTGATTTTTCCTTTTATGGTTTCTTGCCTACAAAATCAGGAAATATAAAAACAATACTAAATAGATTGAAAGAAAATCAAGAGACTTTAATCTTCTACGAATCACCTAATAGAGTAATAAGCACTTTGCATATTATGAAAGAAATTTTTGGAAATGATAGACAATTTGCTTTAGTTAGAGAATTAACTAAAATCTATGAAGAGGTCATTCGTGGCACTTTAGGAGAAGTCGATGAATTGATCAAGGAAGTCAGAGGAGAGTGTGTCATCATAGTTGATGGCTATCATGGTGAAAAAGAGATTGATGAACATTTGCTAAAAAAAGAGATATCGAGATTATTAAAAGAAGGCAAGCCATTAAAAGAATGTGCTAAAGAGTTATCTCTCAAATATAATCTTAAGAAAAATCAAATCTATAAATTGGGCTTAGACATTTAAAGTCAGTCGTGAGTGATATCTGCCGCTTGTTTATAGTGTATTTGAGCTAACTGATCTTGAGATGTCATTTTATCTATGATCAATTTGACAATCTGTTCTAATTTGCTGTTCTCAGAATAATTTGCTTCGCATATGAAATCGACTCTTTCATCTGCGAATAATTTAGAAGCTAAAGGCTTTTTGCCACGAGAATAAACAGCGATTGATTGACCACCTTTTTCTCTCACCAACTTCATGCAAGGTACATCGGTTAATCCATCAGCGATATATATCATATTTCTAAATGGAATAGTGCGATCGGCTTCAGGAGTGGATTCGTTGATTTTATCATTGTCAGAAATATCTAAAACACCTTTATTGATGCGGAAAAGGAATTGTGTTTTAGTCGTGTAATTGATGACGCTTTTCGGCCAAACTGCTATATCATTGATGTATAAAAACTCACAAGCGAAGATTTTTTTGAAATATTTAGAGATAGGGGAGCCCTCGATGATCTCTTTATTACCTGAAGATATGACATAATGTTGAATTTCAACATCTTTGCCTTCACCATATTCATCGATTCGTTGGAACCAGGAATCGACTCCTGGGAAAAGCTTGACGTTTGCTCCCATTTGCACAAAGCTTTCACGATTGATTGGAAGGTTCTTTTTTTTAGCCTCGTCAAGCATTAAATACATATATGTCAAAAGTGAATCCATATGATATTGTTTTGACATCTCATTACATTTATTCCAAAATTCTGTGGGTTTGATATTTAATGCGGGGATAAAAGAATAATTTTGCATGTCTGTTGTGCAAAGTGTTTTATCGAAATCATAGAGGAGAGCTATTTTTGTCTTATAAGCCATATGTTCTCCTTGTCTTATCATAACATAGATGAAATGTTTTTTCTTATTTTATCATAAATAAACAATAGAATAGAATATTTACTAAATAGTTGATCATATATAATTTGCATTTAATAAGCTTTGATTTTATAGATGGATTTTTTAGCTGAATAAATAAAACAAGCAGAAGAAAATTTATTAAAAACTCACAGTGTGAGATAAATATGTTGAAAATTGGATTTTTTGTCTATAATATATATGTATGTCTATGAAAGGAGACATTATTCAAAATGGAAACTTTTACTCCTAAAGATGTCCAAGTCACTGAAAATGAAGTTAAACCGATAACTAATTCCAACGTTTTCCCGATGATAAAAGTGTTTTTATGGATGGGATTAGGCTTATTGATCACTGGTATCGTTTCATTAGGATTACCCAATCTTTTAGCACTTATTCCTGCTGAGGCTAGCAATACAACTTATATCGTATTGATGGTGATCTCAGCTATCATCATGTTCCCATGTGTTTTGATTGTCAATTTCAAAAGTTTGAAACCTAAATCAATAGGGATCAGAATCGCCTATATCCTTTATTCTATTGCTATAGGCGTTATGCTTTCTTCAACCTTCATGACCATTTTAGCTGTCGATGGGCCTAATGCTATCATGACTATCTCGATGTCGTTTTTAATCTCTGCTGGCTCATTTTTATTGATGGGTCTTATCGGTGCATTGACAAAAAAGAATCTCAGCATTATTTATCCTTTATTATCGGCGCTATTAATGGGCTGTTTAATCATTTCGCTCGTAAATGTCTTCATCGGCAGTTCAATCGTTTATTGGATAACTGACTTTGTGATTTTAGGAGTCATCTTGGTTGTTTCAGCTGTTGATATCAATCGTGTGAAGAAGTTAGCTCAAGCTAAAGCATTAGATGATAATCAAAATTCTTTAGCCGTTTATTGTGCGTTTAATCTTTATGTCGACTTTATCAATATCTTCATCAGAGTCTTGATGTACGTATTCCTGTTTGCTCGTAGAGACTAATAATTAAATCGATATTGTTTTTTAAGCCTAATGGTGTAAATAAACCGTTAGGCTTTTTTAAAACATATGTGATGACCAACTAATATTTTTTGTAATAGAATATAAGACAAGCTATGAATAAAACATTTAAAAAAGAGCCATTTTATTCAAAATTTGTAACTGAAGAGAATCTAGCAAATATCAATTGTGTTAAAACTCGTCGTAAATATTTCAATTACACATTTGCTATTTCTGTTTTTGCGATGTTACCATCTCTTTTTGCAACTTTTATCGGATTTAATTTCACTCATCTTTTTCCATTGATTATATTTGTCGAGATGATCATATCTGAAGCGATTGCGATATTTTTATTGATAAAATTATATTTATTGGACTCTCATTATCATGTGTTTAAAAAAGCGCTCTATTTTTGGTTATTGTATCTAGGCTTTTTTGTGATAGGAATCTGCGCCTGTATATGTGCTGGATTTAATACCAATTTTATCGGAAATGATGACGGCTCGGTTAAAGTGGTTTTTAATCCAGCATATTTTTTCTTTATATTTTTTCCGATATATTGCGCATATATTATCTATTGTTATTACGCCTTTATGAAATGCTTTGTCAAATATATGCGTTGAGTTATAAGTCATATTTATATGTTTTAAATAATTTCTTAAGATTTTTAAATAATTTGTAAAAATAATCGATTCAACCTCATAAATCGTTTAATTGTTTAAAAAAAGTTTGACTTTTAAATGTTATCAATTATAATTTTCTTTGTCTATGCACGGGTTTAGCCCGTTCTTTTTATAGAAAGAACAGAAAACGCCCGGAGCTGTGGACGAAAAAATTAATAATATTTGCATTCGGGAGGAAAGAAATGCCTACTATTAATCAGTTAGTGCGTCATGAAAGACGCCAACCCGTCTACAAGTCTAAATCACCTGCTTTAGGCAAGAGATGGGATTCGTTAAACAAGAGAGAAAGATATATTCCTTCTCCACAAAAGAAAGGTGTCTGTACTCGTGTCGGTACTATGACTCCTAAAAAACCTAACTCTGCTGCTCGTAAATACGCCAGAGTCAGATTATCCAATGGTTATGAAGTCACTGCTTATATCGGCGGTGAAGGTCACAACTTACAGGAACACAAAGTCGTCTTGATCAGAGGCGGACATGTTCGTGATTTACCTGGTGTCAGATATCACATCGTCCGTGGTGCCTTAGAATGTTTCGGCGTTGAAAACCGTAAACAAGGCCGTTCCTTATATGGAACCAAGAAAGACGGCAGCGTCCAGAAGAAGTAGTTTGAAGAAGGAGTAACTATATTATGCCTAGAAAGAATGGTTCTGTTCAAAGAAGAGATGTCCTCCCTGATCCTATCTATAATTCCAAATTAGTAACAAGACTTATCAACCGTATCATGTTAGATGGTAAAAAGGGTACTGCTCAAACTATCCTCTATGGTGCTTTTGATAAAGTCGCTGCTAAAACTGGAAAACCAGCTCTTGAAGTTTTCGAAATCGCTTTAGGCAACATCATGCCTGAAGTTGAATTGAAGGCTAGAAGAGTCGGTGCTAGTAACTATCAAGTCCCGATTGAAGTCGCTCCTGAAAGAAAAGTGACTTTAGGCCTTAGATGGTTAGTCACTTATGCTCGTTTACGTAATGAAAAGAATATGACTGATAAGCTCGCTGGCGAAATCATCGATGCTGCTAATGGCACAGGTGGTGCTGTCAAACGTCGTGATGATATGCATAAGACCGCTGAAGCCAACAAAGCTTACGCTCATTATCGTTGGTAATTTGTTTTTAAAAGGAGAAATCACTTATGGCAATGGATAACGACCAGGCGATGGTTGCGACCTATGAGGCCGTACCTCTTGATCATGTTAGAAACATCGGCATCATGGCTCATATCGATGCTGGTAAAACTACTACCTCCGAACGTATTCTCTTTTATACTGGAAAAACCCATAAGATAGGTGAAGTTCATGATGGCGGTGCTTCCATGGACTTCGATCCTCAGGAACAAAAAAGAGGTATCACTATCTATTCTGCAGCTACTACTTGTTTGTGGAAAGATTATCGTATCAATTTGATCGATACTCCTGGACACGTCGACTTCACCGCTGAGGTTGAAAGATCGTTGCGTGTTCTTGATGGTGCTGTCTGTGTTCTTGATGGTAAAAATGGTGTTGAACCTCAAACCGAAACTGTTTGGAGACAAGCTGATAAATACAACATCCCTAGAATTGTTTTTGTCAACAAATTAGATGCGACTGGTGCTGACTTTGAAATGTCAGTCGAATCTATCAAAACTAAACTTGGTGGCAATGGTGTTGCTATCGCCTATCCTGTCGGTTTAGAAAATCGTTTATTAGGTTTGATCGACTTGATTGAAATGAAGGCATGGTTATGGGATTTAGATCCTAAAAAGTCTTCTCTCATGGCGCCTAATATCGTTGATTTAGATCAGATTCCAGCTGGTTATGAACATGATATCGAACAAGCCAAGCTCTATAGAAGTCATATGTTAGAGCAATTAGCTAATTTCGATGATGATATCATGGCTTGCTTATTAGAAGAGACTGAACCTAGCCCTGAGGCTATTAAGAATGCAATTAGAAAATGCGTCTTAGCTGGTTCTATCTATCCTTGTATTCCTGGCTCTGCTTATAAGAATAAGAGCGTTCAATATCTCTTGGATTCCGTCACAGAATATTTACCTTCACCATTAGATGTCAAACCTTCTGTCGGTAAAGATCCTCAAGGAAATGATGTTGTCTGTTCTCCTGATCCGAAGGGACCATTTGTCGCTTTAGCTTTCAAAATCACCACCAATCAATTCGGCAATATGTGCTTCTTCCGTGTCTATTCTGGTACTATCAAATCTGGCTCTTATGTCTATAACGTCAGAAAAGGTGCTAAAGAACGTGTCTCTCGTTTGATTCTAGTCAATGCTTCTTCATCTGAGACTATCAGTGAAGCTAAAGCTGGTGAAATCGCCGCTGCTATCGGCTTCTCTTCGACTAGAACCGGTGATACTTTAGTCGGTGAAAATGATCCACATACCACTCTTGAATCCATCAAATTCGCAGATCCTGTCATTTCTGAGGCTATTGAACCAGTCTCTAAAAATGATCAAGATAAGATGGCTACAGCTCTTATTAAATTCACTGAAGAAGATCCTACTTTCCACTATTATACTGATAAGGAAACTGGACAAGGCATCATCGCTGGTGTCGGTGAACTTCAACTCGACGTCAACGTCACTCGTTTGAGAAATGATTATAAGATCGCTTGTAAGGTTGGTGCTCCACAAGTCGCCTATAGAGAAACCATCAAAACCACCGCTGAATGCGAAGGTAAATACATCAAGCAATCTGGTGGTCATGGTCAATATGGTCATGTCGTCTTCCGTATGGAACCCAATCCTGGTAAGGGTATTGAATTAGTCGATGCTATCACCGGTGGTGCTATTCCTAAAGAATTCATCAAGCCTTCTTTAGATGGTTTGAAAGACGCTATGGAAAGAGGTATGATCGCTGGTTATCCAGTCATCGATGTCAAGGCTACTTTATTCTATGGTTCTTACCACGATGTCGACTCTTCTGAAGCCGCTTATAGATTAGCTTCTCAACAGGCTTTAAAGGTTGCTGCTGAAAAATGTCAACCCGTCATCCTTGAACCGATTGTCAGAGCTGATATCACCACTCCGCTCGACTATGTCGGAACTGTTATGGGAGATATTTCTTCTAGAAGAGGCTCGGTTGAAGGTATGATTCAAAAAGCTAATGCTCAAGTCATCACGGCTAAGATTCCATTAGCTAACATGTTCGGTTATATCTCAGATTTGAGATCTATGACTCAAGGTAGGGGTATCTACAACATGGAATTCGATCACTATCAAGAAGTCCCTCGTTCTGTTCAAGAAGAGATTGTAAAGAAGAGAGGTTAATACCTCCCTTCTTGCAAATTACACTTAAAAAGTGTATAGTCATTAAGAATCTATTTTGGAGGAAAAATAAAAATTATGGCTAAACAAAAATTCGACCGTTCCAAGCCGAATGTTAACATCGGCACTATCGGTCACGTTGACCACGGAAAAACTACTCTTACTGCTGCTATTACTCAAACCTTATCAAAACAAGGCTTAGCTCAAGCTATGCGTTATGATCAGGTTGATGCTGCTCCCGAAGAAAAAGCTCGTGGTGTCACCATCAATGCTGCTCATATCGAATACGAAACTGCTTCTAGACATTATTGCCACGTCGACTGCCCTGGACACGCTGACTACATCAAGAACATGATCACTGGCGCTGCTCAAATGGATGGCGCTATCTTAGTCGTCGCTGCTACTGATGGTGTTATGCCTCAAACTAGAGAGCACGTCTTATTAGCTCGTCAGGTCGGTGTTCCTTACATCGTCGTCTTCTTAAATAAATGTGATGCTGTTGATGATCCTGAACTCATCGACTTAGTCGAAATGGATGTCCGTGATTTGTTATCCAAATACGGTTATCCGGGTGATGAAGTCCCTGTTATCAGAGGTTCTGCTTTAAAGGCTTTAAACGGCGATGTTGAAGCTCAAAAATCTATCCTTGAGCTCATGAATGCTGTTGATAGCTATATCCCAACTCCTGCTAGAGAAAATGACAAACCATTCTTGATGGCTGTCGAAGATGTTATGACCATCACTGGTCGTGGCACCGTTGCTACTGGTAGAGTTGAAAGAGGCATCATCCGTCCTAACGATGAAGTCGAAATCGTCGGTATCAAAGATACCCGTAAATGTGTCTGCACTTCCTTAGAAATGTTCCGTAAGACTCTTGACTACGCTGAGGCTGGTGATAACGTCGGTGCCTTATTAAGAGGTGTTGATCGTGATCAAATCGTTCGTGGCCAAGTCTTATGCAAACCTGGTTCAGTCACTCCTCATAAGAAATTTAAGGCTCAAGTCTATGTCTTAAAGAAAGAAGAAGGTGGCCGTCATACCGCTTTCACTAACAACTATAGACCTCAGTTCTATTTCAGAACTACTGATGTCACTGGCACCATCACTCTTCCTGAAGGCACTCAAATGGTCATGCCTGGCGATAACGTTGAAATCACTGTTGAATTGATTCACCCTATCGCTATCGAAGCTAACACCAAGTTCTCCATCCGTGAAGGTGGTCACACTGTTGGTGCTGGTACCGTTTCTGCTTTACTTGACTAATATTTAAAAAGTTGATTAATAAAAGGCGTCCAATAATCGGGCGCCTTTTTTGCTTTGATTAGGAAATTGTATTTTTAGCAAAATAATTTTATGAAAGAGATTGAAAATCATTGTAAAAAATCAAAACAAACTATATTCAAGTCCTTTTGTTTTCATGATTTTTGATGAAGCAGCTTTTTTAATCTTCTTCATTTGGCTTATATGTTGTTTGTTTGACTCACAAGCAATGGAAGGATACATGACATCTGTAATCGTTTGTTCCATTGCTTTGGGTTTTAATTTGATTTCGATTATTTATTTGTTTTTTGCCCATGCTATTTAAAGGCATGTCATGATGACATCGAAATTAAACTCTTTAGAAAGAAGTATTATCTAAAGAAGAATCAGATCTTTTCAATCGGGCATTATACTTGCAGTTTTATTCAAACGATTCTGTATTGGTTTATTGAAAATGGCCCGTTAAATACATATATAAAATATCGTGATGAAAATGGTAACACTAAAAAAGTATTCTTTACATGTTCAACAAAAACAATAAAAAATATTTTTCCTAATGCAATAATCAATAAAAAATAGACCGCCTAACCCTACTATCATCAATAGGATCAAGCGGTCTTTTCTTGGACCATATTTTTAATGTTTTTTAGTTCAGATTAATTGTTTTTATATATCGTATTTAGTCAGTATCTTATGAGGTGTTTTTAGAAGCAATATCGCTAAAGGAATCAATATAGCGATGAAGACTAAGAGATATCCAGTTAATGCACCTAAGACGATTGCACTAGCTGGAGCTATTTCAGACGTTATCATAAAAATTAAAGCGATCATTAATAAATAAGGGATGAGAAATTGTGTCGTCAATGTGACAAAAGTATTGATCACATAATGCATTACTATTTGACTTCTTCGCATGCCCAATGAGCGATAGATGCCGATCATTTTTAAGTCGGTAGTCATCTTAGATCTGAATAATAGCGCATATAGGAGTAATTCAATACCGACAATAATTGATATCATTATATAAATAGGAGTGTAGCTATCTATTTTAAATTGAGACAGAATGCTAGTATTACTGGCTTTTATTTGAGTATTGTCACGGTAATAAGAGAGAGATTTAGAAAGATTATCAGTCATGAAAATATAGTAGGTTGTCGATACTCCTAATAGAGTGCGATAAGTGACGGTTTTAACACTAGATCCGATATATAAATCTACTGGATAATGCTCATCTTCATAGATTAAAACAGCATCGCTATCAGTAAAGGTGCCGATGACATGATAGTCATTTAAAACGAATGATTGATCTGGCTGATAATCATCAACTAGGTACTTTACATTTGGTAAAAAAGCTTGATTGATATAGATTTTTGGATGGTTGAAAACGTTGCTGATCGTATTGAAGTCTTTTACCGACACAGAATCTTTTTTTCGATTAGAGATAGTAGGTGCATTGTCAAACAAATAGTCAAAGAATAGACCTATATATGTGGTGTCTTCTTCTGGAATATAGACGCGGTATTCTTCTTCAGAAGTGACATTATTGTATAATTCTTGCAAAAATGCGGTATTTTTCTCGCTATCTAAATCGTTGTTGATGTCCAATGAAGTCTTATAAGTTAAGAAATAATTTAAGACTCCTTGTGATATCTTGATATTTGTGACACTTGAATCTTCGATGATTTGTAAATTTGATAGTAAATTAACTAAATTTTGCTTTTCCGTTATTTTGCTTTTTGTTTGTGTGTTGTTTATAGAGTCATTGAAATAAGCGAACCAAAAAGTATCTAAATAATTATTCAAGCCACCGACGATGAGAAGATTTCTTGAATAGTCGATGATGTCTTTGATCAAATAGTTTTTTAAATCTCCATATTCATCATAAAAGGCGATGGTCGTTCCTATCAATGACTCTGCATTTGGATGAGTAGAATCGACTAGATTTAAAGCGAAATCTAAACTGATGACTACTTCATCGTCTTTGATATCTTGCATATGCTGGTAGTTGATGAAAGAGAGATTTAAATCTTCACTGCCGAAGAGCTCACATACATTGTTATTTAAATATACTGGTGTAAATGTTAAATTTGTGACACCATTTATATTGTTATCAGGATTAAATATGATTTCTTTTAACTCTCTCTCAGAAAAATTGGATCCTTCTTTGTAAAGTACAACATTGGTAGTGGGATCATATTGAGAAGAAAAGCTTCGCTTAGAGCTTTGATTAAGAATACCGATCACTGTTGAGCTAATCGCTAAGGAAATCGCAATAAAAATAGATAAAATCAGCGTTAATCGCCGTTGTCTTTTTGTGATATTATTTTTGAAGAATCCAGTGGTGAAGAAGACGTGCTTTCTATTCTCTTTAAAATCAGAAGTATCATAAGTATCCACTTGAGAAAGCGATCGCTTTCTTTTTATCTCATTTTGTTTTGATTTGATCTTATTAAGATCAGAAGTTAAATCGACTTTAGTAACCTGAAAGTTATCAGGTATGTATATATAATTTTTACCATCTTTGACAAAGATTTTAATCTCTGTAGAGGTAGTATCAGTCTCATCGCTCAGCAATGACACATTGATATTTTTAACTGATGATGAATAATTTTTGATAGATGTTTCTTCAAATTCTTCTTCTAGATGAGTGAGTTTTGCTTGATTGTTTACTTCTTTAAGATCTAATTTACCATCTTGAATGTGATAGATGATATCGGCATAATTATTGGCGAGACTTTCATTGTGGGTAACACAAATGATCAGTATTTTTTGAGAAAGCTTTTTAAGAATGTCCATAATAGCAGAACTATTTTCACTATCTAAGTTTCCAGTCGGTTCATCAGCCAGTAATATTTTCGGCATGATTGAGATGGCTCTAGCTATTGCTACTCTTTGTTTTTGACCTAGTGATAAAGAAGAAGCCATTCTTCTTTTATATAGGATTAGGCCAACCGCTTTTAAAGCTGCATCAATACGTTTTTTTTGTTCCTCTTTATCGGTTATACCGGCGATGATGAGACCTCGTTTAATATTTTCAATGATGGATACATCTTCATCGATGTAAAAATCTTGGAAGACATAACCGATATTAGCCGCGCGATATTTATCAAATACAAATGGTTTGTAACCAGAGACGGTCGTGGAATCATCATAACTTATTTGACCTTTGTAATCATCTAAACCACCTATGATATTTAAAAGTGTTGATTTACCTGATCCAGACTTTCCTAATAAAACGATTAGACCGCTTTCGGGCAATTCCAATGATAGAGAGCTGACAGCATGAATTGTTTGAGCTCCATTTTTGAATTGTTTATCGATATTTGCTAGTCTAATCATCTCATTTTCCCCCTGCGTCCTTTAAAATTTGTCTCATGCTTCTCTTCTTTTCTTTCAGATAGAAATTCAAGCAGAGGATAAAAGCAAAGAAGAGGACCAAAAAGCTGATAATTACAAAGATATACCAATATGCCCTATAACTATTATTATCAACGTTTATAAAAATGGTTGGAATGATAATACTTGATGTTATCAAGTAAGTGATGATCAAGGGTATTTCAATCAAAAGCAGTCTTATTGAAAAGAGGATTTTTTGTGAAAATCCTAGTGTCTGCATGACACCGAAATCAGGATTGTATTTTCTTAATACCATGTTTAAGATCGGGCTTGTTAAGGAAAGAATTACAACTAAGAAAATGATTAAGCCAAAGATTAATTCACAAGTTGATACCATCACATAAAGGTCAGGGCTATCGTTGATTTCAGATACTTGATAACGGCTATTATAACTATACATTTCATATCGATCACGATAATTGTTATAAAAAGCATTTGCTTCTTTGCTTGAATCGAAATAGACTGTGCTCAAAAGATTGAACTTATAAGAAACATAATTTAAAAAGGCGGCAGGATAATCTGATAAATAGATGATACAGCTTGAAGTCGAATCAGAATCAATGAATATATCGTTAGAAGGAGTAGTCGTTGATACTTCATAGCTCACATCACCATAATAGTCGTTTAACTGTTCATAATAAGATTTAATTGAAAAGATTTTGTTTAATAGTGTTATTTCTATATCATCCACAAAATTTGCATATATTTTATTAAAAAGAATATTTGGTCTTTGAGAAAGATATGTATTTGTTGATAATGTGAATGGAATCTTCTCGCCATTGATAGAAATGGAAATAGATTCTTCTAACGATAGATTTAATGGGAAAGTACTTATATCTTTCTTTATCAAATGGTCTTTTAAAAATGGTTCAATATTATCACTTATGATTTGATAAGCAGCATCATTGAAAACAATGATAACTTTTCCATAGTCTGAACAATCACATGTTCCGTAGCCGCTTAAAGTAAATTCTCTTAATGGAGAAACTGTATAATCTGATAAACCGAGAAGATTGGTGACTTGATTTTTTAAAGCATAAGAAAAGAATGCCCTATAGTCATCGGCTTCTAATTTTGTGAGATTACTTTCATCATAAAATACTTGGAAACTAGGAGTCTCAATATCTTTTTGTTCTATTATTTTAGCACTTTGTGGCTTTACTAAGCTTGGTATTGCTGATTCATAAAAAGTTATCATATCACCGTTTTGATATGATATATAGAACTCTAAATAGTTCAGAGAACTTGATTTATCAACAATAGCATTTTCAGAATACACATCCAAATCGTTGTTATTGCTATTAACTATTAATAGTGATTGATCAATCAAGTTGTTTGTAAAAGGTCTAAATGCACTAGATATGTTTGACTCAATATTAGACTGAATTCTATCTGCGCAAAAAACGAAGCCAAAAGAAACACCAATAGCAGCAAAAGCTAGCAGAATTTGGGCTAAGCAAGTAAGAATGAATTTTTTTGGAGAAGAAATTATTATTTGAATGCTTGAGTAAAGAGTGGAAGCAAAGCTTGGATTTTTAATAGATGTGCTTTTTTCGGTTTCTTCAGAAATATATTTTTCTTTTAGTATTTCATCTTTTTCAACATGACCGTCTTTCATCGTTATATGTCTAGTAGCTAAATCTTTGATCAAATCATATTCGTGTGTCACAAAAAGAATGAGGTGATTAGCTTTTATTTTATCTATAAGTTTAATGATTTCTTCAGAAGTTTTAGAGTCGAGATTGCCAGTCGGTTCATCAAAAGCGATGACTGGTGAGTTGATAGCTAGCGCTCTAGCGATGACTACTCTTTGTCTTTCGCCACCAGAAAGCCTTGCTACTCTTTCATGCATACGGCTTTCTAAGCCACATTCTGTCAAACGTCTTTTAGCTATTTCAAGCGCTTCTTTATGTTTGTATCCTCTATTTCTTAAGGCGATGATTAAATTGCTCAATGGTGTTAATGATTGAAATAGATTGTATTCTTGAAAAACAAAAGACACATATTCACGTCTGAATTCTTTTATTTCTTTATCAGTAAAATCAGCAGTGCTTTTATCATTAAAGATTATGTCGCCTTCATCATAGTTATCCATCAAGGTGATCGTGTTTAAAAGTGTTGTCTTGCCTGATCCTGATTCACCTGTGATAGCGACGAATTCACCTTTATCAAAAGTTAAATTGATGTCTTCGATTCCTTTAGAAGAGGTGGTTCCGTCACTATAGTATTTTGAAACATGTTCAATTTTGATCAATGACATTTTGACTCCTTTTTATTGATTATCGCACAATTGTGCCTCATGTTTAAACATTATTTTTGATATAATACTTTAGTTATAGTATGAAAAAAGAAGAAAGAGAAAACTATATATTTCAAAAGAAGTGTTTGCTAGTTTTACTTTTTTTGTTCTATTTAAATGATGTCAGTTATGATGCTATCACCTTAAGATCTTTTGGATTTCATTTTGACCCTTCATGTAACTTTAAAGCCATCGTCAGGTCTAAAAAAGATCATATTCATAAATATGTCTGTCATATCTTCAATTCCACTAGCGGCGTAAATTATGAAAAGTTAGATGAAATGGGAAATGTTAATATCATCAAAGTAAAAAAGATTGATGGACAAGAGTTTGTTTTCCCAGAGGCTTCCTTAAATATTTATCTCGATGGCGCTGGCTTTGTAGCGCTTGGCTATATAGAAGGAAAGCAGATTGAATATAGGTTAGTAAAAAACAAAAAAGAAATCACTGATAATCTTTTATATACACTTTCTAGTGATGTTTCTTTAGACAATAAAAATACCACAGCTTTTTCCTTTTTATTATGGTTATTAAAATTTTATACTACAAAATTACATACAGATTTAGTCATGGGAGCTGGTATTAACGAAGACTACGGCGCTAAAAATTGGCCTGGGCTTATCGATGCATTAAACAATGATTTTTATAAAGGTGATTATAAGTTTGCTTCTGAAATTAAACATTATGTAGGCAAAGAATTATTCACAGATCCGATGGTGATGAAAACAAGTGGATTTGACCCATATAAGTCTTTGAATAGAGAGCTCTACCTATTTAAGGAAGCTAAGAGTTTTAATGATTCTGATTCTACTCTATCTCATTGTGTTGACTATATCAAAGCGCATCCTCACACTTCCGTCATAACCTATAATTATGATACTAATTTAGAATATCTTTTAAAAAAGCGTGATATTCATTACAACACCACTTATGATGATAATTCCTTTGTCAATCAAGATGCTAATGTTGACATCTATCATGTTCATGGATTATTGCCATATGATAAATATGATCAAAAGAAGTTTACGGATTCGCTGATTTTTAATGAAAGCGAATATTACTATTTATATAATAATCCTTATTCTTGGAACATCGCGAAACAATTACATGATTTTAAATTTAACACTTGTCTTTTTATCGGGATTTCTCTTACTGATCCAGATATGAAAAGATTATTGGAATTAGCTAATAATTATTTAAAGTTCAATTTTATCTTTTTAAAGAAAGGAAGAGATTACTCTCCGACAGTATTTAAAGATTTGACATCTTATTATTTCACATTTGATCTCATTGTGATTTGGATAGATGAATATGAAGATATCGCTAAGTATTTAGAGGCTTTATAAATGGAAAAAGCAGATCAAATCAATCCGAAATATTTAGATGTTTCACCGATTACTAAAGGCAAGAGAATGCTCATTTATCTCGCTGACCTTTTCTTGAATTTTATCATTGCTGTAACCTTGTTTGCAGCGATGGTTTATCCTATAGCTAGGGTTATTGCTTCATCTGATGATATAGATCAAGATAGAAATATAAATGAGCAGCAGAGAATCGATATTCTTTATAGCAACGATTTATTAGATTATGATGAAAATGCTGATACTAAATACAATATTAACGAGTCTTTGCAATATAGCGCAAATCTCTATTTATTAGGCTTTTTAAACGAATCGTTTAAACCGGATTATTTCAACACGTTTTATGTGGAGTATTTAGAAAATGATTATCAATACTTGAAAGATATTATTCATAAACAGGATAATTACGGTTTTTTTGATTATGAGCAAGACAGATTAGTTTTAGCGGCTGAATATAAAGATAAATTTCTCCCGTTGCTCGATGACAACGATCAATTATCAAATACAGCTCAGGCGGACTATGATTATTTTATAAATAGTTTTTTTGCTCATATCTATGCTGACTTGTTAAATGAAATGCTGACATCTAGACTCATCACTGAGGCGTCACCATTATATGAGTATCGCATATTAGACTCTGAGAACAAGCGGATGACAAATGCTGAAAATATGGTAGCTGTTTATTCGACATATGTTTCTTATCTTTTGTCATCAATAATCTATTTTCTTATCATTCCATTAATTTCTAGTCATGGCAAAACAATCGCTATGATGGCTATGAGAATCGAAAGAATCGGTGACAACAATTTTCAGGTGCTATCACGTAAAGAACGAATTATTAATTCTTTATATCAATTAGTATTTGCACTGCCTTTGATCATGTTTATCCCTGTTATGTATATACCTATCACCACGATTTTTAGCCTCCCGCATTTGTTATATCTCTCTTTGATTTCAACAGGTTTTGTCTTAATATCTTTCGTGTTTATTTTCATCAATAGACTCCATCGCAGTTTAATTGATTTTCTATCGAGAACCATTTTGATTTCAAAAGATATTTTAGAGCAGATTTATACTATTAAAGGATACATGAAATAATGTCAGAGATGAGTGTTTATGATGTTAACCAAAATCGTGAAAAGCAAGTTGGTTTACATATACAATATGTGCAAGCTAGAACTTATAAAAAGGTCTTTGCTAAAATCATAGACCTCTTATTGCTAGCGGTATTAGGGATTTTATTTTTTGTAGCTACTAGAGCTACGGTTCAGGCTTTTCCAGGATATCAAAAGATTCAAGAGCGAGTAAACACGACATTAGAGGATAGTGGCATCTATATCAGAGATGGAGGAGAGTTAGTTGATGCGGTGGATTATTATAATAATAAGAAAGACGATTTATCCTCTAGCGCTTTGATGAATGAAATAGAAGGTGTTATCGATAAATTCTATTCTTATGTTGATTCATTAGTAGATGAAGGCGAAATAGAAGAAACAGATTATCAAAAAATGTTATCTGATTATGACGATTTTAGAGAACAGATAACTTATAGTGAAACACATCTTTTCATAAGAGATGGTGATATTTTGATTAAAAATCCTGATTTTAGTCGTGGAGAAGAGACATACACAATTTATGTTGAAAATGTTTATATTCCATTTATTGATTCGCATTTGAGAGGATATTTACTCAATTATTTTCCACAATATTTGAAAGATACTGATTTTATGAGCAAGATGATTTTATTAGTCGAATTGCCCATCGCTGTTTTTTTATCAGCAATATTAGTTTATCTAGTTCCTCCGTTAATCTTCAGGAGAAATAGACAAACAATAGGTCGTTTGATTTATAAAATCGGGTTAGTAAACAATGACTTATTCGCTGTTCCTTTAAAAAAGTTTTTAGTATATGTTTCCATCGTTATTGTTTTAGAAATCGCTTTATCATTTTTGACGTTAGCTATTCCGCTCATCATATCGATATCCATGATGGCTTTTTCCAAGAGAAAACAAGATTTTGCCGAGTATATGGTGCAAATACAACAAGTGGATATCTCAAAAGAGAAAATATATCGAAACAAAGAGGAATTAGAAGTGGCTCATTTGAAGCTGAATCGCACTCCTGTTCAGTTTAAAAACATCACATTTGATGAAAATCAGTAAAAAACGACTAAACATTTGTGTATTTTATTAAATATGCGCTAAAATTCTATGCGCTTACATTGTGACAAAACAGCAGTTGTGTCTAAAGGAACTGCTTTTCTGTAAAAAGTCCGTAAAATCAGGTTTTAAAGATTTATAAAAAACGTTATAATATTACGAGAAATACCTTCTTCATCTCAGCGAGTCTTATAGTTATCTTTATTTATGAGGGATTAGTCAATGAAACGAAAAAAGAACGTGTTGTCCTCAATTCGTCTACTGTTAGTTTCTCTGCTGCTGATTTGTTTTTTACCATTTGGTCTTTCATTTTCCGACTCTGGTGTTCGTATTGAAACTGGAAGTGCGATAAGAAAGGCTAATGAATCTGATTCTGATGTTAACGGCCCTCAAGACAATGCGTTGCCATTGACCGATTTAGATTCTAATTTTATGGCTACGATCACAAACCGTTCTTTTACAGATACTTGCCAGTCTTTTTCTTTTACTTTTTCTACATCAAGCCCTACAGTCGACTATACTTTAGGATTTTATGGCAGCGATGAATTAGATTTGCCATTGACACTCCAATATGATGTGACTCTTGAAAATGGATCTATTGAAACTCGTTTAATAGAACTCGCTAATACTAACAAAAATGGTAATTATCAACCATTAGGTGTCAGCTTTTCTAATAGAATGCCTTTGACAGTCGATATTTTATTAAATCCTGGTGAGGCTGTAGTTCAAGACAGCCTACTCTTTTTTAATATATTCACGATTGCAAGAAAAGATTCTACTCCTGGTTCTCCTTATATTCCGGGAGAGCAGCCATATTATTTCGATGAATTCGTCTATGATTATTTTGCTGAAACCAATGTCGATTTAAATCAATATCTCGATATTCAATTAGACAATATCTCGACATTTTTAGGGTATGCTTCAATCACTGCTACTGTTTTTAATAATAGTTCTCCTTTATATGAGGAACAAATGATTTCTTCTCCAGGCTTTACCCAAAATCAAAACCGCATAGAAAGTGGAGAATTCAGATATGATTATCAATTTACAAATTTGATAAATTCTTATTTCATTTTCTATTATGATGATGGAAGACAATTAAATGTCTCTCTTTTGAATGATTCTTTAAACACTTCTTTTAGAATAAATGATGGAAAGAGTACTATTCATTTATTAGTTCAAAATATTGATTTTAATGGATTGACTGGGATCTCTCTTTGTGCGACTGATTTCAGCATCGGCATCGTGAATAAAGAGACTTTGAAAGACATAACAAATGCTACTTTTTCTATTCGTCTCGGCTCACTTTATTTTAATCTTCCTGAAGGTCAATCAATCTCATATATCAACATCGGTATGATTTTATTGATCACATTATTATGTTTCTCAGCTGTTTATCTATCAGGAATTGTCGGAGCATATTTCTTCTTCAAAAACAAATATAAAAATGATGAATTCAAGAGAATCAATACTAAAGAATTCTTTAAAATAAATATCTTAGGCTATTTGGCTGTCATTGTTTTATTGATGGATATTATGATAATTTGCTTTAGAGCATGTCTATTAGGAAGCGAATTAGCTATGTTTAATCCATTAGATAATTATATTGTCTGCTTATCGATCATCGGAATTCTTTTCATCGGATACTTTATTAAACATTTTGTTACTAATATCAAAGCTTATCTAGAGAGAAAAGCTATAAACAAGTTACAACTTGATAAAGATAAAGCAGATGATGGCACAAATTAGGAGATAGGAAATTATGGAAATTAAACTTAAGAATCTCACCAAAATCTTCCCAGGCAACCCCAAGAAAAACATCAGGGATACTATCGCTGTAAATAATTTGGATTTTGAAGTTCCAGATGGAAAATTAGTGGGATTATTAGGCCCTTCTGGCTGTGGTAAATCCACCACTTTATACATGATTTCCGGCTTATTGAAGCCGACATCTGGTGAAGTTTGGTTTGGAGATCAAGAGGTCACTAATCTCCCGCCAGAAAAAAGAGGTATCGGTTTAGTTTTTCAAAACTATGCTTTATATCCTCATATGACCATTTATAAAAATATCGAATTTCCTCTTACTAATTTGAAGGTTGAAGTTCCTTTAGTCGCTTTTTATAAATATGAAATACATTATACATATACAATGCAGCCTGATGACGATGTCAAAGGTATAACCTATGCTATCAATCAACTCATCAGTCGTATCGGATTGAAGAAAAAGACATGTCATGTCTCTTCTTGTGAAGTGGTGGATGGCAGATTGAATCTTGTTATTCTTTTAGATGGTGTTTCACCAGAAAACAAAGATGTTTTCTTAGAGAACGCTAAAAAGATTGTCGCTTTCGATACTGTTGAGATTCAAACTGATCCGGTTTCAGACGCATTATTTGATGCTAAAATCAGAGCGGATGTTGCTAGAGATTCAAATCCTGATGAAATAACCACTATCAATTTTATCGGGCATTTACCAGACACGTTCACAACTGATAAGATCGATGAATATATCAAGACTGAAACAGCTGTCATGTCTAAATTTGGGCATGTAGAATCTATAACTATTTTTAAATCCAAGACTTGTTATGAGATTGTCGCTCGTATCAAGAACGTAAAAACAATAACATTAGATCAATTTAAAGCTGAAGTTCAAGAAGCTATTGAATTTACGCAAGTCAGCTTTGGTATCAGCGATGTTTCAAGCAAGAGTTTTGAAAAAGATATAAAACTCAAGTTGAAACAGAAAAAATATATTTATTCTGATTTAAAACTTTATTACGAAAATGAAAAGCTTCATTTCTTCATCATCATTAAGAAAACTCCTCGTAATATCATCGATGAGGCTATTGCCTTTATGACGGAGAATTTTGGTTTATCTAACGTCAGTGCTGATATCAAAACAGCAATCACTCATCGTAAGCTCACCAAAGAAGAGAGAAAAGAAATTGTTTATGAAACAGCAAAATTAGTGCAAGTTGAAGAATATTTAGAGAGAAAGCCTTCTCAATTATCAGGCGGTCAACAACAGCGTGTCGCTATCGCTAGAGCGCTTGTTAAAAAACCTAAAGTCTTACTATTAGATGAACCTTTATCCAATCTCGATGCCCGTCTAAGATTACAGACCAGAGAAGAGATTAAGAGAATTCAAAGAGACACAGGCATCACAACTGTTTTCGTCACTCATGATCAAGAAGAAGCTATGTCTATCTCTGATAAAATCGTTGTTATGAAATTAGGCGAAGAGCAGCAGATTGATACTCCGCAAAATGTTTATAATTCACCTGCTAATTTATTCGTCGCTCAATTCTTAGGAACACCACCTATCAATGTTTATAAAGGTCGCGTAGAAAACAAAGTTTTGTATTTAGGTTCTGAGCCTGTTTATAAGTTGGAAAAAGATATCGCTGATCAACCAGTCTATATCGCTATTCGTCCAGAAGGCATGAATGTCTATCAAGAAAAGCAAGGTGAATATGGTTTCCATGCTGATGTAGAGATGATTCAAGTTCTTGGTAGAGATCTTTTCATTGTCGCTAAGAATGAAAATTGCACTAAGCCAACATTTAAGGCTATCATCTCTGCTGAACAGCAGGTCGCTCATGGTAGTATTTTCATCACTCTTAAGCCGAACAAATTTTTCATCTTTGATGAAAAGAATGAGCAGAGAATCTATTTGGATTGAGGAATAGAACATGCAAGAGCCAATGCTTCGAGAGCAAAAAAGCTTAACAGCGGTAAATGATTTCTTTGAAGAACGACCTCAATTTGAGGAAAGTTTTAATCAAGAGAGCAATACCATTATCAGGCTTGTCGCTCCTATCAAGGAGAACGCTAAGCCTTATAAGGTGACCGGTATACAGGACACAGCTTCTAACAACAATTGGAAAGCTTGGTTATATTTAGGGCCCGTCCTCATTTTATTAGTTGTTTTCTTACTTTATCCATTGATCAATACTATCTGCATCTCTTTCATGGACAATTATAGTCAAATCACTGGACATTCAGATGGATTTACTTTGAATAACTTCGGAGTTATTTTTGGTATCACTGAAACTGCCTGTGGTGGTATTGAGCAGAACTTTTCTCAATATGCTATCCCTAATACTTTCATTATTGTTGTATTGACTGTTCCTATTTCAACCTTGATCGCTCTATTGATTTCTGTAGCTTTAAATTCATTAAAGTGGTTTAAAAAATTCTTACAGACTGTTTTCTTCTTGCCATATGTCACTAATGCTATCGCTATCGGTATGGTCTTCTCAGTCATGTTCGATAACCATGGTATCATCAACACCATTTTCCACACTGATACGACATGGATTGTCGGAGCTGATAGGGCTACTGCTATGGTGCCTCTTTGCATTTATATCGTTTGGTCATCGATTCCATTTAAAATTTTAGTTTTCTTATCTGGTTTACAAGGTATCGATGCTCAGTATTATAATGCCGCTAAAATCGATGGTGCTTCTAAAGCCAAGACGCTTTGGAAAATCACAGTTCCGTTGATGTCACCTCAAATTCTTTATATCGTTGTCACTTCTTTCATAGGTGCTTTTAAGGAATATTCTTCCATCGTCGGTTTATTCAATGGACCGGGTACGATCAACGGTTCTCATAATATGTATACAATTGTTTACTATATTTATGATAACCTCGCTACGCATACTTCTTATGCGGCTGCAGCTGCTGTCTTCTTATTTGCGGTCATCCTAGTCTTCACAGCTTTACAATTATTCGTTTCTAAGAAGAGAGTCTATTATTGATGGAGGGGAAAAGAATGTCAGAAACTACAAATTCTTTAACTATGAAAACCTATATTGATTTCTCCGAAGTCAAAATAAATAACAATATAACTTTATCATTAGCTGATTCGGGTCAAACTGTTGAAGCTATGAGAAAAAGAGAGAAAGTCACATCTATCGTTTCTACGATTATTCTTTATGCTGTCGTTCTTTTCTTAGCTCTTCTTATGATTTTTCCATTCTATTGGATGATCATCACTTCTTTGAAGAGTAAAGTCGAAATCGATTATATTGAACAAACTCTTTATCCTTCTGTCATCATGTGGTCGAACTATGTATATGTCTTCCAAACATTTGACTTTTTACAATATATGGGAAATACGATCATCGTCGCAATCTTTTCCACTATCGGTACGCTTATAACTACTATTATCGCTGCTTTCGCCTTTGCTAGATTGCAATTTAAAGGACGTGAAGCTATCTTCTTAATCTTCTTGATGACGATGATGATTCCAGGTGAAATGATGGTTATTTCTAACTATATAACAGTCGCCAGTTTCGGTTGGATAGGAAATGGACAGACGAGAGTTGAAGCTTATGCTGCTATGATTGTTCCTTTCTGGATTTCTGTTTTCTATATTTATTTGTTAAGACAAAACTTCAAACAGATCCCTAATGAATTATATTTAGCGGCTAAAGTGGATGGTAAGTCAGATTGGTCATTTTTATGGAAAGTGATGGTACCATTAGCTATGCCGACATTGATTTCTATCACCATCTTAAAATTCATGGGAACTTGGAACTCTTATGTTTGGCCAAACTTAGTCACTAATGATGTTGACTTCCGCTTGATATCTAATGGTTTGAGAGGTTCAGCCTTCACCGATGCTGATACCGGTCAAACTTCATATGGTTATCAAATGGCAGCTACTGTTCTCGTCACTGTTCCTCTCTTCTTATTATTCATCTTCTTTAGAAAGTATATTATGAGAGGTGTTGGACGTGCAGGTATCAAAGGTTAAGGTTTGATTTCTCATATCGAGAATTAAACATATATTGAAAATGATTTCAAAAAGGAGGAAATCAGATGAAAAATCTACTCAAAGTGTTGCCTCTTCTTTCTGTTTTAGTTCTTGCTGGATGTGATACTTCTTCTAGTGATAATCACACAGCTAACCCAGGTGAAGATTATGTGAGTGTAATCGATACTCCGGTCACAATTGACATTTGGACGACTATCGGTTCTGGTAATCAAACAGCTTTTGATACTATGATTGATCGTGTTAAACAGCTCGAGCCGAATATCACCATCAATAACACCTATCAAAATAGTATGGGTTATGATGAACTTCATACTGCTATCGTCAATGGTTTCCCAGCTGATAACTATCCTGATTTAGCATATTGCTATCCTGATCACGTCGCTGACTATATCAACGCTGGTAAAGCTGTCGATTTAGACCAATTTATCAACGACCCTATCGTTGGATTATCTGAAGAAGATAAAGCTGACTATTTTGCTAAATTTATGGCTGAAGGTCAAGAATATTCGATTCCTGGCACTTATTCTGTTCCTTTTGCAAAATCCACAGAAGCTTTATATTATAGCGGTGCTTTGCTCGGTATTGATTTGAGTTCTATCGATTCTACTATCAATGCAGGTAAACCTTTAAATGAAGCTTATTTCAATAATTTATCTTGGTCGGAATTGTTCGATAAACTTTGCCCAGCTCTCATCGAATATAATGAACAATTAGCAAATGATGGAAAGGATGAAACAACTCCTCTTATCGATTTAGATTCTAACACTAACGCTGGTATCGTCGGTTATGACTCAGATGATAATCTTTTCATCACTTTAGCTCAACAATATGGTTATGAATATACTGGAATCGATGAAACAGGTAAGGGAAAAATCCTTTTCAATAATGATGGAATGAAAGAATTGTTGATGAAATTCCATAATTGGGCTAATAAGCGTTATATCGTTTCTCAAGGTACCACCGGTTCTTATACCTCGAACCTTTTCACTGCTAACCAGTGTTTATTCAGTGTATCTTCCACTGCTGGTGTTACCTATTTATGGAATCAAAATAATCCTAGAGTTGAAGTCGCTCCAATCCCTCATGCTGAAACTGAATCTGAGACTTATAATGCTCAAATCTCTCAAGGACCTTCTTTCTGCGTCTTAGATCATGGCAGTGCTGAAAGACGTAAAGCGGCTTGGGTCGTCTATAAATTATTGACTGATACTGTTAATAATACCGAATGGTCTATCAACACTGGTTATATGGGTATCAGACAATCTTTCTATGAGACTGATCAATATAAAGCTGCCTCTAGATTACCTTCTAGTGATGAAACTGAAGCAGCTTTATTAGCTAAGAACTGGCAATATTTACCTACTGTTAGTGATAGAGTTTATACTTCACCTGTTTTCAAAGGATCTGCAACTGTCAGAGATGTAGCTGGCGGTTTGATGACCACTGCTCTCACCAGAGGTGAATTGACTGAAGAAAAGCTTGAAGAAGCTTTTGTCAAAGCTGAAAATGAGGCGAAGAACGCTCTCTAAAATTTGTTGATTGGAAGTAAGCCCATCTAAAGATATAGGAGGATATAGCTTATGAAACATGCAAAATTATTATCAATGGTAGCTTTTCTACCTGTTTTAGGTGGGCTAGCTTCTTGTACACGTACTGTTGATAACACCATCTATTTTTGGCACACTTGTGGTCAAACAGTCGCCGCTGAATTACAAAATAGAATTGATGAATTCGAACAATTAGTTTTAAAAAATGAAGGCAAAGAGATCAACATTAAACTGAGTTATCGCGGAAGTTATGATGATATTTTAAAAGCCGTCAGAACCGCTTTTTCTGCTGGCAAGCAGCCGACATTAGCTATCGCTTATCCTGACCATGTCGCTGAATATTTAGCTAGCGAGAATACTCCTGGTCAATATGTTGTAGATTTGTCTAAATACATCAATGATCCTGAGATCGGTTTTGGTAAGGAAGCTTGGATTGGTGATGGTGATACATCTGATTTTGTAGAAGCTTTCTATGAGGAAGGTTCTTCTTATGGTAGAGAAGGTATTTATTCTTTGCCTTTGATGAAGTCTACTGAAGTCATGTATTACAACAAGAGCATTGTTTTACCACTTGTCACTGAATATAAGCCAGAATTAGATACTACCCAAAAAGCTGAAGATTGGATCGCTAATCTTTCTTGGGATGAGTTCATGGACTTCTGCTATTACATCAAAGATAATTATAATCCAGGTGGTGTTTCAGATTTTTGGCCAGCGTTTTATGATTCGGATTCTAATATGTATATCACTGCTTCCATGCAAGATAATATTCCTTTCTTAGGCTATGATTCTGAAAATAATGGAGAAGTGTTATTCAACAATCCTCAAGCTAAAGAGATGGTGCAACAATTTAAAACTTGGTATGATGATGGTCTTTTCAGCACCAAAGGTGTGACTGGCAAATATGGATCTAATTATTTTACAAACATAAGTTGTTTGTTCGATATCGGTTCTTCAGGTGGAGCTGGTTATAACTATCCTGCTGGTGGCAGTTTTGAGGTTGGAATTTGCAAAGTACCAGCATTTAATAAAGATAATCGCTTATATGTCACACAAGGTTTGACCGCTACTGTTTTAAAGGCCGGTGATGATTATGATGGCGAAAAAGCCTTATATGGATATAAATTTTTGAAATATCTAACTTCCACAGATGTCAACACAGAATTATGTATCAATGGTTCGGAGGGTTATATCCCTGTGAGACAGTCTTGTTATGAGACAGATTTATTTAAAGATTTTTCTAGCAATACTAGCCTGATGGTAGGGCAAGTCGCTAACATCGTTGCTAGTGAGATACAAGGGAATTATTTCAATACTCCTTGCTTCAAAGGATCTGCATATGCTAGAGATGCTGTCGGCGGTATTTTATCGCAAGTCTTCACAAATAATCGTTCTATCGATGAAGCTTTTACTTTTGCTGAAAACGAGACTAAGAATCAGATGTAGTGAGGTATAAAAAATGAAAAAAAATATCTTGAGCTCCTTATTGATAATCCCGGTGATTGCTGTATCCATCACCACTAGTTGCACCAAGACAGGCGATGAACTTCCTGAGTGGGTTGACTATATAAATGATCCTTTAGTCAAGTTGAATCTCGACTATAATAACCATACCTTTGTCAAAGATGGTATCGAAGAAGTATCTTTAGCGACTGCTATCGATGGGGATACCGCTCATTTTAGAACAGCTGATAACGATTTGATCAAAGCTCGTTATTATGGTATTGACACTCCCGAGAGCACGGGTAAAGTTCAACCTTTTGGTAGAGGTGCTTCTAATTTCAATAAAGAAAAATTGCATGAGGCTGATGAGCACGGGACAATTGTCATCACCAGTGTCAGTGTCGATGAATATAAGGCTCCTAGTTTTGACTCTACTGGTGAGCGTTATGTTTCTTTGATTTGGATCAATACTGAAAAAGAACATGCTTCTTCTTCTGAATTGACACTTTTAAATTTATGGATTGTTCAAGAAGGTTGGTCTGATGTCAAAAATGTCAATGATTTACCTCAATATCAAAATATCTTCTTTGCTGCTAATGAACAAGCTAGAATTTATAAAAAGAATCTCTATTCTGGAGTTGATGACCCATTATTCAATTATGGTGGTTATGAAGAAGCCATCATCCCAGATATCAGTAAAGAAATTATAGCATCCATGCAAGATGAAACTCATGTCAATGAGTTTGATGGTAGAAAAGTCAGATTTAATGGAACTGTGGCTGGTTGGTCCAATAATATTCTTTATTTAACGACTTATGATGAAGAAACAGACGAAAATTACGGCGTCAACTTCTTCACTGGCATGGGTGGAATTGATGATAGATATATTCAGCCGGGTGCTTATTTGGAAGTCTATGGATTATGTCAAGATGATGAAAACTTTGGTTTCCAACTCACCGATGGCAATTTCAATATTTATTCATCTGCTGATTCAGCGGCTCAAGTTGTTATCGAAGCGAGTGAAAACACCGCCTATCCGCTTCATGTCAATGAATTCATTCCTAGTGAATTAGGAGCAGCTAATTATGATGTGCTCAATTGTGCCGTCTCTTTGACTGAAGAGGTTGTTGTCAGCGATTGTTATATCAACAACAATACTTACACCTTATATTTAGAAGATACGGAAGGTAAACCTTTAGATTTTGATATCTATATTCCTTTTACTTATTATTTGGAACCTGGTAATTACAGTACACGTGTTGTTGATGAAAGTGTTATGATCGGTAAAAAATTCAACCTTTCTCATGGTGTTTACACATTCCATAAGACCACTTCCGGTAAAATCAATTGGCAGATCACTATCTGTAATAACAAAGATTTCTTAGTCGTAAATGAGGAAAATGAGGGCTAAAAATTATGTATTGTTGTCATTGCGGATACGATTTAAATATCGATAAGGTGGAAAAGAGCGTAGATTCTCATACTTTATTTGAAGAGGCTAATATTGATACTGATGTGAAGTATGTCTGTCCGCGCTGCGGTCATTTGATTCATAAAAATGTCGATGAACAAGAAATTAAAACTTTATCTGCAGCTAGCCATGCTGAGATTCAAAGAGGTCGCAATTTCTTTGCTAACGGCATGTCTCTTAATCTTGTCGGTGCCATCATTCTTATACTAGCTATCATTTTTTTAGTATTATCACATAAACCAGCTAATAATTTTGCTTTGGTCACCGATTGTCCAGAATTCTATGTTTCTGTCGTCGCCTTTGTTATCAGTGGGATTCTTATTGGAGTTGGGTTGGTACTGACTATTATTGGTGTTCTTAAGAAAACCAAGTATCAGCAACTTCTTAAGGATATACAAAATCAAGTTTTCTTCCAGTAGTGTTGTTTTTTTACATGAGATATCAAAAAAAGGAGGATAAATCATGAAAAAGAAGTTCTTGTTGTCTCTCGTTGGTCTCTTATCTTTAGTCGGTATGGTTGGTTGTACCGAAACCTCTAGTCCAACCTCATCAATTGTTGAACCTATTGAATTAACTTCACTGTCAATCGCAAATAAAGAAAAATTACAAGAAAGATGGTTAACTACTGATGATTATCGTACAATCGAACTCACCAGTAATCCAGCAATTTTACCTCCTCAGGCACTTCAATCTGGTCTATTAACAGTTACTTCTTCAGATTCTACGATCATCGCTGTCACCGGTTTAACAATCACTCCTCAAAAAGCTGGTAAAGCTACTATCACTGTTAAATATGGCGACAAATCTGACTCAGTTGAAATAACTGTTTATGATGATATCACTATGATTCCTACTAATGATGTCATCGCTTTATCTGAAGCAGATAAAACAATAACTTTTGAAATCAGTTCAACCAGTAATAGAAATAGTTTGACTGATTATGAATGGTCTTCTAGTGATAATTCTATAGCTACTGTTAAAGATGGCGTCGTCACTGGTCTTAGCGCAGGCGAAGTTACAATCAAAGTCATAGATAAGGCCTTTGAGGGAAACGTAGCTGAATACAATATCACTGTTTTGGCTGATAAAGAAGTCATCACTCCTATCAAGGAAGTTGATTCTAATAAGATAAAAGCTGCCTTTACTGTTGATGGTGAAGTAGTCGCTAAAACTACAAAGGGATTCTTACTTTCTGATGGTGAAGCTGCTATTTATGTCTATTTGAACACTGCTCCTACATATGCTATCGGTGATCATGTTAAAGTAAGAAATGTTGAATATGAAACAGGCAAATTTTCTAGCAGCACTTATAACGGGTTGCCTCAATTTACTGCTGATGCTGAAGTTGTGTTATTGAGCTCTGAATTTGATGGAACTATTCCTGAAGCGAAAGATTTAGATGTTTCTACTGCTAATTCATTTGGTGGAACCATCACTACTGCTTCTGTTCAAAAATACAAATGGTCGACAGTCACATCTGAATTAGATGATTATACAACTATCAATTTAGATGGTTCTAGCATGGTTATGGAACCTTCTTATATGCCAGACGAATTTAAGATTAGCCCATTTGGTTATTATGAAGTTGAGGCTTATTTCGGTGGCTATTCTTCTAGTCATGGTTATGCTGCTATGTATATCACCAAAGTCACTCAAAAAGATGTGACCGAAAACCTTTTATCTGTCAGCAGCACTGATGTGAACGTTTATGTTGAAAATTCAACAGATATTAATATCGTAGGGCTAGTTCCTGATGACTCTAAAGATAAAGTAGTTGTCAAATCTAATGATGAAAAGATTGCGACTATCGCTGCTGATGAAAAAGAAGAAACTGTTTATACCATCACTGGTGTTGCTGAAGGTAATACAACTATCACTGTCACTTTAGGCACTGTTACTAAGACTATTAATGTAACTGTTTCTAAGAAGCTTGATGTGACTGCTATTAAGGATATTGTGCCTCCATCAGATTATAATCAAACTGTTGGTGCCAAAATTAGGGCTGTCGTTGTCGCAGCAGATTCATATAATAGTGTTATTGTAGATGATGGTACTGGTGCTATATTTATCGATAACAGAAATGATGGCAATCAAGATGGTGGAATAGTAGATGAAATGGAAGTTGGAAAGTATTATGAAATCACTGGAGAAGTGAATAGTAATTTTGGAACTCCATCGTATAAATCTGTTACTAGCGTTGAGAAACTTTCTGAAAAAGCACCAACTACTCAAACTGCTACTGAATTGACTGCCGAAGCTGCTGCTGCTTTTGCTGCTAAAGGCACTTATAAGACCACTGATCTTAAACCTTATACATTCACTGGTACTGGACATGTTGATGGCAAATATAAGCAAATACAATTGGGTAGCACTACTATTCAGTTGATGAATTTGCCAAATAGTTTTAAAGTTGAGGAAGGAAAATCATATAAAGTAAGTGCATATTTATATGGATACAATTCGAGTTATTCATATATTCAAGCAATTGCAACTTCTGTTGTAGAGGATACTACAGGGGGAGGAGAAGAGCCTGAACCAGAGCCCACACCTCTCCCAACGCCCACTGAAACAACTATTGCTGAGTTGATTGCCAAAGATACTACTGATAACACAAATTTGTATAAAGTGTCTGGTATATTAGAAGATAAGAAGAATACTGACAGATATGGAAATGGTTATTTGACTGATCCAGAAACTGGCGATAGTATTAAGATTTATGGATCTACTACCTCTGCTGTTGAAGATGTATTCAGCAATGTTGGTGGTGCATTAGATTTTGAAAACCCTGAAACAGCCGTTGAAGAATTAGCAGATATCAATAATGGCGACTATATCACTATGACCGTCAAATATGAATGCTATAACGGAACAGATGAAATCATGGGTGTTATTACTTCACATGAAACTTCAGATAGAAAGTATAGTGTTAATATTGCACCTACTGAAAATGGTTCAGTTACATCTGATAAAGAAGAATATGCTTATGGTGAAACTGTATCTTTAGCAATTAGTCCAGCAGAAAATTATCGTATTGGTAAAGTTACCGTAACAAATGCATGGGGAGGTGCAGTGACTACAACTATCGGCGAAAATAACACTTATACTTTTGCTGCTACTGCTATAAATAATGTTACTGTCACTTTTGAAAGCTCTACTGCACAAGCTTCTAATTATGTAATTAAATCTATAGATTTAGGCTTGGGTGCTTATCCTGATGAAGAACAAAGTAAAGATTTATTAGTTTCAGGCACAACAATAACATTTAAGTATTATAATTTAGGCGATTATGGTAATGGCATCCAATCAAAGCAGGACGGAGTTTTAAGAAATACAACTGCATTGCCGTTAGCTATTGATAGCATTGAATTCCATTATAATTCTAAGCAAGTTAGTACTAAATCAGGTATTGCTGTTACATTTGGCACTGAGGAAATTTCTTCTAAAGGTTCTACAACTAATGTTCAATTTGCTACTGGTGAAACAGTCGATATTGTTGATTGTGATGTTAGTGATGCTACATTTTTCCGTATAGATCATATTGAAAGTGGTGCTTTCTACTTTGATTCTATTGTAATTAATTTTGTTGTTGCTTAATTAATTCTGTTAAATTGATTATGTGTCCTGCCGTAAAGGCAGGACACTTCTTTTCTTGACTAATCGGTGCGAAAATAAGATAATATTTAAGCACCTTTTTGGAGTGATACTCAAGTTGGTGAAGAGGAGTCCCTGCTAAGGACTTAGGGGGAGCAATCCCCGCGAGAGTTCAAATCTCTCTCACTCCGTATTTGACTGAAATATGCCCTAATTCTAGGGCTTTTTTATTTTCTGTTTGAACTTTGTTTGCACTTTTTATCAAGTTTTCTAAATTTAAGACTGCTGCATTTATATTATGTGGATACAAATGACTATGTAATTTAGTGATCAGTATTTTATAGATATATCAGTTGTATATATAGTAGTTTATTTCTCAGTTTAAAATGTTATTCTCTTTTATAAAAGTCCTAAACTCTCTTATTCATGACTATATCTATCAGAGGATTTTTATGCTCGATATAAAATTTATTTTATTTTATTAATTGTGTATAAGAATCGAATTTGGTTTTAAGGAGAACAGCTTATTTAAGCTCTAGTGGTATCATTTCAATATTCGCGTCACCATTATTGCAGTTCACATGTAATATTTTTTCACCATTTTCCTTCTTTGATGGGAGGTTGGTGTTTCCTTTTTTAATATCACATTTTATTGAGTAATCATCATAGCTTCCTACAATTGTCCCATTTATATTTTCATTTTTTGTGGTTAATTCAATCTTGTTAGATCCATAAATATCAATCAACTCAATATCTCCATATATAGTATTTAGCATTATATAATTAGATATTGTCAGATTATCTGCATTAATGTTTTCATTAGTTGTGCTGATTTGTAACGAAGATATCGTAGAAGGAAGATATAGATTTATTATTCGATATTGACTATCACTTTGAATACCGATGAAATCATACCATTGCTTATCTATTCCGAGTGATATATCGATTATCGAATCATTTTCAGTGATGTTTAAATATTCTTTATCACTGTCATAATATTCAATCATGAGTTTATCATCCATAGACTTTTTGATATTGACAGTTCGATTTTCAACTGTCATTGTAAGTGATGTGAGGGAGCTACTACTAGTATAGGTTTGAGCATTAAATTCAGTATCTCCACAGCTTGTTAAGCCGAATAATGTTGAAGCTAAAATTCCTAAACTAAATAATTTATTTAAAATATACTTATTCATACTTTATTTTTACCTCCTTTGGAATAATGATAAAGATTTGTGTTACACAAAGGTCAATAAAAAGATGAAAAAATTATATAGTATCAGTGAAGCGGCTAAAGAGACTGGATTCACAGCTGAAACCCTGCGCCACTATGATCGTATTTTGCTCGTAAAACCATCATACGTTGGCAAAGAGAACTATTATAGATACTATTCTCAAACAGATATCGTTGTTTTAAAAGCTATTAAAACTCTTAAAACGTTAGATGTTAGTTTGGATAAAATAAGAACTCTACTAGCTTATAAAGATTTAAATCAGTTAATTGTTTCATTATCAAAATTAGATAAAGACATCGATGACAAAATCAGTGCGATGAAGGAAGCTAAAGTTCATCTGGAAAGAGCTAGGCATCATTATGAAAATATGTTAAAAGAAAAAAATAAGTGATGTTCCTAGTATCAAATATATTAAGAAAAGAATTGTTTTACTTTCTCATGATGGAGAACCTAGATTAGAAAATTTATATAGTTATTTTGATCAATTTTATGAAAAATTACCAAAGGAGCAAAGGGATGAATTTGCCTTTGATGACAAGGCAGGACTATATATTCAAGAGCGTTCTTGTTCGCTTTTTGCGACATGTAAAAAATATGTCAACAATAAAAATTTAGTTCACATAAAAGGAGGAGATTTCCTCTGTGCAGCTTGTGAGCAAAATGAGATGAATGATACTATCGTAAAATTAAGACAAGAAATTTATGCTAAATATAGTATGAAACCTAAGTTTGTTTTAGCCATAGTTCATTTAACAGGAATACTAGCATGGAAATATGAGATACAGGTGCCGATATTTTATTGATAAATCTATTTATATTAAAAACTATTTCCAAAATTTAAAAGAATGAAAAAAGTATCGCAAAAAGTGTGTTTGTCTAGTGACAAAATTTTAAATCATTAAATAAATGTTGATCATCAATTACAATTGGCTGGATTTTTTAAAGACCGATTATTTTATACTCAAGGAGATTATGGATTATTTCAATGCGCGACCACTTGTCACCATAAAACTTATGATAGTAAAGAAATGAATTCAAAAATGCATTCTATATCTCTATCAATAAATAATTCTTATGTTCCAGAAAAAATTAAGTCTAAGTCTTTTATGATTGCAGAGGACTTAGCAAAAGTGATTGAAACTATGTGATTTTTTTGATTTATAAATGTTTCGAAATGATTAAAATAACAGACATTGATTTAAATGTTCCAACAATATGTTATTTCTCTTATATAATATCTATACGATGGAGAGTGACTGTTATGGATTTGAAACATATCTTACTTACTCTGACAAATATTCCGTTATCACTAAGTTATTTACGTTATAAAAAAGTCAGTTCATATCGAAGATTAAATGAAGATGAAACAGATGTTAAAAAATTTATTAAGGCTAGTGAATACAAAGAAAAATATTGGCTTTCTATGTATAAATACCTTGATAAGCATTATTCATATATTTTTAATAAAAAATACCCAACGAGCTACAATACGCTATCCAATAGAAAAAACGTTTATGTTCTTTGGCTTCAAGGAGAAGATAAATTACCATTGGTATCACAGATTTGTTTAGAAAGATTAAAATTACTAAACCCTGATATTAATGTTATTATTTTAACTTTTGAAAACTTAAAGGAGCATAACATCAATATTCCAAATTATATTATAGAGAAATATTCAAAGGGATTGATTTCAGCGACATCCTTATCAGATTTGATCAGACTTGATCTATTAGCGAATAATCAAGGGTTATATTTGGATTCTACAGTGTATTGTCTTTCCTCACTTCCTGATTGGTATTTTAAAGTACCATTCTTTTCTTTAAATTCACGTAATTTGTTTGAAACAGTCGGAAATATTATTCGGTTTGATAATTATGAGTTTGGTGAAGTATATGCTTTAGGTGGAACTTCCTCTCTGATTTATTCGATGGCCAAAGATATTTATTTCGATTATTTGAAAAATCATGACGTTGTTCTATGCTATGAACTAACTTATTATATTTTCCGCTTTTTGTATTATAAATATAAGCCTGTAAGAGAGATTATTAATCAATTGCCTAGCAATAATAAACATGCTGAATGTTTAGCGAATTATTTTAGTGATGGTGATCTCGAAAAGAAAACAACATTACAATTTGATAAAGATGATGTCTTTATTAAATTATCTAATAAATGGGAATATTCGACTAAATATGATAAAGCAACTTTAAGATGTCTACTTGAAGATTTAGTAAGAAAACATTCATAGTTATTTTCTTTTATAAATGAACTGAATATCGCTCTATTTAATAGCTTTAAAATAATAGCTTTTATATTGTTTTAAAAGTATAATTTAAGAGATGAAACAATTATATGATATCAATTCTTTAGCCAGTGTATTATCTGTTCCACCATCTGATATTTTTAGAATAGAAATTTCAGAGGTGAATAGAGTTTTACCTGGGCAAATAGGAGACAGATATTACTGTGTTATTAAACCAGATCGTTTTATTTGTTATTATCTTAAAAAAGGTATCATCAACAATCAGGTCAGTTTATTATTTAAAGATTTTCAAGAAGCAAAATTTTATTGTAAAAGAGGGAAATTATATTTCGAGAGTAATTTTAAAGGATATTTCTTTCCTTTCTATGCTAAAAGAACTTCTTGGAAGTCTAATGCTGGAAGATCATTTATAAATCATTTGAGCAAACATCTGAGTATAAGTAATTTTAAAGATTATAAGTTATATACTGGGAAGGCTTTTTTTCTTTCTTATTTTAAACATATTTCTGGCAAATAATCAAATATGAATACAACTACTAAAATAACAAAAAGACATTCATTTAAAACTAACGCTCTTTTCTCTATCATCTATCAAGTTGTAAAAATTATTGTGCCATTTATTACAGCACCATATATTTCCCGTGTACTTGGCAGTATAAACGTTGGTACTTATTCTTATGCTAATTCTATATTCTATTTCTTTTCCATTGTAGCTGCTTTTGGATTCACTGATTATGGTAATCTAGCTATTTCACAGGTTAGAGAAGATCCAATGGCTAGGAGCAAGAAATTTTATGAGATTATGGTAGCTAAGGCTTTATTGACAACGTTAACTATCGTAGTTTATATTCCATTGATCTTCTCTATTCCTGATTTATCAGCTTCTATTCTTTTATATTTAACAATAGGAAGTAGTTTAATCGGTACTATCTTAGATGCTAGCTTTATGCTTATGGGAGAAGAAGAATATGTTTCAATCGCTATTAGAGATATCATAGTAAGAGTAGTTTCTACTATTTTAATTTTTGTTTTGGTTAGAGATAATAGCCAAACTTCTTTGCTACTTTATGCAGGAATTCTTGCTTTAAGCACAATTTTATCTGCTATGATAGTTATTTGGCCCTGTAAGAAATACTTAGTTAAAGTCAATTATAAAGAATTAAATATTTTAGAAACATTTAAACAGGGTTTAATATTTTTTATTCCGACATTAGTTTCATCCATATATATGAATCTGAATAAAACTTTTATTGGACTTTTTGGCGGCGGAGAAATTGAAAATGCCAATTATGAACAAGCTACTAAAACTATAACGTTTGTTACTACTGCATTAGGCGCTATCAACTCTGTTATCACATCAAGAATTGCTAATATATATGCCAAAGAAGGACTGCCAGGAGTAAAAAATAAAATTGAAGAAGTTGTGCATATGGTTTTTGTTTGCGCATTTCCTTGTTTAGCTGGAATTATTATTATCACTCCATATTTTGTTCCAGTTTTTTATGGTAGTGGTTATGATGGGGCTATTGATGTAATCTATGCTTTATCACTGAATATTGTAACTATTCCTCTAGCATGGTTATTATTAGCGGCCTATTTTATTCCCACTAATAAACGTGGCAAAGCGAACTGGATTAATTTGATAGCGGCTATTGTTAATTTGATTCTTTGTTTAAGTTTACTACCGACTCTTAAAGCTGTTGGAGCAGGTATAGCTTATGCTGCCGCTGAATTAGTTCAAATGGTTTTATTTATTATCGCATCTAGAAAAGATATTGATTGGAAGAAAATGTTTAAAAAATATTTCGTTAAACCCTTTGATGCCACTTTGATTATGTCAGTTATGCTAATTCTTTTTTTAACTATGGCTAAGGGATTAAGTGATACTATTTTAGTTTTCTTGATTGTTCTAATCGGTGCAGTAGTTTATATCGGATGTATGTTTTTATTTAGAGAAGAGCTTGTTATAAAATATAGTAAATTCTTCTTTGGTAAATTGAAGGGTTTAGTGAAGAAATTTAGAAAGAAAAAAATATGAGGGCTTGTATATTAACTATTACTGATTACAATGTTGGTAATCGTTTACAAAATCTAGCTGTACAAGAATATTTAAAAAGTCAAGGAATTGAAGAGGTTTATACTTTAACTCCTTTAGCGTTTGATTTCAGAGAAAAACAATTACCAACTCTTTTTCAGACGTTATCAAATAAAATAAAATCTTTTCATAATAAAAGGCTCGGTTTTCGGCGTGCTGTAAAAAAGAAAGATAATGAAAATATCAGCGCTTATGATGAATTTAATAAACATATTAATTTTTATACATATAAATACAATAGCCATTCGAGTCTTTATTTTTTGAATGACTTATTTGATATCTTTATAACTGGATCTGATCAAGTCTTTAATCCTGATTTTTTTTCGGATGATTTAACTAATTTGATGTTAGGCTTTGTTAATGAAAGCAAAGTGAAAATAGCAATGTCTCCATCAATTGCTATTGATAACTTGAATGATGACTTTAAATGTAGTGTAAAAAAATATTTGCCTAGTTTTGATGGTTTGTCATGTAGGGAAACACAAGGTAGTAAATTGATAGAGCAAGTGACTGGTAAGAAATGTCAAACTTTAATTGATCCGACTTTTATGTTTGATGCTAATTTTTATAAAACTCTTGAAAAGAAACCAGATAATATTCCAGATAAACCATATATTTTTGTTTATTCTCTTGGTCAAGATAACAGAAAAATATATAAGAAAATTGAAAAAATCGCCCAAAAAGAAAATTTAGCTGTTGTAGAATTACAAAGTAATTATGGTCCTAGTCAATTTTTGTATGCTATCTCTCACGCGCAAATAGTCATTACTAATTCTTTTCATGGTTGCGTTTTTTCTTTTATATATCATCGGCCACTTTATATTTTTAAAAGGATTGATTCGTCAAATATGTTTTCAAGAATCGAAACATTGTTTGAAACACTCAATTTAGACTATCGTGATTATTTGGTAGATAATAAAAATTTATTTCAATACTTATCACACTCAAATTTTTTTGATGCTATTGATAAACGTAGGGATGCTTTGAAGAAAAAATATGATCAATATTTTTCTGAATCTTTAGAAAAAGGATTAGAAAGAATTAAACACGTAAACTTTGATAATCATTCATTTAATAATCCGCTAGTTATTCGGCATAAAGAAGAGTGCTGTGGATGTTTTGGATGTGTTCAAGCCTGTCCAGTTTCAGCTATCTCTATGATAAAAAATAGTGATGGATTTTCTTATCCACAAGTCAATTTAGAAGTATGTATTCATTGTGGTAAATGCAAACAAGTTTGTCCTATGTATCACCCACTTACGCAAGTAAAGCCATTAAATATTGGTTATTTAGCATACTCAAAATCAGAAGAGGTTCTTAAACATTCTTCATCAGGTGGCTTGTTTTATGAAATGGCTTTAGAAGTGTTAAATAAAGGCGGATATGTATGTGGATGTGTTTCGGATAATAATGGATTAGATGCAAAACATATCATTACAAATAAAAAAAATGAAGTGGAGAAAATGTGCTTTTCTAAATACATTCAAAGTGATATCAATGATTGTTACAATCAAATCAAAGATTTATTGAAACAAAATAAATTGGTACTTTTTTCTGGGACGCCTTGTCAATGTGTTGCTTTGCAACGGGTGTTGAATGATAAACCACATAATTTGATAATTGTAGATCTATTTTGTCATGGTGTAGCCTCTAAAACAGAACTTGATAGGTTAAATAAAAAAGGTATATCATCTATTCAATTTCGTCATAAAGAAAAAAATTGGCAGAATGTATCTAACATGAAAATAAACGGAAAATTAACAAAGCGTTCCGACTTTTTAGATTTATTTCATGGCGATGTGATTATGATGGATGCTTGTAGTTATTGTGCGATAAAAGGGACGAAAAGAGTATCTGATATTACGATTGGTGATTTTTGGAATATCGAAGAAGTTTTGCATATACCATCCGATAAAGGAAAGTCTCTTGCTATAGTGAATACGATAGCTGGACAAGAGTTATTAAATCACTTAGTTGGAAGAGTCTGTTTTCAAAAATTATCTGACCAAGAATTAGAAACAGCATTAAAATTCAATCCTAATTATAATGTGGCTATTTCTGGTATTAATATATATGACTATGATATTTCCTTCAGTAAAACTTATAGAAAAAGATTTTTGCTTAGAAAGCGTATCAAAAGATTATTGCGGAGATGAAATATGAACATAAAATTATTAGTTATATGTCATAAAAAAGCGAATATTCCTCATAGCGAGATTTATTTTCCATTAGAAGTGGGTGCTTTATTAAGAACTGAGCATTTTCTAGAGAACTTAGATGATTCTGGTGAAAATATTTCTGAGAAGAATCCGAGTTTTTGTGAGCTGACTGGACTTTTTTGGGCGTTTAAGAACTTAGATTATGATGTCTTAGGTTTGATGCATTATCGCCGCTTATTTATGAAATCTGCTTTTTGTATAACTAGGAAATTAAATAATGTTATTACTGAAAAACAAATTGATAAATATTTAGCATCATATGATATTATTTTGCCTAAGAAACGTCATTATTACATAGAGACTAATTATTCCCATTATATTCATGCTCATAATAAAGAAGCTTTAGATAAAACAGGGCAAATTATTTTAAAAAACTATCCTGACTACTATGATTCATTTAAAGATCATATGCAAAAAAGATCTGGTCATTATTTCAATATGTTTATAGCTAAAAAAGAAATTATCAACCCTTTATTAGAGTGGATGTTCGATATTTTATTTAAATTAGAAAAAGAAATTGATTTAAATTGTTATCAAGGCACTGAGAAACGAGTGTTTGGGTATATCTCTGAATTATTATTTGATGTATACTGTGCGAAGAATAATTTGAAAATTAAAAATCAAAAATATTTGTTTTTTGAAAAACAAAATTGGGCGAAAAAGATTTTTAATTTCATCAGGAGGAAATTTCAAAAGCAGTGAACAAAATAGATGTTACACTTTGTATTGTAAATTATAATAAATCACAATATTTACCGCATTTGTTTGAAACATTGTGCAGTCAAACTGATAGTGATTTTCAAGTCCTTTTTGTAGATAACAATTCAACTGATAATTCAATTGAGATAGTATCTAAATATAAAAATAAGTTAAACTTAACCTTACTTATTGAAAAGAGGCAAGGAGTGCAATTTGCTAGAAATACTGCATTAAAACATGTGAAAACAGATTATTTCACTTTTGTAGATGCCGATGATGTTATAGCAAAACACTATGTTTCATTTATCAATAATTCTATAGGAAACGCTGATTTGCTGATGTTCGCCTTCAATACATTTAAACAGCTCGGAGATATAAAAAACGATTTAAATGATGTGCAGAGTTTTGAAATTAAAAAGATTGTCCTAAAAAACAGAATATATTCATTTCAATCATTAGATGGGATCGAAATGACTTATCTATGGAATAAGGTCTTTAAAAAATCAATTTGTGATACTTTTAATATCTCATTTGATAAAGATGTCAGCATAGGTGAAGATTGCTTTTTTATTGATAAGTATATGGAGCATGTATCTATAGTTTCTACCTGTCAACAAGCTCTTTATTTTTATAGAAAATCTGAAGAATCACTGATGAATTGCACTAAAATAACTGATGAAGTTATTGACAGATTTTTATCTGAAACTAAGCGTTGCAAATATATGAATGAACTTTTGGATATCTCATCAAAAGAATATTTGGAATGGCTAACACATGAGATTTGGATATATAGAAATATTTATCAATTATTGATTCGAAAAGGAGAGATTGAAACTGCTAATACTTTCCTCAATGATTACTTGTTTTCTGTTGAGCAAAAATTGAAAAAAAACAAAGTATATTCTTTCTTAAGATTGAAACTAATCATCAAATTAATCGGAAAGAAAAAATATTTTGGGATTGTTTCTAAAACGCCCCAAAAGAATAGATAAATGCATCATTGAAATTATGTAGTCCAAAAGCTCCGACGATGAACAATGCTAAATATGATATTAAAATAAGTGATTTATTAATTTTATAATTTTTACTGTTTTTGAGAATAACTGGTACTATTAATATTCCGACACAAGAGAAAATTGACGCTAATCTATTCATAATCCACCAATTGATTTTTAGAAGCGAAAAACATGCTGAAACAATAATAGAGTAGAATGAGATGCTCTGCGCGGTTGATAACTCTGCGGTTTTAACTTTATCAACATATAGAATCAGTTGCATGCTATTTGTATTGTTAGAATTTATATTAGACGCAGGCACTAGCAACTGCTTATACACGATATTTTTGCGGTTATACGAATTTAAAATTAAAACTAAACATATTAATGGGAACATCAAATCAAATAGTGCATTCATCGTCCCCCATGAGGTAAAGAACACACTCGTCAAGTAGAAGTCATAATTGAGCAGTCTTATTATCGGAACAAGGATATTATCACCCAAAACGAATACAGCAAACGCTCCGCAAGCAATCACTACAAACAGAGGAATATTTTTCTTAATGAATGGACATAAAACTAATAAAATCAGAACAATATTTATCTTATGGAAGAGAACAGATATGAAACAACCTATTATATAAATAAGATAATGCTTTTTCTTTAAACAAGGTATGAACATTAATGCAATTGCAGTACCAAGATATTGTCTCATAAGATTAAAACTTATAAAATAATTAAAAGAAAGTAAATATAATAATATGGAAAACGACGGATCTGGTGACATTTTAAATATGAAATACAAAACGCCGAAATTGATTATGAAACTTGTCACTAATAACATGAATTGAGGGCTAGAACTGATTTTATAGCAAACATTAAATAGTAGAGAAAAGCCGAATTCATACCTCACATTAGTGAATGGAAATGATGAATGTCCTATTTCTTCATAAGCGTCGATATACATTTGAGTATCAGTACCAACTTCAGCTGATCTTAATCCAGATATCAAAGTTAAAACAATTAAAGAATAACTGAATAACCATGCTCTGTGATGTCTTGAATTTTTGGTCACTAAAGAAACTATAAAAATAGATAAAATAGTTGCTAGATAAAATAATATTGTTTGTATTAGTGTCATGCAAAAATATTATACTACAGTACTTTCTATTTGCTTTTAAGTTAAGCCATTACTTTAGAGTACAAATAATTTATGAGTGATGTACTTTTCAACTTTTCGATATCGATGCGCCAATTTAATTTTTGAGGTATAGCTTCTACCTTTTCTAAATGCTTTTCTGACATTTTGCAGTTCAAATGATTCGTTAAATAATAGATATCCTCTGGAGAGGTGTTGTGCTCGGCAAAGTTTAATATCAAATTATTATCTATTTTATTAGTGGCACAAAGCATCAATGTGATGTCAACTAAAAAATAAGGTTTTTCATGTAATTCCTCTATGCTTTTAATCATCATCTCTAGAAAACAATTGAATAATATTGATCCTTTATTAGCACCTAATAAAAAAGACGACCAACTGCATGGAGTCCCCTTATATGAAAAGAAAGCTTTTGTGTTTTGGGTCACTAGTGTGAAGAACTGAAAATCAGTTAGATATTTCGTAAAGTCAATCTTTTTAGGTATATATAATGTTGAATCAATCCATATACCGCCGATTTGAGATATACAGGCTGCTCGGACAAGATCGCTAAACATTTGAATTGTTAAATCACTTGTTTCTAGTTTGCTATAAATAGAAGCGGGGAGATTAATCAAAGATTTAATGTTATGTTTGTCTATCAATAGAATGTTGTAATCTTTTTCATATAATTTTTTGAGTTGTGTGTAACACATTTGAACTATTTTAGGTGCACTTTCAATACCATCATACCAAAAGAAAAATAGATTATTACTAGGTATATATTGAGCTTGTTGTTCAAGATACTTTTCTAAAATCGGTTTATTTATTTGTTCGCAAATCGGCAAAAGCTTTTCGATTTCTTTAATTGATTTGCTATGTGCTCGATTTCTTTTAGCTATAATGTTTAATCCTTTTATTAGACCATAAGTTTGTATATAATTTGCGATTTTATTTAATATGCTCATATTCATCACCATTTATTGTAAAATATTATAGCTATGAACGAACAAAAGTTAAAAATATTTATTGTCACTCATAAACAGTTTAACAAGCCTGCATACGACTGCTATTATTCTTTAGGTGTTGGTGACAATCAAAATAATATCGTCACTGATTTTCACGATAACACTGGTGATAATATCACTTCTAAAAACAAAAGTTTTTGTGAATTGACTGCTTTATATTGGATTAATAAAAATATTGATTGCAAAACAGTTGGACTAGTGCATTATAGAAGATATTTTTATCACCGATATTTAAGTTTATTTAAATATAAATTATATTCAGCTACTGAAATCAACCAAATATTGACGAAATTTGATGTGATTCTGCCAGTCCCATCTATTCAAGCAGATAAATCATGGAAAACTGTTTATGAGCATTATTCGCATTTTCATTATAAAAAGGATTTGGATGCGACGATTGATGTCATCAAAGATATTTGTCCAGAGTATTATGAAACATGCTTAAAGGTTTTTAATGGTAAACAGATATCATTATGTAATATGGTGATAACATCAAAAGAGATATTGAGTGAATATTGTGACTTTTTATTTAAAATTTTATTTGAACTTGAAAAGAAGATAGATATCTCAACCTATGATGAATATCAAACGCGCATATATGGTTTTTTAGGTGAATTATTGATCAATGTTTTTTTTGCATATCACAAAGACTATAAGATTAAATATCTACCTATTTGTACTTATGATATTTCACCGATAAAAACTTATTTCATGAAATTTTTCGGTTCTATTAGAAGAGCATTAATCAAATGATTTGAATGGTGAGTTAAAATGATTTCAATTATTATTCCTTGTTATAATGCAGAAAAAACTATTATTAGGGCAATCTCTTCTTTAGAGAACACATCTTTTAATGATTATGAAATTATAGTTGTAAATGATGGGTCTACTGACAATAGTCGTCAACTGATTGAAGATTATAGTAAAACACATCAACGTGTGAAATTGATCAATCAAAAGAATTCAGGTGTGACGATTAGCATATCAAATGGTATAAGACATGCTAGCGGTGAATATCTTACTTTTTTAGATTCTGACGATTTTGTTGATTTTGATTATTTATCACGCGTAAATAATGAATTAAACGGAAGAGACATTTTAGAACTTAGTTATAGGTTGGTTGATACTGAAGGAAAATTGCTTCAAACAAATATTAAACAAAAACAAGAATTCAACACTCCAGATGATATGAAGCAATTGATCAATAAGCTTTATTTCGACAATCATTCATTTTCTGGGTTTAAATATGTTTCCATATATAAATGGACCAAAGTTATCAAAACTGATATCGTTTTAAAAATTTTAAATGAATATGAAAAAGAAAACTTCACATTGTATGAGGATATGTGTTTTATCCTATTGAGTGTGGCGAATGCTAGCAGCTTAAAAATCAGTGATTATTGTGGTGTTAATTATGTGCAGCAAGCTAAGACACATTCAAGGAGCCATCAAACATCATATGAAGATTTGTTAAAATTAAGACAGAAGCTCAATAGTTTTTTAGATGTTTATTGTAAGACATATCAGCTCGATAGATCTGTTTTTGATACCATTGATTTTGATGTTTCCAAATTTTATTTTTCTAGATATATTAAAAGCCACAGCTTTAAAGAATCTAAACTGTTCTTTAAAAATATGAAAAATGATGACGGATATAAATACGGCCAAAAGCTTACTAATCCTAAAGGTGAATCATTTAAAAGAAAAATTTATTGTTTTTTGCTAAAACATAATTGCTTTTTGCTTATCTATCTTACATTTAAATATTTATAAATATAATCAATAAAACAACCTGTCTAATTCAACAACAGTTGATTTATTTCTATTATGATTTATATAGCTAGCTTTATATACTATTTTTCCTTTTGCGATATCTTCTGGGATGCCATCTAAATTAGTTATTTTTTCTAATAATTCTTTGAATGAAGTCTGTGAATCATGAAAAGACTTTGTGACAAAATCTTTGAATATTTGTATGCTACTATCTGCATTGTTTTGAGCATCCTTTTCATGTGTTTCTTCTGATTTGTGTTCAGCATCTGAAACGCTGATGATATCGACGATGCTATCAAAAATCGTTTTTGTCTTTTTTTCGTTGCTGTTGAAATTTGAGACGGCGGTTTGATCAGTCACTTTATTAATTGACATCTGTTTTTGTCTTTGTTCTTTACGCATAGTGTTCACCTTATCCCATGAGATAAATTATTTTATATTTGGCATTAATATTATATTCTTGCTTTTAAATTGTAAAAGCACTTTATCATTAAGATTAATATATGATGAAATAATTTATTTACTTTTATCTTTTTTTATACGTGTTATCTTCATCTAAATCCATCGAAAAATTACATTTTGGATAACGAGAACAACTATAAAATGGTCCGCGTCTACCAGCTTTTATAACTAATGGCGCCCCGCAACGTGGGCAAGTCATCGAAGCTTTTATCTTATTGATTTTTTCTTTTGCCTTATTTACTAGTTCTTCGGATGATATTTTATCGCTCAAGTCATGCGTATGTAATATTTCATAGATGTATTTAATATCGTTTGGTGTATAAAGAGGGTATATTTTCTTGTTGTTTATATAGCTCGCTAAGTTGTCAATTTTGAGGACGCCATCTGCAAAAACATTTAATTCACCACGTGTGAAAACTACTATCCCATCAAAATAATAGCTGTCATTGTTTACCACCTCTTTAATAGCTAATAAATGACTATAATTTTGTCTTAATGGATTCATGATATTAGAAACGTTTCTAGTATATGGATTGTGAATAACCCATCTAGAGTCATCATATTTGCCATAGATATTTCCGGCATAATTTTTGGTTTCAATGCAGAACAGACCATTGCTTTTTAGAAGAACGTGATCGATTTGATGGTAATAGCCATCTGTTCTTTTTAAAACAAGACCATTTAGCAAAGCATCTCCCTTTGATAAAAGACCATTCAAGACTTCTTTGACTTTGTTTTCTCCTTGTCTACCATGTCTTGTGCGTGAATCTTTTAGCTCTCTACTGCTATATTTACTTTTTTCCATATTTCGCTTGCCTCAACTATCATTAGCTAAAAAAGACTATAAAAAACATTTTATTGCAAAGTAATCGCTTTCATGAGGACTGCTATTTAATCTTTTATCAGTGACATGCTTTCCTAGAAATGATGTGATATCAAATATCATATTTGTGAAAAAGCTAATTTTTTTTGTGACATTTTTATTTTTTTAAAATCGCAAAACAATTGTAGTGAAAATTTCGTAACCTAAGCATTTTTTATTAAAAATTAAGTTTGTTTTAGTCTTGTGCTTCTTTCTTGAAATACAACGCATTTTGCCATATCATAATAGCGAAGTTATGAAGAATATATTATTAGGAGGAACTGATGGAAACACCTAACGAAAAATCTTCTTTGATGCTCATTGAAAATGATCAATCAACATATGAAATGAATTTTGCTAATAATGATGATCAGCCGAATCAAAATAAACCATCAAATAATCAACCGAATAATAGCAATAACCGAGGTAAGAATCGCGGATTCTTTTCTATTGCGTTTTTAGTTGTTGCCCTCATTATTATTTTGGCTTTGATGCTATATTTCTTTGTCGTGCCTTCAACTAATGGACGTTCCGTCATTTTTAGTCAAGCTGATGTGACTTATAGAATAGATACTAATGGCGATAATGTGCCCGATTCAACCCAAGGAGGATATCCTGATTTTGGAAACCCTTCTTCTGATAATGGAAATTTTAGCTATGATTTCTCAATTAAAAGTGAAACTAATCCAAACGGCATTATCATGGATGACAGCTCTTTAGGCGATTTAGCAAGGCTATTATTGACGCCAGAGACTAGTCAGATCACATTAGTTGCTGCTCAAAGCAATGTTTCTGATCAGATTACTTATTTAAGTGGCAATTTTAAACAATTAAATCAAAACGGAAAAGTCATCACTTATTCTTATCAAGCTAGTATTCATACTAAAATATACGATTTATATGTTTTTCCTATCATCAATAATGTGACGATAACAAATGCTGAGACTGGCGAAATTACAAAATACTACACTGGAGATCGATTTCAAACAGGGGTAGAGAGCAGCTCAAATGTTGCTAGTTGGTTATTTCCAACTATTTTAGCGATTATAACTATTGTATTGATTGTCTTTTTCTTTAATAGAATGAATAAATCCATGAATGGATCTGGTGGTCCGATGGCTGGATTTATCAATAATGTCGCAAGACAGGAAAGCACCTCAAAGGTACGCTTTGCTGATGTTGCTGGATGCGATGAGGCAAAAGCGGAATTAGTCGAAATGGTAGACTATTTCCATGCTACAGATAAATATACTAGACTAGGCGCTAAATTACCTCACGGTGTGTTATTAGTAGGCCCGCCTGGAACTGGTAAAACCTTGTTAGCAAAGGCGGTTGCTGGTGAAGCTTCTGTTCCTTTCTTTTCTATTTCAGGGTCTGACTTTGTTGAGATGTATGTCGGTGTTGGTGCATCACGTGTTAGATCTTTATTTAAGACGGCTAAACAAAATGCGCCGTGCTTAATTTTCATCGATGAAATCGATGCTGTCGGCCGTCAAAGAGGAGCCGGCTTAGGCGGTGGAAACGATGAAAGAGAACAAACTTTAAACCAATTGTTAGTTGAGATGGACGGCTTTACTGATAACAATGGCATTATTGTTATGGCGGCGACTAACAGATCGGACGTTTTAGATCCAGCTTTAACTCGTCCTGGACGTTTTGACAGAACAATAACTGTTGATTTGCCGGATAAACAAGGACGTGCTGCAATCTTAAAAGTGCACTCGCGAAATAAAAAACTTGCTCCAGATGTTGATTTTGATAATATCGCTAGCAGAACTGTCGGTTTCTCTGGTGCTGACCTAGCTAATATTATGAATGATGCTGCTATTTTAGCTGTTAGATCTAATCGTTCAGCTATCACAACATCAGATATCGATGAGGCCATTGATAGAGCTATTGCTGGACCCGCCAAGAAATCTCATCTCGAACCTGAAGAAAAGAAGCAGGTCGCTTATCATGAATCTGGTCATGCAGTTATTGGAATTTTCTTGCCATATTCTGATGTCGTGCAAAAGATTACAATTATTCCAAGAGGAAGAACTGGTGGCCATGTGCTGATGACCCCTGAAAAAGATCGTTTCTTATTAACAAAAAATCAAATGCTAGCCCGCATCACTGGCTATTTAGGCGGCAGAACATCGGAAGAAATTTTCTTTGGGGATGTATCCACCGGCGCCAGTAATGATATTGAAGTGGCTACCGATTTAGCTAGATCAATGGTTACTCAATATGGTATGTCCGAATTAGGGCCTATCCAATACGAAAAACCAGGTGGATCAGTTTTTCTCGGTCGTGATTATAATTCCACTCAATCCAACTATTCTACACAAATCGCATATGAGATTGATAAAGCGGTTAGAGCTATAATTGATGAATGCCATGAAAGAGCTCGCCAATTGCTTATTGAGCACAAAGATGATGTGAAACTTATTGCGGATACTCTTATCGAACATGAAACAATCACTGCTGATCAAATCAAATATTTGCTAGAACATCGTGAATTGCCTCCAGTTGATGAGCATAAGTTGGCTAATAAGAATGGTGCGGTTGCTAAAAACCCACGGAATATCGTTATGTACCCGGGATATGATGATTTTTATATGGCAGTTGACAAGTTATTAGATGCAAGCCCATCTAGAATTGTCATCGCTGTATCTTGCCGTGGCAAACCGATTAATTTAGATGAATTTAAATATGCTTGCGCTACTGGTGCTAGTGATCCATCAAAAATTGCAATGCTATTTATAGATGAGATTCAATCGAGCAAAATTAATATTACTATCGAATCTTTTGCGCAGCACATTGAAAACTATGCGGGTGTTCCTGTATTATTGATTAAAACAGATGAATCTTCTGTTATGGCATTAAGAAATACATTTCAACCTGTGATTAAAAGTTCTGAACGTCCAGGAGTAGTAAAAGAGATTTTACCTAATAGTAATAATGATTCCGGTGAAGGTACGACTGATAACAATAATTAACAAAGGCAAAAAGGAGCAAAAAATATGGCGACAAAAAAATTTACAAAAAATGCACAACGCGTTTTCAACAAAAACCCTTACGTTCTAAAATGTACTCAATCAAAGATAACTTTCACAGATGAATTTATCGAAAAAGTTATCGATGCTATCAAATCTGGTAAAGATCCGTATCAAGTATTTACCGACAATGGTATCTCTTTACGTATTTTAGGTAAAACTAGAGCCGCTGGTGCTATCGGATTATGGCGTTCCAAGTATGGCTTAGAAGGCTTGCCCAGAAGACAGGTCATTAGGCAAGAGAAAAAGCATGTTGAAACAACTCAAGAAAGACATGAAAGAGAGATGAACGCTGCAGTAGCTTATTGTGATGATTTGATTAGTAATCCTTCAAAAATGGGACTTGATCCTACAACAGATATCGATGTGATTAAATTTAACGCCATAAAGAAAACTTTTGAATCTAACTTACCAGTCGTAGTCAAAAAATTATGCGCTCATTATGGTTATGATTATCAAGAGTATTATCAATATTGGAAATCTATCAATCCTAAAAAAGATAGTTTTGTCAATATTTTAAATCCGCATAGAAAGAGATAGTATTTATGTTTTTGATTAATGTGGGAGCAATTGTAGGCATTGCAATTGGAGGCATCATCGCTTTATTCATTTTGTTTGTCATTTTTTGGGGTATCGCAAAAGCCAATTATTTTAAACGCTTGAAAGTTAAAATTGATGAATCACAAGCGGATATTGAAGTGGCTTTGAATAAAAGATTTGATTTGTTAACCAAACAATTGGATGTTTGTAAAGGATATGTCAAACATGAAAATCAAACATTAATCGATGTCACATTAGCTAGAGCTACTGCTAATAAGTCTACCGACATCAATTCTCTTTCTGAATTAAATAATGATTTGAGCAAATTGTCGGCTAATATTTCAGCTCTTATTGAGAATTATCCACAACTCAAAGCAGATGCCCTTTTTGTAAATCTACAGACTTCAATCAATGATGTTGAGGAACATCTATTAGCAGCCAGAAGAATCTATAATTCTAATGTATCTATTTATAATCAAGATATCGTTACATATCCCTCCTCTATTATTGCTAATATGATTCATTGCACTCCGTGTGAATTTTTTAAAGTCGAAGAAACTAAAAAGCAAGATGTTTCGATGAAATTCTAATATCATAAAAATTACAAATATGAAGTCAGTTACTTTTGAGTCTTCAGAATTAAAGAATGAAATCGATCTTGGAAATGTTGTTTCATTTCCGACAGAGACGGTATACGGATTTGGAATCAGATGGGATGATTCCCAGGCATTCTTAAAATTAGCTTCAGTAAAACAACGTGCGATTAATAAGCCTGTGTCGATTATGTGCGGTACTAAATTTCCTTTAAAGGAATATTTTGAAATTAATCACAAAATACAAAAGATAATAGATAGATATTTACCAGGTCCTTTAACTATATTATTGAAAGCTAAAGCAAATGTGCCATGGCAAACACATTTAGGCACCAATGTTGTTGGAATTAGAATTCCAAAATTTGATAAATTGTTAACTTTATTAGACGATTTAAATTATCCTTTGCAGGTCACTAGTGCTAATCTTTCTAATCAATCCCCATTAACTACTTATGAAGATGTGTTAGCCACCTTTTCTAATCAACCTTTAGTCACATGCATTGTTGAAGGGCAGTGCGTATCTTCTATTCCAACCACCATCATTTCATTAGTGGATGGAATTAAATTAATAAGACAAGGTGAACTGCCATTTGATAAACTTGTAAAAGATTTTCAACAATCATAGAAAACCCTCAAAATGGAGAAAGTACTATTGGGAAATAATAAATAGTACTGAGTATTAAAATGAAATTAGCAATTGGTTGTGATCATGGAGGCTTTTTAGCAAAAAAGGCTTTGATTGACTATTTAACTAAAAATTTTGATATCGAAATATGCGATTTTGGTTGTTATAGCGAGGAATCATGTAATTATCCTTATTATGCATTTCAAGCAGCAGAGTGTGTAAAAAATGGCATTGCAGAAAAAGGCGTCTTAATTTGTAACTCAGGAGAAGGAGTCTGCATGTGTGCTAATAAAGTTGAAGGCATTCGCTGCGGAATAGCTTACAATGATGAAACAAGTCATTTGATTGTTGAACATAATGAGGCTAATATGATTGCCTTTGGAGCAAAGTTTATGACGATCGAAGACATAATTAGAAGAACTGTTATATTTTTAAACGCAAAGCCCTTAAGTGGTAAGCATTCGCTTAGAGTTAAGTTGATAGAAAAATACGAAAAAACAAAAGAAATTCAGCCGAAATAAAAAAAATAAAAAAAGTTGTTGACTAGGTAAAAATGGAATGATACAATCTTATCCGCGCTTCTGAAAAGAAGCTTGTTATCGCTCTTTGAAAACTAAACGGGAAACAGCTATACAATAGGTAAATCGTCAATACATTTAAGTAGAAACGAACCAATAATAGTCAAACCGGAAAAATAAGTCGGCAAACTAGAATTGTCTTTTAAAAAAATATATTTTTGAGAGTTCGATCCTGGCTCAGGATAAACGCCGGCGGCGTGCCTAATACATGCAAGTCGAACGGAGAGAGGAAGCAATTC
>CALVXU010000025.1 GCA_944371605.1 uncultured Bacilli bacterium
GGGGTAAATTTGATCAGCGCGAAGATATAACTCTTCTAGAGATTGTGGATCACTGGTTTTTAAAGATAACACTAGTTTGTGAAAATCTTCTTGTTCAAAGATAGCTAAAGTGACATCCATCGCTAAAAAGAAATCATCAATAGGTGAGCTCGTTTTTCCTCGATACTTGTTCAAAGAGCCAGAATTAACACCGATTCTGATAGCCACATCGTGTTTTTTGGCTGAATGAATGATATCACGAAGAGAGGTTTCATTGATGTTTCCAGGATTGATGCGAATCTTATCAACTCCAGCAACTTCAATGGCTTTTAAAGCTAAATTGCCATCGAAATGGATATCAGCTATAACCGGTATCTGAACATGTTCCTTAATAAATTTTAGAGATTTGATATCATCATCGTCTAACACTGAGAATCTCATCATATCCAAACCTATCTTTTGAAGTCTATTTGTCAAATCGATCAAATATCTTGCATTAGAGGTCTTTTTATCACCCATGGTTTGAATTAAGACTGGGCAGTCGTGGCCGATGACTTTGTTTCCGATATTAAAAATAAATTTATTCATAACATAATTATAATTATTGATTTCCGTAAAATAAACATTACAAAACCTATAATCTGTTAAATCATAATGTAAAAACACATTTTTATTTTTTATGTGATTTCAACAAATTTACTTGCTTATATATGTTAGAGACTATATAATTTAATGGTCAAATAACGGAGGTATCAAAATGGCTGAAAAGAGAATTGACATCATCTTGCGCTGCTCAGTTTGCAAACACGAAAACTATATCACTACTAAAAACAAAAAATTACATCCCGATCGTTTTGCGACTAACAAGTTTTGTCCAAATTGTGGAAAAGTGACTCGTCACGAAGAAAAGAAGTAACTAGGGGGAAAAAGAAATGGCTGATATTATCGATGCTGGCGAATTAGGTCCAGGCAAAGTCTTCATCTACGATAACGCTTTATTATCAGTTCTCGATATCCAACATAATAAAACCGCTATGGCGAAGATGAAGCATAAGATCAAATGCAAAAATCTTCGCACAGGTGCTATTTCTGAAATGATGTTATTCAGCGGCACCAAAGTTGAGTTGGCATATCTCAATAAAAAAGAGATGCAATTCTTATACGCTGATGAAGGAACCAGCGGATTTGCTTACTTCATGGATAACGAGACATATGATCAGATTCAATTACCTAAAGAAAGAATCAAATGGGAATTACAATTCTTAGCTCCTGAATCTAATGTTTTAATCACGTATTTTGGTGCAGAGATACTCGGTATTCAACTCCCGCCTAAAGTTACTTTGAAGATTGTTGACACTGATGACAACGCTGTCGCTGGCGATACTGTCAACAAAGCTACTAAAGACGCAGTGTTAGAGACTGGTTTAAAGATCAAAGTCCCTATGTTTGTTAAGAATGGCACTTCCGTGATCGTCAGAACTGATACTGGCGATTATGATTCACGCGCTTAATAATCGGTGCTGATATGTCTATTCCAGTTTGGGGATTTGTATTAGCTATTATAGGCACATTCTTAGCCGGGCTAATCATTGGATTTTTCGCATCTAGAAAGCTGTTTAAGACTGAATTAGAAAAAAATCCGCCTTTCAACGAAGCTATGATCAAGGCGATGTATAAATCTATGGGCGTGACTCCTTCACAAGCTCGAGTCAACCAAACGATGCGCGCTATCAAAGAAGCTCAAAAAAATCCTAAGAATAAATAAAATAAATGGCTATCTCTACTGATTGTGGAAATAGCCATTTTTATTAGATTGAAATTTTATGCTATCAGCTTTTCTTAAAATGGGTTTCAGGCTCTTCACCTTTTTCTAACCGCTTGATGTTAGAGATATGTCTGATGACTACTAATGAAGCTAAGACAAAGATAAAAATTGTTGTGATATATGTCAGATGAATATTGAAGGAAGGACCGAAGTATGTCCCACCATTATAGCTATTGGGATCATTTAAAACTGTTAAGTCCAGAATAGTTGGAACCAATGACAAAAGGATGATAGAAGGAACGGCGATAACTGATGAGAGCGAGATACGATGGAATAATTTGAACAATATAAAAAATAAAGTCACGCCAACAACAAATATCAAAGGTGAAATATAGAGGACAAAGCCAGCAAAACAAGCGACGGCTTTTCCGCCTTTAAAAGAAGCAAAAATCGGAAAAGTATGTCCGATTGCAACGGAAAAAGCTGATAAACAGACGGACAATTCTAATAGATGGTCATATGAAACTAAGCTTAAGGGAGCATAGAGATAAATCAAACTGACCAATAAACAGGGGATGAAGCATTTAAAAATATCTAAGATGATAGTGAAAATACCAGCTTTTTTGCCTATGACACGACCGACGTTTGTTCCTCCGGCGTTGTGTGAACCATACTTACGGATATCGATACCATAATGAGAGGAAATGATTAAGGAAGTAGGGATTGAGCCGATCAAATATGAAATGATCATGCTCACAGCTATGAAAATAAATGTATAAACATTTTCCATATGAAAATCTCCATTAAACCTTATAGATTATATATATAAAGTCTTTTTTTTAAAAGCAAATAAAGCTAAAATCTTATTTGAGGTGTTTTTTAATGAACGGAAACTACAATGCTAATGAGCTACGTGTCTTGCACGGTCTAGAGGCCGTTGTGCGCAGACCTGGCATGTACATCGGCTCAACCGATACTGTTGGGCTTCATCATTTGGTATGGGAGATTTTAGATAATGCTGTCGATGAAGCGAATGAAGGTTACGGAAAAAATATTTTTGTCACCATCCATGACGATGGATCTTTAGAAGTCCAAGATCAAGGACGTGGTGTCCCTTATGATTATAACGCTAAAGAAAAGAAGAACGGGTTTCAAATCGTTTATCAAACTTTACACGGCGGTGGTAAATTCGATGAGGAATTATATAAATCTGCCAGCGGTTTACATGGTGTCGGCGCAGCTGTCACCAACGCTTTATCCGAGTGGCTAGAAGTGCATTCTTATCGTGATGGCATCGATCATTACGCAAAATTTGAAAAGAATGGAAGTAAATTTTCTGGTATCAAGGAGATGGGAAGCACATCTTTACGAGGTACTAAAGTCCGTTTTTATCCGGATAAAAAAATCTTTGATGATATCACTTTTAATTTTGATAAAATCGCTCAGCATTTAGATGATAAAGCTTGCCTGACTAAAGGTGTGACTTTCCATCTAGTTGATGAAAGAACTAATCGTAAGCAGGATTTCTTTTATGCTAATGGTTTGTTAGAGTATTTCAACCGGCATACTGTTGGAAAAGAATTATTAATTCAGACACTTCATATGGACGGCGTCAGTGATGACGGGATTAAAATCGAAGCGGTGTTCGGTTTTATCAAAGATAATTATGATGAAAAAATCATCTCTTTTGCTAATGGAGTGCGAACTGGCGATGGTGGATATCATGTCACCGGTTTAAAGAAAGCGTTGACCTCCTGTTTTAATAGTTATGCTATTAATCATAGTGAGATTAAATCAAATGAATCTTTAGACGGAGATTGTTTGCGCGAAGGTTTAGTCGCTATCCTCTCAGTTTGGGTTCCTGAGCACTTATTACAATTCGAAGGACAGACAAAAGGAAAATTAGGTACTAAAGAAGCATTGAATGCCGTCGATTCATTGATAGAAGGAAAATTGTCATACTATCTCGAAGAGCATGCTAATGATGCTTCTTTAGTAGTTAAGAAAACTATCGATGAGATGCGCGTCAGAGCAAAGACGGAATCAGAGAGAAAGAAAGAACGTGAACTATTAAAGAATAAAACTACTTTCAATCTTTCTGATAAGTTGACACCTTGCTCATCGAAAGATTATATGAATAATGAGTTATTCATCGTTGAAGGTGACTCAGCAGGCGGTTCAGCTAAAAAGGGCCGTGATCCAAAATATCAAGCGATTTTGCCTTTGCGGGGTAAGCCGTTAAACACCACTGACGTCAACGACGTCAAAACTCTGCTCGGCAATAAAGAGATAGCAACTCTCATATATACTATCGGAGCAGGTTTTGATTCCGATTTTAAAATCAAAGATATTCATTACGGAAAAGTCATCATCATGACCGATGCTGATGATGATGGATCTCACATCCAGTCATTATTATTGACTTTCTTCTACAATCATATGAAACCTCTGATTGAAACTGGGCATGTTTATGTCGCTTGTCCACCACTATATTTAGTCTCAAATGCTCGTAAAAAAATCTATTGCTGGGATGATAAAGATTTAGCTAAAGCCAAGGCAGAAGTAGGAGCTGGATATAAAGTTAATCGTTATAAAGGTTTGGGTGAAATGAATTACGATCAATTAGCTTCTACAACCATGTCTAGAGCTTCTAGACGTTTGCTGAAAGTTTATATCGCTGATGATGAAGACGCCCACGATAAAGTTAAGTTATTCTTAGGGAAAGATACTGATCGCCGTAAGGATTGGATTGAAAATAATATTGATTTTTCGATAAATGATTCCTTCACTGAGGAGGTTGAACGTGAAAAGTAAAAAGAATATTGAAGTCGTCAATGAACAGATCATCCCTTCTGGAATGACTGATGTTTTAATCGGCGCATTTAATCGATATGCTAAAGCAGTTATCACTGATAGATCAATTCCAGATGTCAGAGATGGTTTAAAACCAGTTCAACGCCGAATCATTTATGATATGTTTGAACAAGGATATCTTTTCACAAAACCGACTGTCAAATGCGCGACTATCGTCGGCCATGTAATGGGTCATTTTCATCCGCATGGTGACGCTTCGATTTATGATGCTTTAGTCCATTTATCTCAGAATTGGAAAATGGAAGCTCCTTTGATCGATTTCCAAGGTAATAATGGATCAATCGATGATGATGGAGCTGCTGCTAATCGTTACACTGAAGCGAGATTATCTGCCTTAAGCGAATATCTAGTCAAAGATATCCAAAAGAAAACAGTCGATATGGTTCCGACTTTTGATGATAAATCTTTAGAACCCACAGTCTTGCCTGCGCGTTTTCCAAACATCCTCGTCAACGGCACCTCAGGTATCGCAGTCGGTTCTACGACTTATATCACTCCTCATAACCTCGAAGAAGTCATCAATGCTGTCATCTATCGCATCCAGCACAAACGTGCCAATTTAGATGATTTGCTGAGTTTTATCAAAGGACCTGATTTCCCAACAGGTGGTATCATCGATGATAAGCAGGCTTTGAGAAAAATCTATGAGACTGGTACTGGTTCATTTTATCTTTATGCGAAAGCAGAGATAAATCACGATGACAATACAATCGTCATCAGTGAAATCCCGTTTGGAGCTATCAAAAAATTATTCGTCACTGATTTAGTTAAACGTAAGGAAAATGATAATCTCGATAACATTGAAGAAATCATCGATGAATCTTCAAAAGATGATGTCAACATCGTCATTCAAATCAAGAAAGGTGCTTCACCTGAGGATGTACTGAATTATTTGCAAAGCAAAGGCGCATTGAGGAACACAATTTCTTGCAATTTCTTAGCTATCAATAAAGGACATCCGAAGACGATGTCTTTGCTTGAGATTGTTGATGCCTATATCGACCATCAAAGAGATGTCGAAACCAAAGCCTTCCAATATGATTTGAGGACAGCATTAGATAGATTAGAAATCGTTTCCGGTTTGATGAAAGCTTATCCTATCGTTGATGAAATCATCGAAAAGATCAAAAAATCATCGGGTAAAGAAGGTGTCAAAAAGATGCTTCGCGATGATTATGGTTTCACTGAACGACAAGCAGAAGCCATCGCCATGATGCCTTTATATCGTTTATCTAAACCAGATATTGAAGCTTTAAGAGCTGAATTAGATTCCTTAAATGCGAATATCGCATATATAAAAGAAGTTTTATCCGATAGCGATAAGCTAGACAAAGTGATCAGCAATAATCTCAAAGAAATATGTAAAAAATTCGCTGCTCCGCGCAAGACACAAATTCTTGATTCTAAACTGTCTTTTGATAACGTTGATCAAACTAGATTGATTGCAAAAGAAGATTGCTATGTGGCAATCACCGCTGATGGTTATGCTAAGCGCTCCTCTGTCAAGTCTTATACTTCTTCTGGAGATGCTAATTCTGATGATCCTTTAAATCTTCCTAAACTTAAACCTGGTGACAAATTGGTATTTAAGCAAAAGTGTTCAACACATGACTCAGTTCTTTTCTTCACTGACAAAGGCAACTATGGCTTTATACCTATCTATCAATTATCAGATATGAAATGGAGAGAAGAAGGAAAACATCTCAATAATCTGATCACATTAAAATCTAATGAAAAGATAGTCAAATGCTTTATGTTAGACGAGTTTAAGCCCGGTTATAATATCGTGATTTTAACTTTGCTGAACAAGATTAAGCGCACTGCTCTCACTGAATTCAAACAGACTTCTTTGACAAAACGTCCTCTTCGCGCTTGTAAATTGATGAATGACGAAGACAGAGTTGTTGCGGTTGAGATGACTTCTGGAAATTCAGATATTGTTGTCGTCGACGAATTAGGCCGTGCTAGTCGCTATAATGAAGGCGATATTCCACTCGTTTCTTTGACAGCTATGGGTGTCAAAGCGATCGCTTCTGGTGTCGATGAGACTCATTTGGTCAGTTTGATCACCTTCACATCGAAAGAGGCGAGCTTATTACTGATTCTAGCCGACAAAGGAGCGGCCAGATTGATTCACTCTAGTGAAATCAATACGACTGAGAGATTAGGCCCTAAATCGAATTTGATCAAGATTTTCAAGAAAAATCCTATGCTGATCAAAGCGGTGACAAAGGTTGAAAAAATCCGTGGACAGAAGAACTTAGTCGCTATTACGACTAATGAATCGACTTGTTGTCTTGATCTCGGAAATTTATCTCCGATTGAACTCGGGTCTGAATTGCGTGTGAATATTCCAAATTTAGGAAAGCAACGCGTGATAGGCTTTAACGATTATGGTTTCGTGATGACTCCTGAATTCAAGCCAGAGACTCCAAAGCCGAGCAAGATCAATACTATAAAAGCGTCACCTGACAAGGCGGACACTCAATTATCATTGTTTGATTTGTTCGAAAAGGAGAACAATAAGCATTAAACTTTTAATATTTTGATATAATATTTTTAATGAATAAAGTTAAAGTTCCTTATCATGCTCAAAGCGTATACGATATCTCTTTAGATTTTTTTGTTGAACTTAAAATCAAAGCTTTGATTGTGGATTTAGATAATACGTTAGAACCAGCTGATTGTTTCATTCCATCTGATCGTGCTATCAAGCTTAAAGCTGAGGTTGAAAGTTTGGGGATACGCTTTATCATCATCTCTAACAATACTAAAAAACGAGTATCTCCATACTGTGAAAAACTAGGCGTGACTTACCTTCCATTCGCCTTTAAATATTGTGGTTTTAAAGTTAAAAAGTTTCTAAAAAAAGAAAAGCTTGATGTCAATGATTGTCTTTTCGTCGGAGATCAGATTTTCACAGATTATCTCTACACTAAAAAAATTCATGGGCGTTTAGTATTGACTGAACCGATCACTACAAAGGACAATTGGCAGACGAAATACGTTCGAAAAATCGATAAAAAGATTCGTGCGTCATGGGCTAAGAAAGGTTTATTGGGCATCGAATGTCCAAAAAGGGAGGAAAGCATATGATTCGTAAAACAAAAACATCCGGTTTAACCGCCGAAATCCGAGTTCGACGCTGCTATAGTTGTGGTTCGATTTTACAGGATAAAGATCCGAGTGCCGCTGGATATGTGACCAGCGAGAAATTCAACAGCAATGAAGATGTCTTATGCGAGCGTTGCAATAAATTGAGACATTTCAGTGATAGATCAACATCTTATGATTTTAATGATGACTATATCACTGTTTTAGAAGCTGCCATCAAGGAAGATGCCTTAGCGGTTTATGTTTTAAATGCTTTTTGTTTGACTGGCTCTTTCTTGCACAATATCGGAAAATTCTTACCTGAAAAAGTGCTTGTAATCGTCAATAAAAGAGATGTTTTGCCTAAGCAGTATTCTGATGAATATTTGAAAGAATATGTAAGAAAAGCCTTAGAAAAAGAAGATATTCATCCACTTGATATCATTCTATCCGCTTCACATCAAAACACGCAATTAAATATCGAAATTGTTCGTGATGCTATCGTGAAATATCGTGAAGGCAAGTCCGTCTATGTCATCGGTGCTTATCAAGTCGGAAAATCGACTTTGGTATCAAACCTATTAAAGTATTATCATAATCCAACAAACAAAATGATTCAGACCATTCCTTTTCCAAACACATCTTTAGCCGTAGTTTCTGTCCCACTTGATGATAAGACATATCTTTATGATTTGCCTGGAATATATAATTCTAAGTCACTTGTCTCTTTTGTTGAGCCTCAATTGGTTAAATATTTGATTCCAAGAACTGAGATTAAACCCGAAACCTACACTTCCAAAAAAGATCAGTCATTCTTATTATCCAATTTTGCTCGAATTGATATCACCGAAGGAGATAGAACCGCATTCACTTTTTACAAGTCCAATGACATCACTATTATAAGATGTAAAACCAGTCATGCTGATGAAACTCTACGCGATTTATCAAATAATAAAGATCAGTTGAGCGTCACGAAAAAAATCAAATGCACTGCTGATTTGACCGAACATAAAATCTCTGTTGACGGAACAGGTGATTATCGAATTAGAATTGTTGGCTTAGGATATTTTGATTTTACTGGAAATAATCAACAAATATCTCTATATGCACCTGAGCCAATTCAAATTATTGTTGAAAAAGATGGCACAATTATTTCCGAGTAAAAATATTGTTATTTTCGGTGGAGCATTTGATCCGATTCATCAAGGACATATCGATATAATCAAGACTTTACTTTCCTTTTTGCAACCTGTGAAATTTTTTGTTGTCCCTGTTTTTAAGCATCATTTTAAGTCGTTGGAAGCCTCTTATGAAGACCGCTTAAAAATGATTGATATAGCTCTCAAGGACAATTTCATTGATGAAAGAGTTCAAATTTCTTTAGCCGATAAGACGATATTTGACAACAAAAAAAATTCGTTAATTTTAACTGACAACCAAAGTGTTGACTACAATAGCAGTTTAGAAACTATTT
>CALVXU010000026.1 GCA_944371605.1 uncultured Bacilli bacterium
ATGGCTTTTGATGAGTTTGATTTCTAAAATGTGCGAAAGCTCATAAGAAGTGATAGTTAATTTAACTGAGTGGTGTATTAACCGGAAAGCGAAAGGTAGGTTCGACTTATACACACTTCATTACTATTGTTGGAGGAAATATGCAAATAACGTGGTTGTTTGGAAATGGATTAGATCTTAGTTTAGGTTTAAAAACTCGATATACAGACTTTTATAAACATTTACTTTTAAATGAGGACAAATTGAATCTGACAGAAAATGTCATTTTCAAGAAATTAAAAGAAGATTTTGAAGATGGTAAAGAGTATCTATGGGTTGATTATGAAAAACAGCTTGGTAATTTGCTAAAGGATGTAAATGAAGAACAAAAAAATAGGTTTATTCTAGATAAAGTTAAACTGGATCTTTGCTTAAGAGATTATTTGGTTTTAGCTTCAAGTAATTTTCAAGTATCTCAAGAAGAGTCAAAAAACATTGTTTTAAATGCTATATTAGATATTACTAGAGATAAAAAAGAAGTAGAAAGAGAAAAGATAAGAAATTTGTTAAACAGGTATGCACATGGTGATATTATCATTAATGCAGTCTCTTTTAATTATACAAATACATTATCGCAGGTATGGGATAATAATTTACAATCTATGAAAGATGTCAAATTCTTCAGGACTTTTCCGAGTGTGGGAAATAAAGTTATTTTAAATAAAGTGTTTTATCTTCATGGAACTTTGGATAATGGAGAGATGATAATTGGAGTAAATGATTCTAGTCAATTAGCTAATGGAAAACTACAAAATGATAATCAAGTCAATCAAGCTCTTGTAAAAAAATCGTTACTCGAAACAGCCGGTCAATTGAATATCGATAAATTTATCAAAATGATAAATGCTTCCACAATTATTTGTTTATTTGGATTGTCCATAGGTGAAACAGATAAAATGTATTGGGAGTATATCAAAAAAAGAATGCTGGCTGATAAGGAGTTGAAATTGATTATTTATGAGTATAGCGATAAGTATGAAACAACACATATTTTATTGAATGAAATGCGTTCAAATGAAGTAAAGAATAAATTCTATAAAAATTCTAATGCGACAGAAGATGAGATTAATAAAATAGATAATAATATTCTTGTTGAAGTGGGGCATGAATTATTTAAGATTTCAAAATAACAGGGAGAAATAATATGGCAGATAGGTTTGAAATAAAAGAGAAGTTAAAAGAACACTTCAGTGGCAAGATTGTTCGTAAAGATCTTGCCAAGCAGATCAAGGAAGGGGCTAATGTGCCAGTCTATGTGCTGGAGTTTTTGCTTGGCCAGTATTGCAGCTCGGATGAAGACAATGTCATTGAAGCTGGTGTTGCCAGAGTTAAAAAGATATTAGCTGATAACTTTGTTCGTCCTGATGAAGCACAAAAGATTTTGTCGATATTGCGGCAAAGGGGAACCTACTCTGTTATTGATAAGATTACAGTTAATCTGAATATCAAAAATGATACTTATGAAGCCGAATTCTCCAATTTAGGAATTAAGAATGTACCTATACCAGAAGACTATCCAATGCAATATGATCGTCTGCTATGTGGTGGGATCTGGTGTATGGTCAATCTTGAATATGAATTCATCGAAGAGGATAAGAAAGGTACACCAATTCATATTTTGAAGTTACAACCAATTCAAATGCCTCATGTTGATATCAAGGGTCTGCATGAAGGACGTCAATATTTTACAAAGGAAGAATGGATTGATATCATGCTCCGTTCTATTGGCATGGAACCAGACGAATTGAGTGAAAGAGAAAAGTGGTTACTATTGCTGCGCATGGTTCCACTTGTGGAAAACAATTACAACTTGTGCGAACTGGGGCCAAGAAGTACTGGTAAATCCTATGTGTATAAAGAAATCTCTCCCAATAGCATTCTTGTGTCTGGTGGACAAACTACGGTAGCGAATCTTTTCTATAATATGGCAAGAAAGCAAGTAGGACTTGTTGGCTTATGGGATTGTGTTGCCTTTGATGAAGTTGCAGGTATCAACTTTAAAGACAAAGATGGCATTCAGATAATGAAAGACTACATGGCAAGTGGATCTTTTGCCCGTGGAAAAGAGGAAAAGGCTGCAACTGCATCAATGGTCTTTGTTGGAAATATCAATCAAAGTGTAGATGTGCTTTTAAAAACATCATCTTTATTTGAACCATTCCCTCCAGAAATGGGAACTGATACTGCATTCCTGGATCGTATGCATTGCTATATACCAGGATGGGAAGTGCCAAAGTTCAGACCAGAACACTTCACCAATGACTATGGTTTTATTACGGACTATTTATCAGAATTTGTTCGTGAATTGCGTAAGTTACAACAAGGAGATGCATTAGACAAATACTTCCGTCTTGGTAAGAATCTAAATCAGAGAGATGTTATTGCAGTCAGAAAAACTGTCTCTGGTTTGATTAAACTAATTTATCCGGATGGAAACTATTCAAAAGAAGAATTAGAAGAGATCTTAAGAATAAGTTTGGAAATGCGTCGCCGTGTAAAAGAACAGTTGAAAAAGATTGGTGGCATGGAATTCTATGATGTCAATTTTTCCTATATCGACAATGAAAATTTCGAAGAAAAATATGTATCTGTTCCAGAACAGGGAAGCAGTACATTGATTCCAGAGGGTATCTGTAATCCAGGACAAGTTTATACAGTCTCTCAGGGTAAATCGGGAATGATTGGCTTATACCGGTTAGAAACACAAATGCTTCCAGGTAATGGTAAATTTGAACGGACTGGTATTGGTACGGATCGTGACTGCCGAGAAGCAACTGCAATCGCATTCAACTACTTAAAAGCTAACAGTAATCGTATTTCACAATCGATTAGTACAACCACAAAAGATTATCTGATCGATTATCGCGACCTTCAAGGTATTGGAATGACGAATAAACTGGCATTGCCTACGTTGATTGCAATATGCTCAATAGCTTTAAATAAACCAACACTTGGATCACTAGCTGTTCTGGGAGATATCAGTATTAGTGGGACTGTCATAAAAGTAGAGAATCTGGCAAATAATTTACAAGTTTGTCTAGATAGTGGAGCAAAGAAGATATTGTTGCCAATCACATCAGCACAGGATTTAGGAAGTGTGCAAAGCGAACTAATGGGAAGTTTTAGCATTATTTTCTACAGTAGTGTAGAAGATGCTGTGTTTAAAGCTTTGGGGGTTGAATGATATCGAAATAAATCAAGAAGAAACATGAACTATTTTTTCAGATTGGTGGAATAATACAGTTCTCTAGATGCTGTATAAAGTTATTGTTTGTCAGTAAATTAATATATAGAAAAACCGCACTATTTATATATAAAGTCGCTAATGATGACGTGCTTATTGTACAATTTGACTGTGTGTATTTTGTTGGGCTTAAACATGTTAGCATCCAGCTAAAGGGCAATGGATTTAAAGTGTTTGTAAAAAAGGGAGGTGTAAAAAATGTTAATTGACTTACATTGTCATACAAAAAATGTGAAAAAGGGAGATGGCGAAAAAAGAGAGCCAACGCTTGAATTATTTAAAGAAAAAGTAGAATTAGCTCAAGTTAAAATTCTTGCTATCACAAACCATAATTATTTTGATATCAATCAATACCATCAATTTAGAGAAGAAGTAAAAGAGTTTTGTGATGTTTGGCCAGGAATTGAATTGGATGTAAAAGAACTCGGCAAAAAATCAGGTCATGTATTAGTGATTGTCAATCCAAATAAAGTAGTTGAATTTGAAAAAATGGCAAAACAATACATCAATAATCAAAACGCAGATGAGTATTGTATTACTGTGACTGAATTATGTGAAATGTTT
>CALVXU010000027.1 GCA_944371605.1 uncultured Bacilli bacterium
AATTTCATTTTGCATTATTATTAGTTTTTAATTTCATAATGTATTGATCTGCATAAAATTAAAGACAGAAAATTTGATTCTTATTTTATATATATACAATTTTCAGTTTCAGGATCAAAAAATCTGTCTAACATAATCTCAAATTATTCGTATTCATCTATTTATTAAAAGTCAAACTCCGAAGAAATCTGGGCGATATTCCGGTATTGCCCTATATTCCTTGCCTTTTAGCAGACGACTTCCATGCCCATTACACCCTCCCCATTGTTTGAAGAAGAAAAGTACATTTTGCTCCTTACATTGTCTTTGAATATCGAGTACCCATTCTTCTTTCATTGGACGTGCTTCTGGAGCGTTCTCCCCTCCGACAATCACCCAATCGATTCCTTTTAAATTCAATTCTCCCAGATTTCCAATCAATGGTTCTATCGAGAGAAATTTTAATCTTGCATGGCATTCTCGTAATAGATCTATACGGTATTTTACCGCTTCATTCTCGACCGATACCCCCATCCATATATTATTAGTCCATTTTAATTGGGGATCGCATTCCAATAATCTCTCTGCCCTTTTCGTCAATATTTGAAATACAAGCTGCTCATTATTATACATCGTTTGGAACACCCGTTTAATAAACTCCAATGGAACATCCTTGTGGAAAAGGTCACTCATTGAATTAACGAACACTTTTTCCGGCTTTTTCCATTTATAGGGATCGTTTAAGCAGTCGGGGTGACATTTGACAACTTTGAACCCGTCTTTGTACTTCTCAATACCTTTATCTTGTAATTCTTTCGTAAATCTCTCCGCATAACAGTTTTTACATCCGGCAGATGCTTTTGTACATCCCGTAACAGGATTCCAGACCTTATCAGTCCAGTCAATTAGGGTATTAGCCATAAATTTGAGTTATGAATTTAATAAATAAGTATCTGGATAGTATTTGTAGCGATCTTTAAATTAGATAGTATTCTATTTACTGGTCATCTTCCACAAAATAGATTAGCACAAATCTCTCTAATGGTCTTTTTATCTGATAAAGGAAGTCGAGGGAATATTCCGTCGTCAAAAGAAGACTTATAGTCTTGATTCCAGACAATCCGATTAAAACCTATCCCTCAATGACTTACTTTGCAAAGGTAGTAATAAAAACCGAGACGACCTAATGAATAGGAAGGACTGAAACCCTTTTTAAGACGATATACATACCGAATACAAAACCTTATGTTTGGCAGCAAACGTCAAACAAAACATAATGCCAGATTGTATGCTTAAGTTTAAATATTGCATATATGTGTTACAACAAAACTATATTACTTGTATGGAAAAATTCTATTTCATATATTTGCATTCGTGAAAGGAAGATTAGAAAATAAGTCTGGGTGTTTTCGAAAGATTTCTTTTACTAGAATGTGGGTTGGCATCCTCGTTTAAGACTTTGCCCGTCACCTGTTTTGCAGAGGAAGATATGACTGCGTTAGGTGATAGTCAGCATAATTATCTATTTTTTAACTTAAAAAAGAGAATAAATTATGCATGAGTTCAATTCAATTACAGAAGTCGTAAAAGAGCTGGTAGCGACTCAAAATAAGCTGGCTAAAGCAGAAAAAGAGTTAGAAGCCTTGAAACAAAAGCGATCCAAACGTAGAAAGGTAAATCCCGATTCTGCCTATTTAAAGATCCTAACAATTGTTCGTAGAAGAATGAAAGGACAGGAAGTACTCTCAAACACTGTGATAAAAAGAATCACTTATCGTACTCTTGTAAAAGAATCGTATGATAGTAAGGGCTTTTTCATTAAGTTTGGCGATACAATTAGGCGATTGAAGGAATATCAATCTTTTACAGAGGATTGCAGCGAGTTGAAATTGAGCGATGTTAATGCAGTTGCACAATTTGTCGCTTTACAAGGTGAGGCACGAGTGCAGAAAGTATTCAAACTTGGCTTAAGAGAGGCAATGAAAGATCTTTTACATCATGTTCCGGAGTTGATTTTTTCTGATGCGGAAATTAAGAAGTATCAACAACAGTCTTTGGAACAAGAAGAAATAGAAGAACTTTCTAGTAACTAACTTTTTTATATCCTTGCCGTCCAGACCTCCGGTTAGGATTTTTTATTTATATATTCTCGTCCATATATTCTTGGGGATAGGAATATCAGATTAAAGTATTATACTTTCCATTTGCTATCTCCAAATACATAAAAACTTGATTTTTTACCTGGACAGTACGTTCCATTTAATAAGGACAAAATATCAAATGCAAAAGTTGAGAAATTAAAGTCTTCCCAGCTTAATCGTACCCAAGAATACAAATTTTCTTTTATTTTTATCGTATCTGACCAGAAGAAATTTTTCAACATAAAAGATTTATTCATATCCATATGATTGTTTATCGGTTGATTACTTGGTATCGTATCTATTTTACAAGTCGACGTAGATACTCTATCTTCACCTCTTAGAATGACAGAACCGTAATAACCTCTAATATCAATAGTTTTCATCAGTTCTGATAATGCAGGCGTTTCAGATGCATGTTGATTATGCAACTCAACAAAAATTAGCCCACAAAAAAAATCAGAAGGAAAATATCTTTTATACCGTTCACCAGGTTTATCTATTTGCGCATATAAATAAGATAATTCCCTTATGTGGGTTAATGCTTCAACAACAGTGCGTTTTTCAAAGGATGATTTTACCTCAAAAACACCTTTTACATACTCAACAGGAATTGCCCTTGATTGACCAGCACTAGAATGATCGCTATCAGCTTCTATCCATAATATAGGAGAATTTAGAGCATCATAAATAATCACATCAAAATGTGGCCTTTTTATAGCATCTTGTACAAATTGTGATACTATATATCCAGATGTTACCCCATATCGTTTTGGAAGAAAATTTTCCAGCCAATTTCTAAATTCAGCTTCCGCAGCGACTCCGTGATATGTTTGAACCTTACGTCCTTCACTATAAACTTTAGCCTTGTCATATTTATCTAAAATATCTTTTCTTCCAACAAGGAATTGTCGCCAACCTTGAGACGGAAAAGGCATATCTTTATCTATCATAACTCTTATTTATTTTATTGACAAATTTAAAACAAGATGATAGAACTATCACAATATCCACCACCTTGTTTTAATATTTACAGTAAATTTTTCATTGCATCGTCCATTTGGTCATTACCAAAGCTATCCAGATAGATTTGGGTCACTCTTTCTGAACTATGACCTAATGCCTCACAGATTAAAGATGTGCTTACTCCTGAACGCTTTAAAGAGGTTGCAAAGCTATGTCGTGCGACATACGTCGTAAGGTCAATAGGCAAGCCAAGTTCTTTGCCAATTGCTTTCAATTGTTTGTTTATTTGTTTAATAACCTTTCTTACTCTATTGATTTTCTGTTGTTCTGTTTGATGAAAAGCAGATAGAATTGGAAATAGAAACTGATTGTTACTTTGTCTGTACTTATTGATTAGTTCAATTGCAATGGCTTGCAAAGGTAGTTTGATTTGTTTCTTTGTCTTCTTTCTTATATATACTAATAGATTGTCAATGATGTTATCATTAGTTAGATAAGCAATATCAACAAAGTTGATACCTCCCATGAAATAAGAGAATAGAAATAAATCTATGGAAAATTTCATGGAAGGGTTAGATGTACTATAATCCATAATTCTTTTAATGTCGTTTTTGGAAATAGCTCGTTTCAATGTTTCTTCGTGTAATTTGGAAACTTTATATTTTTTGAATGGATAACATTCTGCTTTTACTAAGTTCTCTTCAATTGCACGATTATAAACAGCCCTTAATGTTCTAAATCTGATACCTATGCTGTTATTGGCGAGTCCCTGTTGTTTTAAAAAGGATTCATAGTTTTTTAACCAAGTTGCATCTATTTCACAGAAAGGAATTTCCAAGTTCTTTTTGAATGATAACAAAGAATTTAAAAGATGCTTATGAGAAGATGCGTAATTAATTCTGTTTTCAGCTTTTAAACGACAAACTTCTCTTTCGATAAAGTCTTTTACAGTATCTTTTTTAATAGGTTGTTCTAATTTCTCCATCAAAGAGGATGCTGTAAATTCCTTTTTGGATGTTTCTAAATCAACGATTTGATTGGAGTATTCATTTAGTTGTTCTGTTATCAATAAATGAATGTTGCTGTAATTGGGACAATTTCTTTTTAATTTGTTTTTTGTGTAGTCCCAATAAATAGGTTTAATTGAGATGCCAAGACTTTTGTACTTCTTTTTTCCATCTTTACAGATACGAAGCATCAAAGGACTTTCACCATTTGAT
>CALVXU010000028.1 GCA_944371605.1 uncultured Bacilli bacterium
GAATCTAGATAAATTCAAAGGCGAGCATATCATCATTGGGACCGTGACCGATGGGTATCTGCCAGAAGAAGCCAAATACAAGAACACTAGAAAACTATTGGAACAATTGGTGGGCGTTGACGCAGAACTTTTGATATGCACGAAATCAGATTTGGTAGTTAGGGATTTGGATTTGCTAAAGAAATTCGACAAAGTCACGGTTTCTTGGTCAATTAACACCTTAGACGAAGATTTCAGAAGTGTCATGGACGATTCTGTGTCAATAGAAAGAAAATTAAAGGCAATGAAAGAAGTGTATGATGCTGGGATTAGAACGGTATGCTTCATTTCGCCTGTATTCCCAGGCATCACGGATTTTAAGAAGATATTCGAATTGGTTAAAAATCAATGCGATTTGATATGGCTTGAAAACCTTAACCTTAGAGGTGGATTCAAAGGGAAAATAATGGATTATATCAAAGAAAACCACCTTGATTTGTATCCTTTATACGAAAATATATATAATAAAAAAGATAGAAGCTATTTTGAAGAATTAGAAAAAGAGGCTGAGCAATTAGCCAAAGATAATGATTGTCCATTCGTGGATAACGAAACACCATATGGAAGAGCCAAAAAAGGCCATCCAGTAATTGTTGATTATTTCTATCACGAAGAGGTTAGAGGCTCAAACAACACAGGGAAAAGAAACAGGAAGCAGGAGAGGAAGTAAAACGAAAGGACCACCGCCACATAAGAGATAATAGGATTGATACCAAAAATATCAGTTCTTTTTTCATTTTATAGGGATGTTTCGCTTATTGTTTGGCCATAAAGCCACTACTTTAGTAATCGAAGAAAGCAATAATATTGTTCGTATACAACCTATTTTAAGCCGAATTTAATAGATGTTACGACTGTTCTATTTATAAATATATTGCGATAAATCGCCACGAAAATGTGGCTTTTTTTAATGAAAAATGCTCGACTATTTTAAGCATAATATTTAACATGGTTTAGTTTTAGTGAACAAAGTAGAATAGATTTATCAATGGCATTAAAAAAATGCTTTACATTGATAAAAAACATAACTATACTTTCTTTGTTGATATTACAGCGGGACTGCAGAAGCAGTTGAGAAGGTAAAACCTGACGCTTAGAACCTGTTGGTCAAGACCAGTGTAGGGAGTAATTTATTGCTTTTGAAACTTTCTTCTTGACCTTTGTGGTCATTTTTTTATTAAAGGAGCCATTATTATGGATCAAGAAGTTAAAGTCACATCTAGAGTAAAAGCTTCAAAAGCTATTTCACAAATTTCAGTCACAGCGATTTGTTTGGCTTTGGCGATGCTTTTGAATGTCATCTTTCGCAGCATTCCCGGGTTGTCTTTTCCAAATGGCGGGTCTGTTTCTTTAATTTATATCCCATTAGCTTTATGTGCTCTTTATTGTGGACCTATATGGGGATTATTCATCGGTTGTGCTTATGGTATATTAGATGTCTTAGTTGATGGCGGCTTTGCAATAAATTGGATCTCACTTCTCTGCGATTACATTTTCTCTTATATAGGCACAGCATTTGTCGGTTTCTTAAGCCCATTATTTTTAAAGAAACGCTTTTACACTATTCCTTCAAGCTTGATCTTGATCGGTATATTCAGAGTGCTGATGACTTTCATATCAGGCTGTACCATTTGGTCACAGGCATCTATTGATGCTGGAACTTTAGTTGTTGATTTCAGCGCTGGCGCCATCATTTATTCTTTATCATATAATTCAGGATATATTCTTCCAGGAGTGGCACTATCATTATTAGTTTTTGTGATGTTAACAAAACCAATTTTTGAATCATTTAAATTACCAGTCATCAACAAGCTTAATGATTATAAACCAGAAACTGATACTAGAAAGTTTACTGCTGATACTATTTCTAATATGGATTTACTTCCGGCATATTTTGCTGCACTGCTCATATTAGTGATATGTGCTTTGATACCTAGTTTTCAAGTTTATTTCCTTTCTTATATAAGTTTAATAGGTGCATTAGTATTGACTGTATATTGTTCATTAAACGCTTTTAAAGCAAAGAAGATGAATTCTGTATTCAGGGAAAACGATTATTTAGCATTCTTTAAGAAGCCTTTCCTTTTATATTTTGTATCTGCTTTTCTTTTTGTAATAATTTTAATTTTATCCATAGTTGCGATCTGCTTATATTTTATATAATTTAAATATTACTAATCATAAATGATGAAAGCGCTTTAAAATAGCTTGATTATAAGATATAATTAAAAAACAAGTTTTGAAGGAAACTTTCACAAATTATGGATCAAGCTATTTTAAAAATCACTGAAATGTACGATGGTTATGGCACCGCGCTTTATACCTTAATAACAGTGGTGATAAGTGGTTTTTTATCTAGTATCATCGGATTTGAACGTGAGATCAGAGGCCAATCTGCAGGTCTAAGGACGCATGTCTTATTGTCTGTAGGTTCTTGCTTGATGATGTCTATTTCAATTTATGCCATCAGAGCTACTGATGCATCTTTTGATAGTTCACGCATCGCTGCTGGTGTTGTCTCAGGTATCGGTTTTCTTTGTGCGGGATGTATTATCAAAATCGGATCATCTGTTCGTGGTTTGACAACTTCGGCAACACTTTGGATTTGTGGTGGTATCGGCTTAGCAGTCGGAGCTGGCTTTATTTTAGAGGCCATCATCACTACTGCTGTCGCCTTGTGTTTTTTATTAGGATTAGTAGAATTTGAAAAAATTTTGGATAAAAAGGCTCCGCAAATACATATTATTGCTGATTATGAAATTCCGATTTTAGCAATTGTCCATCAAAAAGCTGATGATTTAAACTTGATCATTAAGAATATCAGATCGGAAAATGACACTGATGCTGATGGTCATAAAATCGTTGATTTAGTCATCTATTTTGCGTATAAATCAAATAAATTTTCAGTTGATGAATTTGTTGAAGCTATATCAAAAGTTGATAAAATATATAGCGTTTCTAAAGGTAAATTTATCAAGAATGAAAAATGACATCGTAAAAATCTATTTTGATAGCAAAGAATATTTTGAAAATATCATTGCTGATTCCATCTCATTATTCTATGGAATGGTTCATAAGATCAAATTAGCAAGTGTAAGCCATTTTCCTAGTGATCTTGAAGTAAACTGCTTAATCCCAAATGTCAATGCTAAACTTGTCGATAAATTCTTGATTCTTGACTTGAGCTTATTGAGTGATGATTGCTCTTTTGAACTCGTCTTATCATCAAAGAAATGCTCATATAGTTCTCATTTCACTATTTATGCTTATAAGCCTATAAAATTAACTGATTTATTTGGGGAATACTGTTTTGGTAAGAATAGATTAGTTTTAAATTCTGGCCTTTCTCATATCTATTTACATTCAGGAATAGATTTGAAGGATATTTCATTTGAAATTAAAGATTTTTCGCCTTATTCTTTCTTTCTTAAAACTAGTTTTGCCGATAAAGCCATAGATGGTATCAATTATCATTTCTTTCCATCTATTTATTATTCACCTAAAAATCATGGGATTAATATTTCATTAGAAGTGACAGCTGAAAATGATATTTCATATGATCATTATTATTTATTAGGAGATGGAGATGAAGATGGCGTTTCTTCTTATGATATATTTCTTAAAAGTCAATAGTTCTATTTGATATATAATGGATTGTTGAGGAGGTATCAACATGTTAAAAAAATCACGATCAGCTGGCATTTTACTACCTATATTTTCTCTGCCATCAAAGCATGGTATTGGCACATTAGGAAAAGAATGCTTTAATTTCATCGATTTTTTATCAGCGGCCGGGCTAAAAGTTTGGCAACTCCTTCCCTTGAATGTCACTAGCTATGGTGATTCGCCTTATCAGTCTCCATCAAGTGTTGGTTTGAATTACTATTTCATTGATTTGGATATCTTGTTGAATAAAGGATTGCTTACAGAAGATGATATATCACAATATGAGTTTGGTAATGATCCCCATCGTGTTGATTATGGCTTATTGTTTAATAATCGTTTGAAATTATTGAAAAAAGCCTTTAAGCGATTTGATGTAAGCAATAGCAATTTTATCGAATTTGAGAGGAAAGGTCTTTATCATGATTTCGCCTTCTATATGACATTAAAAACACTGCACGGTTTTTCTCCTTGGTATGAATGGAATGATGAGACTAAAATCTATTCACCGCAATTGGAAGAGAAAATTATCCACGACAATTTAGAACTATATCTTTTTTTCATTTGGACTCAGTTTGAATTTATCAATCAATTTTTCGCAGTAAAAAAATATGCTAATCAACACGGCATTTCGCTCGTCGGTGATATACCGCTTTATCTTTCTTATGATTCGGTTGAAGCATATAAATGTCCTGAGCTTTTCTTGTTTGATCATAATCATCGACCAACTTCAGTTGCTGGTTGTCCACCTGACGCCTTTACTGAAGATGGACAATTATGGGGGAATCCACTTTATAATTGGCAAAAGATGGAAGAGAATGGATTTGAGTTTTTTAATGAACGTATCAAATATAACCTTGAACTTTTTGATATTTTAAGAATTGATCATTTTCGAGGCTTTTCAGCCTATTATTCAATTCCTTTCGGCATGAAAAATGCTCGCGTCGGCTTTTGGAATAAAGGTCCAGGAATGAAACTTTTCAAAGGAAAAGAAGATTTGCCAATCATTGCGGAGGACCTCGGTGTATTAGATGATGATGTTTTGCAGCTGATCAAAGACACTGGCTATCCTGGAATGAAGATTTTGGAATTCGCTTTTGACGGAAATAAAGATAATATTCATCTCCCAAGCAATGTAAGTGAAAATAATGTGATATATACTGGCACACATGATAATATGCCCTTATATGGGTATCTTTCTGAATTAAATGAAAAAGAATACACTGTTTTTTGTGAGTCACTAAGAAAGCAATGTGTTCTTTTTGACGTCGAATATGCTGATAAAACACTTTCGGATGTCGTTCATACCGTTATCAAATTATGTTTTGCTAGTAAGGCTTTCTTATCAGTGATACCATATCAAGACGTTCTGTCTTTGGGTGCTGAAACTCGCTTAAATTTCCCTTCAACACTTGGCGCTTCAAATTGGAGCTATCGTTTTGTCGCCGAGCAATTCGATCAAGATACGGTGCATTTTCTTCATGATTTAGTTTTAAAATATAAACGATGAAAATTTCTAAACCGATATATAATGCTAATCTTGAAGCGATAGCTCATCTTTCAAATTCAACGTTATATAAAAAAGATAATGAGATTTTCTTTTCGGATCTTCAAGGTAATATTTTAGCGAACACTCTTTTTTCGGATTATGTGACTGATTTTTTAATCAGTCAAAACCGGCTTTTTTTCGTTCCTTTATCGACTGTTTTTTCTAATCGAATCTATATCTTTTCCTTGCCGAAATTAAGTTTGATCAAAAGCGTTGATTTGGGTGATTCATATTTTAAAAAGGCATGTTTTTCTATTGACTCAAGCCATATGTATGTTCTCACTGAAAGAAGCGATGGATTAGCAGTGAGCAACGATATAATTGATATAAATTTACTCGATTTTTCGATTAAAAGATGTTTGACTGGAAATCATCTTAAAGTGTTGGACATTTCTTTATCATTTAAAGATGGCTCATTGATCATATATTTTGATGATTATTCAGCGGCCTATCTTCTAAATGATGAAATCGTTAATTTTGCTCAGTTTGGAAAGTTTGACAAGATTTTCAATATCGATAAAGGAAATTATTTTTTAACTGATTCTACTTTAGGGATGAAATTATATTCTTCTAATGGTAAGAAATTATCCAATCTGAATTTCATCATTCCACGATTGAATTCTGAAGACAAATATGCTGAATTCTATTATGATTTCTATTATTCGCCAGAAACTGATCTGGTTTTTTACTTGACTCAAATCCCGCGTGAAAAGAAATACAATTTATATATATTTTCGACTGAAGACTTTTCATTGCAAGCAGTCAAGCTAGGATTAAAAATGAAAAGTTATTCTATAAAGTATCAACAGGACTATCTGATTTTAAAAACCATTAAAGGAATCTACGAATACAAAATCTTCAATGATTAAAGCTATTATTTTTTTGCTGATGATGTTCTCAAATAGGATATAAAATACAATTTGTCGAAAGTGGCTTTTTTAAAAAATCTCGTGAGATGAAATTAGTACATAAAAAATAATACATATAAAGGCAATTAAAATTTTTAAAAATATAAAGTAAAATAATAATAAGCAAAACTTTAAGTTGAAAGTAATAAAATTATCTCAAGAAATCTTAAATATCAATTTTAAATAACAAATATTCAAAATTTTGTCAAAATTATTGTTTTTTTAATTATTTTGAAGATTTTAATCACTTTATATTAAAAATCAGTAATGTAATAAAAAAAATAATTTTCAATAAGTTTTATATTTTTGGAAATTTTATCCCATAAAAACCTATCAAAACATATTGCAAAAAGAACACAAATATTTGCATTTCAGTTTTCAGTTGATAAAACCCCTTTCAAAAATTAAAGCGTTTCTATATATTCTTCCGAAGGAGGAAAAAAATATGCAAAATGCTATTAAAACTATTCAGCATTTTTTTAAATCGCGCAGCTTAGGATTCTATTTTACTGCTTCGGCTACTTTATTAGCGCTGATTGAATTGATCATCTATGTCATAGCCTTTAATAATATTCAATATCTACAGTATTTTAGCCTTCCAGCTCTTCTATGTTCTATTTTTGCAGTAATCCTCGGAATTGGATTATCTTGCACCAAATGGACAGAAGCTTGGGCCCCTGCCGCGGTTGGTGCATTAGAGCTAGCTGCTTTTATGCTATTTATCAGAGACGGTTATTGGTACTTTACAACCCAGTTTTATGGTGGAGTCACTATGACAGCTATCAGCACCACTTATTATGGATATCTTCTAAGTATCATTTTATTCTTAGTGATTCTCATTCTCAGCATCGCTGCCATCTTTATGAAGCAATCACATCCATTAGCAGATGAGAATGATGAAAAAGGAGGTGAAACAGAATGTCAAAAATAAAACACATCAATGGTTATTTATTAGCTAGTAAAATAACACTAGTCACTACATCTGTCCTATTCGGATTGACCTTAACAGCTAGCACGATAGCTTTTGACAATGCTGGAACTATCAGTGCTTTCTTGAAGCAGCCGACGACTGAGATTCAGCCTGATCCTAATTCTAAATATAAGGATCTCGAATACTATAAGTCAGCTTTTGATAATTTGAAGGATGTCAAAGAAAATGGCAAAGTCTATGCTGAAACAGCAGTTGATGAAGGATTAACTCTTCTTAAAAACAGTGATTCAGAGGGAAATGCTGTTTTACCATTAGGCGAAAGTGCTACAGTTTCTTTGTTTTCCACTTCCTCTGTTAATCCTATTCTTTCTGGAACTGGCTCGGGTGGTGGTGGAACTGAAAATGTTTCACTTTTAGAAGGTATCGAAGATGCTGGATTAAGCGTTAACCGAGAATTGTGGGATTGGTATGAAGAAAACTCTGGTACCTATGGTCGACAATGGCCAGCTGGCTCATCTGGTGTCGGCAAGTTTGCTACTATTGGAGATGCAAGTTGGGATCAACTTCCAGCTGCTAAAACCCAAAAAGCTGATGCAGCTGTCTTTGTGTTATCTCGTACTGGTGGTGAAGGTATGGACCTCACTGCGTATGAAGATGATAATAACATGAATGTATTCGGCCATGATTACACTGTCGATTACAAAAATGGAAATTACCTCGTTTTGAGCGATACAGAAAGAGATATCTTAACTAATTTATGTCAACAAAGAGATAGTGGTGTCTTTGATAGTGTTATTGTCATCATCAATTCTGCTAATCCAGTTCAGTGTGATTTCGTTGATGAAATCGGAATTGATGGCTTGATTTGGGCTGGTTCTTGGGGCTCACAAGGCGCTTATGCGATAGGCGAAGTTCTCAGCGGTGCAGTCTCTCCTTCAGGTAAACTTTCTGATACATTCTGGAAATATCATTATTTAAATCCAGTTCTCGCTAATTACGGGACACTTGTCAATGGTGCTACTAGTCCATTAGTCAACCAATGGAGACAAGTAAATGCCAATAATTTCCAAACAGCTGTAAATAATGGCAAAGATACCGATACTGATAATATTGAAAATATCGTTTATCAGGAAGGTATCTACATGGGCTATAGATATACTGAAACCAGGTATGAAGATAAAGTTTTAGGTAGAGGAAATGCAGGTGATTTCGATTATTACCAAGCTGTTTCTTATCCGTTCGGTTACGGATTATCTTATAGCACTTTTGAGTATTCTGATCTTGATGTTCAATTTATTCCAAAAATCTCTGATCGCAACGCTACAGATGATAAATATATCGTCAATGTCACAGTCACTAATACAGGCGATGTGACTGCTAAAGAATCAGTTCAATTGTATTTGCAGAAACCATATATTGAAGGTGGAATTGAAAAGGCCTCTGTTGAACTTGTCGATTTCGGAAAGACTCCTCTTTTAGAGGCTGGACAAAGCAGTACTCTCACGATGGAAATCGATGGAAAAGACTTAGCATCCTATGATTCATATGGTGCTAAGACATATGTTGTTGATCCAGGAACATATTATTTGACTGTGGCTAAAGATTCACATAGCGCAATCAATAATATTTTGGCAAAAAAAGGTAAAACCGTCGCTGATGGTATGACTGAAGATGGTGATGATAGCTTAGTCTATGAATTCAGTAGAGAAGAAGATAAGACTACTTATAGTAACAGTTTAGTCACCGGCAATCAGATCACAAATCAATTTGATAATGCTGACCTCAACATTTATGATGATGCAAATGAAGAAAATCATGTCGACTATATCAGCCGTTCAAATTGGGAAGGCACTGTAAAATATGGCCTTAACCCTGACAATACAAGAACCTATGCTCGCGAAGTGGTTAAACCAACTCAAAAGATGCAAGAAGACCTCAATCGTAGCTGGGGTGGTATCACTAGCTGCGGTGGACAGCCGACCTTGATTCCTGAAGAAGCTAAAACTTCTGAAAGAGGTTATCCTACTTTTGGTAGTACTGAGACGTCTTATACTTTAGCTATGCTCAGAGCTAAAGTTGAGGAAAATGATGATGGCGATCCTACTAATGATGAATGGATAGCTTACGATGATCCGATGTGGGATGAATTACTCGATCAAATCACTTGGGATGAACTCGTTTCATTATTATCAGATGGTGAAAGAAAGAATGTTGGTATTTCTAGCATTTCTAAACCAGCTGTCATCGATCACAATGGCGGTAATGGTCCGAACCAAAGATATAATATCGGCGCTGCTAATGAACAAGGTTTAGCGACTAGAAAAAATGACACGATGAAAAACGAGTCTCCAGTTGTTTATCCTTGTAATGGCATTATCGCTTCAACTTTTAATAAAGAACTCGCTTATTATTATGGCTGCCAATGGGGTGAAGATATGCTTTGGGCAGGTATGGCTGGTCTTTATGGTATGGGTATGAATATTCATAGAAGCGCCTATGGTGGTAGAAACTTTGAATATTATTCTGAAGATCCTGTCTTAACCGGTGTTATCGCTGGTGAATCTGTTAAAGGTATGTCTACACGTGGTGCATATGTGTATCTAAAGCATTGTGTTTTAAACGACCAAGAGACTTATCGTTGTGGTGGATTCACTTGGGCTAATGAACAGACTATTCGTGAAATCTATTTGAAACCCTATGAGATTGCAATTTCTGAATATGGTGCTCAGGGTGTTATGGGCAGTTTGAATTCTATCGGTATGATGAGCTCAGGAACTCAAGGATTCTTCAATACTGTTTTACGTGATGAATTCGGTATGACCGGTGCTGCTGTCACTGATACGACTTCAGCTATGGGTGGCAATTTCGCCGTATCTGTTTTTACTGGCAATGACTTACCTGATGGTAGTGTCAGCGATGATGCATTTGATTTTGCTGCACCAGTTTCTGAAGGTGGAACAGGTGAATATGGTGAGTTTGCTTGGGCGATGAGAGAAAGTGCTCACCGTATCCTTTATTCTGTAGTTCACAGTAATGCCATGAATGGTATCGCAGCAAGTGATAAAATCATCACTATAACTCCTGCATGGATCAATGTTGTCAATGCTATTAAGATTTCTGTCAGTGTTTTATTCGGAATCAGTGTAGCTGCTGTCTTATGCTGTCTATATTTAAAGAATCAAGATACGATTAAGCGCTTGATATTTAAGAAATAGCCGATAGAGGAAGGAGATAAATAATGAAAAAAATAACACGTTTATTGAGTTCTTCATTGCTGTTTGGTTTGATAGGAGTAACATTATTCTCTTGTTCAAATGATAATACACCTGATTCTGGTAATAATGGTGGTAATGGTGGGCAAGAGCAAGAACCGGTAGGTATCACTAAACTTCCAGAAAATGATTTTGATAATGATCCTAATCGCCATGATAGACAACCAGTTGAAAAAACTCTCACACTAAAAGGTGGTGCTACTTTTGCTGATGGGACAACGAGCAAAGTCTTTCTCAGCAATACTGAATTAGTTGTTGGCACTGACATTTTGGTCACGATTCCTGAAGGAAAAATTATAACCGGCTGGTTATCAGATGATCCCGATAATTCAAATTATTTTGGCGATTATTATCCTGGTTCAAATTTTGTGACTATTAGAAAAGATGCCACAATTCAACCGATATTTGATATCCCATCAGAAGGCTATGCAGCTACCTCCGTTCCTGAGGGTTCTACGCCGACATATGGCAAGATCAGCGGAATGGCTTGGGAACAAAGAACCGATGACCCGCAGACCAGTCAAAATGCTTATATCTGCAAAGATACTTTATCAACTATCAATGTCAATAATGAAGCTGGTGTTTATTTCCATATCGATGGTGGCACGGCGACCGAATTAAATGAGGAATTAAAAGTTCCAGCTGGTTGGCATACGATGTTTTTAAGTTCTTACCAAGTCATCAAAGAATATTCATATGGAATAAACTATTATGTTCAAAATTATGGTGATGAGGCTGTCGATATCAAGCTTTATCAGACTAATTCGTCTTCTAATGTATTAAATGAAGCGAATGCATCTACTCCTATTCATTTGGAACCTGGTGAGGTTGGAACTGTTTTTACTAGCTTCTCTGGCTGGGACAATGGTAATACCCTTGTCACTCTTGAATCATTGACAACTGTTGATGAGTTAAAGGTTGGTATTTGTGGTTATATTTTTGATTACGAAACCGTTGAGAATGTAACTTTAACTTTGACTGAAGGTGATATTCTAGAAAGTGGTGAAAGCATCGGCTTAACAAAGGACTATAAGCCAGGCACTTCGGTCACATTAAGCAGTGACAATGTTGATATTTCTGAAGATGATCTTTTCATAGGTTGGAAAAATGCTGGTGATGAAGGAACTGTCTATCCTAGCAGCTTCAATATGCCGAATATGGATCTCAATTTGTCACCTTATACTGAAAAGAAAGCTGATCATACTCATACTGTCACCTTAGGAGAATGTTTAACATTTAGTGATGAAACCACTTCTAAAGACCTTCTATGGAATGATACTCTTGATTTAGCTGATATCCAATATAGCGGTCAAGTTAGACCAGGACAAAGAATTATTTATACAATTAATGCAGATGGTGTTGTTAGTGAACTAAGTGAATTAGAAGATTTAACAATGCCAGATTGTGATGTAACAATTAGCTTTGCAAGAACAGAAGTTGTTTACTCAACTACAAATGGTAAGATTGGTATGGCACCATTTGCCTCTGATGCAGGAAATAATCCACATAAATGGAGACCATTATCAGGTGCACCATATATGATTTCAAGAGGTGATATTAACATTAATGGTAGTTTTACAACTGATTATTCAAGCATTTGTAAAGCTTCTAAAGGATTGGTTGAAGGAGAAGAAGCTTCTATCTTTGATTTAGTTGGCTGGGATTATGAAACTGATAGTACAACTGAAACGATTCAACCTGGTGCATTATTCTCACAACAACTTAATCATAATATTATTAAAGGTATATATAATGATGTTGCAACTGTTCAAAATTTGGGTGAGGAAACAATTTCAATTAGATTACATATTACACGTTCTAGTGGAGATTATGATAAGAATGCATCATCTGAAATTGTTACTATTGAACCAAATCAAGTTGTAGAAATTCCATATGTTGTTAATTTCGATGCTAATAATAGTTCAGAAATGATTTCTATTGAATATGCTGGTGAAGAAGCAATCGCTAATATGAAACTTGGAATCTTCATTTATCGTTCTCCAGCTGAAGCAACTAAATAACTTTGATTAAACGAATTGTTTAATACTCCTTGTAGTCTTATAAGCTAGAAACAGGAAGTCTCTAGCTTATAAGACTTTTTTCAGCTTTAGCATTTTAAACTAATCCTTTGCATAATTAGCATTCTCTATTTACTGTTTTATTGCGAAAATATTTAAATGTAATTATAGCATAAAAGAGAAACCGGTCCTATGTTTGTGATAGATAAGGCGATTTCCGCTGTTCTTTATCGCCTTTTTTACTATCAGAACAATGTTATCTAAAAAAGTTGTTCTAGAATTTATTGTTTAAGCTCTATGAGAAGATATTTTTTATTTCCCCCTTTCTAGTATTTCTGTCGTTGCTTTTGAATATTTGAAACCGACTAAATCTATAGCTTTATCTAGAAGCATAAGAGAAAAAGCTAACTGCGAATTATCTTCTTCAAAAAAATCACTAAACTTTTCTTCGATGTTTTTAACTATGCTGTTAATTCTTTTAGTAGATAAGATAGTAGGCAAGTGGGTCAAATTCATAATTTTTGAGTTTTTAAAGTGACTTAAATCACAAGAGCAACATCTACAAAAGAAAAAAGCCCCGATTTCTCGAGGTTTCTATACTTAATTTCGATACTCCATATAGTACTTAATTTGGCTTGTTTGCTGGAAAAGATATGCTGAGTATGATCTAAAATTATCAAAAATAAACTGACCGAAGGAAGTGCTGGCTATGAGAGCTTATCTTTTTATAAACTCTCTATTGGATTTAGAAGCATCATAATCGCCAACAAAATTTTCTACATTCCTGATTAAATCACACTTGGTAAATCTTGACTTTACCTTTCTAAGCAATTCAAAAAAAAAAAAAAAAGCCACCAAACTAGTCAAATAAGAATGATGGCTTAAGTGATTAAATAAGTAATTTGTAATTAGCTTTATACCTTAAGGATATAATCTTTCTTTCTAGGGGCAGCTTTCTTAGGTTCTTCATTAGCATAGCCAAGAGCAAGAGCTCCAACGCCTCTTAATGTTGTAGGAAGATTCCACTGTTTAAGAAGCTCTTTTCCCTCTTCACTATCAAATATCTCACGCTCTTTAGCAACCCAAACAGTGCCAAGTCCAAGAGAATGAGCAGCAAGCATCATATTCATAAGAACGCAACTGCCATCCTCAACAAAATTAGAAGCATTACCATCAGCTAAAACTA
>CALVXU010000029.1 GCA_944371605.1 uncultured Bacilli bacterium
CAACCATTTTGCCTGAACAGATTAATTGTCATGGTTGTAAATCTAAAGGTTCTAAAACTATATTTTGTTCAAATATATGTTCTATTAGAAAATGTGCTATAAAAAATAAAGTGAATGTGTGTGGAGATTGTAATAACTTTTCCAACTGTAACACTATTAAAGATTTCTTAAAAAATAATCCTTCCGTTATTTTTAATTTAAAGAAATAGATTAATTTGATGGTATCGTTTATCTAGTAAGGGTTTCATTTTGCTAGTAGGGGTGTCGGCTTGTATCAATTCGATAGCATAAAGATAACTTTGATGTTGGATGGTTTTAAATAATTAGCATGACAAATAGCGTTCAAAATCGCTTCTCTTAAACTGACTCTAGGATACGATTTAGTTTCAATTCTTTGTGCTTGATACGAAACAATTATTGCTGAAGTAGTATTCAACATATCAGCATATTCAAGAAGTTGATTTGCAATTTTAAGAACAGAGACAGTAAAAATCTTCTTAATTTTGAAATTTAAATCTTTATCACTTAATAAGTCTATTGCAATAACTGATCATTCATATATAGAAAATGGCTATTGATATGTCTACAACGTAGAAAGAGGCTAATAATATCAAATAGTATTTTTAACGAAGAAAAATATATAAAGTAAAATACAATTTACTAACTCAAAAAGGCAACAGCCTTTTCGTCTTATAGACAACTTAAGCCATTGCCTTAATATTGAAATAGAGAATTGATCAGTTCAAAGAAGTGAGATTGGTATCAGTGACTAGATTCATATACATCAAATTACTCGCACCATAAGCTTGATCAGTGAGAACTTTTAAGACAATCGTGTTTTCACCTTGATTTAAATGGATATGGCCTAAATAACTATCAGCAAAGTAATTCCAAGCCTCACGATTGGTTCTAGTCGCCGGTCTTCTAGCACTGCTTTGATAAGTCTCGCCATTGATAGTGATACTGATACCATCAGTGATCTTTTTACTGATACGGCGATAGGCAAAGCTCAAAATCATACCAGCATCAGTTTCTTCCTCAGCATTGATTTTGAAAGTGATCGTGCCATCCTTGTTTTGATCAACATTACCTAATGCACCATTAGCTTCAGTTTTAAATCCTTTGCTGCCATTTACTAATTCAGCATCAGCAGCCATGAACTTATGATCAGCACCTGTAGCGACACATTTATCTTTGCAACTCGTCGCAGTGCAATCGGGATCAACGCATTTACCACAGATAGCACACTTATGAGCACAATCTTTAGCGTCAGTCAATTCAGCATCAGATTTAATCGCGATGTAATCGATATTAGTCGCTGCACTAGTGGCAATGAGCACAATCTTATTTTCGCCTTCGGTGAGTTGAATGCAACCGATGTTAACTTCATCAAAGCTGAACCAAAGATCACCAGAGATAGGCGCCATCGGTAATGTGCTAGTAGAAGTGACATCTTCACCATTGACACTCACTTTAAAGACATCGGTAAATAATGGTGTGTTTTCATTCTTAGTCGAGACTGCAGCAATCAAAGTGCCGGTTTGAGCTTTAGAACTATTGACTGTAAAAGTTAAAGTCGCTCCAGGATTTCCATTAGTCCCTTCAACCATATTACCTGATACTTCATTCACTTGAATATTTTTACCGCTGATTGCAGGATCTGGATTTTTAAGTTCCGCATCCTCAGCTTCATAACGATATTCATAAGCTAAAGAATCACCGCATTTTTCTTCGCACGCTTCATATCCATCACAATATAAGTCAGTGCATTTTCCACAAATAGGACACTTATGTTCACAAGTATGATCTGGATAAGAAGTAGTGATTTCGCCATCGGTGAATAAAGAGATGTAGTCAAAGTTTCCACCTAATTTATCATCGGTAGCCACAACAGTGAACTTGATTTTGTTTTCGCCTTGTAACAAATCGATTTCTCCTAGTTGCAATTCGTTATAGTTGTACCACATATCAACACCATAGGTGGTTTTGGAAGTCGCTTCAGTCTGTAATTCAACATCATTGACCTCAGTCTTCATAAAGTCGCTGAAGCGATATTCAGTGCTTCTTTCATTAACAGCAACATATAAGGTGGCTTTGGTGGCTTGTTCCGCATTGAAGGTTAAAGTGACACTAGCACCCGTATTGCCATTCAGCTGTCCGAGTAAACCAAAATTCGTATTGACATTAACCGCTTTGGTACCATCAGTCACTTCACCATATTCGGCTTCGATGCGATATTTATTCTTTGGTAGTTCATTGACAGTGATTGGTATTTCAGCTGTGAACGTCTCATGCATGACAGTGATTTTTGTATCATCAAGAGTTAATGGAGTCATCGGTGAATAAGTATATTCAGTAGTGGTGAGAGGCATTTCAGTCTCATCATCATATACAGCGTTAACAACTAATCCAGCAGGATTAAAAGTATCTCCAACATAATAAGTCAATTGACCTGGCATATTGGCTATTCTAATGCCGACTTTTTCTGCGCCAGCAAAAGTGGAATCAGATATTTCAACAGTGCTAGTCAAAACTATATAGTCAAAATTGACACAGCTATAAGCATCTGTAGAAGGCACTGTGAAGACGATTGTATTCCATCCTTTTTGAAGTTTAAGACAGCCGAGGTTAACTTCTACTGATTTATACCAATCGTTACCGTTGCTTTGATAAGTCGGAGAATCAGGATCAGAAGCTGGTATCATCGAACCTCTTTCAACAGCTTCGCCATTATTCGTAATTGTAAAAGCACCATTGAATAATTTCTTCGCGTCACGTGTCGTGACAGCTGCTATCAAATTAGCTGTCGTCTCTTCTTTGACATTGACTTTGAAGCTTAATGAAGCACCTTCGTTTTCAGAAAGATTGCCTACTAAAGTCGTATTCGGATAAGCACTATTGTGCACATTATTATTCGGTAATCCTCCAACACCAGCGCCTAAAGTCGCTGTTTCAGCTTCGAATTGATATCTAGTACCATCGACTGAACATTTGTCAGTGTGATCAGGATTATGACAATCGGGGTCCATGCACTTACCACATATTGGACAAACGGCTGTACATTCATAAACAGGTTCGACAAAAGTCAATTCATCATCAGTTAAGAGCTTGATCTTATCAAAGTTATAACCGCCGATATCACCTGAAGCGATTTGAACAAACTTGATGCTATTATCTCCTTCTTGCAAATTAACACAGCCAAGTCTCACATCGACAAAGTCATACCAAGTTTCTTCGCCGGTCCCTGTGCTAGGAACAACAGCCGGACTTGTGAATTCTTGACCGTTGATCGCCACTAAGAGATTGCTAGTGAAGACAGTTTCAGCTCTTCTCGTGTTGACTCTGACCACTAAAGTAGCTACAGTATCAACCTTTGAATTGACAGTGAGTTCGACTGAAGCACCAATATTGTTATTGAATTCACCGATATATGTAGTACCTTCAAATGTGCCGATTTTCAGCTCGTTTTGACCATCGGTGATCTTGCCATCTTCAGCTTCAAATTCCTGTTCTTTCTTATCTTGACCGCATTTAACTGCACAAACCGGATCATCACAATCCATATCTAAGCATCCGCCGCAGACAGGACATTGATGTTCACAGACGTGCACATCAGGTTGCTGAGTGCTAGAACCGCCTGTGTGACTGCTATTAGATGAGTTATTAGAACCACGATTTAAAGTGAGAGGCAGTGTGATACCTAAGATGATTCCGATTAATACAACGACAGACGAAGCGATGATAATAATCTTCTTTTTCTTATCGAATTTAGGAGGCTCATTTCCATCTGGTTGCAGACCAGTCTCTGAACCGGTGGAATCACCTTCAACATTCAAATTATTGTGAGCTTTCTTATTCTTTCTCTCACCATAAGCTAAGACTAATTGATCATATTTCTTATCAAACCATTTAGTAGCGACAACAAAGCTCAAAACGGCCATGACAGCACAGATAGTGAAGACGATGATAGAACAGATTCTTAACGTATCGATAGCGGTTTGCCACCATAATCTGACCTTGATAATTCTTGTAGAAGTGCTGATGCCATTCATGGCATTAGAATGAAGCATGACATATAAGATGCGGTGACAAGCTTCTCTTAAGGCTAACATAATAGTAGGATTATCTAAGCTTTCTTTCAAATATTCAGTATTTCCACCGCCATCCATCCACATATCATTACCGGCTAATAATCCAGCCTCTTTAGCTAATGGATTAGTCATATGATGGACAGAATCGGTAGTACCTGTACAGGAATCAGTTTCAACAATGCCTAAGAATCCCCACTCATCTCTTAAAACATTCGTGAGCATTCCCTTATGAGCTCCAGCCCAAGTGCAACCGATGCGATTAAAGGAAGACATGACGCCATTCATATGACCTTCAACGACAGCGATTTCAAACGATTTGAGATAGATTTCACGAATCGATTGTTCGTTCGCCCAAGTAGCAACACCATAACGATTGGTCTCTTGATCGTTCAAAGCAAAGTGCTTAGTGAAAACAATGACACCTTTAGATTGAAGACCTTTGACCTCTGCTGAAAGCATTTTTCCAGATAAAAATCCATCTTCGGAGAAATATTCCCAATTTCTACCACCATATGGTGAGCGATGAATACATCCGCCAGGGGCATAAATCGCTGTGAAATCAGCATGTAAGATTTCATGTCCGAAAGCTACGCCAACTTTTTCAATCAAATCAACATCAAAAGTAGCAGCTAATAAAACTTCGCTTGGATAAGAGAAAGTGGTTCCTAAAGTAGGATTGTTAGCTTTTAATCCAGCCGGTCCATCCTTAGATTCACAGCCAGGAGCAGCGACACTAGCAGCACCGGCGATATGATGTAAACCATAAGAGATGAGATATTGCTGTTCGCCAACAGTCATCTGATTCAATAAATCTTCCCATAACGGATCATCATATTCTTTATCGATAAGCATCGCTAAAGTCAATTTTCCTAAAGAAGAAGTGATAGTGTTATAAACTGGCATTTCATCATCAGGATCAGCCGGATTTTCATGACCATATTGCATGTCATAAACCATCTTTTCATCAAGACAATCTAATTCGACTGGAGACGGATAGGTCTTATCCCAATCAGAGCGAGATAAATAAGTGATCTTTTGATCTTCAGTGCCTTCATAATGATTTAAATCAGCATTATCAAATTGATTGGTGATAGGATTACCAGTCACCTCAGAAGTCGAATAAATAGTGAAATCGTCTTCTTTAATCGTGATTCTATGAGTATATGAGGCATCACCAGAAGCATCCATGCCATCCGATTCATCATAACCTTTAGCAGCTAAAATATTGTTGATAGCATCATGAGAATCTATACCGACAGAAAGATAGTAATCTCCTTTTTCTAAAATATAAGTTTTAGAATTATTAGAATCATATGTTTTTAATTCACTTGCAGGAATAGTGATGGTGACGTCTTCATGTCCACCAGCTGGAATCAATCCCGTTTTTTCAAAACCGACCAATTCCACTGAGGCTTTTTCAATACCGTTTTCCACATCGTATTCCGTATACGGCTTTTGAATATACACTTGAACAGCATCTTTGCCTGGTAAATCACCAGTATTATTGACTGTCAAAGAGACTTGATAATCACCGTTTTTTAATGTCGAATAAGAGATGTTTGAATAATCAAATTCAGTATAAGAAAGTCCATAGCCGAATGGGAAAGCAACTTCTTCATCATATTTCCAACCTGATTCACTAGCGACAGCTCCTTTTGTGCTAGAAGCGTTGCTATCAGGATTGATAATCGTGTCTTCATATCTAGTCTCATAGTATCTGTAGCCGACATAGATGCCTTCTTGATAAGTGATATATTTGATGTTGAAAGAAGCATATGTCTCTTTACCTTGATTATCTAAATCAGGTAATTGATCTGAATAGTCATTCCAAGTGAAATCACCAAAGTTTTGTTGAGAAGGATGAGAATAGTTATTGTAAACAAAAGTATCTGGTAAATGTCCAGAAATGGTGTATTTTCCACGATTAGATAAAACAGCAGCGATCTGTTCAAAAGACATCGTTCCGCCCATGCCGACCCAAACACAAGAATCGATATCGAAGTCATTAGCGATATGTTCGAATTGCATCGGATTTGCAGAATTGATCAATAAAACGACCTTCTTGACTTTACCTTCCTGTTTTAATCTGATCAAATTATTCAAAACTTCAGCCTCAGTGGTTGAGAGATCTAAATAATTCTTGTCATCTAAGAATGAATCTGAACCAGTGGGCAAAATATCATAATGTTCACCAGCGACTCTAGAAACGATCATGACAGCAGCATCATTATAATTAGCAATGGTGGAATCGACCACGCTCGAAATCTCTGAATAAGGAGCTTCGTTAGCTGCATAACGATGAGAACGCTTATACTTACTGCTCAGAGTTGAATAATGTAAATAAAGTTCTGAATTTAAGCTCAGCTGATAATTTTGGAAAGCTGCCCTGACACTTTCAGGAGGCGTGACAGACATCGAACCAGAGCCATCTCCTAAATAAGCATAATTGATTTGCGAAATACCGAAGAGTGAAACACCAGCGTTTTCTTGTAAAGGTAACGCCTGTTCATTGTTCCATAAAAGAACTGATCCTTCGACAGCTGCTTGTAAAGCTACTTCTTCCGAGTTAGCTCTCATCGCCTCATCATCATAACTGCCATCAGACTTTGTATAGTCAGATTTGAAATATTCTGTGTCTTCTTCTGTTCCATCGTCGACATCGATCTGTTTATAAGGATTCAAGTTCAATACGCCATTGATAGCTGCATCATGACTAAAAGCGATGTTACCACCGACGATAGCGATGAGCATCAAAATCAAAAAGAAAATAGAAAACATCGTCCATACAGAACGAGAAAATATATTTTTAAGCGTCTTCTTTTTCATTTGTTTCCTCCTTATACTTCATTTTCTTTAATACGAAGAATACAAAACTAGCGACCATACAAATAAAGGAAATGATAGCTAAGATGAATAGTAGTACTTGCCACCAATTATCAAACGGAGAAACCACTTCACCAGTTTGATTAGCGACACCACTGAAGACGAGGTAAAAAGCTACAAAAGCTAAAGTCGAATAGAAGAAAATGATGAAACTTGCCCCAGCGATGATACCGAATGGCCACTTTTTAAAGTGTGCGATCATACTCACTCCTTTCTGTTAATAATTGACAAAATTATATAAAAACTTATATTTTTCACAATAGAAAGCGCTTAAATAGCATAAATCACCGCTTATTCGGTTAGAAATCATCTCTTATTTAAATGAATCTAAAAATATAATCAACACTGCTTTACTGCTGGTTTAGGAATAATAATATTTAAATAAAAAAGATTGTTTTTAGTCATGATGCTCAAATCACCATGATATTTATCAACCACATATTGAATGCTTCTCACACCGAACCCATGATAATCCGTATCACCTTTGCTGGTGAGAGGAAAACCTTGCTCATCAAATTTGATCTCTCCTGAATAAGTATTGCTGATACTGACTGAGATGATCTCTCCGATTTCTTTGATCTTTAGACTTATGAGCCTTTCATCAAAGTCTTTGATCTTCTTAACCGCTTCAATAGCATTGTCTATCGCGTTGCCAAAAAGAGAATATAAATCAGCTTCCTCTATGAATGAGAGAAGTTTTCCATCAGCTACACAAGTCAAAGAGATATGTTCTTCAGAACAGGTCAAATTCTTCTCAGTCAAAATGATATCTAATGGTTCATTTCCAGTTTTGATAGTCATATCATAAAGCTTGATCGACTTTTCAATCTCAGTGACGACATCCGAAGAAATATTATTATGCTTTCCTATCTCTCTTATCTGATATCTCATATCATGACATTTTCGGTTAATGATATCGATATTATCTTTTGATATCTCATATTGTTTCTTCTCTTTAGCCCATAGCTGTTGGATGACATTGATTCTATTTTGAAGTTCTTCATTATGGATGAGTGTGAATTGAGCATAGATGAGCAAGACACAGCAGAGAATATTAGCCGCATAATGGATCAGATTGCTGACAAACTCAAAATCATAATATACGACTATCGAATTTAAAACGATATTGACTAATAATCCAACACCTAATAACAAGAGCAAAGAACGGCTTTTAATATGTAAATCCTGTCCCTTTTTGACTCGTCTAGCAAAGCAAAGAAACATCACCCAATAAGAGGTGAAATAGCATAAAAGATATACTAAAACTATAAAAAAGGTCTCATCATTAAAAGCTAATGTGATCTTTTCATCTCCGTACATCCCAAGAATCGGCGAACGTGCCAAAAGAATCGCTGAAAGTAAAATATTAGCTATTTCATAAGCAAAATGCTGTGTTGTATAAGAAGCTAAACCACAGAAAAAGATATTTTCAAATTTTTCTTTATAACAAAAAAACAAAAGAAATAAAGAGACAGCAAATAATGCAAAGAAAACCACACACGAATACCAAGCGGCATTGATACTGCTTGGAAAAGCGAATGATAATCCGATCAAAGCCAAACAAGAGAATGTAAATCGGATAGAAAAATACTTTCTTTTCTTCAATCGAAAAGTGAATAAGAATTCAGCGACTAAGAGTTCAACGGTAAACAAGACTTTATAAATATCAAAGTAAGTCATGATTTTAAAGCTAAAAAGTTATTTAAATCTTTGAGGAAAGAAACTTTTTTCATTCTAGAAACCTGCAGTTCATCTTTATTCACAATGATCGAATTCTGTTTAACTGCAGTGACATACTTTAGATTGACGAGATAACATCTGTTGCACAATGAAAACGATTGGTCCTTCAAACTCTCATTTAATTTGTCTAATGAACCAGTCGCTTTATAATCACCATCTATCGTGTGATAGATGAGCATATGTTGCATGACTTCTATATAGGTGATATGTGAGACTTGTAATCTTTTTTTACCTTCTTTATTAGAAATCCAAATATCAAAGTTTTGTTTTTGTCTTACTGATAGCAATGCTGTATCTAATTTCAAAGCAAAATTACCATAATTCACAGGTTTAACAATGAAATCAAAAGCATGTACTTCATAGCCTTTAACTGCATATTGAGCCATGTTGGTGATGAAGATGACCAGAACATCACTATTTAGTTCTCTCAATTTTTTGACAGTTTCCATGCCATTTAATCCTGGTAATTCGATGTCCATCAAAACTAAGTCTATAGAAGGCTTAAAGTTTTCTAAAAAAGAAGCCGAATCTAAATGATGGGCGATGATGAAATGCTCACCTTTTTCTTTTTCATATCTTTTAAGATATGAGATGATGGTATCAGCCTCCTGCTTCGAATCTTCAACTATGGCTATGTATAAAGTGTCTTTATTTTGACTCATCGTATTAATTATTATTGTTTGTCAACTAGTTTAAAGTCAATCTCACTTTAGTAATTGAACATAAAAACTAAGCATTTAAAACAATATCGTAATCAAATAGTAGTTTTTAGCAGGACTCGGAAACAACCCTATATGGGGTAGAAAAAACCACTGTTTATCACAGTGGTTTTTTCTTTTTATCTATTATCTAACCAAAGTAACTTTAATCTGTGGTAATAAAGACTTCCACAACTTATATGAACCTAAATGAGGTGAAAAAGCCGTCGCACCACCAGCAGCCATCGAATACTTCAAAGTCTCTTCCATAGATTTCTTCTCAGCTAAGCCTTTGATAAACCCAGCGATTGACGAATCTCCAGCACCGACAGCAGAAACTTGAGTGCCGACAGCGTTTGAACAATGATAGATATGACCATCTTCGGCAAAATAATAAGCGCCTCTTCTTCCTAAAGTCACTAGCACTGAACGAGGGCCTTTAGCCTTTAATTCTTCAGCTGCTTGGAACAATTCCTCATCATTATTGATCTTTCTTCCAACTAAATCTGCTAATTCTTCATCATTAGGTTTGATCATAAAAGGACGAGATTTTAAAGCTAGAGTCAATGCTTTATCTGTTGTATCCAAGAAAACATATGCACCGACTGGATTACAATACTCATCAATCAATTGGGCATATAAATCTTTTCTCTCCTGACCTAAGGAACCGGATAAAATGACGATATCATCCTTCTTTAAGTGCTTTTTAAAGAAGTTATACATCTTATTCAATCCCGCTTCGGTGACTTTTGGGGCTGATGGATTAAAACGAGTATCTTCATTCGGACCAGTGATCATAACATTAAGACGAGAATTGCCCTCCGTTTTTAAATAAATCGGATGGTCAAATTCTTTATCGATGATTTTTTTGATGTCTTCGCCCATATCTCCCCCGACAGCGATCAGAGGAATATTTTTTACTCTCAGGTTGTTTAACATCCTGGAGACAGTGATACCTTTTCCTCCTAAAGAAAAGCCATCAGAACGAGGTCTATTAGTACCACCGACACGCAGTTCTTTACCTTCTAAATCCAAGTTATAATCAATACATGGTGCAATAGTTAAAGAATAAATCATATGAATCTCTCCTTTTATTTATTGACTTCGATTATTTTTAATAATGATTTATATTTTTCATCAGCTTTATCGGTGATTAGAGTCGGTCGAGTAAAATCAGAAAAAGTCGCTGTTGAGATATTATCGAATTTGCTGTGATCAGCCAAAATGAAGGAATCATAACATTTCGAAATAGCTGCTGACTTAATAGCGCATTCTTGAGGATCAGGTGTTGTGAATTTTGATTGAGGATGAATGCCGTTAGTGCCGAAGAATCCGACATCAAAGTTAAATTTGTTGATAAACTCTAAAACATACGGACCTATAAAAGCATTAGTCGTCAATTTTAATTCGCCACCAGTCACATAACAAACTAAAGAACGCTCCGCTAATTTTTGAGCTAATGATGGTGAATTAGTGATGTAGTAAGTGTTTTTATATGTCGGTAAAAAGTTGATCATACTCGCAACAGTAGTAGAAGCATCTAAATAGATACATGAGCCTTCTTTAACATAACGACACGCTTCCTTAGCGATCATCTTCTTAACTTCAGGCTCAGTTCTTTCTCTTTCAAGATATTCTTTATCTAATCTTTCAAAGCGAAAATTGCCAGAGAAATGAAGAGAAGCAGCACCGCCATGGACTCTCATCAGCAAATGCTGATTAGCCATCCGCTGCAAATCTCTTCTGATGGTCGACTCAGAAGTCTTGAAATATTCTGCTAGTGATGGCACTGACACAAATTGAGAGGGGCTCTCTTCTAAAAGTTTGATAATCTCTTCATCGCGTTCTTTCGTACTCATAACTTTATTATTTTAGCTAAATTGTTTAATCAAATTCAACCAAAATGAGCGCAATATTGCTCAAACTGCGCGTTTTCATTCATTTAAAACTTATTTTTATTGATTTGATAACTGATTACAGCTTTTTATTTCATATGACAAAAAACAAAAAATGCCTTCATTATCTTTGTATCCTATTACAAAAATACAATAATGACCAATTTATCTATTATCGCTCGTCTTTTTGCAATATATTGCAAAAAGATAACTGATTTTGCAAAAAAACGCAACTTTGCTAGGATGAAGTCATTATGAAACAAGAAAAATATTTAAAAGAAGTCGAACTACAAGATATCGGTGAGCTATCTGTGATGCTAAAGAAATTTTGGAAATCACAGCTTTATGATGTTTCTAATGATGAAATATTAGAAGATATCAGACGCATCTTATCTCCCAAATGCTTCGGTTACTTGATCATGTATAAAGAGGATATCGCTGGCTTTATCTTCGCGAATGAAAAATACGGTTATATCAATAACATCGAATATCTCTTCATAAAAGAGAACTTCCGCGGAAAAGGTTTAGCTGTCTTCGCTTTGACAGAGATTAAAAATAAAATCTTAGCCGCCAGCAATCCGCGTGTCCAAATAGAAGTATCGCCTAATAATATCAGAGCTTTAAAACTCTATCATCGTTTAGGATTCACATCTATCGACACTATTTCTTTATCGACATCAATCCCTGGAAAAATCGAAAAGATCAAATTCCAAGGCTTAGATTTTTATACTAATCCCAAAGAATCATTTGAAAACTGATCAAATGGATTTTTCAATATCTTCGATGATATCCAAATATTGCTTTAATGAATGAGCATGCACTAATTGTTGGCGATATTTGCTAGAATTTTCAAATCCTTTGATATAACGAACAGAGATACCGCGCATGATATCACTAGCTTGTCTTTCATCTTTAAAACTAAAAATCAATTTTAAATGTTTCTTCAAATCTTTTAGCTGGCTGAGCAATGTTGTCTCTTCTACTTTTTTTCCATCTTCTAATGCGATCATATCAGCGAATACTTTTGGATAACCGATCGCTCTTTGCCCGAGCATCAAAGCATCAGCATCAGTCTTTGAGAACACTTCCAAAAAATTATGTTCATCAATACCGCCATTAGCGATGACAGGGATATCGACGCTATGTTTAATCTCTTTGATCACATCATAATGTACTTCACCAACAAATCCTTCTCTTCTAGTTCGACCATGAACAGCAAGAGCTTTGACACCAGCTTTTTCAATCTCTTTAGCGAGATGAACAACATCAGTGATGACATCAAAACCGATACGAATTTTAACTATCACTGGTTTTGATGATATCTTGACCATTTCTTTTAATAAAGAAATCAGTTCATCCTGACGGTTTAACCAAAAAGAACCTGCCTGTTGCTTCATCACTTTAGGAACCGGACAGCCGACATTAAAGTCTAAAAAATCATAAGATCCTAAAGATTCAAATATCGGGATTGACTTTAAAACACTTTCTTTTTTACCACCAAAGATTTGTAATGCTAATTTAGTGTTATTTTCAGTCCTTTTATCTAATAGAGTTGCTTTAGCATCATCAATTGTTGCTTGACTATGATAACAGATAGCCTCACATGATTCCATCTCTGTATACACTAGTCCAGCCCCATAATCACTGGCCATCTTTCTAAGCGAATAATCGCTGAACCCAGCTAAAGGGGCTAAGACATATCTAGATGGGATTTCAATATCAGCAATCTTGAATCCTTTCATGCTGTTTCTCCGTTTTTCAATCTTTGATATAGTTCGATAGCCTCTTCTTCATTGATAACTTTTACACCTTGTTTAAGAAGTTTTTTCGTCGTTATCCCTTGTCCTGGAATGGTTTTACCAGAAAAGCTCCCATCATGAATCATATGGACTCCACAAGAAGGGGATTTTTCTTTTAATACTGCTAGTTTAATATTTTTCATTCGGCAGACCGAACTAGCCCAGTATGCACCGTTATGATAATTTTCTGTAACATCTTTGTTGTTTTTTGTGACGACTCTTTCGCCTTGGATTTCAGCAGGTATTCTAGGTGTCTTTAAGCCTCCTATAACCTCAGGACAAATAGGGATGAGATCGTAAAATTCTTTCAGTTTTAAAACTTCAGAAACGGGTTTAGATTTACCATCATATCGGCAATTTTGTCCTAACAAACAAGCGGAGATCAAAATGATTTCTTTAGCCATATCAGTCATCCTCATTCAAATTTAATTCATCTAAAAATTCTTTTAGATATAGTTGCATAAAGCGATGCCTTCTACCAGCCATTTTTTTAGCAGTATCAGTATTCATCAAATCTTTAAGAAGCAAAAGTTTTTCATAAAAATGTGTGAGAGAAGAAGAATTATTATTTAAATATTCCCCTTCAGTCATATCTCTTTTAGGCCTTTCGGTAAAATCGTAAAGTTTTCTTCCTTTAGCTCCACCGAAAGCGAAAGTTCTCGCTATACCGATAGCCCCGATCGCATCTAATCGATCAGCATCTTGAACTATTCTTCCTTCTAAAGTAGATGGTGTTTGACTATCTTTGCCTTTAAAAGAGATTTGTTGAATGATTTCAAGAATTTTATTTTTATCAGTTTCTGATATGTCTTCAGCATCTAAAAAAGAAGTTGCATTTTCTAAATGCTGATGGTTTGGAAACAATTTATGATCATCGACATCATGTAAAAGGCTAGCTAAAGAGATGATAAAGATATCACCCCCTTCGTGTCTTTGTAAATACATAGCTTTTTCTTTTACTCGAATCACATGATCAAAGTCATGCCCAGTCGCATCATTTTTTAAAATATCTTTGGCGAATAAAGTCGCTCTATTTATTATTTCTTGTTGATTCATATTTATTACCAATTTAAAAACCTTATTAATTATACCAATATCAAGCTTATACCTTCATTTAAAATCTATATGTTTTAGTTTTTATGAGTGTGTTCCTCTTCAAATTTTAACAGCCATCTTTTACGTTCTATTCCACCTGCATAACCAGTGAGTTTACCATCGCTAGCGATGACACGATGACATGGTATGACAATCGATAAAGGATTTTTACTGATCGCACTACCGACTGCGCGAGAGGACATTTTTGTTTTTCCATATTTTAAAGCTAAAGCTTTAGCGATTTGGCCATATGTGGTAGTCTGGCCATAAGGAATATTTGATAATTCTTGCCAAACATCTTTTTGAAATATTGTTCCGTTAAAATTCAACTTTAAATTGTTAAGATCAGGATTTCCACCTTTAAAATATTCATCCAACCATCTGATCACATCTTCGCATAGAGGATTATCTATCATTATGATAGGAGTCTCGATATGATACTTGAAATATTTTTGATCGATAAAATAGATACCGATCACTGATTGTTGATCGCTGATGATCAACATCTCACCTAATGGTGAAATATATGTCATTCCTAAAAGATCATTTTTATTCATCATTATCATTAAATAAGAAGCATCATAAAAATACAAGCTTCATATCATAAAGGTTCGATTTTAACTTTATGGTAAAATATGTAAAGATTTACACGAGGTGAATAAGATTACAATATGCCCAAATGGATTAAATATGTGAGTTTAAGCGTGATAACCATTGCTATCGGCTTTACTATCGGATATTTCGTCAATCAAAGCATCAATCATTTGTCCCCTGAAGAAGAAAAATTATTAGAACAATATCATCTGTTAAAAGATGATTGGTTATTCGGCAATGAACAAGATTATTTAGACGACTTAGTTTCTGAAGGCATCATATCAGGACCTGCCGATGCATTAGATGATCCTTATACTGTTTACACTGACACCTATGAGGAACAAGGATTAGGGACTGATCACTTAGGACTAGGATTTACTAGTCATAGCTATGATGGCGGATTATATGTTGTTGAAGTTCATGATGGTGTCAATCAAAACAAATTACAAGTTGGTGATATCATTTATGGATGTTATAAAAACGATGCGGCTTACTATGATTTTACAAGCCATTCATCTAGTGAGATTACAGAATATCTAAGAACAGATGTCGATGAGAACACCAAATTTAAAATGGATATCCTTCGCGGAAACGAAAGATTAACTATTGAGTTAATCAGAGGCGAATACACTGAAAAATATGTGGATGTCTTACAAGAACCGACAGCAGAAAACAACATGTCATTAGTCATACGAATCAACACTTTCCTCGGTGAACCTGTCACTGACGTGATAGATACGATCAACCATTATTCTGAGATTAAAATCTCTAATCTAGTGATCGATTTGAGACAAAATACTGGTGGTTTAGTATCACAAGCCGATGCTTTAGCCAAACTATTTGTCAAAAAAGATACGCTCATTTATCAATTCCGTAATAAAAATGATGAAATAACTAAAGAATCATATCAGAGAAAAGATCCGATGTTCACAATACCGCATTATAGTTTGATCATCGATGATAAAACCGCCTCAGCATCTGAGACTTTCACTTTAGCGATGAGAGCTGGAACTGATTGTACTGTTTATGGATTAAAATCTTTCGGTAAAGGAATCGCCCAGGAATTCAAAACTTTTTCTGATGGTTCTGTTGTCAAATACACATCAAGCTATGTTTATGGTCCTGAAAGAGAAAATGAGTCTATGTATGATGAAGACAAAGATGCTGATGATGTGCTCTGTATACACGGTAAAGGAATCATACCTGATGTCGCTTATGATTCGGATTACACATATTTGCAAAACGTTGTAGATTATACTGATAGTATTTATATAACAGAACAAGAAGGCGAATATCTTTTAAAGTTTTTAAATGATATTTATACAGATAAAAACTTTCCTTCTAAATATACAAATGGTTTTAGATTTACCGATGCTATTGAAGCGTTTACTGATATCATCAATCAGAATTATCAACAGGAATATCAGCCTTTCACTGACGATGGTCTAGTCTCAAAAAGTATCAATGATAAAATCATCAAAGAAAGTTATGATGCTTATTTAAAGCATTATGACCTTCTCACTTCCCTCTCTTTATAAAAGATTATTTTTAATCATTATTACGATTTATAGCTTATACTTTTAATATGACTGATCCAGAACATAGATTTCAAATCGTATCACCTTATAAACCGACAGGTGATCAACCACAAGCGATTGATAAATTAGTCGCTGGTTTAAATGAAAATAAAAAATGGCAAGTGTTATTAGGCGCTACTGGTACTGGAAAAACCTTTACGATGGCCAATATCATTCAAGCTGCTCAAAGAACGACCATGGTATTGGTTCATAACAAAACACTAGCTGCCCAATTATATGGGGAATTCAAAGAATTATTTCCATATAACCGTGTTGAATATTTCATCTCAAACTTTGATTTTTATCAACCTGAAGCCTATATTCCCAAAACTGACACTTATATCGACAAACAAGTCGTCATGAACGATGAAATCGAAATGATGCGAGCGAGTGCGGTCAATTCTTTATTAGAAAGAAAAGATACGATTGTCGTTTGTTCAGTGGCTTCGATTTATGGTTTATCAGATCCTGATGAATATCGAGATTTAGCTTTCACTTTGCATGTACATGAGCCATTTGATCCAGCAGAAATCGCTAAAAAATTAGTGATTGCTCAATACAAAAGAAACGACATTTCTTTGACACCAGGAACTTTTAGAATCAGAGGCGATATTTTAGAAATCTATCCTCCATCAGGTGATGACTATTTCATCAGAGTTTATTCTGATTTTGATGAGATATCTGAAATCGATCAGATCAAACCAACCACTGGCGAAGTGCTGCATACAGTGGATTATTTTCCTATTTTCCCTGCTCATGAGCACGCCTCTTCGACTGATCGAATCAAAAGAGCATGTAAAACGATCAAAGAAGAATTGACTGAAAGATTAAAGTTTTATGATTCACAGCAAAAGTTCTTAGAATCAGAAAGACTAAAAATGCGTACTGAACATGATTTAGATGCTTTATCAGAATTTGGTATGTGTGCTGGTATCGAAAATTATGCTAGACATTTTGATGGTAGAAAAGAAGGTGAAACTCCCTACACCTTATTAGATTATTTTCCGAAAGACTTTTTATTGTTCATCGATGAATCTCATGTCACAATACCACAGATAGGCGGTATGTATAATGGTGATAGACAAAGAAAATTGACATTAGTTGAATATGGCTTCAGACTACCAAGCGCACTAGACAATAGACCTTTGAGATTTGATGAATTTGAAAAGAAAATCAATAATGTCATCTGCACTTCGGCCACACCTGGTGATTATGAGCTAAAACAGATAAACAACAAGCCAGTCGAACAGATAATCAGACCGACCGGTCTTTTAGACCCGGTTATTGAAGTCAGATATAACACGAATAATCCGGTCTATGATCTGATGAAAGAGATCAAAGACCGCATCGCTAAAAATGAAAGAACTTTGGTTGTCACCTTAACGGTAAAAGACGCCGAAAATTTAACCGACTTTTTTAAGTCGCATGATATCAAAGTCGCATATTTACAGCACGAGATTTTAACGCTTGAGAGAACTGAGATAATTTATAAGTTGCGAAAAGGTATCATCGATGTCATTGTTGGTATAAATTTATTAAGAGAGGGATTGGATATTCCCGAAGTTTCTTTGATCGCCATTTTAGATGCTGATAGAGAAGGTTTCTTACGTTCAACCCGTTCCCTTACTCAAATCGTCGGCAGAGCAGCTAGAAATAGTCAAGGCAAAGTCATCATGTATTGTGACAAGATTTCTGACGCCATGAATGAGACGATTAAAGAGACTGCACGTCGCAGACACATTCAAGAGACTTATAATAAAGCTCATAACATCACACCTAAAACTATTATCAAACCGATTCAGCCACCTATTCATATGGTCGATGATACCAAACGTAAAGTTAATAAAGAAGAAAAACTGACGAAGAAAGAAACCGAAAAACTCATTCAACAATTGACTAAAGAAATGCAAAAAGCTGCTAAAGATTTAGACTTTGAAAAAGCCGCATCTCTTCGCGACGAATTATTTGAGCTAAAAGCTAGCATCAAATGATTTCATCTTTTCACATTAAAATAAAACACTAAAAATAGAGTGCTATCACAAAAACTATTTCAGAAAAGTTTATTGATCAATCTTTGTTTTACTTCTCTTTATTTTTTCCCACTTTGGTTTTGATAGAATCCCTTTAATAATAGCGATCGCACTGATGATCATAAAGGATGGGAAAAAGAGAATTGATAGATACATAATCTTCTTATCAGTGATGACTAATCTATCTTTTTCAGCTAGATAGGAAATTAGCGGCTGTAACCAAAAAGGAATCAGATATACGACAATGAGCACGATGACTATAAACATCAAAAACCACAGCCAAGAATAATAGCCTAATCCATAAATATAAATCGGTCCAGTTATACCCGTATATATCAAAGAATAAAGATAATAAATAGGAAACCAAGCAACTGCCAAAAAAGCAGCTGGTATAGTAGCTATATTGAAGAATTGGTCAAGATATGTGAACTTGGTTCCTAAATCGATATCTTTTTTACATAAGTTCTTAAAAAAAGCAGGTAATAGCTTAATACCAGTTGACCAAAATAATTTATTAAGACCATTTCCCATACGAGTATTACGTTTAAAGATATCATCCATCGTCGTCGGTTGATTTGCATAAACTATCGCCTTATCGATAAATTCTACTTTAATCCCGTCTTTTAATAGACGGTTGATAGTGAATTCAATGTCTTCACTAGCCGAAAAAGCATCCCATTTGAAATAATAATCAGCTCTGATAAATGATGAACAGCCATTCATAACACAGCCAAAATTTAGCGCTGAACGTCCTCTGCATGCAAATCTATCATCTCTAGCATACCAAAGCCCTGACATACAAGAAATGATGTTATCAGTCAAGTTTTTACTATTTTCAAAAGTTCTTCCGATGATCACGCCAGCCTCTGCAGCATCGTTGCAAGCGTTGAGATAATTTTTATCTAATTGATTATCAGCATCGATAGAAAGTATATATTCATGTGTTCCTGCTGGATCTTTTTTTAGAACTTGCATCCCATGATAAACATTATATGAAAGCTTTTGATGATCAAGATCTTTATCGATTATTTCAATAACTCGAGCACCATGCTCTTTAGCGATGCGCGCAGTATCATCTGTACAATTGTGGCAGTATACAACCACTTGATACTTATCTTTTGGATAGTCGACTTTAAAACAAGAATCGACACAATCGCCAATAACATCTTCTTCATTACGTGCGCGGATGACTATCGTGAATCGATGATATTCTTTCGCTTTATTATATTGACGTGGTCGTAAAAAGCAAAGGAGCATAAACAGCAACTGAAAAATAAAGCATCCGCTAACAATGATTATGATAGCGATGTTCAACCACCAAATGATATTATTGAATAATTCCACTTTAATTTCTAAAAGAAATCAACTGATAAAACAAACTTTAATTTGATTATTTTCTTTGAGCTAATTCTCTATCTAAATGCATCAAAGCAGTCAAATCTTTTCCATATCTATCATATTTTTCTAATAATTCGTGTGAGTGTTCTTCTTCCTCAGCTTGTTCACTAATAAACCATCTGAGCATTTCTTGCGTGCGGTAATCTTTATCAGCGATAGCTAAATCCATCAGCTTATAAATCAAGGAAGTCACAAATTCTTCATGTTCGACTTGCTTGACTAATGGTGCTCTATCATCTTTAAATTTATCTTTAGGAGCAGCGATTTCAGTCAAGACAACTTTTTCACCATTGCTGTGAAGATAATCGATAAATTTCTCAGCGTGTTCAACTTCCTCTTCAGCTTGTTTCTTAAACCACGCGCCGAAACCTGCTAAGCCATTTTCAACATAATAATTAGCAATATTCAAGTAAATGTATGAGCTCTCTAATTCAGCAATAATTTGCTCATTGATAGCTTTAGCCATCTTCTTAGATATTTTTGCCATATAAGTTTCTCCTTTTCTTAGAAAATTATAACATAAAAAACAGATTTGATTTTTAATTGGTACTCAAAGCCTAAGCTTATAAACTATTTGTACATCAAGTAAACTCATTCATAAATATTTTATTCTTCCATTTGCTTTCGACAATTGCACTTGCTTTTAACTAAATGTTAAAATTATGCAGATGAAAGGATATTTATATGAAAAAAAGTAATTTATTTTTATTATTATCAATTCTGCCATTAATATCTTGTGCAAACACTGATTCTTCAACAGCTAACTCAGGCTCTACCGCAAACGAAAGCACAAGCGTAAAACCCAAAACTGATATTTTGAAAGACTATAAATCTTCATTTAATGCATCAACTATTGTATCTACGCAAACTGAAGGAAGTGCCGATATCATCTCAAGTAACTATGAGACGTTCTTAGCTGACGATTATTTAACTATGTATGCAATAGATAAAAATGGCGATGTGTTTAGAACACAGTATTATGAAAAAATTAATGATAAAGTAGTTAAAAAATCATTGACGAAAAAAGCAACTATCATCTCTGAAGAAGTTAAAGATTTCAATTATTTTGGAAATGTTCTTCAGAATTTCGATTTAGAAATCATTGAAAATGGCTTATATGAGATTGATGTTAATCAACATCTTAATGATTTAATGACTTTAAATTATCAATTATCCGGAGCATTGACTGGTTCTTTAGACACCATTGAAACTGCTAGTTTTACAAGAGCAAATGATATATTAACCTATAATGCTAAATATGTTAGTAATGGTATTATTTTAACCTTAGAGACGACTTTTGGTGCAAAGACTGAAGAGCATGTTGAAAAATTAACTGTTCCAACTGAAAACGAATTTTCAAAATCTTTCAATGCGTTAATGACAAAATTAAAAGAACAAAATTTCACTTTAGAGTTGAGACAAAACAACGAATTAATTCAGACTATTCAATCTATGAATGATCGATTATATTTTAAAGAAAATAGAAAAGGCTATCTAAAGCAAGATACTGGTTACCTTGCTTTAATAGTTTCTGATGATGAAACTGAAGTCACATTAAGCTCGACGAATGATCAAAATTACTCTTCTTTACAGGCTGATTTTGAAGTCGACGGCAAAATACTTAAAGAAACGTCCAAAGGATATATCCCTTTACCAGAAATTGAGGATATAGATACTTCATTTGAATTGATAGATTGTGATTATTTAACTAATAGTTCCTTGATCTTTTCTATTGCCGATAATGAACTTACCATAACTTCTAATGAATATTCATTCTTATTCAAAGATATTGGCACAACTGATATTCAAGTGGATTTTGATAATTACACTATAAAGGAAGATTGGACTAGCCAAGATCCTAGTATTTTAGAAGCTATGAATACTCTTTTAGGAACTGAAATTAGTATCCCTTATTTTGATACAGGCTATACTTGGGCAATCGCTGATCAAGACACCGATTACCTAGATCTCATTTCTGAAGAAGTCCCCTCAAATAAAGCAGATGGTTTAATACAATCATACTTATCAGAACTAATGGATACTGAATTCACCAAGCTCTCTAGAGAAGAATTACAACCATATTTAGATTCTTTTGATATTTTCCCATATGATGAAGTTAATCTTTTGCTATTTAACTTACATAATGGATATTATATGGAAGTATTTAATGGATATAATTCTTTCTTCTCTGGAGTTGGACTTTCATTTAATGTTTTGCCTGAAGCATTGCAATAGCTTATGAAAAAAATAATCCCTTTTATCTTACTAAGTTTTTTATTAGTAAGTTGCAGTGATGACTTTAATACAAGTCAAGCAAGCGCTCCAATCTCTTCAAATAGTACTAGTACTTCTAGTAACTCAACTACTACCACGATTCTTTATAATGAAGAAGAAAGAATCATTGCTGCCCTAAATAATATTAAAAATAGCGCTAATTACACTATTTCGTATACCTATAAAAATCAAAGTTATACTTCCTATTACACAAAGGATTACATCTATTTTTCAGAAACTAATTTAGGATATATCAATCTCGAAAGCTTTGATTCATCGATAGGAGATACACTTGTTTACAATTATTATTTTGATTCACAAAACAATTTCACATTAGCATATGCAAACGAAGAAAAATTATCATCTTGCCAGTCTTTTAACTATATAGCTAATCTCGACATTATCCCTTCTACTTTAATACAAGAAAATAGTTACTATTATTCTAAAAATAAAACACTCATCAGTAGTTTAGCCAATACTTTAGGATATTATGAAGATGCCGAAAACGGCACTTTTACTAGAGTGAAGCTTTCTAACGCTGAGGAAAACCAATTCACATTTACTTTACAAACTATCGATTATGATTCTTTTGAATATGTTGATGTACCAGATGCTAGTGGAACTATATTTGATATCAATAGCACAGTGATAGACAAATGTGAAACATATCTAAACAGTTTTGATTTACCAACAATTTCATTATCAAAAGAGAAAATTTCTATATTAAATTTAGTTGATGAAAATGATATTATCTCGGTTAATAGCGAAGTATATATATCTTATACCGGGGGAGAAAATGTTCTTTCGGATTCACTGAGTTATGATAGAAGTATATCTAGAGTAAGAATAAATGAAAATGAGACGGAACAATATTTTCAAAACAAAGAAGGTAAAATTCTAAAAGAAGGAATAGATGCTTTAAATCAAGTATCGACAATGCCTCTTGGAGAATATTATATTTTCAATCAAGAATATCCTCTTGCTTACGATGCATTAATAGAAGAATTATCTGCATTTCGATTAATCGATGAACAAAATGGCCAATATCAATATTTCGGATTTAATTGTGAAAATATTTATAAAAGTTTTTCTTATATCGATGTCAATAGTAAACCCGAGAGTATATATTTAACTATTAAAGAAAATGATTTTAAATTGATAGCGACTTTTCCAGAAATGAGTGTACAAAGTGGAAATACTATTCAATACTTCAAAATTCAAGTCATATCAACGCTTGTTTCAGATAGAACAATACCAACATTAGCACCTTTACCAGAAACAAATAATGAACTACAAGTAAAAATAAATAACCTAGATGGGACTAAAAATTTTATCGCACATTCATATGACACAAGAACAACTGAGCGAGAAAAAAACACTTATTTAATAGACGACTTACTAATTTTCGAACATAAGGAGCTTAATTTTTCAGGAACAGTCAGTTCATATATAACCGGATATAAAAAAGAAGATGGTGGAATACAGCGATTTTTAATAGATAAAAATGGTGTTGCTAAGAAAAATGGTTATCTAAAAATTGATAAATCTTTATTTGATTATATAGGAATGAATGTTTCACCAAGTATTTTTACCAAAATTGATGATGCAACTTATAAATTAAACTCATTAGTGCTTAAGACTGTCTCAAATTCATTAATACTAGGAAATGAATCTGACAATTTGGTGACTGATAGCTTAAAAATGACTGTAGATGATAATCATATCACTCAAATCACTTATGATTACGATGATGGTTTGTTCCAACAAGGTAGTGAAATTGTCAATTATAGTTATGAAAACCTGAAAATCCCACAAGAGATATCAGATAAAATTGATCAGATGACTGATTTTATAGAGCCGACTTCTTGGAAGGATGAATCGATAGAGATATATGACAAATTAGTTGATTTATTCGGAGAAGAAACTGCAAATACTATTCCTTATCTCTATGATGAAGAAACTTATTGTCAATTTGAATCAACTTATCTATATGACACCATAACAATCTCCTCAACTTCCGAAACAGTCGATGACAATAAGTTTTATACTGAGTACAAGAACATTCTAGTTGAGCAAGGATATGAATTAGATTTAACACCAGATTTGCCTGGAGCTGAAATATATACGAAAAATAATGTTGAAATTCGATTAGCCAAAGATTTAACCGGTGGGCTATTCATTTCTAAATTAGCTTAAACACTATTCAATATATAAAATCAAAAAAATGCTAATAACAACTTTCCCCAGTTATATTTGATATCATATCTATATGAATACTTTTCAACGAGGAGCTATTAAGTTTTTAGAGATTGCTGGCAATCTTGCTGAATTATGCCTCATTCAACCATTTTTATTCGAAAGAAAAAAGAACTTAACTGTTATCAAAAACATCAATTATGACACTGATACTAAAAGCAAAAGAAGTGTCTTAGATTTATATTTTTTGAAATCTAGTCACAAAAAACCTGTGATATTTTTCTTTCATGGCGGCGGATTTATTGAAGGAAGAAAGGAAACCAAAAAATATTATTGTTATCATTTAGCTAGAGCGGGATATTTTCTTGTCAACATCGACTATGATTATGGGGTCAAATATCCCTTTCCATCACATATAAAACAATTATTAAAAGCGATTGATTTCATACTCGATAAAAGAGAAGAATATAATCTAGATGTAGAAAACATAATTTTAGCCGGTGATTCAGCAGGAGCGTATTTTGCCAGTTATATCGCGATGTTAGAACAAATGCCAAGTATTTATGATGCTTTAAACATCGATTTCAAACATAAACAACAGCTGAATCTCAAGTCTTTGATTTTGATAAGCGGTCTTTTCGATCTAAAAGAAACATTAGCCACTAAATTTCCTTTTTATAAACTGATGTATGCAGTATTCACAGGCGATGAAACAAAGAATGTCAATGCTGCCATGTGTTCAAAAGAAAGAGATATTTATTCGATTTATGACAAGATGAAATCAAGTTATCCAAAGACATTTATCATCACTGGATCCAATGATCCACTAAAAGCATGTTCAATCTCTTTAAATAAAGTGTTGCAAGCTAAAAACATTGAACATGAATTTTATTATTGTAAAAGTTTTTTCTCATCTTTACATTCAGGTGGCATTCACGTTAAACGGGGGGATGGGAAAATAGCATTAGAGAAAACTTTAAAGTTTATTAAAAACTGAAACAGCAAAAGTTATCATTGTTTTTTTATCCAATGATTTTTAAATATAAAAACTATCTTTTTCTTTCTTTTAGAAAAAGGGTCACCTCAATCTAGAAGTGACCCATCGACTAAATCTATTATAAGAAGAAATTGTTTACTTAGTGAATTGATATTTCTTAAAAGCTTTTAAACCGAGATAGACAGCTTCATCACCTAACTCTTCTTCGATTCTTAAGAGTTGGTTATATTTAGCCATACGATCGGTTCTTGAAGCTGAACCAGTCTTGATTTGACCAGCATTGACAGCGACAGATAAGTCAGCGATAGTAGCATCTTCTGTTTCACCAGAACGATGGCTGACCATTGTGGTGTATCCATTAGTATGGGCTAAGCGAATAGCATCTAAAGTCTCAGTTAAAGTGCCGATTTGGTTGACTTTGATCAAGATAGAATTAGCGACATGATTTTCAATACCTTTTTGTAAGAAAGTGGTATTGGTGACGAAGAGATCATCACCGACGAGTTGAATCTTATCACCTAATTTCTTAGTTAATTTCTTCCAACCCTTCCAATCGGACTCAGCTAAACCGTCTTCGATAGTGATGATAGATGGATAATCTTTGACTAATTTTTCAAGATAATCGATCATACCATCGGAATCAAATGTTCCTTCACCAGATCTCTTGAGAGTGTATTTGCCAGTCTCGGCATCATAGAATTCAGAAGAAGCGACATCCATTCCTAAGAAAATTTGTTCACCTAATTTATAGCCAGCAGCTTTGACAGCTTTAGCGATTAAAGCCAAAGGCTCTTCATTTCCTTTCTTGCAAGAAGGAGCAAAGCCACCTTCATCACCAACACCAGTTTCATATCCGCTGTCTTTAACAACTTTCTTTAAAGCATGGAAGCATTCAACACCAGCTCTTAAAGCTTCATGGAAGGAATCAAAACCAGCAGGAATGATGAAGAATTCTTGGAAATCAACAGTAGATTCAGCATGAGCACCACCATTGATAACATTCATGCAAGGTGTAGGAAGAACTTTAGCATTAGTACCGCCGATATATCTATATAAAGGTAAGCCTAAACTGCTAGCAGCAGCTCTAGCGACAGCTAAAGAAACGCCTAAAATAGCATTGGCACCTAAATTTTTCTTGAAAGGTGTACCATCAAGCTTAAGCATAGTTTCATCAACTAAAACTTGATCAGTAGCTTCTAAGCCGATAACTTTAGGAGCGATGATTTCATTGACATTCTTTACAGCTTTTAAAACGCCTTTTCCACAATATCTCTTCTTATCACCATCTCTTAATTCTAATGCTTCATTTTCACCAGTAGAAGCACCAGAAGGAACAATAGCTCTGCTAACAGTGCCATCTTCAAGATGGACTTCTACTTCAACAGTAGGATTTCCACGAGAATCAAGAACTTCACGACCATGTACATAACAAATCTTAGCCATGTTTTAAATCTCCTTTTTAATAAATGACCTTTACTATTTTATCATTCTTTAAATAGAAATAGAAAAGAAAGAAAATTTAAATAAAATATACAAAATAAGAATATCTTTTATCTTAAAAGATAAAATAGATAATCCATCATCAAAACTATTTTCTTGACCATATAAAGTATTACCTGCGTCAATACCTAATGGTATACAGAATAGTTTAAAAAGTTGAAATGAAATATGTTGCTCGTTATAAGAGAAAAATCCAGCATAAATGATATTTCCTAAAGATTCATCAAAGCAGAACTTTAAGGCAAAAAGTGTAGAAGAAAAAATCAATACAAAAAGTAGAGAAGAATATGCGGCATTATAAAAAGGGACTGGTAATGCACAAGCAAAACCAACTAACAAAACAAATGAAACTGAAGCACGTAAAAGAAAATTCTTTTTTCTTTTCATGCGGTAGACAATTAAAATCTCGGCTAGAAGAATCTCGCCAAAAATATAAATTTAAAGATAAATAATGGGGCTGTAAAATCATACATATTTTGCTTAGAAATAACAAAAATATTAGAGACACAACACTTCAATTATTCAATTTTATACATTTTTACTTTATGAAAAAGAGGTAACACAAACTCAGAAAGTTATTTAAAACTTTAATTTATAATTATAAAAGCGGATTATCTATTTTCATCGCAAATAATGGGAAATTATCATAAATAGATATTGCATAAAATGGTCTATTACATTCAAATGTTTTTATTTCTTTTTCCGGATCTTCAGCAGCATCTCCAGCCACTTGAATAGTAGTTATGCTCTCACCTTTTACTCCATATTTGTTAAATTCAAATTTGCTGTTTTGTAAAACTGCGCTGACGACCAAGTCATCATTGATAGGATTGTCCTTTAAAACCTTGTCACAAAGTTTTTCGTCTAATGTTAACAATTTATAATAGTCACTAGTAAGGTCTTGATTTTTTTCAACACTGAAATAGGGGATATAACCATTGACTCCGTAATATTTTCCATTTTCCATTATGTCTTTGTAAGCATCAGTCAAATTGATATCTGAAAGCTCATAACCTTCATTCGGTAAGACAAATAGCAAGGAAGTATATTCTATTTGTTGTCTCACAGCAGTATAATTTGCCCCTTCATAATATAAGTAATCTTCGCGTTCATATAATGATGTAGTTGGCACATCAATTGTGGTCCCATCTTTCAATGTGAACGGTTGATCAGAAGTACCTAATGGATTATCAACACTATCAACCAACGTTAGCGCACCATTGATATTTATTCCGTAATAATCATCACTTTCATTTTTGAAAGGGACATCGATGGTCAATCCGATGCGTTCCTTCAAAATCTTTTGGACATCAGATGCGGCTGTAGAACCTTTGCTTTTAGCAAATTGAATATAAGTGTCTTCAAAACTTTTGACTTTATCATTATCAAATACAAGTACATCACCTACATTTTGAATCAAAACCAATGATTTTATATAGGAATTCTCTTGAGAGACATAATATTTGTCACCTTCTCTGATCATTTCCCAATTAAGCGCGTTTAATAAATCAACCAATTGATTCTGCACTCTTTCCACTTCAAAACCAGTCAATTCTGCCAATTGTTCAACCTGCGAACTGACGGTCAATAAACCCCCATTAGCTAATGCTAAACTAGCTGGTGAAACAACACTGTTTCCTTCTTCTAAAAGATAATCATCCAAAAAATCTAATGAAGCAATAGCGATATTATTTAAACTAGCATCATCTTGTTGAAAATGGGTGACTTCTTTGTTCAATAAATATTTGCCATCATTCACTAAAATACCCGATAAGCTAGAACGATTAGATAAAACTAATGACACTCCTACAATACCACCGATCACTAACACGCCAGCCAAGGAAGCTGAAATGATCATAAGACGTTTTGATTTCTTTTTAGAAGTCCCTGAAATATCTAAAGATGATGAGATAGAATTAAAATCATGATTTACTTTCATCGCTTCTTCATAATCAGCATTAATCTGTTTTTTTAATCTCATAATCTACCTCCGAGAACACTCTCTACTTTTTTCTTGATCCGATGATATCTCGGTATCAATTGTGAAGTAGTGCACGAAATGAGCTGCGAAATCTCTTTAAATGTCAGCTGATAATAGATTCTAAATATCAGAATATCAAACTCTTCTGCTGATAGAACATTTTGAATTTTATCTAAAAGAAGACTGTGATATGCCCTATCTTCAGGCGATTCTTCACTGCTTTTAAGCAAAAAGTCTTCAGGCAAAGTGACATATCTATCTAATGATTTTTTTCTATCTAGCGCAGCATTTTTACAAACTGTTGTGATATATGCAGAAAAGTTACGTGAACGAGGGTTGCAATCCGAATTAAAAACTTTTAGAAATGTATCTTGGGCGATATTTTCAGCTTCCTCTTGGCTATAAAGAATTCTCCAAGCGATATGCTTCAGCAACCGAAAATACTTTTGGTAAAAGTACATTGCCTCCTCTTCGCTCAGCTTCATTTAAAAATCTTCATACTCCTTTCACTATATATAACGATTATGAACTATAAAATATTCGGATTTTTTTGATAAATAATCTCTTTAGCAGCTTCTAAAACATTTTTATCACTCTGAAATGTTAAAGCTTGCAAAGCATTGATAAACGGAAGCCATTTGGCATCGACCACTTCACTATTATCAACACGGATATCTTCATCTAATGGTGTAGCGAGATAGAATGTCACATCCTTAATAATTTCCGGATATGGTGAATAGGTGATAGTTTTACTAAAAGAAGTATCAAGCTTAATGTGTATGCCTAATTCTTCAAAAATCTCCCTTTTTACGCACTCTTCTTTAGTCTCGCCTTCTTCGATATGGCCTTTAGGTAAAGATATATGACCTAGCCCCATCTTTTCAATCAAAAAGTAAAGATTATCATCGATGATTTTATAGATCACAGCCCCATAACTATATTCTTGTTTCATAACAGTTCCTCTTGAGATAATTATCTCATCTTCATAATAATTTTAATACTTTTCAACCTCAAAAAAATAAAAATTAATGCCTTTAAGATTAAAACTCTTTTATAACTGAATCATAAACCTCTATTTAAATCTCCTATAAATCTAATCTATTATTTAATTTTAGAAAAAATAAAACCAATAGACATTTTAAGTTTCTCTAATATAAAGATGTCTTACTTATAGCGCATTAATATATCCTTAGATAAACAAAGCCTCTAATAAGAATGAGTAAGAATGTTATAAATAATAGTGATTTTGGTGCAAATTAATAATCAATCAAAGCTTAAATAATAGCTATCGGATTTATCTACGATTAATTCTACAATAATTGGATTAAGTGGATATAAGGCTTTAAGTTCTAATGTATCTTTATCATAAAGCGGGTAGACTAAAGCATTATCATTAAGTAAAAGTAATGAAACTATCTTATAGATAAACTGATAAGGCTCATGTATTCATTAGCTTTGGCTTCAATAAAAAAGAGAGGTTTTTGTTCCTCTCTGTTATAATTCCATCTTCACTTCTTTTAATGCATCTACCTTTTAGCTTGGCGCATTGACTTGCTATCCTATCGATACATATTAGAACCACATCTGAATTAGTTATCTTCTCACCAAATGGTGTCAAAGGAA
>CALVXU010000030.1 GCA_944371605.1 uncultured Bacilli bacterium
TTAGGATGTGATAAAAACAAAGTCGATTTAGAAGAGATTTTAGCATATCTAAAAATCAATGGTTTTGAGACTGTTTCTGATCCTCATTTAGCAGATATTATTTTAATAAATACTTGCGGCTTTATCGACACAGCCAAAAAAGAATCAATCGATGCTATTTTAGAAATGATTCAGTTTAATAAACCAGTAGTCGTCACTGGTTGTCTAGCAACTCGTTATCTTGAAGATCTTAAAAAAGAGATTCCTGAAGTAAATTTATGGATTCCATTAGAGGATTATCACCGATTTGGAGAATTGTTTTCTACTTTGTTAAATGGTCAAACTCTCAAAGGAATGATTGATCCGACCAAACGTGAGTTCATATCTCCCAAAAGACAAGCTTACTTGCGAATTTCTGATGGATGTAATAACTTTTGCACATTTTGTGCTATTCCTTATATTCGCGGTAGATTTAAATCTATTCCTTTAGATGTATTAAAAAAAGAATTAGACAACTTTGATAAAGATGGTATTCGTTCTCTGACTGTTATATCTCAAGATACTTCCATGTATGGTCGTGATATAGGTTATAGTTTAGTTGATTTAGTTAAAGAAATAATTAAGCATCCTAACTTTGACTTTGTAAAATTGATGTATTTGTATCCAGATGAAGTCACCGATGAATTAATCGAATTATACAATAAAGAAAATATCACTCCATACTTCGATTTACCTGTTCAACATTTTTCTGACAAGATACTAAAGCATATGGGGCGCAGAGGCGGCGAGAAAGATATTATCAATCTCATCGCTAAATTCCGTAATAAAGTTCCTAATGCTGTTTTAAGAACAACGATTATGGTCGGCTTTCCTTCTGAAACTGAAGAAGATTTTGCTGAAGTTTTAAGACAGATGGAAAGTATTAAATTCGATCATTTAGGTTGCTTTATGTACTCTCCTGAGGAAGGAACGCCTGGTGCTAAATTTCCTGACCAAATCCCGCAAAAAATCAAACGAGCTCGTTATAATGCAGTTATGAAACTGCAGAAAAAAATCTCATATGAATTGAATAAAAAACGTATTGGACAAGAATTTAAATGTCTTATCACTGATTACGACCCATCTACACTAACTTATGGCTGTATCAACAATCTTTATGCTAGTGATGATATCGACGGAGAGATGCGACTTTATTCTAAAGTCCCATTAAAAGAAGGCGATTTAGTCATGGCAAAAGTTGTCAATGCTTTTGTTTATGATTTGGAAGGTGAAGTCACTCAGATATTACGAACATAATTCTCATTAAATATGATTTTTGGTAAATATTTGAATAAATATTATAAAAAATATTGGTATCTTTTCTTATATATCATAGTAGCTGATACGATAGTTGATTTAGTTCAACTCCTCGTCCCAAGAATAATCGGAGAAGTAGTTAATAAATTGACTCCCGATAAGGTTACCAATCAAATCTCTTTTATCATGTATCCGACTGCTGATATCGCGTTTTATGAAACAGATTTTTTTAAGTTGCTCATCTCGATTCTTATCATCACTATAATCATCGTTCTTGGTAGGATGAGCTGGCGATATGCTTCTGCGCACATCGGTGCATATATCGAAAGAGATTTGAGAAAAGAGATGTTTGAACATGTTCAAACTCTTTCTTTAACATATTTCAAAAATAAAAAAGTAGGCGGTTTGTTATCGTACTTCACTAATGATCTACAAACTATTAAGATGGTCTTTAGCGATGGACTCATCTTTCTTGTAGATCTGCTTGTGCTCGGAACCACCGCTTTTATCTATATGTTTTTAATGAGTTGGCAAATCACTTTAATCTCAGCCATCCCATTGTTATTTTTCATTGTTTTCGGTGCCATAGTCGGCCGTTCAGAGAGCCGTAAATTTAAAATTTCATCAGACGCCTTCGAAAATTTATCTGATTATACTGAAGAAAGCTTGCAAGGATTTCAAGTTATCAAAGCCTTTATCAAAGAAAAAGAAAAGAACTATCATTTTCGTCAGTTGAGTCTCAAAGCTAAAGACACTTCTATTGATTATTTACGTTATTCATCTTTTATTGATTTAGGAATTAATACCTTTATAACCATCTTTTTTGGTTTGATGATTTCAATGGCTGCATTTTCAATCATCAACACCGGTTTCTTTCCAACAGACAATATCAAACAATCTGGTGATTTGATCACATATGCTGGCTATTATGACTCTTTGATTTGGCCGATGTTTGCCGGTGGAATGCTCATCGACTATATTTCACGTGGGAATGGAGCATACAAAAGAATTTCAGAAATTTTTGATGTGCAAGAAGATGTTAAAGACAATCCTAACGCAATTCATCGCGAAAAACTTATTGGAAAAGTTCAATTTAAAAATCTCTCGTTTAAATATCCTGATGGCTCCATTACCGCATTAGACAATATAGATTTCACTGTCGAACCTGGTCAAACAATCGGAATAATAGGTCGTACTGGTGAAGGTAAATCAACTCTAGTTAACTTGATGCTAAAACTATATAACATCGCTGATGGTTCCCTCTTCATTGATGATATTGATATCAATGATTGGCGAAAAGAGGATTTGCGAAAACATATCGGTGTTGTCTCGCAAAACGCTTTCCTTTTCTCTGGTCCTCTTAAGCAGTCGATTTCATTTTCCGAAGATGAACCCGAGCAATGCGACATGAATAGAGTTAAAGAAGCGGCCAAATTCGCTTGCATAGATAAAGATATCGAGGATTTTGCTAAAGGATATGATACTTTTGTTAAAGAAAAGGGAGCTTCACTTTCCGGCGGTCAAAGACAAAGAATTTCTATCGCTCGTGCTATCTATAAAAATCCTTCGATTTTGATTTTAGATGACTCTTTATCAGCTGTTGATGCTGATACTGAAAAGCGTATTTTAAAGAATATCAAATCATTTAGAAACAAGCTCACTACCTTCATCATCGCTCATCGTGTTTCAGCTATTGAAGACGCTGATTTGATTCTAGTTATTGATCATGGCGCTATCATCGCTAAGGGCAAACATTCTGAATTACTTCACAGTTGTGAGCTTTACAAAGATATCGTCCGACTACAAGAATTAGAAAGGGAGGTGAATAATGTCTAATTTTCAAGAAGAATTAGAAACTAAACAATATTCATTAAAAGATTTCACCATCCTAAAAAAATTCTCAGGCTATTTTATACCATATAAAAAACGTTTTATTTTGGTCTTATTAGCCTCACTTTTAACTACCTTTTTATTCAATTTAGAACCATTGATCATGCGTTTTTTACTAAATGCGTTAGCTGACCCATATCAAAAAGATTTACCTTTGCTGATCATTTTATTAGTCGTTGGTGATGCTGTTATCATGCTAGTTTCTGCGATTGCAAATTATTTTTTAAATCTAGAACTTAAAAAATTGGGCCAGCAGATTGTCAATGATATTCGAAATAAACTCTTTGATCATGTTTTGAGTTTATCCCAAGGACAATTAAAGTCTTTACCTATCGGTTCATATGTGACGAGAATAACCAACGATACACAAAATTTATCGACATTTTTTTCAGATGTTCTGCCACAATTTTTAAAAGCGATCATCACTTTAGTGACGATTATAGTCGTCTCCATTTCATCTGTCAGCTTTTATGGCTTAATCTTTCTAGCCTATTTTCCAATCGTCTTTTTAATCTCTTATTTATTTAGAAAAAAGGCCAAAATTTATTATCGTGGAGAAAAGAAGGCTATTTCTAAAATGAATTCCTTTTTATCTGAATCATTTTCGGGAATAAAATTGGTAAAGACATATGGCAAAGAAAATCGCAAAATCAAAGAATTTGATAAAGCTAATGAAGAGATAAAATCAACATATTTAAAAAGCCAAAACCTTTTCGCAATATTTTATCCTTTGATGTACTTATTGCAGATGAGCTGTGTGATCATCATCATCGCCTTCGGTGTACCATCTTTATATGCTGGGTCGATGAAAATCGGTGATTTTAATCTCCTATATTCTTATTCAACACAGTTCTTCTCACCGATTCAAACAATCACTCAATTACTTAATCAGTTTCAATCGATTCTCTCTTCTGCTGAAAGAACAGAAGCGATCGCTGAAATCGAACCTGAAATCATCGATGATGATGATTCGATTAATGTAGATAAATTTCACGGAAAGATTGAATTCAAACACGTCTATTTCGCTTATGAAAACGATGATTATGTCCTAAAAGATGTCTCTTTTATCATTTATCCAGGTCAAACAGCTGCCTTTGTCGGTGCTACAGGCGCAGGCAAATCAACTATCATATCTCTGATATCTCGTGTCTATGATGCTAATAAAGGCGAAATTTTAATCGATGACATCGACATCAAAAAATATTCTTTAGAATGCTTAAGGCGCAATATCGGCATAATGTTACAAGATGTCTTCCTCTTCTCAGGTACGATCAGTTCTAATATTTCTTTAGACGCAAAAGGAATCACCGATAATGATGTTATCAACGCTTGTAAATACGTCGGAGCTGATAATTTCATCGAACGATTGCCTAAAAAGTATTCAGAAAAAGTGACTGAGAGAGGCGAGAATTTCTCAGCTGGGCAACGCCAGTTAATCTCATTTGCTAGAACGCTGATTTATCATCCATCAATGATATTATTAGATGAAGCGACTGCTAATATCGATACTGAAACTGAAAGTCTCATTCAATCAAATCTAGTGAAGATGCGCGAGATAGGGACGATGATTATCGTCGCTCATCGCTTATCAACAATCAAGCATGCTGACATCATTTTTGTCGTCAATAAGGGTGAAATTATCGAACGCGGAAATCATCAAGATTTGCTAAAACTCAAAGGCACTTATTATAATTTATATAGATTACAAAATATGGCAAAAAAAGTTGGCCAATTATTGGAGACTAACCTATGAAAAAAAGATTTATTTATATGATACTTATACAAAGAAAACCCGTGAATTTATTCCTTTAAGCGAAGATGAAGTCGATATCTATTATTGCGGACCAACTGTCTACAATTATGTTCATTTAGGGAATTTTAGACCGACTGTTACTTTTGACTTATTGACACGATTTTTAACTGAGATCGGCTATGAGGTTAAATGTGTCTCAAATTACACTGATATCGATGATAAAATTATCAAAGAAGCTCAAAAAGAACATAAAACTGAAAAAGAATTATCCAGCTTTTATATAAACGCTTATGAAGATTGCTTGAACAAATTGAATATACTCCCATTATATAATCATCCAAAAGCCAGTGAATACATCGACAAAATGGCTGATTTTATCCAAGCTATGATCGATAATAACACCGCATATAAAACCAAAGATGATATTTATTTCAGAGTTTCGAAAATCGAAGATTATGGTGTTTTATCAAATCAAAAAATTGATGATTTAGAAGCTGGCAAACGCATTGATGTCAATTCACAAAAAGAGAATCCATTAGATTTCGCACTTTGGAAACTAACCGATGATGACGGTATTAAATTTGATACGATTCTAGGTCGTGGAAGGCCAGGCTGGCACACCGAATGCGTCGTCATGGTTAATAATGTGTTTCATAAACCATTAATTGATATTCATGGTGGTGGTTTCGACTTAAAATTCCCTCATCATGAAAATGAAATAGCCCAATCTGAAGCCATCAATCACACTCATCTAGCTAATTACTGGATGCACGTAGGCTTTCTTTTAACTAACGGAATTAAGATGTCTAAATCATTAGGGAATTCAATCTTAGCTAAAGATGTCTTAGAGAGATTCAGTGGCAACGCTGTTAGGCTTTTCTTTTTATCAACGCATTATCGTGCTCCAATCAACTATACAGAAGAGAACTTACAACAAGCAGAAAAACAGTTTAGTAGATATTATCAAACTATTAACAAAGCAGTACATCAATTAGAATTACACGAATTAACACCTCAAAATTTGAGACAGAGTGATTATGATGAATTTATGGATGCATTAGCGCATGATTTAAATGTTTCAAATTCTCTTGCCGTCATCGATAGAATGACGAAAGAACTCAATAGCCTATTGATGAAAAAAGAAAAAGACTATGCCCAAATTTCTTCACTATGCTTCACATATCAAAAGCTTTTAAACATTTTAGGCTTCAAACTTGATATAAGCCACTTGACTGAAACAGATAAAGAGATGTTTGCCTTATATCAAGAAGCCCGAAACAGAAAAGATTATGAGACAAGTGATAAATATCGTTCTCATCTCATCGAATTAGGAATCATATAAAAAAATAGCTGTATCTAACAAATACTCTTCTGTCAGATACAGCTATTTTTAAATAACTTCATTAAAGACTACAGTTTCAGAACGATCAGGTCCGAGTGATAAAATTGAAATGCGTGCATGTAATGTATCAGCGATGAAACTTAAATATTCTTGTGCTTCAACTGGTAAATCAGAAAAAACTTTGATTTTAGTTTTATCGAATTCAGGAATTGTTTTAAAAGATTTATAAATGGGTACGCATCTAGCATAATCACTGGCAGATGCTGGTAAATTTGTGATGACTTTGCCATCTAATTTATAAGCAATACAAATCTTTAAGTCACTAACATTTTCTAATACGTCAAATAAGGTGATTGCTAAATCAGTGACACCAGTGATTTTACAGGTATATCCTACAAGCACTAAATCTAGATATCCAACACGACGTGGGCGTTTTGTTACAACACCATATTCATGACCTTTTTCACGAATCGTGTTTCCCCATTCATTATTCTGTTCCGAAGGCATAGGACCCTCTCCCACTCTTGTCATATAAGACTTCATGATAGCGACAACACGATTGATTTTTTGAGGAGCGATGCCAGTGTTTAATGGTATAGAGATAGAAGTCGGAGAGGAGGAGGTCACAAAAGGATAAGTGCCATGATCTAAATCCAATAAAGAGCCCTGTGCGCCTTCAAAAACGATTTTTTTACCATCATCTATAGCTGCATTGAGATAGACAGATGTATCAGTGATATGTGGCTTCAATCTTTCAGCAGCAGCTAATAAGGAAGCATAGAGATCATCTATGATAATAGGATCTTTTCCTAGAGCAATGAGCTCTTTATTTTTTACAGGTAAAACTGTTTTTAATCTAGATAATAAATAATCTTTGTCTAATAAGTCACCGACACGAATTCCTAATCTTAAAGCTTTATCCGAATAACAAGGCCCGATACCACGATGAGTAGTGCCGATTTTATTATCACCCAAGTTATTTTCAATCGCTTCATCTAATGCGATGTGATAAGGCAAAATCAAATGAGCTCTGTCAGAGATGAGAAGTTTTAAATCGTTTTCATGTCCATGAAAGTTTTCATCTATTTCTTCTAGTAAAGCGAATGGATTAATGACGACACCATTAGCTATAACATTAACTACTCCGGAGACGAAGCAGCCAGAAGGCAAACTTCTGAGAGCATGTTTGATTCCATTGACTTCAACCGTATGACCGGCATTATTACCACCTTGATATCGGCAAACAATATCAGCTTTATTGGCTAAATAATCAGTGATTTTACCTTTGCCTTCATCACCGAATTGACTTCCTTCAATCGCTATTGTGCTATACATATTAAAAGTTACCTTTCATTAAAATATTATCAGCGATATAAACTCCTGAGGCGCCTGCTTGAGCTAATCCGCGGGTGATACCAGCACCATCGCCTCCGCAAAACAAATTACCCTTTTGAGCACATTCTAATCTGTTATCTAAACGAGGACGCGCAGAATAAAATTTAGCTTCAACACCATATAAGAGAGTATGTTCATTAGCCAAACCAGGAGTCACATAATTCAAAGCCTCAATCATATCGATAATAGATGCTAAAGTCTTATATGGTAAGCAAAGACCTAAATCACCAGGAACAGCTTCTTTCAATGTAGGTCTGATGAAACCTTTCTTGATTCTCTCAGGTGTACTCCTTCGGCCACGCTTTAAATCACCATATTTTTGCACGATGACTGATCCACAAGCGAGTCGATTGGCTAAAGAAGCGACATCCTTAGCAAATTGATTAGGATCAGAGAATGGTTCCGAAAACTTATGTGAAACTAATAGTGCAAAGTTTGTGTTTTGACTCTCTAGCTTCGGATCACGATATGAGTGACCATTAGCTAAGATGACACCATCATCATTTTCGATTACGACATGGCCTGAAGGATTTGAACAAAAGGTTCGAACTATGGTCCCTTGATTAGAATTATATATAAATTTTCCCTCATACAAATACTTGTTGATATCTTGCATGATGACATCGGAGGTTTCAACTCTCACACCTATATCAACACGATTGTTAACAAAATCAACTCCATGCTTAGATAACATTTTGCGCAGTGTAGTTGATCCTTCTCTTCCAACGCCCATCACTACATATGAACTTGAGATCTCATCACCATTTTTCAATTTAACACCGATGACTTTATCATCTTTTTCTATCAAATCGACAACAGTTTGTCCAAAGATAAACTCAACACCTCGATCGGCTAAATCATTTTTTATTCGTTGTAAAATCTTTACATTCTCATCAGTACCGAGATGCCTGACTCTAGCGCGTAAAAGCATCAATCCTGACCCTATTGCTTTTTGTTCAATCTTTCTAACTTCTTCAGTATAAGGGTCAGTAATCACATCAGTAGCACCGAATTTTAAATTAACCGAATCACAATAATTGATCAATTCTAAAACTTGCTCATCAGTGATATAGTCATTAAGCCAACCACCGAATTGAGTAGTGATATTGAATTTACCATCTGAAAAAGCACCAGCCCCGCCAAAGCCACAAGTCATAGAGCAAGCTGGTAGACAAAATTGGCCATCTTTATTTTTAGGACAACTATTGATTTGATGGAGTAAAACAGGACAAGTTCTTTTAGAAATGTCCTTTCCCCGATCAATCATTAGGATTCTTATATCAGGTCTCTTTTCTAACAAGCGGTAAGCACACATATATCCGCAAGGACCACAACCAACAATTACAACATCATAATTCATTTTTTTGGTTCCCAATGAAAAATTATAATTAACTGATATTGATATTTAAAGAGATATTTAAATGAAAACTTTTTCATGGTAAGAATTTTCAAATAGATGCATATAACATAAAAATAAATGTTATACTTATAAATTAGAATGAAATTAGAGGTCAAAAATATGTATGATTATTTAATTGTAGGTAGCGGTTTATATGGTGCAAGTTTTGCAAGACAAGCTGCAGATAAAGGATTAAAAGTTCTTGTTGTAGAAAAAGATAATGTCATAGGTGGTTCGATTAGAACTGAGAAAAAAGATGAGATCGATATTCATCTTTTCGGTGCTCATATCTTTCATACTTCTGATAAAGAAGTTTATGATTTTTTTGTTAGATTTTGTACATTAAATAATTTTATTAATGAACCATTAGCAAACTATAAAGGAAAGTTGTATCACTTACCATTCAATATGAACACATTTTACGCTCTCTGGGGCACCAAGACACCACAAGAAGCTAAGGCGATGATTGATAAACAAAAAAGAGAAGCGAAAATCGAAAAAATAACTAATTTAGAAGAACAAGCTATTTCGCTAGTCGGCAAAGATGTTTATGAAATACTAGTAAAAGGATATACTGAAAAACAGTGGGGGAGAAGCTGCACTGAATTAGATCCTTCTATCATCAGAAGACTACCATGTCGTTTTGTTTATAATAACAATTATTTCAATGATTTTTATCAAGGAATCCCAATTGAAGGATACACTCATGTCATCGAACAAATGTTAAAAAATATCGAAGTTAAGACAAGCACAGACTTCATCAAAAATCGTGAAGCATTAAAGGGATTAGCTAAACGAATCATTTTTACTGGTCCTATTGATCAATACTTTGATTTTAAATTAGGAGAACTAAGTTATCGCACTCTTCGCTTTGAAACTGAAAGACTTGAGCAAGAAGATTATCAAGGAAACGCTGTGGTCAACTATACTGAACGCGAAGTTCCATACACACGAATAATCGAACATAAACACTTTAATAATGCCAAATCACCAGTGACATATATTACTAAAGAGTATCCAAAAGAATTTGTTAAAGGTGATAGGCCTTATTATCCGATTAACGATGAGAAAAATATGAGTCTTTATAATTCTTATTTAGAACTCGCTAAACAAGAGAAAAACGTTTATTTTTGTGGAAGACTTGGCCAATATAAATACTTTGATATGGATGATACGATACGCGCTAGTCTAGATATGTTCAAAAAATTAGAAGATTAAATCTTATGTTCATCCCCTAAAAGATTTTCCCAAGCCTTGATATCTTTAATAGAGGGAACAAAAACATAAGGAACATTCCTAAATAATCCATAATAGTCAAAACCAAAACCGACAATATATCTTTGTTCATCAGTTGCCAAACCAGTGAAATCAGCGATTTCATCATATTGCATCTTGATATTATTTCTCTTAATCAAAATACAAACATATAAATTACGCGGCTTATACATCTTTTTAATATATTCTTTAAGGAAATGCATAGTGACGCCAGTATCAATGATATCTTCAACAAGATATACATCTTTTCCTTCGAGATTATGATCAGGGCCTTTTTCAACCTTCACTTCTCCAGTTGAAGCAGTGCCATCATATGATGAAACTTTGATAGTGTCCAATTGAATAGGACTATTGATATGTTTGACTAATTCATACATAAAAGGGAGAGCACCATTCATGACGCCAACAACGACTGGGATATCGTTATGATTTTCGACTATTTTCTGATCAATTTCTTTACCAAGGCGATGACAAATTCTAACAATTTCATCTTCCGAAAGTATTAATTTTTCCATGAATAAGTCCTCCATGTATGTATAAATTATAAAATATTCTAAACGAAATATTGAAAAAATATCACTGGAAAACAAATTTTAAAAAAACTCTTGCACTTTATAATATGATTTGAGATAATAATTGAGCGCTTTAAACGCATGTGGATCTATAGTGTAGCGGTTTATCACGTCTCCCTGTCACGGAGAAGACCACGGGTTCGAATCCCGTTAGATCCGCCATCTTGCAGACGTAGTTCAGTGGTAGAACACGACCTTGCCAAGGTCGTTATGCGGGTTCGATTCCCGTCGTCTGCTTATTTTTTTTGTCTATTTTCTTCCACTATAGTTGCATTTTGTACTTTCTTGTTCTATTTTATTATAGCTGGATTGAAATTCTGGGGCTGTAGCTCATCTGGAAGAGCATCTGCTTTGCAAGCAGAGGGTAGCGAGTTCGATTCTCGTCAGCTCCATATTAAACTAGTATTCTAAATCTGAAATACTTTTATTAAAAATAATCGTATTCAGATTTTTTTAATTGAGTGGAATTACACATGAACAGGTTAAATGATTTAAAAGTTAAAAAAATAGATAAAACACTTGAATTTTATAAAGTTAGAGATTTATTCAAAGAAGTGTTCACTAAAGAACCTTGGCTTGATGATTGGAGTGATTTGAATCAACTTAATCTTTACATCAATGATTTACTCGATCAAAAAAATTCTCTTGCTTTTGGCTTGTATATAAATGATGCAAATATTTGTGATGAAGTCTTAATCGGATTAGCTCTAGGAAGAATGGTTCATTTTTATGAAGGAAATCAGTTTAGAGTCGACGAATTTTGTATTGATACTAAATATCAAAAAAATGGTTTTGGTTCGGCCTTTATCCACTTGCTAAAACAAGAGCTTGCTACTTTAAACATCGCTTTTATCTTATTAGATACAAATAAAACTTATAATGCTTACTCATTTTATTTAAAAAACGGTTTTAATGAAATAAAAGATAGTATTGGCCTGTTTTTAAAAATAAATTGAGGTTTAAACTATTTTTAAACTCTAAAGGCTAGAGAATTAATCCTGTCGTGATAAGATTATGTTTATTTAATATGCATTTAGTGGAATAAAAAATCAAATCAGAGAAAAATAGAGTGCAAACGATAATTACTAATTTTTATATTGTTTATCTATACCTTTTTTTACATTTGAAGTAATTAAATTAAAGAATCTTTGTCGGCTTATAAAACAGATTCCAAACATTATCTAATATCTAAAGGTTTCGAAACTATTCGACTTCATAGTTATGCTTAGTTAAAAGATCTATAGTTTATGACTAATGATCATTAGATGTCATTGACGAATAAAGGAAAAGCATTATAAAATAAAAAAAAGGTAAGAGCTTATGAGTCAATTAAATTCTCAAGACTCCAATAATGAATTCAACTCTTTTAATGTTGAAGAAATTATCGTCAATAAGGAATCATCGCATGAGACAGGCGAATATAATGAAATAAAAATTTCGACTGGCCTTATTTCAAAAACCGAAGAGGAATCATCCAGTTCTGAACAAGAAGATAATACTACTAAAGCATTAACTATCTCTACTACGGCTAGCATGGCTATAGGCGTAATCGGTATTGTGGTTGGTACGATAGTCACTATTTCTCCTTCTATAAATTTTTTAAATGAGAATAGCCTCATCGGCATCAGTCAAGCTCAGTGTTTCTTTGAGCTTGGAAATATCAATCATGACAATGTAGAAATTTTATTGCAAGATGGAGATGGCAATAAGGTCCAAACAGCAAGTTTATTCCCAACTGATGTTAATCAACAATATGTTGCAGAGTTTTATGATTTAACTCCCGGTTCCACTTATTATTTGCAAGGAATAAATAATGATGGAAAAGAAATCAAACTAGGAGATGATAATTCTTTTACAACATTAAACATCCCTTCTTATGATATTGCAATCGATCGCAGTGAATACGATAAAAATAATGGCAAGTACGATTTGACGTTTAGTATTGAAAACCCTAATAAATATCATATCGATGCTTTGCTCATTTGCGAAAATGATAAAACCTTAAATACTCATCAACTTTCAATAGATGGTATATATCATTTTACGCTACCAAATATCCTATCTTCCTATCGTTTAGAACTTTACCAAGAAGATTATTTGGTTGGTCAAACAACCTTTAGTGATTATCAAGGCATTGAAATAATCGATGAGACACTGGAAATAGGTATTTCATCAATTTATATGGGCCTATCATATGGTGAGATAGACCCTTCGACTATCAATGTTTCGTTAATAAAAAGTGATGACCAAGAAGAGGTATCTGGAGTAGAAATTGGACCTGATGGCTACGCTATCTATGTCACCTGTTATCAACTTGAAGCGAATACCGACTACATCTTGAGAATTTATGATAATTCTAGACCTACATTCACTTATTTTTCATATCAATTTTCAACAATTCCTATTCCCCAATATGAGATAACGATTGATGATTCTAATTTTGACATCGCCAATAATAATTACACTTTAACATTTACTATCAATAATCTAAATAATTATTTAGTTGATGCTTATTTGCATTGTATAAATGATACAACGTTAGATGATAGTTTCATATTCACTGATGATAGTTTAACTGTCACATTACCATCGCTTTATTCGGAATATCGCTTAGATTTAAATCAAGATGGTTATGATGTTGGATCAATCACTTTTAGCTATTACACTCCCATGCAAATCGTTACAAATACATTGAATATTGATTCAACAACTTTTGGAGCTGAAATAGATTTGGGAGATGTGCCAATCTCAGAATTATCCGCATATCTTCGTCCTGTAGATATGGTAGGAGATGAATTAGAATTAGAAATACTTCCCATCGAAAACACAAATCGCATTTCGCTGAGAATGGAAGGGCTGATAAGCAACACTAAATATGTATTAGAAATTAGAGATAGTTCTAGACAAACGTTTATCTATCTAAATTATGAGTTTAATACTCTAACTTAATTTTAATATATTACTAGAAAGGATGGTGGCTTATGAAAAAAATTAAGGAAAACAAGAAAGTGATGATAATAATTCAATGCATTATTATCGCTATTATCGTCGCGGCATATGTACTATTAATCATCGGATCGTATTATTGGAAAGATGAACATCTATATCAAGTCTTTAATCCATTCATTAAATTTCCAACTGAAACCACCTCTACTGAATATGTGTTAGACATGTTTATGCGCATCGTATCATTGTGCTTTGTCGTCATCACTCTGACACATGTCGTGCGATTATTGTTACGGATTATCGGTCCAAAATTGAAAAGTCGACAATCTTTAGCAAGTCTTTTATCCAGCTTTGCTAAGTATCTTGGCGCCATCGTTTTAATATTTGCCATCTTAGGCACTTTAGGCATTGATACCGCCGTTCTACTCGCGAGTGCCGGAATACTTTCATTGATTGTAGGTCTTGGTGCTCAGCCATTGATTGAAGATATTTTTGCAGGCATCTTTATCGTTTTTGAACATACTTTCGAAATCGGTGACATCATTATCGTTGACGGATTTAGAGGTACAGTAAAAGAAATGGGAATCCGTACAACAAAAATCGAGGATGCAGGCGGTGATGTTAAAGTCATAAACAATTCTGATATTCGTACTCTCATAAATATGACCTCTAAATTGTCGACCGCTGTATGCGATGTTTCAATCAGCTATTCTGATGACATTGAAAAAGTCGAAAAAGTCTTGAAAGATAATTTAGGACAAATCAAAAATAAGTATAAAGCGATCATCAATGGTCCAGAATATGTTGGTGTTCAATCGCTTTCTGATAGTGCCGTAGTGATTCGTATCACGGCCGAATGCAACGAAATGATGCGTTATCAAGTGCAACGTGATATCAACCGAGAAATCAAAATCATCTTTGATAAGAATAATATTACAATTCCATTCACGCAGGTCGTTATTCATGAGTCTAACGAGAGCAAAGAATAAAGGACGTACTAAATTGTATTTTTGTTTAAAAAATGTATTAAAGAATTAGTTTTTCATTCCTTACTGATATTTACAAGCTATAATATACATAGGAGGAAATTTAAATGAAGAAATGGTTCAACAGCTGTAGCCGCTTAGTTCAAATAATCCTTTTGATTATCCCTGTAGTCAACTGGATTGTTGAAATCCTCGTCAGAGCTGATGACTTTATATCTGATAAAAAGATGTCAAGTCTTCTTTTCTTGATTATTTTCATCTTAGGTGGCTGGATTTTAGGCTATGTTGATTTAGTTTGGGTCTTATTATTCCATCATCTCATCGGTGCAAAGTAAAAAAAGAGAGCTAGCTATTAAGGCTAGCTCATTTTATTATCTTCATCTTCTCTTATCGGTCGGCCATCTTTATCGTAATTGTTAGTCGAATCTTTATTCGGATCTTTTAAGATCAAAGATTTAACCTTAAATATAAAACGATTATTCCTCTCTTCATTTGATTTCTTTTTATTCTCATATGAAACTTTTATATCTTCAGGAATCAAGGCTAAAAACTTCTCTTTCGAAAGCTTTAAACGCTCTTTTTGAGTTTCTAATAATTTTTCATAACCGACAACTTTGCCAACCTTTTTAGCTAGACTTGTTATTTTCGCAAAAATATTAAGCGAGGTTATTAAATCAATAATAAAAATCCCGTAAATGATGCCTAGAGAAAAAATGATTAAATAATGACTTGTGGCATTACCATTATTGCCTTCAAACATAAAGTTAAACACCATGGTATTCAGCTTATAAACAAATGGATTGACCGCATAATAATAGATGATGGAAACAACCAACCAAAAGAAAGAAAACAATGGGCAAATAATTCCTAAAATGTTCCCTTTCATATTTGAGTAATCCCACAATCTCACCTTAAAACCTTTGACAAAAATTAATCCAGCGATGAATTCTAGACCTATCAAACTTATTGCGACGATCATAATCGGGATCAAATCATAAGCAGTAGGGCCGGAAATATACGATAATTCATACAAATTTCCTAGGGGATTATAAAAAATAAAGTCACTGGGTAGATTACTTATTAACAAATAGTTTACGGTGCTCATCAAAACAAGGCCAAATCCATAGAGAGGTAGCCAAGGTCCTTTCATGAAACCAGGATTGACAAAGCGATGTGCTGTGAATAGACGGCGGAATAAAACTTCTAATACATATCCTAAAACACATCCAAAAATAAACATCAAAAGATAAGTGATTAAAATTTTTCCAGCGGTGATGCTAACATTTGCTTCAAGAAATAAGTATGTTTTACACATTTGTAATATTTTAGCATATAATTTTTAATGATTAAATTATAGTGAGGCGAAAAATGGCAAATGAAAGAATCATTTTTTTGGGAACTCCCGAAATTTCAGCTATTCTCTTAGAAGGTTTGATAAAAAATAAATTTAATATTGTCGGTGTCGTCACTAAAGAAGATAAAGTTCGTGCAAGAGGCAACAAAATAGAGCCATCACCTGTTGCCTTAATTGCTGACAAATACCAAATTCCGGTCCATAAGCCGCATCGATTGAATAATGACTATCAATTTATCATCGATCTTAAACCCGATTTGCTCTTAACTTTCGCATATGGTCAAATCATCAAAGAAGATATTTTAAAATTAAGCCACTACAAACCCTTGAATTTACACGCGTCAATCTTGCCGAAATATCGCGGGGCTGCACCTATTCAATATGCTTTGAGAAATGGTGATGAGATGACTGGTGTCTCTATGATGGAAATGGTAAAAGAAATGGATGCTGGAGATGTTTACGCTTTAGAATATGTCCCGATACTTTCAACCGACAATTACACTTCTTTATCATTAAAAATAGCTGGTGCCGCACTTCATCTAGCAACCGAAAAATTACCTGAGTTTTTTAATAGCGCCTTAAGAGCGACCAAACAAGATGAATCACTCGTCTCATTTTCACCTTCGATTAAAAAAGAAGAAGAACATTTAGATTTAAACGCTACTCCTAGTCAATTTGTCAATCAAGTCAGATCGCTTTCTTATAAACCAGGTGGCTTTTTATTGATGAATGATGAGATATTGAAAATTTATAAAGCTGAACCTTACTCCGATAAAGTGGAAGCCAAAATTGGCACTATCATCTCAGCTAGAAAAAATAGAATCATTTTACAATTGGCGAAAGGACAAGTTAATTTATCTGAACTTCAAAGGCCAGGCAAGAAAATGTTAGATTCTTCTAGCTTCAATAACGGAAATAAAATCGAAGGTATTATCTTACAATGACTAAAACTAACGCAATGCGCATTTTGGATAGAAATAAAATCGCATATCAAGTGCACGACTACCAAAAATCAGGATCAATAAGCGCTATAGATGTCGCTGAATATTTAAATGAAGACATCGAACGAGTGTTTAAAACTTTGGTGACTATCGGAAAGAGCAGAAATAATTATGTCTATGTGATACCAGCATCAAAAGAGCTGAATTTAAAAAAAGCTGCTCAATGTGCTGGTGAAAAAAATATTGAAATGATTCACCAAAAAGAACTTTTCCCACTAACAGGATACGTTCATGGTGGGTGCTCACCGATCGGAATGAAAAAAACCTTCTCTACTTTTATAGATAAAAGTGCATTACATCATCAAACTATTTTTATTTCCGGAGGAAAAATCGGTCTTCAAATCGAAATCAAACCAACAGATTTAGAGAAAATCACAAATTGCATATATGTCGATTTAGTTTAAAAAAGCCACCCATATTCAGGGTGACTTTTTATTAATAAGAAGCTTTATTAATCGATCCGAACACTTCCATTCTTTCTTTTACTTTAGCCTTGATAGCCTCATATCCTGGTTTTAATAATTTACGTGGATCGAAACCTTTTTTGTCCGGGTCGGGTGCAGCTTTTCCAGCCAAACAATATTCCGCAGTGGCAGCAGCAAATACTAATTGACAATCTGTATTGACATTAACTTTAGAAACGCCATTAATAATTGCTTTTTTAATCTGTTCATCAGGAATACCTGTTCCACCATGTAAGACAAGAGGAATATGATCAGTAGCTTGATGTATCTTTTCTAATGCATCAAAATGCAATCCTTTCCAATCTTTAGGATAGATTCCGTGGATATTTCCAATACCAGCAGCTAAGAAATCGACACCTAAGCTAGCGATTTTATGGCATTCCTCAGGATCAGCAATTTCACCATCCGCAGTGATTCCATCTTCAGTTCCACCGATTGCTCCCACTTCAGCCTCGATTGAAAGACCATGATCGTGAGCCATATTGACAAGTTCCATTGTCTTCTTGATATTCTCTTCAAAATCGAGATGGGAACCATCAAACATGATGGATGTAAAACCAGCAGCGATACAGGCTTTTGCGCCTTCATATGTGCCATGATCAAGATGTAAAGCGACTGGAACAGTGATTCCTAAACTTTCATCCATCGCCCTGACCATGCTAGCAACAGTCTTAAAACCTGTCATATATTTAGCAGCGCCTTCTGAAACACCCAAAATCACTGGTGAATTTAATTCTTGAGCTGTTGTCAAAATGGCTTTTGTCCATTCGAGATTGTTGATATTGAATTGTCCGACAGCATAATGACCATCACGAGCTGCTTTAAGCATTCTTGTAGCATTAACTAACATTTATTAACCTCCTAAATGTTTACCTATAATATTTTAGTCATATCATAACTTTTATTAAAGAATTATTTTTTATTTGATATAAATTAGCTAATGATTTGTTTTTACTATTAAAGCAAATAGTAAAGGGCTTTCATGAATGTTTTTTAAAAATATAGTTAAACTCATCTATAAAAGTGGTAAAATATCTTGCGAAGAAATGGGTATAGTGAGCTTGTTAATGGTAGCTCTGTATCTAACTCCGACCTAATAGGAGACTATCCATTTAATCCAAAACCGCTAGAGAAACACCAACGGATTAAATGGGCTCATTCTTACCGATAGAGCCCATTTTTTCAAAAAAATTCATACTTGATAGGAGGGAATTAAACGTATGAAGAAAAAGACTCTTAGTCTATTGGCGTTAGCTATGTCCGTGATGACAATTGCTTCTTGTGCTGGTGATGATGTTGGCAAATTACAATTCTTTGAAAATCAGGAGATTGATATCGGTGAAGTTTCGACTGTCGAAAGCGGAAAATTGGCTTCTTATTCTGAACAAAATCCTTTAAAGATTGCTTTGGTCACTGATTCTGGAACATTAGACGATCACTCTTTTAATGAATCTGCTTGGAAAGGTGTCAATGAATTCGCCACTAAGAATGGTGGTGGAGAAATCAATGAAGACACTAATAACGTCGAAACTGGAACTATCCAAACTCACTATTATCAACCTGCTAAAAACAACTATGATACTCAAGGTAGATTAGCTGCTATGAGAACTGCGGTTAGTTGGGGTGCAAAAATCATCGCATTACCTGGTTATTTATTCCAACCCGCTATCAAATTAGCGATTGAAGATTCAGCTTTTGATAATGTTGCTCTTTTAGCTTTGGATTGTGTTAAAGAAGACTCTGATAATCAAAACGCTCCCTTTGAATTTTCTGATAAAGTGACTTCTGTTATTTATAGAGAGGAACAATCTGGTTTCTTAGCTGGATACGCTGCTGTAAAAGAAGGATTTACTAAACTCGGCTTCTGCGGAGGTATGGCTGTTCCTGCTGTTGTGAGATATGGTTCTGGTTATGTTCAAGGTGCTGATTATGCTGCAACAGAAATGGGCTTAGAGGATAACTCTATTCAAATGCAATACTTCTATGCCGGTAAATTTGAGTCCACCCCACGTGCTACTGAATTATGCAAAACTTGGTACGACGCTGGTACTGAAGTAATCTTTGGTTGCGGCGGTGCTGTTTATCAATCTGTCGTTCAAGGAAGCAATGCTGCTGGTGGTAAACCTTGGATCGGTGTTGATGTCAATCAACATGCTGACACTTCTTTAGGTGCTGCCCAAGACACTTGCATCACTTCCGCTATGAAAAACCTTCAAGAAACCACTGAAGTCTTATTAGCCTCTTATATCAACAATGATATGGAATGGCCAGAGACATTAGCTGGTAATGTTGTCACCGTTGGTGCACAATCCAACAACTGTGTCTTACCGACTCCTGAATCTACTGGTGATGATGGTTGCTGGGGATTTGAAAATTTCACAATCTCCGAATATGAATCCTTATTAAGCAAAATCAAAGCTGGCAAAATCAAAATTAATTCTAATTCAGATAATGAAAATTTAGTCGGTAATAACTTTGGTGCCACTAAAGTAGTAGTAAACTACATCGCTGAATAATCCGTTATACAAAATTGTTGAGGCAGAGATATTTCATCTTCTGCCTCAATTTTATAATGAGGTACATTCCATGGACGAACTAAATGCGGTTGAATTAAGAAACATCACAAAATCTTTTCCAGGTATTAAAGCAAATGATAATATCTCTTTAACTTTGAAAAAGGGCGAAATCCATGCTTTACTAGGCGAAAATGGAGCTGGAAAATCTACTTTGATGTCAATACTATTCGGTTTATATACACCTGATGAAGGCGAAATATTAGTCAATGGTAAACATGTAGATATTCGTAATCCTAATGACGCTACTGCATTAGGTATAGGTATGGTGCATCAACACTTTAAATTGGTTGGATGTTATACCGCGTTACAAAACATTATTTTAGGTTACGAACCAACCACTAAATTATTTGGTTTCTTAAAGCCTAAGCAAGTTCGTCAATCGCTTGAAAATTTATGTAAATTATATCATTTTGACATAAATCTTGACAAAAAAATCGATGATATGACTGTCGGCGAACAGCAAAAAGTAGAAATTCTAAAGATGTTATATCGTCAAAATGATGTTTTAATCTTTGATGAACCGACGGCTGTTTTAACTCCACAAGAAATCGATTCTTTGATGATTTCTTTTAAAGAACTTGTCAAGCAAGGAAAATCAATCTTGTTTATTTCTCATAAATTAAATGAGATTTTGGCTGTTGCTGATAGAGTTACTATTCTTAGAAAAGGACGCATAGTTCCTGTCAATAAAAATGGTGTCACATATAATTCTATTGATGTTAAAGACACTAATGCTCAAGAATTGTCTAGACTGATGGTCGGCAGAGATGTTCAATTGACGACAGTTAAAAATCCTCTGCATTTGAAGAATGATCTTTTAACAGTTAACAATTTATTTATATATGATAATGAACGCAAGAAAAACATCATTCATGATTTATCTTTAAAAGTGAAATCTGGTGAAATCGTTTGTATCGCTGGTATTGAAGGTAATGGTCAATCTGAATTGATATACGCTTTAACTGGCTTAACCAAAATTAAGTCTGGTGAAGCTGTTTTGCATAATGTCGATAGATATCGTTATTTAAAACTGAATTTTGATGGAGCAGAAACTGGTTTTCGTAAAACCTTACGCCATTTCACCGGTACTATCAAGGCGTTTTGTCATAACAAAATCAAAGAACCGATTAAATATTTCTTTATAAATTATATCGGTCACCCCATCAAATATGCTTCATTGATAATTGGAAGACATTGTAAAAAAATCTTTTTGATCATCGCGGCTTATTCACTTTATTTCTTTAGAAATATCAAGAATCTCTTCTTGAAAATGTTTAAAAAGGAACCGATTGAAAACAAACGCCCTGATTTAACTGATGAAAAATTCGCCTACATAAAACCAAATAAGTTTGTAAAATACAAAATGTCTCATCTTAAAACACCTAAAGAAATTGATGAAATGCCTAGATATGTCGATGTTCATTTAGAGAATCTTTCCGTACGTATGAGAAGCATTTCAGGTATTTCTCATATTCCTGAAGATCGTCAAAAATATGGTCTGGCACTCGATTTTTCTCTCAAGGATAATCTTGTGTTACAAAGATACTTTGAGTCTGAGTTTCAAACTTTGGGCTTCATCGATGAAAAAGCTAAGTTTAATTATGCGCAGAGGTTGATCAAAGAATGCGATATCCGTTCTTCATTAGGACCTAATACGACTGTTCGCAGCATGTCAGGTGGTAATCAACAAAAAGCGATTATCGCTAGAGAACTAGATAGAAATTGTCCTTTATTGATAGCTGTTCAACCTACGAGAGGTCTGGATGTTGGTGCGATTGAAAATATTCATAAGTCGATATTAAAGGCACGTGATGCTGGAAGCGGCGTCCTCTTAGTTTCCTTTGAGCTCGACGAAGTTATGAACCTTTCCGATAGAATTCTTGTGATGTTCAATGGTGAAATAGTCGGAGAATTAAATCCCAAAAAGACTAATGTAAACGAAATCGGTATGTATATGTCTGGCAGTATTAAGATGACAAAAGAAGAGATTGAAAAGTTTGAATCAGAATATTTCAATCAGGAAGAAAAGGAGGAAAACCATGAATAATACTAAATCAAATAGCGTCCTCAACAAAATCGGCTCTGCACTTTCCAAAGCAGCCATGAAAATCGGTCAATTCTTCCACTTTCTTAATGGCAAAAAAGCATATGGTTCGATCGTTTCAGGCATCATTTGCGTTATCATCGGCCTATTAGCTGGTTTGATCGTTTTATTGTGCTTAGACCCTGGAGCTGGCTTTGAAGGATTAGCTAAACTCATCACAACGGGTTTTCAAGATGGAACAACATTCGGTCGTGTCTTATATCAAGCTGCGCCGATGATGTTATCGGGTTTAGCAATCGCTTTTTCTTTTAAATTAGGTTTATTTAACATCGGTATCACTGGCCAAGTCACTTTAGGTGCCTTTTGTAGCGTCTTAGTCGGTATTTGTGGTGCTAATTGGTTTGTCTGTCTTCTTGTAGGTATGATTGCTGGTGCTTTAGCAGGCTTTATTCCTGGTTTTTTAAAAGCGAAATTTAACGTTAATGAAGTTCTCTCCGGCATCATGCTCAACTGGATTATTTATTACGTCATCGGTCTTATCGGTTCTTATCTACCGCGTTCATTTAAAAATACGCAGACACCAGCCGAATTGATCAATATTCCTGCCGCCGCGAGATTACCTTCTCTTGGAATAGAACAGTTGCCAGGCGTCAATGTCGGTTTGATTATTTCAATCGCGATTTTGATCATCTTTCAGGTCATCTTAGTAAAGACAAAATTTGGCTTTGAGTTAAAACTTTCTGGCTCCAATAAATTTGCTGCTCAATATGCTGGTATGAATCAAACAAAAAATATCATTTTAGCTTTGACTATTTCCGGCGCCTTAGCAGGAATCTGCGGATATATGATTTATGCTAATCCGCTGAGTTCTCTCCGCTTCTATTGGAGCGCAGGTCAAAAAACTTTAATCGCTGATGGCTTCACTGGCATTTCAGTTTCTCTTATCGCTCAAAATTCTCCTATCGGATGCATATTGTCATCGATTTTATTGACTTTAATAGATGCTGCTCAAACCCCACTTAAAAATGTTTCTTCCGCTTATAATGTCCATTATACTGAGCTGATTAAGGCTATTATTATTTATTTTGCCTCTTTCTCATCATTCTTCGGAATGCTCTTAAGACATCTTTATGAAAGAAAAGAAAATCGTATACATCATCATGATATCAATAGCGATGATAACGATGATGACGAGAAAATGATTAATAGTAGTGATACTCCCCTTCTATCTCAACCAGTCAATGCAGAAAGCATTTATTCTTCTGACTCGACTTTGAAGTCAGAGGACTCAACCAAATAGAGGAGGTGGTATTATGTTTGGTCCAAGTAATTGGGGTTCATTAGTAAGATACTTCATCATATATGGTATCGGATTCATTCTCGGTTCCTATGGTGGCATGTTTTCTGAATGTTCTGGCATCATCAATATCGCCCTCGAAGGTTCAATGGTCGTCGGCGGCTTCTCAGGTGTCATTTTCATTAAACTTGTCGGCCAGAGTGTGCCTTTCTTTGTCAGTTCTGCTGTCGGTGTCCAATTATTATTCTTATTAGCGATGATCTTCTCTATTATTGTATCGATTCTTTTCTCTTTCCTGTTATCTTTTGTCGCCATCAAGCTTAAAGCTGATCAAACCGTTGTCGGAACTGCTATGAATACTGTCGCTATCGCTGTCTGTACTATCATTAACACAGCTGTTACAAGAAAAGATTCCCCTGAAGTCGTTTTGTCGGACTTAAATTTAAATGGCTTTTTAACACCTAAAACTGGTAATACCTTTGTAGATACGGCTTTTATGGGTATGAATGTAGCCATTATCATAAGTTTATTGACCATCGTCTTCTTATGGCTCACTATGAATAAAACGAGATTTGGCTTGAGATTGAGAGCTTGTGGTGAAAATCCTGCTGCTGCCGATTCTGTCGGTATCAATGTCAACAAGATGAGATATTTTGGAACTGCTATCGGTTCTGCTGCAGCTGGTTTAGGTGGTTTCGTCATCTTTTCTTACTTCAATATTTTCGTTGGAAACTGGCAAATCGACGCATTAGGATATGGTTTCTTAGTTTTAGCAATTGAAATCTTCGGAAACTGGAAAGCTACCAACATCATCTTCGCATCACTCTTCTTCGCCTTCTTCTCAGCTTTTGCACCTGTCTTTACTTCCTATATCACTCTGATTCCTAATATGTCGAATAGCATTTTTACAAAAGATGCTTTCTACAATATGCTTCCATATCTTCTCGCTTTCTTATCGCTTATCATCTTCTCTAAGCATTCGCATGCGCCAAAAGCTGAAGGTATTCCATACGATAAGAGCAGCAGATAAAATCTTCAAGGAGGATACAATATTATGAAGATCAACATTTATCCGATTCTTTCTTCTTTACACAATCAAAGAGTCTATGATGAAATCAATCAAATGCTCGACCCTTTTAAGGCTCAAGGTATCAGCTTTAAATATGTCGAAGATGTTTCTAAGTTCTATGACGATTGTGACTTATCACTGATTTTAGTCCAATCAGGAGGAAGCGAAAATCTCTTTTTAAAAGCTTTTGGTCAATTAAAGGCTCCCTATTATTTACTAACATATGGTGCGAATAATTCTTTGGCTGCTTCCTTAGAGATCATGGCCTTCTTGATCAAACATGGTTTGAAAGGCGAAGTATTACATGGTGATAATGAATATCTTTTATCTCGTTTCAAAGCTTTAGCTAAAAAAGAGTCTCAAATCGACTGTCAATATCGTTTAGGTGTTATTGGAAAACCATCGGATTGGTTGATTTCGTCGGATGTCGATTATGAAAAAGTTAAGCGATTATTAAATGTTGAATTATTAGATTTACCTATTGAAGAAGTCGCTTTGAATTACGCTTCTAAAAATGATGAATTGCCTATCGAATATAAAAATAAGAACTTTAATGAAGAGGAGCTATTGAAAGCTTATCACCTCTATCAAGCTTTGGATGACATGGTCAAAAAGTATCATTTGAACGGTTTGACTATCCGTTGTTTTGATCTACTAGGCAGTTTAAAAACAACCGCTTGCTTAGCGCTCGCTATTTTTAATTCAAAAACAGATTGTTTAGGAACTTGTGAAGGTGATATTCCTTCCATGCTCTCAATGTTTGTCGCTAAATATATTTTAAAGCTTCCATCATTCCAGGCTAATCCCTCCCGTATCAACGTCTCTACTGATACGATAGTATTAGCGCATTGCACCCTTCCGCTTTCGATGTGCGAAAGTTATGTTTTCGATACTCACTTTGAATCTGGAATTGGTGTCGGAATTCATGGCGAACTCAAAGAAGGACCTATCACCATCTTCCGCATCAACTCCAATATGACTGAATTATTCGTCGAAGAAGGTGAGATTGAAAAAGACCTCTATGAAAAGCATCTTTGCCGTACTCAAATTGTCGTAAAGATGAAAAACCTCGAGAAGTTATTAACTCATCCATTAGGCAATCATGAAATAGTCATCTATGGTCATCATGCCCAAGAATTAAAATCTTATTTTGAAAAATTAGGATTAAAAACGATATAAAAAAAGAGTTATCAGCCGATCAGCTGATAACTTTTTTTATAACAACTTATGTTCTTTTATCGCTTTAGCAAAAGATTCCATTGTTTCAAGCGATGTATCATGTTCAAATTCGATATAATAGCCTTCGCCCTCAACCTCGCGCAAGACAAGCTTAATCCCTTTATATATCAACCGTCTCTTAATTTTCTTTTTGACCGGTCCGATGTAAAAGCCAGCCATCAAGAAATCTCTTAGACATTCTCCTTCATCTTTCCAAATCTTATAGAATTCTCCTTCTTTGAGCAAAACATTTATCGGGCGAATAATTCTATTATCAAGACGCGCTTTTGGCGTGCCCTTGTGAACTAAAGACGAAGGATAATAGGTCTTTCCTTCATCATCAGAAAGGCAACGCAGTCTTAAGATATTATGCGATTCACGGTTTTCGTTAGGTGCTGAAAAGAAAATATCTCTCTGATATAAAGTTTCGTTAACTTGACTATTTTTTAAAAGATTATCGATGACATCACGATCATTAGTTTTTATCTCATCTTTAGTGACATATAACTCACCTGCTCTCAATTCAGTGAAAGTCATATCGTTAAAAAGAACGATATCAGCATTTAATCTATTCGGATAAATAGTTTCTAAATATGATTTCACAATATATTTGAAATAAATCGATATAGTAAAAACATTATCTGCAGATGTCACTTTTGAATCGCGAACGATACGTCTGATGAAAAGAGACTTCGGATTACCATCGATGAAATCTTTGATGACATTATTAAAACCATGAAATTGATCAATCATCACCGAATCCAATGCATAAATGCCTTCGACTAAAATCACGTCATAGTCTGAACCACTAATTTTTTCATCAGATTCGATACGCTCTGATACCACTTTAGAATATTTCTTTGAAACGATGGTTTCATCTTGGAGAAGAGCTTTGATATCTAAAGCCGCTTCCTTCATATTATAAACAGATGGTTCATCAAAATTTAGTACTTTCCATTCGGCATTAAGAGCTTTTAAAAAGACATCTAAATCCGCATAATTAGAGAAAAAAGGAGCTATTTTAGGCTTGATCAGTTCAAGGGATTCTTCGTCATATTTTTTCTCGAATGAGATATCACTAATAACATTTTTGATAGCTGCTTTTATCTCGGATAAATGCGATAATTGACCATGAAAATAATTGGTGTTCACTTTATTCGGAATAATGCCAGAAAGTCCGTGGTTATATTGATCTAGTGAGATAATTAAAGCTTTATGCCCGTTATTTTTTAATAGATTCACAAGATAGGAAGCTAAATAAGATTTACCCGAACTTGAAGCACCAGCTAAAAGAACGACCGCCTTAGAATTATGTTCCAAGACTTCTTCTATCAAATCTAAATTAGCAAAACCCCATTTATCGATATGATGAAATGTAAACATGTTTATACCTGTAAAGATATCCAGTTAAAGAAGATATTAACTGTATCATAGAAAAGACGACCGATTGAAAAACCAGCTGTGTCAAGTGCTAAATCACTGGTGATAAAATCTTGCAATGTAGTATTGTCAAAATGAAGCATCAATTGATTTACTAAAGTGAAAATCGCCATAGCGATTAAAATACAACAAGTGGTTTTTAATAAGCCTCTCAATGCACCAGCAATTCTTCCTAACAATCCTTTTCCATCTTCTCCAAAGACAAGATCTCTAAAATGATGGAAGACGATAGTTAGAACAATTAACACTAGGACAAAAAAGATTACAAATGAAGCAGCGACTAATGTCCAATACGCGAAAGATGAAGCGATTGCAGTAGCAACAGTTCCCTCTAATAAAATAGCATTCGAAATGAAAAACCCTTGGAAGAAAGAAGGAATGCTGATCGATGATAATGCAGCCGACATCATATCTTGCTTGGCAATGAACTCTAGCCCATTCAAGCTGGCTGTAAACGCTTCAGTTTCAGGAAGTTTAGACACGTAAAATTCAGTGATAGTCACACTTCCAAAATCAGTGTTCATCACTGCTCTTGCTAAAGGCAATCCGACGAAATAAGCCAATACTATCGCAGCGATGATAGATAACTTAATAGGTTTACCTTGACCAAATCCGCGGAAAAATCCCCAGCCAGTACCTAGCACTAATAAAATAGTGATAACCCAAGAAATAACACCCATATCAATAATAAATCTCCTTTTTAATATCTTCTAAAGCAGTTTCACCTAAGAGTGCAGAGATGATTTCTAAGGCAAAATCTATCGAAGCAGCACAGCTTCTTCCAGTGATAAGCTTATCATCTCTAACTACATATCTGTCGATATATTCGCCTTGAAAATCTTCATTCATTGAAGTGAAACATGTATATTTTTTTCCTTTTAAAAGTCCGAGATGGCCTAGAATAGTTGGCCCAGCACATATAGCCGCTATATATTTGTTATGGGTGAAGAAAGACTTAACAATACTCAAAAATCGTGGATTATTTTCTTCTTCAATATATTCAGGTCCACCAGGAATCAACAAAAGATCATAATCTTCGATGTGAATGTCATTCCAATTGATCAAATCAGTCAAAATCATGCCATAGCGCCCCGTAGCCTGTTTTTTATCAATACAAGCGATATCAACATCTAATTTTGCTCTTCTCAATAAAGCGATAGTCCCTACTGCTTCTAATTCTTCAAAACCATCGGTTATAATTGCTAATATTTTCATGTTTCCTCCACGAAATTATCTTTATTTTATAACAAAAATATATATAATAAATAGTGATTTTTTTAAAGATTAAAATATGAAAGCTATAAATAAAGACATTGAAACGACTGCTGGTTATATCTTTCCTTTTGAAGGTGGAAAACATGCAGCTACTATCATTTCGCTCCCGTATCGCGCAGATACTTGGCAAGATGCTGGAAGCGTTGCGCTTTTAACATTCAAAGAAATCATTTTTAACATCATAAAATATGAGCGCGTCGTTCTGATCATCGACCCTAAGATTTCCTATGACATCGTCAAGCAATTCACTCACCCTCAAATAACTATTTTACGTGAATACTATAATGACAGTTGGGCGAGGGATAACACCCCTATCTTTTTAAAAAATGATAGTGAAGTCATCGGAGTGGATTTCGGGTTTAATGCCTGGGGTGGAGAATATAATGGTCTCTATCAAGATTATTCAGATGATAATGCTTTATCTAAAAACATCTTGCTTGATTTGCGAATACCAAGATTTGCCAAAAAGGACTTTATTTTAGAAGGCGGAAGCATTCATACTGATGGCGAAGGAACTTTAATAACAACAAGCGAGTGCCTCTTATCCAAAGGACGCAACCCACATTTGAATCAATCAGAGATTGAAGAGATTTTGAAGAAGACGTTGAATGTTCAAAAGATAATTTTCTTACCATATGGTATTTATGATGATGAAACCTCTGGTCATGTCGACAATATCGCTTGTTTTTTAAAGCCCGGTGTCATTGCCGTAGCTACTTGTGAAAACAAAGATGATCCTCAATATGAAAGAAGCAAACGTGACTTAGAAGTTTTGCAGCACGAGACAGACGCTAAGGGAAGAAAGTTTCAAATAGTTGAAATGCCGCTTCCTGAGGTTCAATATATGAGCGAACAAGAGAGTGCTGCTTTAAAGCCAAATGATAAAGCGATAGCAAGAATACCTAACAGAAGATTAGCGGCTTCGTATATCAATTTCTATATGTCAGAAAAATTCATACTTTTACCTGCTTTCAATGATAAAAATGACAAGATTAACAAACAAATACTTGATGACTTTTATCATGGCGAAAAAGAAATTATACAGATACCATCTAGAAGCATACTATTAGCTGGTGGAAATATTCACTGTATCACCAAACAAATACCATTTTCTGATGAAATAGAAATCGAACCTAAGGAGATTAAATAATGATTGTAAATTTATCTGCCACTCAAATGTCATGCAGTAAAGATTATGATGAGAATATTAAAAAAGCCACTCGCATGATCAAAGAAGCCAAAAAGAAGCAAGCTGACGTCATTCTCTTACAAGAATTGTTCGAGCGAAATTATTTCTGTCAAATCGAAGATTATGAACGCTTTGCTTTTGCTGAAGAATACAGCGATTCTAAAACATTACATCATTTTGAAAAATTAGCAAAAGAATTACAAGTTGTTTTACCGATTTCTTTTTTTGAAAAAGCCGGAAATTGTTATTTTAATTCAATCTGTGTAATTGATAGTGATGGTCAAAGATTAGGGCTTTATCGCAAAACACATATACCGACAGGTGCATGTTATGAAGAAAAGTTTTATTTTACACCTGGGGATACAGGATTTAAAGTTTTTAACACACATTATGGACATCTTGGAATCGGTATTTGTTGGGATCAATGGTTTTTAGAAACAGGTCGCTCATTAGCTTTAAAAGGAGCTGAATATTTACTGTTTCCGACTGCCATTGGAAGCGAACCCGTTCTACCATTTGACAGCTCTAAACATTGGCGAAATGTCATGATAGGTCAAGCTAGTGGGAATATCATGCCACTAGTCGCTTCTAATCGAATCGGAGAAGAAAAAGACCTCAATTCTTCGATGACATTTTATGGTTCTTCATTCATTCTTAACGAATATGGTGAAGTAGTTGAACAAGCATCTAGAGATCAAGAAGAAATCTTGGTGCATTCTTTTGATTTAGAAGAAATAGCCAAAAAAAGAATCTCTTGGGGAATCTTTAGAGATAGACGACCTGAGATGTATAAATCCATATTGAAACTTGATGATCGAGGTGAATAATGATTTTAGTCTCTTTTAATATGAACTCTATCAACGCCTATTTGAAAAAAAATCTTTTGCCGCAGCTGTTAAAATATAATCCTGATATCCTTAGCATCCAAGAGTTGAAGATGACTGAGACTGAGCACAAAGACTTCCCTCTTATTCTCTCTGATCATCAGCCTTTTTGGACAGTTTCTAAAATCAAAAAAGGATATGCCGGCACTGCTTGCTTGACAAATAGAAAACCGATAAGCGTCCATTATGGTTTAAGTGACGGTGAATATGATGACGAAGGTCGCGCCATCACGTTAGAGTTTGATAATTTTTACTTGATAACCTTATATGTTCCTAATTCAGGCGATGAACTAAAACGCTTAGATTATCGTATGATATTCGAAAAAAAATTACGTGAATATGTAACTGCTTTGCAGAAGAAAAAACCGATTATTCTAACTGGAGATTTAAATGTCGCACACCAAGAAATCGATTTAAAAAATCCTAGTAGTAATCATCACTCTGCCGGCTTTACTGATGAAGAGAGAAACGCTTTTTCTCAATTATTAAGCACTGGACTAATCGACACCTTTAGACACTTGCATCCTGATGAAGTCAAATATTCTTATTGGTCATATTTCTTTAGAGCTAGAGAAAGAAATGCTGGCTGGAGAATTGACTATTATCTCGTCAGTCAATCACTGATAAACAAAGTTAAAAGAGCCGAGATTCTCAATGACGTTTATGGTTCCGATCATTGTCCTGTTTTATTAGAAATTGATATTTAATTTTTATTTAATATATACTATAAAAAAAGATTATTTGAGGTACTAGAAATATATGTCTAATTATTCGAATGAAACTTCTTTTCAAAAAGAAAATAATTTTGCACCTGAAATCGGAAACTATCCGATCAAAGTCGTCGCTTTAGGCGGATTAGATGAGATGGGTAAAAATTGTTATGTAATCGAAGTGAACAATGATGCCTTTATCATCGAAGCAGGTATCAAATATCCTAATGCTCAAATTCCAGGAGTCGATGTCATCATCCCAGATTTTGATTATTTAAGAAATATTGCAAGAAGAGTAAAAGCTATCATCATCACTCATGGACATGATGATCAATATGGAGCATTGCCATATTTATTAAACATCGTGAAAGCTCCGATCTATGCTACCGAAACAACCATCGCCATCATACAAGCTACGATCGGAAAAAAATTCAGGAAATTAGAACAAGCTACTTATGTCACCGTCAAGCCGTCAGACTCACTCGATATCGCCGGACATCATTTTGAATTGTTTCAAACAACACACTCGGTATCTGAATCTTTTGGCTTTGCCTTAAAAACACCGTTTGGAAACATCATTTATACTTCAGACTTCATGTCGGATTATTCACCTCTAAAAGGCTTCCAGTTTGATTTACCTAAAGTTGCAAGATTATCTGAAACCGATAAAACTTTTTTATTGATGACTGAATCTGAAAGCGCTGATAAGGTCGGTATCGCTTCGCCGAATCACAAGATCACCGAACATATCAAACAATACTTTGAAGAACCAACCGGTAAAATTTTTGTATCGATATATAGTCAAAACTTTTATAACATTCAAGAAGTCATCAATTTGGCTATCAAATTCAAAAAGAAAATTTTGATTCCCAATCCTGAAATAGCCAATTTCTTTGACAAAATGGCTTCAATCAACAAATTAGTGATACCAAAAGAATCAAGAATCGATATCAATGACTTGGCTTATATTCCTCAAAAAGATGTCGTCATTTTGATTTGCGATTCAGGTGAAAAACTATTTAGTTATTGCAAAGAAATTTGCTATAACAATATCAATGGTATCAAGGTTGATACAAAAGATATTTGGATCAATGCTGCTCCTTCAGTGCCAGGAACTGAAATCATAGCCACTGATGCCGCTGATACTATTTTTAGAACTGATTGTCATGTCATCACTTTAAATAGAAAAGTCGTCTCTTCTATGCATGCTCAACAAGAAGATTTGAAAATGATGATTTCGTTGTTCAGACCGAAATATTATATGCCAGTCAAAGGTGAATTCCGTTTATTGATGGCTAATGCTAAATTGGCGATTGATCTTGGTATCGGTCTTAATCATTTCAACACTTTTGTTTATGACAATGGTATGGCTCTAGCCTTTGATAATAATGGTGTACCTGTCCGTAAGTCGATAATCGTAAAAAATGGTGATGTCATGGTAGATGGAAGCTCAGTAGGTGATGTAAAAGAAACTGCTATAAACGAAAGAACACAAATGGCAGATGGAGGTGTTGTATTAATCGGATTAGCAATTTCTTTAAATAAAAAGAAAATAGTTTCGAATCCTGATATACAAATGCGCGGTTTCTTATATCTTAAAGATTCGGAGCCTATCGTAAATCAAATGTCGCAAATCTTAAACACTACGCTCACTGCATTGATGAATAATTCTGAGAAAAGTATCTCACTATTAGATATGGAAAGAAAAATCAACGATAAACTCAGCAAGTTCTTATTGAAGGAGACCAATAAAGAGCCGATGATTCTAACCAATCTATTGAATGTTGATGAATTAAATCCAATTGATCCTAAGTGATTACCAAATAATTGATTAAAAAACTGTGAGCTTTGTACTAGCTCACAGTTTTTATTTTATTTTATAAGTTCGACACCATGTGATGTTCCAATGCGATTAGCACCTGCTTCAATCATTTTAAGCATAGTGTCCTTATCACGAATACCTCCTGCGGCCTTAACACCCATATCCGGACCAACGGTTTCTCGCATCAGCTTGACATCTTCTACTTTAGCACCCCATTTGGAGAAGCCAGTTGAAGTTTTCACAAAATCAGCATGTGCTTCTTTAGCTAGCTTACATGCTCTGACTTTTTCCTCATCAGTGAGCAAGCAGCATTCGATGATCACTTTTAAGATTTTATCTTGGCAAGCTTTTTTTAATTCAGCTATTTCAGTTCTAACATAGTCATCATCATGATCTTTGAGTCTTCCGATATTGATGACCATATCAATTTCATCAGCACCCTCTAAAAGAGCATATTTTGTTTCAGATATCTTGCTAGCCATCAATGTTGCACCGAGAGGAAAGCCGACAACGGTACAGACTTTGACATCGCTTCCAGTTAATAACTTGCTAGCCAAATTTATATATGATGGATTGATGCAAACACTAGCGAAATGATTTTCTTTAGCTTCTAAACAAAGCTTTTCAATCTGTTCCTTAGTTGCATCTTGGGCTAACAAGGTATGATCGATATAACGATTATATTCCATAAATATTCACCTCAAACATATTTTAGCAAAATCAGCACTTGAAACCAATTTTAAAAAGATAAATAGTTTTTTCATCATTTTAAATTAAAAAAATAAATTTAATATTTCATCATCCGCTAGTTTGCTCATAACGAATAAAAACAATCGGACATGACTTTTATAGATTTCAATGTAATCTCCGGTTGTATAAAGTCGATTTTTAAAACGTCAGCTACAGATATTATCACCATTTATTATTGATTTTAAAACTGATTATAAATATAAGGCTAAGAATAACTTGTTGTCGCAAAGAATATCATATTAATTTTCTCCAATGTTTATTCTTCGAATATATAGGAAGGTATATAATTGTTAATTTTTTCTTAAGATATTGTTAATTTTTTGCTATATTAATTATTGTGTTAAGAGGTGAAACATGGAAACTGCCTTTCTAACTAGCAGCAACTACGTTACTTTACCACAATTTTTTGAATTGATGGGACAGAGTCCCTTAATAGTCATAACTGTACTGCTCGCTTTAGGTGTCGTTTTTATCAATGGTTGGACCGATGCACCTAATTCCGTAGCAACTTGTATATCTACACGCGCATTATCACCTAAAAAAGCAATCATATTAGCCGCTGTTTTTAATTTTATCGGTGTGATGATTTTTTCTCTCTTTGCGGCTGGAGTCGCCGAATCAATCGCAGGAATTGTTGATTTTGGCAACTTCGAAGGTGAAGGCTCGATTCAAAATGCGCAAAATGCTCTCACTGGATTATCAGCTGGAATGGTAGGTGTAGTCGTTTGGGGAATACTAGCTTGGTTTTTTGGCGTTCCTTCCAGTGAATCTCATGCTCTTGTCGCCGGCTTGACAGGCGCTTGTTTTGCTATGATGACGATGGGATTAAATCCTGTTCCAGGAGCTAACTCTTGGATTGATGTCGGAATTGGCTTTGTTGTTTCAGGAGTGTTAGGCATGGGCTTAGGCTTTTTAGTGACTAAACTCATTGAATTAATATGCAAAAATCTCACTAGACGTAAAACAACCATATTTTTTAAATGGTCACAAATCGTATCAAGCGCTGGTATGGCACTGGCGCATGGTGCTCAGGACGGTCTCAAATTCATAGGTATTATCTATTTAGCATTATATTTAGGAACTATAGCCTTTCCACAAACTGGTCAAATCATCTTGGCCAATCCGAATACTCCTGATTTTGCTTTAGAATTCCTTCATGCACCTAGTTTTCTCTGGCTTCCGATACTTGTTTCTATCATCATGGGACTAGGAACATCTATAGGAGGCTATCGTATTATCAAAAAAGTAGGTATGGGAATGGTCAATCTACAGCCATATCAGGGATTCGCTACTGATATCTCAGCCTTTATCTCGCTTATTTTATCTTTAGCATGCGCTTGGCCTGTATCTACATCTCAAGTAAAAACTTGTTCTATCATCGGTGTCGGATTGACTAAAGGTGCAAAAAAAGTCAACTGGAGAATAGCGCTAGATATGGTTCTGACTTGGGTTTTTACTTTCCCAGGATGTATCTTAATCGGATTTATCATGACATATATTTTATTTGCGATTTTAGGTACCGCATAGAAAGGAGATAAGTTATGGGATTATTCACAAAAAATAAAACAAATTACTTTTTCGAACAATTTGCAATTGTTGGTTCTTATTCTGTCAAAGCAATTGAAAAACTACAAGAAGGTATCATTATTCTTGAGAACACAGATTTATTGAATTTAAAAAATGATGTTCATGAAATTGAGCACACAGCAGATTTGATAAAACATGAGACTGAAGAAAGACTCGCTAAAGAATTCATGACTCCCATCGATAGAGAGGATATTTTCATGTTATTAGATAACATTGATGATTTGACCGATTCAATCGATGAAGTGTCATATAAAATGTATTTGAGAAACTATAAACAGCTTCCACATAATACAGATTTGTTTTTACGACAAGCTGTTGCTGGCGTTAATGCAGTCAATGAACTATTAAAGAATCTAAACAGTTTAACAAATAAAAAGCTGATGGATCCACTGATTGAAAAAGTGCGCGATATTGAAGAACAGACCGATCATTTGTTTGAAGAAAATGTACGCGCATATTATATCGATCCAGAAAAGTATCAACGTTCTGAAGTGCGTGAAGCTGAAGATGTCTATGGAATGTTTGAATATATCACTGATAAATGCCGTGACGTCACTAAAACAATTGAAATTATCATGTATAAAAATCTATAAATTTATTTTAAATACGATTATAATATTTTCGGAAATATAAGGAGAGTTTAATCATGACTAAATTAGTTCTCATCCGCCATGGTGAAAGTGAATGGAACAAACTCAATCTCTTCACTGGTTGGACTGATGTAGATTTATCTGAAAAAGGCGTAAATGAAGCCATCACAGCTGGCAAGTTATTAAAAGAGGAAGGATATTCTTTCGATATAGCCTATACCTCAGTTTTAAAAAGAGCTATTCATACTTTATGGCATGTCTTAGATGGAATCGATCAAGTGTATCTTCCAGTCATCAAAGATTATCGCTTAAACGAAAGACATTATGGTGCTTTGCAAGGGTTAAACAAATCTGAAACTGCTGCAAAATATGGTGAAGAACAAGTTCATTTATGGAGAAGATCATTTGATGTAGCTCCGCCAGCACTCGAGGCCGATGATGAAAGAAATCCTGCTAAGCAAGCACATTATCATGGTATTGATGCAAAGTGCCTTCCTCTACATGAATCATTAAAAGATACTATCGCTCGTGTTGTTCCTTATTATAATGAAACCATCGTTCCTGATATCAAAGCAGGTAAAAAAGTTTTGATAGCTGCTCATGGAAATTCCTTGAGAGCATTAGTCAAATATTTAGATGATATCTCCGATGAAGACATCGCAGGATTAAATATTCCAACCGGTGTTCCTCTCGTTTATGAATTAGATGAAGATTTGAAGCCTATCAAACATTATTATCTCGGCGATCAAAGCGCGATTGAAGCTAAAATCAACGCGGTTAAGAACCAAGATAAAGCCAAGAAATAAAGAAATTAAAACAGGGTTAAGTCCCTGTTTTTTGTAAGAGGTAAACATGGTTATTCTACATATTAAAGATTATGATGATATCAAAATCTCCTTAGATTATAATAATGCACCGATCACTTGCAAAAATTTTGTCTATTTAGTCTCACAAGGTTTTTATGATGGACTTACTTTTCATCGCATCATCAGAAATTTTATGATTCAAGGCGGCGATCCTAACGGCAATGGAACCGGTGGTCCAGGTTTTAGCATCAAAGGTGAATTCTCGTTAAATGGAGTTAAAAATCACTTAAAGCATCATCGTGGTACAGTCTCTATGGCTCGTGCCATGGGAATGGATACTGCTGGTTCTCAATTCTTCATCTGTGATAACGATGACTATTTCTTAGATGGTCAATATGCGGCTTTTGGTACTGTTATCGATGGAATGGATGTCGTCGATAAAATCGCTCTTGTCAATAAAGATGAAGATGATAAACCGCTCAAACCGATAGTGATCACCAAAGCTGAAGTGATTGACGAAAAAATCGAAGATTATCCTAAGATCAAGTGATCAACTGATGATTAAAGTGTTTTTCGGCAAGGATTCTGGTTTGATTAACAGACTTGCTTTAAATGAGATTCAATCTAAAAAAATTGAGCCAATCAAATATGATGGATATAAAGATACAGTTTCTGATTTAGTCAATGAATGCCGTTCTTTATCGCTTTTTGGTGAAAAGAAAACTGTTCTTTTTTCAAATGCATATTTTTTATCCACTACAAAAGGAAATAAAAATCCGATAAAGGAAAAAGATCAAGATTATAAGTCTTTATTAATCTACTTTAAAGATCCTGAACCAGATTGTGACCTCTACTTATTAGTCATCGGATCTTTAGATTCTAAAAACGAGCTAGTCAAAGCTTTAAAAGAACTGCCAGCCGATTTTCAAGAAGTTTTTGATTTGAAGGATGACGACTTTCTTTCACTGGCTTCTAAACGAGCTAAAGCAGTCGGTGGTGATATCGATCGTGAAGCTGTCAAACTATTGAATGAATATTGTTATAGCGATTATTCTCTGTTTATAAATAATTTGGATAAACTTCTCCTTTACAATAAACATGTTAGAACAGATGATGTAAAATTGTTAGTTAACAAACCACTCGAAGATAAAGCATATGATTTAGCAAGCAAATTGCTAAATAACAATATTAAATCTGCGTTAAAGAGCTATCAAGAACTCAGGCAGAACGGTTGGGATGGCCTAGCATTGATATCTACTTTAGCCAATCAGTTCAAATTTATGGCTTTGACTAAATTTTTGATATCTAAAAAGTATAACAATGATGAAATTGCTTCAGAACTATCTAGCAAAAGTTCTAAGGTTAAATCATCAAAAATCTACTACACTCGCAAAGATATTCAAAACTATAGCTTTCAACAATTATTAAATATTTTATGCCGCTTAGGTGATATCGAAAAAGATATCAAACTGAATAACGATTCGGTGGATGAACGCATTGAACTTTTCTTCTTATCTTTCAGATGATTATTGATATCGTCTGATCAAAACTATCAATCTCCCCTTATTAGTCTGCCCGATGGTATCAAGATAGATAAATTTACCATGATGTCTTAAGGTAATAATATCACCTTTTTTGACGAGATGACTATTTGCTTTAATCGATATATCATTGATGAAAACTTGCTCTTGTGTCAGCAAGATCTGGCTTTCTTTGCGTGAAATATTAAACACATTCTTAATCAAGCAATCGATTCTTAAAGAAGAAGTTGTAATTTTTTTATCGCTGTAATTCACCATTAGCTCACATTGTTCTAATGGTACTTGGCTGACTTTCATGATGGTGTGTTTAACCTTACACAAATCATTTAAAATTTCACTTTCAATATTCTTAATCAAATAAACATATCCATTTGTATGATCAGTATAGATATCTCCAAACATCTTGCGCTCAAAACCCAAATGCATCAGAGCCCCTAAAAATCACGATGAGTCAAGTTATCTGAAAACTTGATATTGATCGGTTGGAAATATAAGCATCCAAAAAAGTTATTTCTAAATTCAGCGATTTCTTTTTCAGTCAGTTGACGATAAGAAAAAAGAATTACTTTTCTTTCCGAATTATCTGTCGGACCGATGACTATAAAATAAGATTGATTAAAAATATGTTCCTTTAGTTCGCTAGAACTACAAAGAGAATAGAACAGATTGATTTCACTCAATGACAAGAAAAAAGTATTTAGAATGGTGTCTTGATAATATGCCCTTCTGCTTAAATCTTTAAACCTCGCAATCAAATTATCTTTTTGGTTCATAATGTTATAAAAAAAGCTATAGTCATAAACTATAGCCTAATATATTAAAGTATAGAGAAACATCCAATTTTTACTTGCCAGCCTCACTAGCTAAAGCAGCTTTGAGTTCAGCAACACTAGCCATACAGTGGGATTTTTGACGACTAGCAGTATTGATATGTTGAATACCTTCTTGAACAGATTTATCAATTAAAGAAACAGCAATAGGTAAAGCAGCTTCAGCAGCAGCTAAATCTTTAGCTTCAACAGCCAATCTGACCTTTTTAATAGCAGTTCTCATGCTAGATTTGAAAGCTTGATTAGCGAGTCTTCTTTTCTCGTTTGTGATAATACGTTTTTGTTGTGACTTAATATTTGCCATTTTCTAATCTCCTAAATCTCTATACTTATTAACAGCAAGTATGAATTATAGCAAAACGACCTCTACTTATTCAATAACTTTTAAAAATATTTTTAAAAGCTGTTAGAGGCTCATTCTAACAGCTTTGTATAAAGGAGAAATTATTATTTAATCAATGTTCTGCCTATTTTAAAGGCATCAGCGACTTTCTCTTTGACTAATAAGTACGATGAATTAGCACTATCAAATGAGATTGCCTCCAGTTTATTTGGATCAATCCTATCATCAGTTAAAATGCACTCGTCGATTAAAGTATCCACAATCTTGCCTTTAAGAATCTCTTTCTCTAAATCATAAGATTCCAGGCGACATTCGATAGTTAAAGGTAGTTCCTTGATATACGGAGCATCGATATCAGGACACTTCAAAGCAGTCAATCCCGCACTTGTGATTTTATCTTTTACTTGATGACCGGAAACAATTCCAAAATAATCACATGCAGCGACTTGAGTCTTGGTCGCTACGCTGACTGTGAATACTTTTTTATCTAAGATATTTTGAACTGTTTTATGCCCTTTGGAAAGACTGATACTAATTTCATCATAATCAGAGATTCCGCCCCAAGCAGCGTTCATAGCATCAGCGTTTCCTTCTCTATCATAAGTACAAATAATCAAAACTGGTTGTGTATAAAGCAATGGTTTTTTTCCAAACTTTACTCTCATAATTTTTTAAGCATTATACTGCTTTATAACCTCCTTGCTGATCAATTCTGGGACTGGTTCATAATCTTCAAAAGTACGATTAAAATAACCTGTTCCCTTCGTGATGGACTTTAATTCGTTAGCATATTCTTGAATCTCAGCTTGTGGAACAATAGCGATGATATCTAAGCTTTGATCTCTTCCTTCTTCAGTTGAGATTATGCGTCCGCGACGCTTAGATAAATCGCTTAATGCAGCACCTAAATAATCATTAGTGACATTGACAACGATACGATAATATGGCTCTAAAAGAATCGGTTTACAATCAGCATAAGCATTTCTAAAAGCGACTATGGCTGCATTTTTAAACGCCATTTCATTTGAATCAACTGTATGCTGCTTGCCATCCAACAAGGTAGCCTTGACATTGATGACTGGAGCACCGATAAGCCCACCTTTATTTAAAGCCTCTAAAAAGCCTTTTTCGACAGCTGGAAAATATGATTTATCGATATGACCACCAAATACTGTTGAAGCAAATGAAGTTTCATTCGCTGGCTCAAAGCGCATATTTACAACGCCAAAATAACCAGCTCCGCCAGTCTGTTTCACATATCGTCCTTCTGCCTCCCCTGACTTAGTGATAGTCTCTCGATAAGATATTTTGATTTTTTCTGTTGTGAATTTAATTTTGTATTCATCACTAATCTTTTCCATTAAATACGATACATGTGTTTTAGAAAGTCCACCCAATAGTATTTGACCTGTAGTGTCATCTTTCATCAAACACATAGTCGGATCTTCTAATTGCATTCTTTCAGCCGCTTGAAATAATTTATCTAGGTCTTTCTTACTATCAGGCACTAGTGCAACAAAATAGGTGGCAGTGGGATAAGAATTAGATAGCAGTTTGACCGGTCGGTCTTTAGATGAAAGAGTATAAGATAGGTGAAGGTCATCCAAGCGAGAAACAGCACCGATATCTCCAGCTCCAACCTCAGTCACAGGAGTCAATTTTTCTCCACAAACAGCAAATAAGTTCCCAATCTTGTAAGATCTATTGTTATCTAAGCAAACAACTTCATCACCAACTTTAACCGTTCCAGATTGAACTTTAAATACAGAAATTAACCCTTGATATGAGCTATACATATTTTTGAAGATGGTCATTGCTAATGGCCCAGTTGTATCAGTCTTTAAGTCCACTTCATTACCTGTTGAATCTTCAGCAATGACTGGCTTTAAGTCAGAAGGAGAGGGTAGATAGTTGACCAACATAGTCAGTAATGTGTTGATACCTATATCTTTTAATGCTGACCCGACAATTATTGGATATAATTCACCATTTAGTACTCCTTCTCGAAGCCCATATTTTATCTCTTCGTTGGTGAGAGGCTCACCTGAGAAAAATTTTTCTAACAATTCATCATTGACAGTAGCAACTGATTCACATAATCGATTATGTAATTCAAAAATAAGTGCTTTTTTATCATCATATATTACATCATCTTCACAAGTGACACCATTATATTTTCTAGCTTTTAGCTCGACGACATTCACGAAGCCATCAAAATTTTCTTTTCTGCCGATAGGATAAGAGAATGGGACGCATTTTTTGGGATCAAGCTTTTCTTTAATCTCCTCAAATAATTCATTGAAATTCACATTCTCTTTATCCATCTTATTGAGGAAGATGAACATAGGGACACCGCGTTTTTTCAATAATTTAAAAGCTTTAATGGTACCATTTTGAACACCTTTCGATGCATCGATGACTAGAATTGCTCCTTTGATCAATTTCGTGACACCAATAGTTTCAAAAACAAAATCATCATTACCAGGCAAATCAAGGATGTTTACTTTATATCCATTATAATTTAAAGGAATAACACTAGTAGATAAAGATACAAGCTTTTCTTTTTCTTTCGACAAAAAATCGGATATCGTGTTCTTGCTTTCAACAGTCCCTTTCACATGAATGATACCAGCTTTCAAAGCTAGTGATTCAGCCAGGGAAGTTTTACCACATCCTTGGTGACCGACTAGAGCTACATTGCGAATTTTCTCTGGTTGAATAATCATATTTTGCTCCTTTTTTGTAAACGCTTACAAAAAGTATAGCATAATCATCAACTAGTTAGAAGATTTTTATAACAAAAAAATCCAACACTACGCAGTGTTGGACGTTTATTCTAGCAATTGACCTGGACGGGGTTTGAACCCGTGAATGCATCCTTGAAAGGGATGTGAGTTAACCGCTTCTCCACCAGGCCATACAGCCTCCAATGGAGACCAATAATGGCGCCTACTGTAGGACTCGGACCTACGACCTACCGGTTAACAGCCGGTTGCTCTACCAACTGAGCTAAGTAGGCAGCGAAAACAAATATAGCAAAACAAAAATAAGTTTGCAATAGTTTTCGTGAGAAAAATTAAATTATCTCTTTTTTTCGATCAAATCTTTAACATCTTTGACAGTTTTTACTTCGAGCATTTCTTCTTGAGTGATTTCCGGCAAGGAGAAAGTCTGTTCAATATTGATCAATAATTCAGCTGTGTCTAACGAATCCAATCCTAATTGATCTAGGCTTGTTTCTGGTGTGATTAAATCAACATTAAAATTTTTCTTTTTAACTTGCTGAGCCAAGAGCTCCTTCAATTTCGCATAGATATCCATAAATTAACCTCCAAAAAACTTCAAGAATAATATAGTCGAAATACTTTAAAATTGCTATATATATATTACAAAGTTATAATAAATATGTTTATGAGAAGCTTAATTTTATCTATTGTTTATTCACTTATTGATACATCTGCACCATTATTTGGAGTGCTTGTTTTTTTAATTATTTTCATATTCGTATTTATTGTGCTGTTTACCTTATTAGTTATTTTCTTCCCGAAAATCAGTCAGAAGCCTAAAGTTGATAACAATATTCGAATTTATACTTATGATTACTCGAAAAAGAGTTTTACTTATTTCGATAAAATGAATCTAAGAAAGCAAAAAAGTTTGACTGAAAAAGAATTTTTAGATCAGTTTAAGGCTTCTGATAGATATCGTGTTCAAGATTGGCTAAAAGATATTTCACAAGGAAAGAAAATTAATGAATTTATCCAAGCAGATATTAAAATCAATAATAAAAATCACTATGTTACTTCCATGATTGAGCTGACAAGTTATGATCCAGAAGTATGCATTATTCATTTTGAATCACATCTTTTGCCATTTGCTACTTTCAAAACTAAAATCGGTGGACTCTTTTCAAAAAGGCGATATGTTTTATCTGATAAAACAGTCGCTCGCAGTTTTCTTGAAGAAGGCGACCCAAATTCTTTGGGAGCATTTTACTTCATCAAAATCTATCATCTTAATAATGATGATGAAAATGATGAGATAGCTGTCGCTGAATTAAATAAAGAGATCATCGATTTATTGAATCACTATACTAATAAAAGTCGAAGACTATATCTTTATAGTGAAACCGAAGAAATTCTTATAGATAATGCATCCATGAGTAAAATTGCCACGATGGAAATGGCACATACAATCGCCACCGCAATACAGCAGCATTTAAATTTTAAAGCACCAAACGCTAATCTAAGCATTGCAATAGGTATAACATTGAGTTCGTTTTATAATAGGAACTTCGATGATGCTATCACTCAATCGTTATCAATGGTTGATGCTATTATCAACAATATAGTCCCAAATAAAATCGCGCTGTTCGATCCACAATTTTATAGTCGTCACAAGCAAAAGCTCAATCAAACTGAACAGGTTAAGAGCATCATTAAAAACAATACTATCCGCCTTTATTTCACTCCTACTATCAATGTCGGTAAACAACAGCAAGATTTCTATTTGCTTAATCCATTGCCATATGGGACTGATTTGCATACATTCTATGAGATTTTAAAAACTAGTGTAAGTATCAAAGACGGTCCTGATCGATTATTCACATTCCTTTTCGAACAAATAGCTACGATAACAGCTGCAAAGTCAGTTGAATTGATGATTAAGATTCCATATTCACTAGCCACTTCTTTCTTAAATATCAGTAAACAAAATCTCAGTTCATATATAAAATGGATTATCTGCTTTGAAGAAAGTGATCTGATAACCTATATCGATGATTTGCAAAGCATGAAAAGTATCTTTGAGGCATATGCGAATAAAGGCATTAAAATAGCTCTTGAACTGACAACAATAAACAGCTTGCTACCAAGTAAGATCAACACTAAATTCTCCTATTTCATCATCGGGAAAAAATTCACACAGGGGAGCAATAACAAAGATCCTAACACTAACGAATTACGTGTTATCCAATCAGAGTATTCTTATTTTCCCGGAAAATTTGTTTACACCCATTTGAAAGACATCGATGATATAGAGATATGTGCACACTATTCAGGAGAGATTTTCCAATGTGATGAAATCGGACTACCTTCTTCTAGATTAGAGATGATAGATACTGATACAATCAATGATATTCTACAAAACACAAACAGATTAAAATCGAGGTAAAAAAATATGAATGGAAAAAAAGTTACAAGTATCACAAGCAAACACGATAACTTAACTCAATGGTACACTGATGTCTGCTTAAAAGCTGAATTGATGGACTATGCACAAGCCAAAGGGTTTATTGTTTATCGTCCTGATGGTTATGCTTTATGGGAAGAAATTCAGAACTATTTAAATAAGAAATTCAAAGGTTATGGTGTCAGAAACGTATATTTACCATCACTGATACCTATGTCTTTGTTAAATAAAGAAAAAGAACATGTGAAAGGTTTTGCTCCTGAATGTGCCGTCGTCACCAAAGGCGGAAACAAAACACTCGCTGAAGAGATGGTTGTAAGACCGACTAGTGAAACTTTATTTTGCGATCATTTCAAAGATATTCTACATTCATATAACGACTTGCCTATCAAGTATAATCAGTGGTGTTCTGTCGTTAGATGGGAAAAGACCACTCGTCCGTTTTTAAGAGGAGCTGAATTCTTATGGCAAGAAGGACATACTTTGCATGAAAGTGAAGTCGAAGCTAGAGAATTTGCCCTTACAATTTTACGAACTTATAATGAGATGGGCAGAGATTTATTAGCGATTCCCTTTGTTTGTGGACGCAAACCTGCAAGTGAACGTTTTGCTGGTGCCAAGGACACTTATACCATCGAAGCTTTGATGCCAGATTGTCAAGCCTTACAATGTGGGACAACCCATTATTTAGGAACATCATTTTCTGAAGCGTATAACATTCGCTATTCCAATAAAGAAAACAAAATCGCCTATCCTCATTATACTAGTTGGGGTGTTTCTACAAGATTATTGGGTGCACTCATCATGGTACATGGTGATGATGAAGGCCTTGTGTTGCCACCATATATCGCTCCGATACAAGTCACTATCATTCCGATAAGACCTGATGCTGATAAAGCGATTCTAGATAATTGCAAAAAGCTAAAATCTCAATTAGAAGAACATGGTATTCGAGTCACTTTAGATAATAGTAACAAAACGCCTGGCTGGAAATTTGCTCAATATGAAATGAAAGGAATCCCTTTGAGAATTGAGCTAGGCCCTAAAGATTTAGAAAAGAAACAATTCATGTTAACTCGTCGTTTTGATGGAGCTAAAATCGCTATTTCACTAGATGCTCCCGTCGATGCAGTGATTGATCAATTGCAAGAAATTCATAAAGGAATGTATAACAAGGCTTTGCAATTCTTAAATGAACATATTCATGAAGTTCATTCCTTTGATGAGTTGGGTGAAGTTATAACTAAATCTCAAGGTTTTGCCAAAATCATGTCATCTAATGATCCTGAAGAAGAGCAAAAAATCAAAGAAGCATTCAATGCTACTCCTCGTGTTATACCATTTGATCAATCGCCATTTAGCGACACTGATCCGATAACTGGCAAAAAAGCTGAAGACGTCGTTTTTTATGCAAGAGCTTATTAATTTGGAGTATTAATATGAACATTTTTGATGAACGAATTAAGAAATTACAAGCCAAAATGCATGATGATGGCTTAAAAGCTTACATCATTCCTGCTACTGATCCACATTTATCTGAATATTGTGCCGATCATTACTTAGCCGAAAGACTCTACTTCTGTTCATTTCGAGGAACTGATGGAACTCTGCTAGTAACTCTTGATAATTATTATATCTATACTGATGGACGCTATTGGGTTGAGGCTGAAAAAGAATTAGCAGGAACTGATGGCATCTTAGTTTATGATGGAAAACCAAATGTCCCATCTTTACAAGAATATGTAAAACAGAATAATCTCTATCCTTTAGGGCTTGACAGCTCATTATTCTCAATCAATCAATTAAGAAAGTTTTACATCGATGATAATCATCCGATAAAGCATGTATCTTATCGTTATTTAGTCGAAAATCTTCCGCCGTTACCAGCAGATAAGATTTGGGAAGTCAAGCCTGAATTATTATCGACCACTAGAGGTGAAAGAGTATCTAAAATACTCGAATATGTCAAAAGTCATCATGCGGAAAATCTAATTTTAACTTCTCTTGATGATATCGCCTATGTTTTAGGATATAGAGGCAGCGATATCAGTGCAACACCTATCTTTTATTCTTATCTATATATTGAAAATAACGGCCTATTACATCTGTTTATTAACAGAGAAAAATTACCATCAGATTTTTCTAAGGAAGTAGATATCATCGTCCATAATTATGATGATTTGATATCATTCATCGATAAACGCGCAAATATTCCTACTCTTATTGATCCGAACAAAACCAATAGTCATATCATCTCACATTTGAACAAAAAAGTATATGCGACTTCTCCTGCTTACCTATTTAAAGCTATAAAAGGTGATGTAGAGATCAAAAACACCATCAAAGTGCATATCTTAGATGGCATTGCGGTGTTGAAGCTGATGAAATATATCGATGATAATATTAAAACCGGTGATTTAGATGAATATAAGTGTGCTGAATTTGTTGATAATGCAAGAAAAGAACATCCTCTTTGCTATGATGTTTCCTTTGAAACAATAGCAGCAGTCGATGAAAATGCAGCCATGATGCATTATGCACCTTCTAAGATATCGAGTGCTAAAGTCACTGCCAACAATCAACTATTATTAGTCGACTCAGGTGGTCAATACTATGGTGGCACTACTGACATCACCCGCACTTTTATTTTGAATGATAATCCTGCTAAGGAAGTAATTCATGACTATACTTTGACATTGAAAGCTCAAATCAATCTCTCAAGACAAATATTCATAGAAAAATCCACTGGACATACTATAGATATCGCAAGTCGTGAAATCATGTGGAGAGAAGGACTAGATTACAAGTGTGGCACTGGCCATGGTGTCGGTTATATGAATTGTGTCCATGAAGGTCCAATCGGTTTCAGATATTATGATTCTCCTGATAGAGATGATAAGGCTATGTTGGTACCAGGACACATCATCACTATTGAACCTGGCGTTTATAAAACCGATAAATACGGAATCAGGTTAGAAAATGAATTATTAGTCGAAAAAGCTTTTGAAACTTCTGACGGACAATTTTATAAATTCAAAACCATCACCTATTGCCCATATGTCAGAAAAGCCATCGACGTCAATATGCTAACTGATGAAGAACTCGAATGGTTAAATGGATACAACTCCCTAGTTTATGAGACTTTATCACCACATATCACAGATGAAGAATTAAAAGACTATCTAAAAGAACAGACCGCTGAGATTAAAAGATGAATAGAATAGTATTATTCGAACCAGAGAAACCTGCGAATACTGGAAACATCATTCGAACTTGTATGGCCTTTGATGCTAAGCTCACTATCATCGGTCCTTTAAGTTTTTCACTAGATGATAAAGCCTTATCAAGAGCTCATATGGATTATGCTATCAACTTCGAAATTGAGCGCTTTGATACTGTCGAACAATTTTTACATAAGTATAAAAAGTGGGATGGTTATTATGTGACTAGATATTCTAAAAATATATACTCAGAAAATGACTATTCCGATCAAACTAAAGATTATTTCTTCATGTTTGGAAGAGAGTCTACTGGGATACCACATGATATTTTAAAAGCGCATATCGATAAAACAATCAGAATACCGATGGCGATCAACGCGCGTTCTTTAAACCTTTCTGATTCAGTAAGCATCGTTTTGAGTGAAGCTAAAAGACAACAGCATTTTTCTTCACTTTCATTGACCGAAACCATTAAGGGAAAAGATTTTTTAATGCATTGATGTTGCTTATCAAATAGCTTCACCATATAATTATCTTACCTAGACATGGCGCGTTTCCGACACATATTATTTTGAGATCTATATCGCCAGTGTAGCGTTGAAAGCTGATCTATGAATCAGAATCCCAAGCACTCGCTGCGATCTCCTTTTTATTAAAAGGGAAATTGAAAGAATCTAGGTGAAGCGGGCATTAATTGCCCGTTTTTTAGTTGTATGGTAAAATAATTTTAAAGAGGTATACCATATGAAAAATGATAACTTAGCAGTCAATACTCTGCGTGCTTTATCTTTAGACATGATCTCCAAAGCCAAGAGTGGGCATCCTGGAATGGCCCTTTCTAGCGCGCCGATCATCTATACTCTTTTCACTCGTCATCTAGTCGCTGATCACAACCATCCCAATTGGATTAATCGCGATAGATTCGTGTTATCTGCTGGTCATGTTTCTGCTTTGCTTTATGCTAATTTGCATTTATGTCAATATCATTTACCACTCGAACAATTGAAGCAATTTCGTCAGCTTGGTTCCTTAACACCAGGTCACCCAGAATATGGTCATACTCCTGGAATAGATGCAACTTCTGGTCCGTTGGGTCAAGGGATTGCTCAAGCCATCGGGATGGCTGTCTGTGAAGAACATTTACGTCATTTTTATATTGATGGAGAAAAGCTCATCAATCACTATACTTACGTCTTAACTGGTGACGGCTGCTTAGAAGAAGGTGTCTCTCAAGAAGCTATCTCTTTTGCTGGATTACAAAAATTAAACCGACTCATTCTCTTATACGATAGAAATAATTGCACCTTAGATGGTCCTTTATCCAACTCTTCTAATGAAAATATCCGCTTGCGTTTTGAAGCTTCTAACTGGAATGTGCTAGAAGTAAAAAATGGTAATGATGTTGATGAGATTGATCGCGCCATAACCATCGCTAAGGCTGCCAAAGAAAAACCAACTATCATCATCATTAACACCACCATCGGTTATGGTTCTCCTCTCGAAGGAACTGCTGCCAGTCATGGAAAAGCATTCTCGCTTGAAGAAGTCTTGAAAACCAAGAATAATTTGAACTATTCATATGAATCTTTTGAGATTCCAGCTGAGACAAAAAAAATCTATCAAGATACCTTCATCAAACGTGGCGAAGAAGCCCATGATGCATATGAGAAACAAATTGCAGAATATAAAACGCTGCATCCTAAAGAATATCAACAATTTGAAATGATGTGCACAAATGATGTGAGGCCATTCATCTTTAAAAATGGTCCTATATATGAATCAGGTCATTCTGACAGCACAAGAAATGAAAGCCAAAGTCTTTTAAATCTTGTCGCAGATGAGATTCCTGATTTGTTAGGCGGAAGCGCTGACGTCGCCTCCTCTGTTAAAACAAAGGTTAAAAAATTCACTGATTTTACTCCCGAAAATCGTAAGGGAAATAATATTAATTTCGGCATTCGTGAATTCTTGATGGCTTCTATTCAAAATGGAATTCTATTACATAAAGGTGTGAGAACCTATGTCGGATCTTTCTTAGTATTTGCTGATTATATGAAACCAGCGATCAGAATGTCAGCCATGGAAAAAATTCCAGCGATATATCTATTCAGTCATGATTCCATCGCAGTAGGTGAAGATGGACCGACGCACGAACCGATTGAACAAATCGCTATGCTCAGAAGCATCCCAAATAATTTTGTTTTTAGACCCGCATGTGGAACAGAAACTGCCGCTAGTTATCACTTCGCTTTTTCATCCACCAATCATCCGACATGCTTATTGCTATCTAGACAAAATTTAGCTGAGCAGGAAGGTGCTTCATTTAATGGAGCACTAAAAGGTGGATATATAATATCAAAAGAGGCAGAGCATTGCGATTTAACCCTTATTGCCACAGGCTCAGAAGTTGATTTAGCTTGCCAAGTTCAAAAAATATTATTAGAGAATGGATTGGATGTCCGAGTTGTCTCGATGCCGTGTCTAGAGCTTTTTGACATGCAATCTAAAGAATATCAAGACAGCATTTTAACAAATTCATATGATAAAAGAATTTTCATTGAGATGGCTAAATCTGATAACTTATATAAATATGCAAAATTTGTATATGGTATCAACAGTTTTGGTCTCTCTGCTCCAGCTGAAGAAGTCATAAGAGCCTTTAAATTCACTCCTGAAGATATCTCTGACAGAATACTGAAAGATTTTCCCGTTGTAGATTAATTCTTTTATCCGAACAAATCATTGACTTCCTCTCAATAATAAGTGAAAGCAGATATGTTCTGCAAAGAGAGGAGTCATAATGACAAAACGAAACAAAACAATCATCATTCTATCATCTATTTTAAGTGGCCTGATTTTAGTATCTGGTGCCGCTGTGATGACAAATGGATTTACAGATTTCAATCCTGATAACTTTGTTGCTAATCTCGAAGAGGATTCATTTCAAGTAGAAGAAGTTAATAACATCCGATTTTCTCAAGTAAAAGAAAATCTTCTCGAGGATGGGACGATTCAAAAACAAGTCAAGTTCACATTAGAACCAAGCACTGCAGATTATAATAATCTAAATGCTGCTATCCTTTGGAACACTACTTATAACGAGTCCTTTGAAAATGAGGATTGGCATAAAGATAAAAATGTTCTTGAATATGTAGACTATCAATTAGATGGCGACACTAAAACTTTAACATTTAACTGCTACCAACCTTTTGGCACTGAAATCATCTTTACTTTGAGTTCAAAAGATGACCCTAATGTCAATGCTTCTTTAAAGATTAATTACAACCGAAGAGAAATTCAAAAGGCAACTGCTAATATCAGCTTTGATGGTTTTACTCCTAATGAATCGATGAAAATTGATACAACTTTACCTGTTTACTCAATTGGCAGTAAGGGAGATAGGGCGCCTACATCCGGCTTTGATTGTTTTACTAATTTTATAAAAGCAGAAGACTATGATTGGGATGATTATTTTTCTGGTGTCTCTACTGTAGGCATATATAGTTCAAATTTTAAATATCAAGGTCAAAGTTACACTGATACAACCTTATTGATGAAAGAAATGAAATCAAAAGTCTTCAATTACTTGTCAACAATCGTGAATATTGATGTCGACAATATGTTTGACTTATCAAAACTAAAAGATTTACTGACATATGAATTTGTAGCTATGCACACCTACGAAGACGTTTACGCTGAATCAGCAATCAATTTCAGTTATTTTGTAAACAAATATCATGAAGCGTATGCCAAAGGTGGTGGCATACAAGTCACTGTCACATTCGAAGATGAAGAGATTGCCAAAAAAAGACTACAATTAAATGTTTCGGCTGATACGATTACGAATATCGATATGGAACAAACTGAAATAGAATTTTAACAAATAACTTTAGCTAATCCGCCTTTACTAGTCTCTTTTAAGTCAGATGGCAATTGTTTGCCAGTATCATTCATAGCTAAGATAACCTTGTCAAAAGAAACGCGATTATGCCGATAAATAGCGACATTTTTACTCAATAGATATGCCGCATAAGCATGAATGCTAGCTATAGCGTTTCGTTCAATGCAAGGGATTTGCACATAACCATCAACAGGATCACAAGTCAAACCTAAAAAATGTTCCATACTGACTTCAGCAGCATATTCTATTTGATATAGCGTTAAATCGTTATAATATGCTAATGATGCTGCTGCAAAAGAGGCAGCTGAGCCTATTTCCGCTTGACATCCTAAGACAGCACCAGATATCGAAGCATTTTGTTTGATAAAATTTGCAACAAGTGCCCCTACTAAATATGACCTAACCAATTTGTTTAAATCACCATTTAAATCCTTATAAATATAGTATAAGATGGCTGGCACAACACCCGAAGCACCACAAGTAGGTGTTGTCACAATCATTTCAGATGCTGCATTCGCTTCGCTAGTAGCATAGCTATAACTCGTGAGCAATAGTTCACGTTTTTCTTCACCGATTTTCATATCATTAGCTCGTCGAAAAATATCTTTACTCACTCTTTTAAGTCTTAATGGCCCTGGCAATATGCCTTCAGTTTTTAATGATTTTCTTATCGTGTCAAATGATTTTAATAAAAGATTTCTGGCATATAAAAAAATATCTTTTCCTTCATAATATTCAATAAGTGCATAAATATCATTATTGAATGAAGGCAAAATCTTCTTCATATCATCAAATGTATTGAACGGATAAGTTTCAATATTGTCAGTATTTTCACCAACTATTTGAAAAGCTCCACCGCCTGTCGAACAATAAACTTTGGTGAAATTTTTTCCAGATTTGTAAAAAGCTTGAATTCGCATCGTGTTCGGATGAGGAATATCATCAGTTTTAAAATCAAATATGATTTGAACATCGAAATTCTTAAATGTATCTATAATGATTTTATCTGTCCCATGTCCTTTTCCTGTTAACGCTAATGAATCATACAATGTCACAATGATATGATCTATGTCTTTTATTTCAGCTTTTCGCAAAAAATCTAAACATATTCTATATGGACCGATAGTATGTGAAGAAGATGGTCCAGGGCCAATGATTAGTAGTTCCTTTAATGATTTCATATTTTAATGTTAAAAAAGAGAGGTATGCACCTCTCTCGAAAGCTAAAATCAGTGCTTTCTTCTTGCGTTTTCGGACTTAAGTTTACGTCTAAGACCTTTCTTTAAGAAGAAGTCATGTTTACGATAGTCCGCGATAGTGCCAGCTTTATTGACCTGACGCTTGAATCTCTTCATCGCATCATCTAAAGTTTCACCATCTCTGACGAGTGTCTTTGGCAATTTTATCACCTCTATTTCTGAAATGCCGTTGGATATTTTATCTTAATTATCTATTAAATACAAGATTATTAATAACGTATTTCTTGATAATTTTTGTCAAAAGTCTTAACAACTATTCCACTAGCCAATAAACGAGATCCTAAATAAAGACAAGCGACTTGTCCTTTAGTTATATATTCATAATTATCATAAGTGAGCCAAGCACTTTTTTTATCTGGTCGTAAAGAAAATTGAACTGGCATGTCCTTACCGCGATATCTAAATTTGCAATTGCATAATACTTTATCTAAAGGCAAATCACTACCGATCCAATTCAAATTATCGATTAAACATCGCGATGAAAAACGAAATTCATTTCCTTTTTCTTGAGCGACATAAAGAATATTAGATTTTACATCTTTTCCAACAACAAAAAATGGTTCACACGAATATCCCTTGATTCCACCCAAGTTTAATCCTCGGTGTTGACCAACTGTATAATACAATACACCATCGTGAGTGGCTAATTGCTTTCCAGATACAATATCGACTATCGGCCCTTTCTGAGCAGGTAAATAGTTTGATAAAAACTGTTTAAAATTTCTTTCTCCGATAAAACACACTCCAGTGGAATCTTTCTTTTTTGCGACGGATAAATCAAGCTCTTCAGCCAATTTTCTCACCTCTACTTTTGTGATGGAACTCAGTGGGAACAAAGCGTGTGAAAGTTGTTCAGAACTGATTTGACCTAAAAAATAAGATTGGTCTTTATTCAAATCAAAAGCTTTGTATAAATGAGCCTCACCATTTTCATCAATTCTTTTAGCATAGTGACCCATGGCGATAGTATCAAAACCTAGTGTTCTGGCATATTTATAAAAATGACCAAACTTTATATATTTATTACAAAAAACATCTGGATCCGGAGTAAAGCCTTTTTGATAAGTCTCTAAGAAATCGCTGAAAACTTCTTTCCAATATTCATCGATAAAATCCTTTCTTATTATTGGAAGATCTAATTCAAAAGCTGTCTCAACCGCATCATCATAATCAAGTTCCTGCGAGCATTTAGAGCCTGATAAAGTAGGATTACCTAAAATATCATTATTTGTGATTGAATCCCAGTTTCTCATAAAGCAGCAAGTCACATCATAACCGCTTTTTTTTAATAAATAAGCTGCGATAGCGCTATCCACACCGCCTGAAAGTCCTAATAAAACTTTTTTATTCATGATAAATTTCCTTCGAATCAAGAATGATAGTAAATGGTCCATCATTGACAAGGCACACTTTCATATCTGCACCAAAAACACCAGTCTGTAAATTTGGAACATACTTTTTTAATGATTCTACAAATCTATTATACAAAACAACTGATTTCTCACTAGAGAGAGCATTTGCAAAAGATGGCCTATTCCCTTCCGATAAATCAGCATAAAGAGTGAATTGAGAGACGACTAATAGTTGACCATTGATCTGGCTGAGATTTAAATTAGTTTTATTATTTTCATCAGGAAAAATGCGTAATTTCAACAATTTACTGATCATTTTATCAACCAATTCACAAGTATCTGATTGCGTAAATCCAACAAAAATCACTTCTCCACGATCGATATTTCCAACAGTTTTTCCATCTATGATAACAGAAGCTTTAAGACATTCTTGAACTAAAATTTTCATATTTATATTATACTTATATAGAGATTGAAAATAAAAGAAGGTGATTTATGGAACTCACATATCAAGACTACTTAACAATATTAAAAGAGATCAAACAACAAATAGATTTTGAGCCAGAGATCGGCGTTGTTTTAGGCACAGGTTTAGGAAATTTTGCCAATGAAATTCAAGTAGAAAAAGTCATTCCTTATTCACAGCTATCTAAAATGCCTAAACCGACGAATAGCAATCATTCCGGTGAATTCATCTTTGGATATCTCAACGGAATAAAAGTTGTTTTGATGAAAGGTAGAATTCATTACTATGAAGGTTATTCAACTCAAACATGCGTAGTTCCAATACGTTTATTGGGCATGCTTAAAATTAAAACATTAATTTTAACTAATGCTGCTGGCGGCGTTAATTTTAGCTTTACTCCGGGTGATTTCATGATGATTGAGGACCATATTTCTGCCTTTGTTCCATCACCTCTACGCGGGACAAACATTGAAGAATTCGGAACTAGATTTCCAGATATGTCTAATATTTATGATGCAGAATTGACACAAAAGATCTATCAACGAGGAAAAGAATTAAATCTCCCAATGCAAAAAGGAGTCTATTTACAATTTCCAGGACCGCAATTTGAATCCAAAGCTGAAATCAAAGCATTTAGAGGGCTTGGAGCAGATGCTGTTGGTATGTCAACCGTAATTGAAGCTATTGCTTCAAATCATATGAACATCAAAACCGTCGGAATTTCATTTATCTCCAATCTCGCTTGCGGTATGAGTAAAAGAAAAATCACCGATGAAGAAGTGATTGAAGAAGCTAAGACTAGTGAAAAAAATCTTATAACTATTCTAAAAGAGGCGATTCAGATTTCTCATGATAAATAAGCCATTAGCGTACAGAATGCGTCCCGAGGTCTTAGATCAAGTCATCGGGCAAGAAAAGATTAAAGCTTTTTTAAATAATTTGATTTCCAATTCTTCGCTTGTTTCAATGATTTTCTATGGTCCGCCAGGGACAGGTAAAACCACATTAGCAAAAGCCTTCAGCAATTCATTCAAAGCTAACTGTTTATCACTAAATGCCGTCATCGATAAAAAAGAAAAGATGGAATCAACTTTTGAAGAAGCGATTCGCTTTTATCCCACTATTGTCATCATCGATGAGATTCACAGATTAGATAAAGCCAAGCAAGATCTGTTATTGCCGCATTTAGAAAATGGCAGTTTCTACATGATCGGTTGCACAACAGCTAATCCTTTAATATCAATCAGGCCAGCCATCCGTTCTAGATGTCGTCTCTTGGCAACAGAGGAATTATCAAAAGAAGAAGTTAAAACCGGTTTATCACGTGCTATCTCCTCTGAACAAGGTCTAAATGGTTCAAGAAAGTTTTCTGAGGAAGCAATCGATTACTTAGCCAATATTTCAGCAGGTGATTTGCGATTCGCCTATAATCAACTAGAGGCGATTGCTTTGAGTTTTACAAAGACACATCTGATAACTTTAGATGATGTAAAAAATATTGCTAATGTCCCTAACTATTATGCTGATCTAAACGAAGATGAACATTATGATACGGTTTCAGCTTTACAAAAATCTATCCGTGGAAGCCAAGTTGATGCCGCGATTTATTATGCGGCTAAATTACTCAAATCCGGGGATTTAGATGGGTTGATTCGAAGATTATTAGTCACTGCATATGAAGATGTCGGACTTGCTAATCCCCAGGCTGTAGATAGATGCTTTAACGCTTGCCAAGTCGCTAAGGAAGTCGGTTTACCTGAAGCGATGATTCCATTAGGCTTCACGATTGTAGATTTAGCTCTTTCTCCTAAATCAAAATCTGCTTGTGCGGCCATTGAAGAAGCTTGCTCAATGATTGATACTAAGCCTCTTCGTGTCAGGTCATACCTAAGATTGAAACAAGCTGATACCCAATCAAAATATCCATATGATCGCAAAGATGTTTGGCCAAAATTAGAATACATGCCAGAAGGCCTAGAAGATTATTATTTCTATCATCCAGAGCTAACTGGAAAATATGAAAGAGCATTAGCTCAACAATTAGAACAATTGAGACGAATCAAACGTACGACTGATATAGAAAAGGCTAAAAAGTCTAAAATCTAAACTCAATATTTCTTTTAGCATTTATGAGCTTAGGAAATGCAGTATTTTTCTTCATCAAAGCGAAGAATAAAGCATAGCTAAATATGCTGATGACTACAAATTCTCCTAAAAACACCCAGCCAAAATTGACATAGAAAAAAGCACCATTTCCACCCATTAAAAACGTCAATTCTGCCCCGACGATTAATCCATTCATCAATGCTGGAATCAAACTAGCAAAAAACATGTGTCTCATAGGAGACATCAAAAGACACGATATGAGAGTAGCAAGACTTCCAAAAACGATATCCACTGGTGTCAAACCCATCGACACCGAATAGATATTTGCTAATGCACATCCGATTGTTAATCCATAAATATAGTTCGGATTGAAAAATACAAGCAGTATTAAAAATTCTGAGATGCGGAATTGAATCATTCCATATGAGCACCAATAAAAGGCATACGTCAATGCGACGTATAGAGCAGCGACAATAGCATTTGTGGCGATATCTTTTGTCTTTAATTTATAAAGCGAAAAATAATTTTTCACCCTTTCTTGCCATGATAGCTGCTTTTTTTCATCTATGTTTTCCATTAAAAAAGCCCCCTGTTAATGTTTTACGTGGGGTTTCATGGGAAGACCCACGCGATTTACATTAGCATTTTAAACTTATTTTTCCAAAATTCAAGAGCATTTTATTTTATTTAACAGATTTAATAATGGTAAAATATAAATATCTAGGAGGCAAATAAAAATGGAAGAAAAAAAGATGCATCACTTTAGATGTTTAGTCTGTGGCTATGTCTATGAAACTGCTGATGAAAAATTACCTGATGACTTCGTCTGCCCTTTATGCGGAGTTGGCCCAGATCAATTCGAACAGATAGATTAAAAACTAAGTTCAAGCCTTATTTATTTAAAAAGCTCAGATTAACCTGAGCTTTTTTCTTAATCATTAGGATATTGAGCCCAAATGACTACCCAGCGATAATTCTCAATGCCATAAGCATTTTCGTAAATACGAACATAGAGTTCATATTTCTTGCTAGGATCACCGACGAATTTCAAAGCAGATTTGCTATTTGTATAGCAGAAAGTTCTATTTTCATCCTTATTGTAGCAAACCAAAGAATTATCAACTTCAAAGATCTCTTGCGCTAAACCTTCGAGAGTATATCCGTGATCTCTTTCTTCAGGACGAGGCGCTTGTTCAGAGAGCTGAATGCCACCTAAGAAGCCACAACGACCTTTGTGAATCTTTCCACTATAAACATATTCGTCGACACCAAAGATTGATTTATTGACTTCCATAAGATGAACTTTGCCGAAAGCTTTTTCATCAAAATATACACCATCAGGAAGATGGGATAAGTCTAATTTCTTAACTGTACGTTTTCTTTGAACCATAATATTGTTTCCTCCAACTTTGCTTGATCATTACATCAAACACACCTTAATTATAATTAGTCAAATATCAGTGGACGGCATTTTTTAAATGAAAGTGCTTGCATTTATTGTCATATGACATTGCAAATGTTCTTATCCTTCAGTTTTTTTAGTTTCAGATGTGAGATCTTTCATGAGATTCATCTTGTTAAATAAATTATCTTGAGGTAAACGCAATTGATAATTATTTAACTTAGAAATTCTAAAGGTACACTTCTTTGATGAAATCTTTAAGATATGGCCTCCCTTATTTAAATCCGATGACAAAAAATGGAAATGAAAACCTTTCAAATTGATACCATCAAAGTATTCAGGACAATAAAAGCCTAAGACAACGCCATCAACATCTTGATAATCAAATGTCACTTGTTCCTCGGCAACTTGATAAAGTGGCTTATATGGCTTCTTTTGCTTAGGACAAGTTCTAGTTTTTAAAGTGAATCTACCTTCTAAAACTATCAAATAGAAATAGTTTTTATCTATGTGTGATAATAATTGTTTTTTAAGATTAGCATATGTATTAAAAACTATTGGCTCTTTCTTGGCACGTATATCCATTTTAGCGCCTGAAAAAAAAGCCAATTTATCATTCAAATTTGCGGGATAATTTTTTCCATCAGCTCTAAAACTATATGCTTTTCCTTTATAAAGAATAGCCTCGCCATCTAAATCTTCATATGTTCCCAATCCGACATCAGCTTTCATCAAAACTTCTTTGATGGTGATACCTCCAAAATAATCGCCCATCATCAAGGCCTTCATTGTTGAAACTTGATATAATTTCGATTTCATACTTCCTACCCCTTTGCATTTATTATATTAGATTGAATTTGAAATTACTATTTTTTAAAGTTGTTTTCGCTCTTTTTGAGCAATATACTTTCAGTATGGATAAAAACACAAGCATTATCGAACTTATCATAGCGATTTCCTTATCATTCGTAGGTGGGTTCATCGAATTATTTTCACTTCAAATTCATGGGGTGTTTGCTGGCATGCAAACAGGTAATCTGATCTATACTTTAATCAATTTAATTGATGGAGATTTGGTTTCTGCTGGATATCATGCATTGATGATTCTTATATTCTTTATCGCTATTCTTTTAGCTGAATTATTAAAATTAATTTTATTGAAGAAAAAAGTGCGAGTCGAACTATTTACTATCTCGTTAGAAATTTGTTTGTTGGTTCCTTTGATGTTCATAAATGTTCAACAAATAGAGGATATGCCAAAAACTTTAAACTATGTTTCTAGTATACTATTAACAATTTTTAGCGCATTTCAATACTTCACTTTCAAAGAAATACATGGTCATACATATGCGACAACTATGATGACTAATCTTTTATCTAATTTAGCTAAAAATCTTGTGGATTTTATTAAAATTAAAAATAAATCATATGGTAAGGCTTGCTTAGACTATCTCCTTATTTTGATATTCTTTTGCCTAGGTTCAATAACTATTTATGCCATCTTAATCAATTTAAATAATAACAGTTTTGTAAGACTAACACTGCTGATACCAATATTTATTTTATTAGCAAATATATATCCAATTTATTATGTTTATGTTAATGATTCAACCAATTAATGTATTTGCCAATCTATTTTAATTAATATAATTTTAAGATTAGAAAAGATACTATAAAATCGGTTCTTGCTTTTCTAGAGCAGCTTCACTCAACCCATTGAGATTTTCAACTATGATGTTTAGCACCTTATAAAATGAATCGATATCATCTTCAGTTAGATTTTTGCTCACTAATTTAACGGCATTATTAGCCTTTTCTAATACGATAACAGCAGTCTTCCTTCCTTTAGCGGTCAATTTATACTTTCCACGATATAGACCATATTTCTTTACCAATTTGTTTTCACTTAAAATTTCAATCATTCGAGTTACTTCTGCTTTATCTTTTCGCAACTTCTTACATATATCCACTTTAGATAATCCTTCTGGATGATTATATAAAAGGGCTAAATAAAGAGCATGCATACCTCTTAGTTTAAAAGGCTTTAATTCATTTGAAGCGATTTCGTGCCAATATCGATAAATTCTTCCGATTGCAAGTGAGAATTTTTCAAATTGATTTTCGGTCATTGTTTATCCCTTTTTATAAGATTAAATATAAAGCATTATCTAACAACTAGCAACAATAAGCTTTTTTAATGAATAATAAAAAAAGCTTGTTGTTTATAAAAAACTGACATCTATACAGATGCCAGTTGATTAACTTTGAGAATGGCCCAAGGCGGAGTCGAACCGCCGACACAAGGATTTTCAGTCCTTTGCTACTACCAGCTGAGCTATCGGGCCGTTTTGAAACGCGCTTTGTTATTCTAATACAAACATTATTTTGTTGCAAGCATTTTATTTTTGAAAACAATAATGTTGAAGAATTTAGGGACTATTTTAAGAAGCTATTGGGACTTTTTTTGGTTCTTTAATTTTGTTTTTTCTATGTTTTTATCTACATTTAATATAAAGAGGTAATTTTTATGGATCAAAAAATAGACAGCTATTTAAGCGGAGACGAATATTTAAAATACAATCTGATAGAAGATCTTCCTATCAAAAATGCTTTATGTGCATTTGAAAGATTACGTTTTAAAATTATTTTGAGTCAAAAGATAACTTTAACACGCGATGAAGTCATCACATATACAGAGCTGTGCCTATTAGATAACGATATAGAATTACCATATTCGCTTTCTTGTGATTTGATCAATTTATGTAAAAATAACGATTCACACGCTTTATTCTTGCAAGCTATCCTTTATGAAAAAGGTATACTTCCATTTGGAAAAGATTTTTCAAAAGCATTTAATTCATATAACGAGGCATATAAACTAGGATATAAGAAAGCAAGTTATGATTTGGGACGATGCTATTTTAATGGGATAGGAGTAAGAAAAAATTATGATTTAGCAACATCTTATTTAAAACTCAATTTGACGAATATCAAAGCTAAGACATATCTTGGCTATATTTATTTTTGTAATCACAACACTCAAGGTATTAAATTACTGAACGAGGCAAATGCCGATGAAGAAATAGAAAGCTTCTATTACTTAGGAAGTATTTACGAGCAAAACAACAATATCAATAAAGCTTTACTTTATTATCGAACAGGCTCAGACCTAGGCGAAAAAAGATGTCATTTTAAAGCTGGATATCTTCTATATCATAGTAGCAATGATTACTATAAGAAAATTGCAAAACATTACTTAGAACGATCAAAAGATGATAAATGTGCACTAGAATTACTTGGCGATATCGCCAAAGAAGAAAAAGAAGAATACTTAAATTATTACTATCAAGCATTTCTCAAAGGAGCTGATGGGCAAAAATACGCACTTTCACTTTTAGAAAATCCTAAAACCAGTAGAAAAGGAGCCCAGATTTTAAAATCGATAGCTAAAACAAACAGTTCAGCAGATTTTTACCTATTTAAGTATTATAAAGAACTAAACCAATCAAAAACTGCAAAATTCTATTTAAAACGAGCAGTGAATAAGAGGTGTAAAAATGCGATTGAATATGCTGAGGAATATTATCCATCACTATTAAAATAATTGTTTATCATAAAATTAGTATTAAAATGGTAAAATATTATTCGTGAATTATGAATTAAACATTTCAGTCCATGAAGTCGTTGACACCATCCTTAGACGTGGCCATTTGGATACTAGGATTTTTAATCAAGCTAGTATGAATGAAGGTTCAGCACTTCACCGCATTTATCAAGACCAACAAAACAGCACCTATCAATCTGAGGTGTCTCTTGATGATATTTTTCAAATTGATGATTTTATTTGCAAAGTTTCTGGTAAAGCAGATGGCTTATTTTTTGATCATAACATTTGGTGCATTGAAGAAATAAAAACAACAAATTCCGATTTAGAATCATTCATTTCTAATCAAAGCGAATGGCATTTGGGACAAGCCATGTTTTATGCTTATTTTTTTGCTAAAAGGCAAGCCTTAGATAGAATACAAATCATATTGACATATATTAGTCAAATAAACTTTTCTAAACAGAAACGCATCATCAAACAATTCAGTTTTGATGAAATCAGCAATTATGTAAACGACATAATGATTCGATATGTAAACTTCATCAAAAAAATTAAAAAATTAAAAGATGAAAGAAATGAATCTTGGAAAGAAATACCTTTCCCATTCAAAGATTACCGCAAGGGACAAAAACGTTTGATAGACTTTGTTAATAAAGCTCAAAATGAAAGCAGAAACGTCTATATAGAAGCTCCGACTGGTATCGGTAAAACTGTTTCAGTTTTATATCCTAGCTTAAAGCGTTTCGCTTCGAATGAGGCAGACCATATCTTTTATTTAACCAGTAAAAATTCAATCAAAAAAATAGCTGTTCAGACATTAAAATTATTTTCACTTCTAGGATCTAAAGCCCGCTGTATTGAATTTACGAGCAAAGAAAACATCTGCTTTAATGACAAAAAAGGGCACTGCAATCCTGACGAATGTCCATTTGCACAATACTTTTACGATAAAATTTTAACAGCAGTCATCGATGGGTTGTATGCTAATGAAATTCTTGATAAAAATACTATTAAAGATATTTGTTATGCAAAACAGATTTGCCCATATTATTTCCAGTTTGAAATAGCCAAATACTCTGATGTTCTCATATGTGATTATTCATATGTTTTTAACTATGCATCAACGTTAAAATTCCTTGATGATTCATATGAAACAAAAGATTATTTACTCATCGATGAGTGCCACAATTTACCAGATAGAGTAAGAGATATATTTTCAGCTGAAATCACATTAGATGATATTAAAAAAGCGTATCACTTAACATCTGGTGAATATTTAAAAAAAATACATAGAAAATTGAATAAACTCAAAAAACTCTTTTTAAATTATCCGATTGATAGCGAAAAATTAGTCAAGAATAAAGATGTTATTTATGAGATGGATGAGATACCTTTAACCATTTCAAATCTGTTGAATGACATATTGCTAGATTTCAAGTCTCTATTGAGAAAAAATCCATATGCAGAAGGAGCTAAATTTGAACCAGTTGATGATAAGCTTATGGAATTTTTCTATAAATTAATTGATTTTGAAGATATTTACAACCTTTCAGCTACTGAAGAAGACGCTAAAAATTTTTGCTTTTATTTTATTTTAGATTCAGAGTCAAAGCCATATGTCTTGCGCATTGCTAATATCGCGAGCAAACCATATATAAAACAGACTTTAAATAATTTCCAGTCATCTGTTTTCTTTTCAGCAACACTTTCTCCAAAAGAATACTATATCGATCTTCTTGGTGGCGACAATACTGTAAAATCAAACATTTTATTGCTTGAATCTCCTTTTCCTAAAGAACGATGTAAAGTACTCATCGATACTAGTCATTCCCTGAAATACGAATATCGCAAACAAAATATCGGTTCTATTTATGAATTTATCAAAGCTAGTATCTCTGCAAAAAAAGGCAATTATTTTATATATTGTCCATCATATGAATATTTAAATGACTTGCGAACTTATTTTGATAAAGATGATTTAAATATTGACATCTTATATCAAACAAGGCAAATGTCTGATACTGATAAAGAAATATTTTTAAGCTCATTTAGAGAGGATAATATCAAGACAACGGTTGGAGTGTTGGTTCTAGGCGGAGTTTTTTCTGAAGGGATCGATTTGACTGGGAATCGTTTGATAGGCAGCATCATCATTTCTGTCGGCATACCACAAATCAATTTTGAAAGTGATAAGATCAAATCGTATTATCAAGATGAAGATATCCCGCAAAAAGGCTATTTATATGCATATGCCTATCCTGGATTTAACAGAGTTTTACAGGCAGCTGGCCGAGTCATCAGAACACCGATAGATAAAGGATTCATTTTCTTTATCGATCAAAGATTTAATTATAAAATCTATAAGGATATCATTAAAGAAATATTTCCACAGGCGATCAAAGCAATATCGCCTAGTCAAGTAAAAGCTACATTAACACGCTTCTTTGAAGAGGAGGACCCCTATGAACTTTGATAAAAAACATATTAGAAATTTCTGTGTGATAGCTCATATCGATCATGGAAAATCTACTTTATGTGACAGAATTTTAGAAAAAACAGGTGCCGTTGAAACACGTTCGCTTCTGCCCCAATTTTTGGATGATATGAACATCGAGCGGGAACGTGGAATCACGATAAAGCTCAATGCGGTCAATGTGACATACAGGGCTAAAAATGGTGAACTCTATCTTTTTAATTTGATTGACACTCCAGGACACGTCGACTTCACTTATGAAGTCTCAAGATCTTTGAGCGCATGTGAGGGTGCATTATTAGTCGTCGATGCCACTCAAGGTGTTCAAGCTCAAACTCTAGCCAATGGTTATTTAGCAATAGATAATGGATTAAAAATCATCCCTGTTATCAATAAAGTAGATTTACCATCATCTGATGTTGAAAGATGTCAATTAGAGTTGATTGACACTTTAGCCATTGATCCTGATAAATGCTTGAGTGTATCTGCGAAAACAGGAATTGGAATCGATGAATTATTAGAACATATTGTCAATGATTTGCCAGCACCTTCTGGCGATGAAAATAAGCCTTTAAAAGCGATTATCTTTGATTCAAAGTTCGATTCTTATAGGGGCGTTATCATCCTTCTACGTGTGTTTTCTGGTACTATTAAAATCGGTGATAAAATACGTTTGATGTCTAATGGAAAAGTTTTCCAAGTCACTGAGCTTGGCATTAGAACACCTAAGGAACAAAAAGTAGATTCTTTAAAGGCTGGTGAAGTCGGATATCTCTGCGCATCGATAAAAAATATTAAAGAAGTTTTTGTCGGTGATACTATCACTTTAGATGATGCGCCGACATCAACTCCATTAAAAGGATTCAGAAAGATACAGCCGATGGTCTACGCTGGACTTTATCCAAGCGATAATAAGGATTTTGAAAATCTTCATAACGCATTAGATAAATTAGCGTTAAACGATTCAGCTCTTGTATACGAACCTGAGACATCAGTTGCTCTCGGATCTGGCTTTAGATGCGGTTTTCTAGGCCTTTTACACATGGAAGTTATCCAAGAAAGATTAGAAGATGAATACGATTTAGATCTAGTTTGCACTGCACCGTCTGTCGTCTATGAAGTCGTCTTTACCGATGGCCGTCATGAATTCATTCAAAATCCTGCTGATTTTCCTAAGGATCATACTAAAATTAAAGAAACTTATGAACCATTTGCTAAAGTGGAAATTATGACACCGAAGACATTTGTCGGAAATATTATGACTCTTTGCCAAAATAAAAGAGGTGATTATCAAAATATGAATTATATTGATGAAACCCGTGTTTTACTAGAATATAAAATGCCGTTAAGCGAAATTGTTTTCGACTTTTTTGATAAATTGAAATCTGTATCTCAAGGATATGCTTCTTTAGATTACGAACTGACCGGATATGAAAAATCCGATGTTGAAAGAATGGATATTTTATTAAATGGTGAAGGAGTTGATGCGTTGACCACTGTTGTATTTAGAGGAACTGCTTATCAAAGAGCTAGAGCTGTTGTGGACAAATTGAAAGATGTTATTCCTCGTCAGCAATTTGAAATACCTATTCAGGCCTCATTAGGCAACAAGGTTATCGCTAGATCTGATATCAAAGCGGTGAGAAAGGATGTTTTGGCCAAATGCTATGGCGGTGATATCACAAGAAAGAAAAAATTGCTAGAAAAACAAAAGCGTGGCAAAAAGAGAATGAAAGAGTTTGGCAAAGTTCAAGTACCACAAGAGGCTTTCATTGCTATGTTGACTGTAGATGAAGGAAATAATTGATTATGAAAACAGAAGAAGGTATTAAATTCACTGACAGTAATTATGCAACCAAAGAAGAAATCTCTAGATTCTATAATAAAACGAATGTCGATGATATCATCAGACGGGTTAAAGACTATAGAAGCTATTTTGATTATAAAACTAGTTTAAGAACTCTCGATGATGGATTTTATAATCTCTGTTTGACCAAGCCCCTACTGAGCTCTGCTTACAAGCTCGAGCGAGAATTATTACAATTGGAGCTGGAGTTGATGAGCGTTTCTCCTGAAGTTTTACAAGAAATAAAATCAACATATAAACTATATTCTTTGTCAGCATGTTGTAAAAATATCGGCGTCACTCAAAATGAAAATACACTGAGAAAAATAGTCAGTAACTCTTTGTCAGCTCTCCCTACCGAATTCTATATCATTCAAGCCTATTCAAACACCTATTCTTTCGCACAAAATTTAAACCAAATCGACATCAATATAATTTATGAAATCAACAAAAAACTGATCATGGATGACGAAGCAACCGAGATCAAATTTCGCTCTGGAAATATTGAAAATTTTAATAATCCACTCATTCCGATATCGGCCGAGAAAATACAATCCCATCTAGATTCTTTGATTGATACTTTAAGTGATGAGATCATACCGATGATTCTAAGAAGCTGTATCATCATCTATTTCTTTTTAGCTGCTAGACCATTTGAGTTCTCGAATGAAGAGACTGGTAGTATATTTGCTAAAACTTTTTTGCATAATTGTGGACTGAAGAATACTTCGTTTCTTTTAGATTTTGAATCGCTTGCTTTTTCAAAATCTAGGTTAGTATTTGAAAGATTAAAAACGACACAGGATAATGATGATTTAACATATGCATGTATCTCATATATAAATTTTCTAGAAAAACAATTTTATATATTGAAAGAAAAAGTGGATGAAATTATTTCTAAATCTAAAGATGAGAATGATAACGATGTTTTAATATCTCAATCAACAGACATGGCCTTACCAGTTTTTCCTATATCAAAAAGTCAAGAAGAGATTGAAGAGCTTACTGATAAGCTTCTAAAAACTTATCCAACTTTAAAGAAAAAACAGGCCCATTTTTATGCTGGTCATTGCACAATCGGCTTACATTATACTGTCAATGATTTTAAAGAATATGAAAAAACCGTCTATGAAACTGCAAGAACTTCGATGGAAGATCTTGCGAATAAAGGGTTTTATAAAAAAGAAAAATGTTTCAAAAAATTCATCTACACTCCAATACCGATTAAAGGAGAATAATCATGTTTTTAGTCACAATGCCAACGTGGAGTATCATATTAATCATCTTGGTAGTTTTAGTAGGAGTAATTCTAGCATTAATTTACTTCATACCAAGTCTAAAACCAAAAAGAGAGAAGAAAGATCCGAAAGATTTTGCACAAGAAAACGTTGATACATTTGTAGTCAAGCCTAAGCTCATTCTTCCTGATGATGATAAATTACTTTCTTATTTAACTAGCAAAGAAAAAGAATTAAATATTATTTTTACTGATATCGATATCGAATGTTTGTTAATTCAGCTCAGGCAAGATTTTAAGGACAATCATAAATGATCAATTCCTTATATATCCATATTCCATTTTGTGATCATATATGTGCATACTGTGATTTTCCAAAGCAACTTATTCAGTATTCAAAAACTGAAGAATATTTGAATGCCTTAATCGACGAAATCAATGAGCTTAAAATACCTGATGATCAATTAAGAACGATTTATATCGGTGGTGGCACACCGACTTCTCTTTCTTTATCGCAGCTAGAGATTTTACTTTTCTATTTAAAATCTCATTTTAAAAAACTTGATGAATTCACTATTGAAGCCAACCCTGAAGGACTTAATTTTGAAAAGCTGCAATTGATTAAACAAAGCGGCATAAACCGAATTTCTTTAGGAGTTCAATCTAGTTCTAACAGAATTTTAGAAAAACTAGGTCGACATCATTGTCGAAAAGATGTAGTAAATGCTGTTGATATGATCAAGAAAATTGGAATCTATAATTTTAATCTAGATTTCATCTATGGATTAGAAAACACTTCTATAAACGATGTTAAAAATGATTTAGAATTTGCACTATCTCTTCAGCCAAAACATCTATCATTCTACTCATTACAAATAGAGCCTAACACATATTTTTATATCAACAAAACTAAAACTGTTAGTGATGATGAATTGGCAGATATTTATGCTTATATTTCTAAGACACTAGAGGAGAATTCTTTTGTTCACTACGAAATTTCCAATTTCGCCTTACCTGGTTTTGAATCAAAACACAATTTAACCTATTGGCATGACCAACAATATTATGCTGTTGGATTAGGTGCTAGTAGCTATGTAGGAAATAAACGTGAAACTAATACTCTATCAATGAAAAAATATCTAGAAAAAAAGTTGGACAAAAAAACTGAATTTATCTCAAAGAAAGACGAAGAATTTGAATTTATTATGCTTAATCTGAGATTAAAAGAAGGTTTTTCATTATCTGAATATTTTGATAGATTCAATATAGACTTTCTCCAAAAATACCGAGATAAAATCGCCAAAGAAAAAGAATATTTAATAATTAAAAATGGTAGAGTATCTGTTAAACCAAGCTATTTTTATATCTTAGATACTATTTTTCTTAATTTGATTTCATAAATTTTATTTGCTTACTAAGATTTCAAATTGTCACGAAAATAAGACTTGTTAAGTCTCATTTTTATCCATGACTATAGAAGAACAATAATTCACTGTCGAAAGGATATTAATTCTTCTAGAGAGGTATTATAAATGATAGACTTAGAAAAACTAAAGGAAGAGTCGAATCCGATGAAGTGTATGAAGAAAATTCGTGATTGCTACATCGCAGTTAGTAACTATCTTTTCATCTCTTACCCACAAGAAATGGCAATACTATTCGATGGGAAAGATGATGCCATTCCAACAATTAAGAAGGCTGTTTCATTTATGAAGAGTGGTATTCTTGAAAAAGAGAATGACAAAACCCGCTATGTTTTATCGGTCATTTTTATTCTTAATTCAATCGAATCAATCTATGGAAACCTGCTTTGGAAATCTTATTTTCGTGGAGTACATGATAATAGCTGGCGCTTGAAATTTTCAAAATCTAGTTACTATCGAATTAAATACAAAGCTGTAGTGATGTTTTTAAACATGCTTTTAGAAAATTATTAATTCATCGAACAAACTAGCACTTCTTAATCAATAATAGGTAAGAGGTGCTAGAATGAATGAAATATTAAAATTATTCAAAGAAGATAAAGCGATATCTATAGGACTATTACTTACATCGATTTTTTATTTCTTTCTATTTTCAAATAAATTATTATCATTATTAGCTTGCCTTTTAAATATTCTTTTTTCTTTAATTTTGCTTAAGAAAAGCAATGATTTATATACAAATAAAGAAAACAAATTAGCCTGCTCTAGTTTTCTCTTTTCTTTCTTGACGAATCTAGAAAATAACAAAGGCACAAAAGAGAGCTATGAAACAGCATCCAAATATCTAGTCGGTCATATAGATGTTAAAAACTATGATAACTTTATCAATGAAGGACTCGATTTAATCGATCATGAACATAATAAAAAAATACTGAACTATTTGTGCGAAAAAGAAAGAAACAACGAAATACACTTATTAAATTATCATGAGTTGCTTGAAACTCTCGACAATGAAAAAAGAAATATTAAATCTTCACTAGTCAAAGCAAAAAGACATATTCACAAAACGCAACTAGCACTTTTATTTCTATTGCTGATACTGGCTCTGATCATCAATTTATCAACTGTTGTCATGAACACAATAAATTGTCCTATCTATAACATTCTGGGATTGATTTCTGCATCTTTATTTTATCCATCTCTCATTTATGATTATTATTTAAAATTAAAAAGGATTTAATATGTTTAAAAAATTATCACTAAAATTAGAAAAGAAAAAGAAAAAAGATTCTGTAAAAAATTATACTTTGCTCATAATTTCAGCAATAAGTATCACTGTCTTTCTTTTAATCTTAATTTTCACTTATGAATTATTGCTAGCGCTGATAGCTGGGACATGTGTTTTCTTTTTGCTCTACTACTCGTTTGATGGATTTTCATTAAATAAAAAGACATTAAAAGATTATGAATACGAAAATGAAAAGTTAGATTTTTACAAAATGTTTTTACTATATTCAACCTTAGAAAACGATTATTTAGTAGGTTTTACCAAAGCCGTAAATTCATTGAATATTTCCGAATTAAAAGATTCTCTATTAAATTATCAAGAAGCTGACTATGATGGAAAACTACCGATCACAGAAACAAATTCACTTTTAGGAAATGAAATTATAGACATAATATATAGCTCAATTCATGATAAAAAAGAGACTGATTTTAGTACAATTGATAGGCTTAAAAATTTAATAAAACAAAAACAAGACGAAATTGAAAGTTTACACTTTTCTAGCTTTCAGTCCGTCAACATTGTTTTAGCGATTTATCTCTTATCATTCACTTTAGCGTTTTCATTAAAATGAATTTTATAAGATTTTGTTCGCTTTTTGTTATCTTAACACCGATTTATCGTGATGTCCTCACCTTAACTGAATTTTATAACGATTTAAAAAAGTATGAACCTATTGTAGAAAAAGCTCTTGAAGATGAGATATCACCAAGCGAAGTTTTAAATGGCAAACTCAGATACATTTGTCTTTCTGGATGCTATCAAAATATAGATATAACTTCTATTCATTACATTCTAAGAGGTGAAACCCCATTGTACTTGTGTTCTAAATATCCCGAAAAAGAGTATATTTTTTATCGAATTTAAGTACAAAAAGTTATATACTAAGACACGTCAAAACTAAAATGATGAGGTGACACATGAATATTTTAGATGATTTAGAAAAACGTGGTCTATTAGATAATTTCTCTGATGAAGAAAAAATCCGCAAAATGTTAGAAACTAAACAAACGATTTATTGCGGATTTGATCCTAGTGCTAAATCACTTCAGTTAGGTAATTTTATCATGATTACTATCCTTCAAAGATTGCAAGCGGCTGGCCATCGTGTCATTGCAGTTTTAGGTGGAGCCACCGGTATGATTGGTGATCCTTCTGGAAAAAAAGCTGAACGCCAATTTTTAGGAACCGAACAAGTAAAACAAAATGCTGAAGCAATCAAAAAGCAATTAGAAAAATATATTGACACTTCCGACCAAGAAAAAGGGATGATAATCAACAACTTAGATAATTGGAAAGATATCAATGTTTTAACTTATCTTAGAGAATTTGGAAAATATTTTCAAATCGGATATATGTTATCAAAAGAAATCGTTAAGTCTCGTTTAGAAGCTGGAATTTCTTATGCAGAGTTTTCTTATATGATTCTGCAAGCTGGCGATTTTGATATTCTCTACAACAAGTATCACTGCACTATGCAATTCGGAGGCGGTGATCAATGGGGGAATTTAACGACTGCCTTAGATTATTTACGCAAGAAAGAGGGGTCCGATGCAGAAGCCGAGGTATTCTCTTTTAAATTGATAACCGATTCTAATGGTAAGAAATTTGGAAAATCTGAGAACGGTGCCTTGTACTTAGATCCCGCAATGACCTCTCCATATAAAATTTACCAATATTTTATGAATGTCTCTGATAGCGATGTCTTAAAATATCTTTATATTTTTGATAAAAGACCTATCGAACAAATTAATGAAATATATAAAAACCATATGGAGCATCCGGAATTGCGCAATGGACAAAAGGAGTTAGCTAGAGTTATTGTCAGTAGTTTACATGGTGAAGATGCTGCATCGCATTGTGAAAAAATGTCCAGTGCCTTATTCAAAGAAGACTTCACTGGTTTAAAAGCTAGTGATTTAGAGCAATTAACTGAAGGATTAGTAGTGATATGCCCTTCTGATGATTTACCGATCTTAGATGCTCTTGTTCAACTAAAACTTGCCTCTTCCAAAAGAGAAGCTAGAGATTTTGTCACTAATGGTGCTATCAAATTGAATGGTACAAAATGCACTGATATCAATACTGTTATCACCAAAAAAATGGCATTAGAAGGATATCTCTTTGTTAAACGAGGTAAAAAATTATACGCTGTGCTTAAATACTAATCATCTAAAAAAGTTAATATTTTGTTTTTGATATCTTCATTATACGGATATTGTTCTACCCGATTAAGATTTAGAAGGAAGTCATCTTCCTTCTTTTTTCTTGTATTTTTGTCAGATTCTTTAAGAATATCTTTGTAATTTTTGACTAGTACATGATAGTTATTTTGGCCTTCTTCCGTCAGCAAAGAATTATGCATACCATGTTCAGTGACATAAACAATGGCATTTTTTCGCGGATGCTTTGCATAATATGTTGCCAACGAGTTCTTATAATCAATCATTTTGTCATTGTTTGCATATAAATAAAGAACTTTAGTTTTATGGTTTGTTTTTAATCCTCGTGTTCCTTTAGTGAAACATTTGAGACCGAAGAAAAAAAGATATGAGATGTATATTCCAGGCGTTATAAATACACTAAATTTCGGAAACTTCATTTTTAAAAGATTGAGACCAGCCCTAACAGGTGAAACAAATCCCGATCTAACAACTGCTTTTTTAACTACATCAGCATATTTTTTTAAAGCACCAGAAACAGCATAACCACCCCATGAATGGCCATATAAATAAATAGGCAAATCACCATTAAGATGACGCTTAATAACATCATGAAGAACATTCTCTAAAACATAAATAGCAATGGATAAATTATCTTGATTTTTACCATCGCTCAATCCACATCCATATTGATCATAGGCAAGAATCAAATACCCAGCTTGAGCAAGCATAGAAATGTCGAGCAAATATTGAATGTGGGTACCAAAAAAGCCATGTGAAAGAACAATAAAGCCTTTTGGTTTTGTTGTTCTCTTGTCAGAATAAATATATCCGCGAATCGCCTTACCATAATACCCGCATTTATATTCTTTTCTTTGTAGAGATGGATAGTCTTCAAATCTTAAATAACAAGGATTATCCGGATCAGTCCCACGAACCCAAAACAACTTCTTACACACGCGGAATAAGACAGCAAAACATAATAATAAATAGAAAAAGAAAATGATGATAAATACTATTAAAATAATGCCCCAAAGTTCCATGCGATAATTATATACTCGTATGCATAGAAGATAAAGAATAAAAGATGAAAAAGCAGTAATTAGCACTCTTGACTTGAAAGTGCTAATTTTATGGCTATAATATTAAATGCAAGGAGGTAAATCCTATGTCAGATGAACAAAAATATACAACTCGTGTGGTAGAAGCCATCAATAAAAGTGCACAGATTGCAAAAGATTATCGTTTGCCTAGTGTTGATGTCCCCTGTCTTTTAAGAGCTCTTTATGATCAAGATGATAGTTTTTATGTCAATGTTTTAAAAAGATTAGAAATTGATCCAAAGCTTATTTCTCAAACAATTGATAATTATTTGAATAATTCTGTTAAAACAACTTCCAATGTTGAGCCTGACTTTTCAAGTGACGTTAAGAATATTTTATATTCAGCAAGCAAGTATGAAAAACAGATGAGCGACGAATATATGTCTGTTGAGCACTTGCTTTTAGCTCAATTCGACTGCAAACATTCATTAATAGATAAGTTATCAAAGGTTCCTAATTATAATAAAGCCTCATTCAATAAAGCGATTTTGGCCATTCGTGGTAACAACCATGTCACTAGCGATCACCCCGAAATTCAGTACGAAGCTCTAAAAAAATATGGTCGGGACTTAGTGAGTGATGTCTCATCTGGAAAAATCGACCCTGTTATCGGAAGAGACAATGAAATACGACGAGTCATGGAGATTTTATCTAGAAAGAGTAAAAATAATCCTGTTCTCATCGGTGATCCTGGCGTCGGTAAAACTGCTGTAGTCGAGGGTTTAGCTTGGAGAATATTTAAAGGTGATGTTCCAGAAACGCTGAAAGATAAAACTATTTTTGAACTCAATGTCGGCTCACTTATAGCAGGTGCAAAATATCGTGGTGAATTCGAAGAACGCATCAAAGCTGTAATGAAAGAAGTTGCTGAAAGCGAAGGTCGCATAATCCTTTTCATCGATGAAATACACACTCTTATCGGGGCAGGATCTGGCGGTGATTCATCTTTAGATGCTGCAAATATTTTAAAACCGATGCTAGCTAGAGGTGAATTGCACTGCATCGGTGCAACAACAGTCAATGAATATCGAAAATATATTGAAAAGGACCCTGCATTCGCTAGACGTATGCAAAAAGTTTTAATCGATGAACCGACAGTCGAAGATACTATTGCGATATTACGAGGTATAAAAGATCGATATGAACAGCATCATGGAGTCGACATCACTGATGATGCCTTGATTTCTGCAGTGACACTTTCCAAAAGATATATCACTGATAGATTTCTACCAGATAAAGCTATCGATTTAATCGATGAAGCCTGCGCCAAAATTCGTATGCAAATCGATACTATGCCTGAGGAATTAGATGAAGTATCTAGAAAATTGATGCAATTACAAATCGAAAAAGTTTCATTAACTAAAGATAATTCAGATACTGCTAAACAACGACTGATTAATATGGAAAAAGAAATCGCTGAATTAAAGCAGAAAAAAGATAGTTTAACTGCAACTTGGAAAGCTGAAAAACAAGATGCTGAGAAACAAAAATCCATCAAAAAAGAATTGGATGTCGCAAAGCTTAATTTAGAAAAAGCGATGGCCGATGCTGATTATCTAACTGCCGCAAAATTACAAAATCAAGATATCCCTGAGTTAGAAGCAAAGTTGAAGCAGGCAGCTAGTAATACTAAAAATGCTACTATGCTCTCAGACGAAGTGACGACTGAAACAGTCGCTGAAGTCGTTTCGTCTTGGACTGGCATACCTGTCAACAAATTGACATTATCCGAATCTCAAAAATTACTTTCTTTAAAAGATGAACTTCAAAAAAGAGTGATAGGACAAGACGAAGCTTTAACACAAATATCTAACGCTATAATCCGTTCAAGAGCTGGCCTTTCTGATCAGAATAGACCGATTGGTTCGTTCCTATTCTTAGGCCCAACTGGCGTTGGAAAAACGGAAGTTGCTAAAGCATTAGCTGAGCAATTATTCGACTCAGAAAAACAGATAGTCCGAATAGATATGTCGGAATATATGGAAAAAGAATCAGTCAGTCGTCTTGTCGGTGCAGCACCTGGTTATGTCGGATATGAAGAAGGTGGTCAATTGACTGAAGCAGTCAAGCGAAAACCATATTCAATTGTTCTCTTTGATGAGATTGAAAAAGCTTATCCTGATGTATTCAATGTACTGTTACAAGTGCTAGATGATGGCCGTCTCACTGATGGTCAAGGTAGAACTGTCGATTTTTCAAATACGATAATCATCATGACTTCTAATCTCGGATCTGAGTATCTTTTAAATGGCAATGATGAAAAAGAACGCGAACAAGTCAATAAATTACTGAAGATGACTTTTAAGCCAGAATTTTTAAATCGTATTGATGAGATAGTCATGTTCAATTCACTTACTGAAGATGTTATAGATAAAATTATTGTTAAATTTTTGAATCTATTGAAGCAGAAATTACAGTCAAATGATATATCTTTAAATTATGATGAAAAAGCTATCCATTACATACATGAAAATTCATTCGATGCTGTATATGGAGCTAGACCTATTAGGCGATATATACAAAATCATGTTGAAACTCCGATTGCCACTATGATTTTATCGAATGATCAACATGGGGTTATCAATTTGACCAGTGATGGTAAAAAGTTAATCTTAAATTAAATTTAAAAAACTATAACTGAGCTTATCAATCATTTTGACCAAGTCAAGTTATAGTTTTTTTAAAGCTACAAATCTCACATAAAGGGCAAGTTGAGCACTTAGGATTTTTGGCTGTACAAATCTCACGTCCAAAAAGAATCAAACGCCTATGAAGATTGATATCCCCTTTATCTTTATAGATTTTTTCTAAGATTATTTCGCTTTGTTCAGGTGTAGTCCCTGTTTTGACAAGTCCTAATCTTTGACTGACGCGATGAACGTGCGTATCAACAGGAATATATTTTTGATTATATAACTCACCTAATACAACAGCAGATGTCTTGATGCCAACCCCTTTGAATTTTAATAGTTCTTCTCGAGATTCCGGTACTTTCCCACCATATTCGGTGATGAGCTTGTGACTGGCTTGAATCAAAAACTCTGATTTATTGTTCGCTAGTCCAACCTTTTTAATACATTTGATAATTTCACCTTTTTGCGCTCGTTGATAAGACTCTAAATTCGGATACAAAGAAAATAGAATAGCCGTTGCTTCATTAACAGCTTTGTCAGTCGACTGCGCTGATAAGATGACAGCAAATAATAATTCATAGTCTTTAGTGTAGTGTAAAAAACAAGAGGTTGTGGGGTATAGTTTTTCTAATGTATCATAGATGATATCTTTTCTAATTGTTAAAGTTATTCGTCCAGTCATAATTCAAAATATCACGAATTTTATCTTGCTTTCTTGTATCTTCGTTCACTGTCGATGTGCCAATAGCTTTACGACTTTGACTGCGTTCCAATTCCAAAATGATCTTATCAGCTCTTTTAAATGAGATATCACCAGATTTGGTCAAACTTTTTTGACATGCTTCTTTGATCTGTTCTTCGCTAGCACCTTCTTTTAACCAATTAGTGACCATATCTCTTTCAATAGGAGACAATGTTCGTCCAATAAACTTTTCAATGTATTCATATAACGAGCCATCTGCTTGTACAGTTTCTTCAGTCGAAGAGTGTAAATACAAATCCTTCTTTAAGTCATCAAACAATTTTGATTTGAAAGACTCTAGAGAAAAGCGCATCGTTTGGTCATTTAAGACCAAATACTTTTTTTCCAATAATTTGTTTAATGAGATATCTAAATCATCTTTTTTGGCACTCATATAAGAAGAGAGAATATCGCATGTGATGATCGTTTCACTTTCTAATTTCAAAATCAAATCTGAGATGAACAAAACCATCACATCAAGTTCGTTTAAGCCATAATTCTGGTATCTTTTTAATAAAATATTTTTCCAATCGATATCATGATAAGTGATTGTCATATCTTGCCTCGTTTAAAAAGGAGCTGCTCACCAAGCAGCTCCGTTCAGTCAAATTTACTTATTATTGATGAGATCTTTAAGAGTCTTAGAAGGTTTGAATTTAACAGCTTTGCTGGCTGGAATTTGAATTTTCTTACCAGGATCAGAAGGATTAACACCTTCGCGGGCTTGTCTTTCAGTAAGCGTAAAAGTACCGAACCCTGCGATCTTAACAGTGCCAAACTCAGGATTTACTAATCCGTTAGCGATGAGAGCAAAAATCATTTCAACTGCTCTAAGAGCTTCGCCCTTTTGCATACGACCTTCTTGAGCTAATTGGGTAGCTAAATCATCTTTAGTTATTGTCTTTTGATCATTCATATGAACAATTCCACCTTTCAAGAATAAAATAACACAGCAATTATTTGAATGCAAGAAAATATCGATAGAATCGCACTTTTTAGCTCTCGCTCTTAAGCGCGCGCAGCATCAATTGATTTGAAATATCACTCGGCCTAGCATTCAAAAACAAAACTTGATAGATGGCTTCTGTGATCGGCATATCTATATTTTTCTCTTTTGCAATCTCATGCACATATTTAGAAGTATATACGCCTTCAACAGTCATCGTGTTATCAGCTAAAACTTTTTCTGCCGAATCGGCTTTACCAATAGCATAACCTAAAGAGCAATTACGAGATTTTAAAGAATTACAAGTGAGCGAAAGATCGCCGATACCAGATAGACCGAGAAAAGTTTCTGGACGAGCGCCAAAAGCCGTTCCAAATCGCATTATTTCAGCTATACCTCTTGTGACTAAAGCAGCTTTAGCATTTTCTTCTTCTCCTAGTCCTAATAAAATACCAGAGGCGATAGCGATGACATTCTTTAGAGCAGCAGCGATTTCTGCACCAGTTTCATCTGAGTTAGTATAAACACGAAATTCTGGTCCAGAAAAAAGCTTTTGAATGAATGAAGCATCTTCTAAAGATACCGAGCTAGCAGAGATACAAGTCAATTTTTGTCTGATGACTTCCTCAGCATAAGAAGGCCCGAGCAAAGAGACGATCTCATACCTTTTTGCTTGTGGAATCTCTTCCCTCAAAACTTGTGATAAACGCTTGAAAGTCAAAGGATCAAATCCCTTTGCTGTTGACACAATATAAACTTTTTTATTCAGTAAAGAAGAAACTTCTTTTGCCATTTGACGATAAAATTTGGATGGCAAAGAGAAGATTACGACATCAGCATCAGCGATAGCATCAGTCAGCACAGGTACAAACTTTAATGAATGGACTAATTCCACTTCAGAGAAGTGAAGAGGATTATGATGTGTCGCATTTATCGCCTCATAAATCGGATTTTTGTCATATATATAAACATCATATCCTCTATTAGCTAAAAGATTGCTCAATGCAGTTCCCCAAGCACCAGCTCCAATAGTAGTTATTTTCATCATTTAAGCTCCTCTAAGCCATTTCGCTTTCCCCGTATGATCAACTTTATCGGACAATTATTAAAACCGAATGTTTCGCGAATGACATTTTCTAAGTATCTTTGATATGAAAAATGGAAGTAATTAGGATTGTTACAGAATAAGATAAAGGTCGGTGGAACTTCATCGCTTTGAGTACAATATGAAATTCGCAATCTACCTCCATTAAAATCCGGAGCTTCATTATCCATTTGGGCTTTTAAAATAGTAGAGTTGAGCAACGAAGATGGCACTTTTTTGTGCATATTAGCTTCAACTTCATTTAAAGCATTAAATATACGATGGATGTTAGTGCCATTTTTAGCCGAACAAAAAACCACTGGTGCATAGTCGAGAAATTTGAAATAGCTCTTGATTTCCTTAGTGAACTTTAACTGTGAATCTTGTTCATGCGAATGCAAATCCCATTTGTTGACGATGATGATAATCGGTTTATTATTGTCAATCGCATATGAGGAAACATGAATATCTTGACTGACTAACCCTTCATCAGCGTCGATGAGAAGCAAAATGATATCCGCCCTTTTACAAGCATCAGCACTTCTGATAACAGCAAATTTATCTAAATCTTCAGCCACTTTTCCAGGGCGTTTGATACCGGCAGTATCAATCATCACATAGCGTTTCTTATCACGTGTGAACTGAATATCAACGCTATCTCTCGTCGTTCCAGAAAGAGGTGAAACAATGACACGCTCATATCCTAGGATTTTATTTGCTAAAGAAGATTTACCGACATTCGGACGACCTAACAACGCGAAAGTCAAAGCGCCTTCATAAGGATTCTTCTTAGTTTTAGGAAGCCTTTTGATCACTTCATCGAGAAGATCTCCTAGTCCTAGCCCATGTTCAGCCGAGATCGGATAAGGATTATCAAATCCTAATGAATAGAACTCAAAAGTATTGTTGATCAGTGTGCTATCATCAATTTTATTGACACATAAAAGAACCTTATCTTTATAAGGATAGAGTTTTTTAGCAACATAATAATCGCTATTAGTTAATCCAGCGCGTCCATCTACTACAAATAAAATGACATCAGCTTCTTGGCAGCCTAGTTCTACTTGAGCCTGGACTTCTTTTTGAAAAGGAATATTCTCACCTGTGATACCACCTGTGTCGATGATTGTAAAAGTTTTATCTAACCAATGACCCTCACCATAATTGCGATCACGAGTGATCCCGCGCTGTTTGCCAGTAATCTCCTTTCTCGAATCGGTCAAGCGATTAAAAAGAGTTGATTTACCGCTTGAAGGAGTACCGATCAAAGCTACTTTTCCGTATTGTTCCATATATCACCAACTTTCTGATAAAAAAGTGTAATAATAGCGTTAATCTCCTCTTCGATAGTCATATCTGAAGTATCGAGGACGATTGCATCTTCAGCAGGCCTTAGTGGCGAGTGTTCTCGATGGGAGTCGATATAATCTCTTCTGATCAAATCTTGCTTGATTTCCTCGTAGGTGATTTTTAAGCCTTGCTCGATAAATTCGTCATATCTTCTTTTTGCTCGAGCATCAACGGAAGCGATTTGATAAATCTTTAAGTCAGCATCAGGCAAAACCACAGTTCCGATATCTCTTCCATCCATGACGACATTTTCACTTCTAGCCATCTCTTGTTGCAAAGAAACTAATTTTTCTCTGACGCACAAATGGGCGCACGCATAAGATACATTATTAGTCACTTCCAAACTGCGAACTTCTGAAGAAACGTCTTCACCATTGAGAAAAATATGCCCTTCTTTGTCTTCTTTTAACTTGAGAGATGGCAAAAGTTTTTGGGCATCTTCCTCACTTTTAGGATTTAGATGTTCGCTCAACATATAATGGGTAAAAGCACGATACATCGCACCGGTATCGATATATAAGAATTGTAATTTTTTAGCAACACCTTTGGCGGCTGTCGATTTACCGCTTGCAGCCGGGCCGTCAATAGCGATCGAATAAAATTGTTTCATTTAAAGACTCCTGTAAAAACAAGAACGATTAATACAGCGATGACTAAACATAATATGATGAGTAGAAGCCAAGCAAAATTGCTTAAAGAAAAAGAAAAAGGCTTATGTTCTCCTCTTTTCATGGCTTTATATCGATGTTTGGTCTCTCTTCTTTGACTATTAGAATCATAAGCTTCATGCTCTTTGACCAATTCATCAATCGATAAAGATAATGTGTTTCTCTTAATGCCATCAGTATATTTTTTCTCAACTACTTGTGAATTAGTGCTATGAGCAGAACTCTCGGGTAATTTCTTTTTAGTCGTAGGCGTATCTTCGAAAGAATATACATCCATATTGGAGATTTGTTTGCGTAAGTCTGCATATTTTATAACACGACTCTTATTTTCCATAACAAACCTCCTCTCTAAATATTATAGTTTATGTCTTGAGTAAAAATCATTAATCAAAGATCATCTTTTTATCTTTCGCAGCTTGAATAATTTTTTTCATCTGTTCTGGATCATGTTTATGTGAAAAATCGGGCAAATCATCCAAGGGAAAGTAATCTCGTGAGATGATTTCAAAACATGGCTCATGAAAGTCAGAGACTATCTCGCCTTCAAACCCGATGATATATTCGGGAGCGCTTTTGGTCGGAATATTTCGATATCTATCCAAAACAGCTACACAAGAGATGATTTTAGCTTGCACCCCAGCCTCTTCATATACTTCTTTTAAAGCTGATTCAGCTGGTGATAAAGAAAGTTCTGCAAAGCCGCCAGGCAAAGAATATAATCCATCTTGTCTTTCTTGGACTAGCAAGACTTTCTTTCTATCCGAGCTAAAGATGACCGTTCTGACAGATACAGATGGTGTCGGATAAATATTACGCTTGAAAATATTTTCTCCTTCAAAAGTGATCGATTTCAACGCCAAAAATCTCTTGACTTCTTTTTCGAGGCATTGATAATTATCGCGAGCGTATTCATCTTTAGTGTACTTGAGACCAGAACGGGTCAACTCCTCGATTTTTAATAAAAAATCAGTTAAATCGTTGTCTTTCATATATATAATTTGCTATTATATTTTTCACTGCCGTCATAGCTCAGTCGGTAGAGCAACTGATTCGTAATCAGTAGGTCGGAAGTTCGATTCTTCTTGACGGCATTTGTTAAAAATACTAAAAGAGGTGGTTTCTAAGCCACCTCTTTTTTATTAATCAACGAAAGCTAAGATAGCCATGGGTGCATTATCACCACGACGATTGAATGTCTTCAAGATGCGTGTATAACCACCATTTCTATTGCGATATTTAGGTCCGTAAACATCAAAGAGCTTTTGTAAAGCGTCTTTATTTGTTTTAGGATCAACAAAGCCTTCAGGTCTGACAAAGCTAGCAGCCAAACGACGATTATGCAAGTCACCATTCTTAGCATAAGTGACTAAACGTTCAGCCTCTTGCTGAGCTCTTTTAGCAACAGTCAATGTGACTTCGACCTGTCCAGAGATGATGAGTTGAGAGACGACATTTCTCAACATATTCTTCTCTTTATCAGAGGTATATCCCGCTTTGAAGCGAACGCCGCCCTTACCATGGACGTTTTTTCTACCTATAGTACTCATAATTTGTTACCTCACTTTTTGATGTTGTCATCATGTTGGAGCGAGAGTCCGATACTGGCTAATTTATCTAAGATTTCTTTATAAGATTTCTTACCTAAATTACGAACGGTCATCAGCTCAGATTCTTTCATATTGCAAAGATCTTGCACAGTTTTAAGACCATTTCTCTTTAAGCAGTTATAAGAACGAACAGAGAGATCTAAGTCTTCTAAAGATACTGTGCTATAACTCTTTTCAGGTTTTTCTTCAGAAGTGGTCATGATGGTAGCTTGCTTGACAGCTTCATCTAAGTCTTCAAAGAGTTTAAAATGCTCATCTAAGATTTTAGAAGCCAAAGCAATCGCATCTTGAGGAGCCATCGAACCATTGGTCGTGACCTCTAAGACCAATTTCTCATAAGAAGAATCACGATCGACACGATCAGGTTCAATATCAGTCTTCACTTTAACGATAGGAGAGAAGTTAGAATCGACAGGGATAGTACCGACAGGCATATCACTGGTCTTGTTTTCTTCAGCAGTGACAAAACCACGCCCTTTAGTAGCACGAAGAGTCATCTTGATATGACCGCCTTCAGCTAAATGGCATAAAACTAAGTCTTTATTGACGACTTCAATCATATCAGGACAAACGATATCACCAGCTTTAACTTCTTTACCACTACCTTTAACATCTAATTTCAAAGGTGGAATTTCATGATCAGTATCTAAACCATCATGTAAGACCAAATCTTTGATGTTGAGAACGATCTGAGTGAGATCCTCAACAACACCTTCTAAAGGTGAATATTCATGAGTAGCGCCATCGACTTGAATGGAAGAGATAGCAACACCAGGTAAAGAAGATAACATGACTCTTCTCAAAGCGTTTCCGATGGTGATGCCGTATCCCTGTTCGAGAGGTGAAATCACAAACTTGCCAACAGTAGAGGTGACATCAGATTTATCAATTGTAAATGATGGTTTTCTAAATTCTCTCATATAAGCTCTCCTTTAATTCATTAACCACGAGGTCTCTTGGGAGGACGGCAGCCATTGTGAGGAATTGGAGTGACATCAGAGATTGAAGTGACTTTTAAGCCACTAGCTTCTAAAGCTCTGACAGCAGTTTCACGACCTGGACCAGGTCCCTTGATTTCAACATCAACACTCTTTAATCCTCTATCTAAGACGCTCTTAGCGACTGTGGAAGCAGCTACTTGAGCAGCGAAAGGAGTTGATTTTCTCGAACCTGACATACCGCATGTGCCAGAGGAAGCCCAAGCGATAACTTTACCAGTCTCATCAGAAATAGAAACGATAGTATTGGAATAAGATGCGTGAATATGAGCGACACCTTTAGTGAAATTAAGTTTGCTCTTCTTCTTTCTAATAGTAGTCTTCTTTCCGCCTTTAGCGGTAGTTTTCTTATCAGCCATTTTCTCTCACCTCACATAGTTGCTTTCTTGTGGTTAGCAACAGTCTTTCTAGGACCTTTGCAAGTTCTTGCGTTGGTCTTATCTCTTTGTCCACGGCAGGGAAGATTTCTCTTATGTCTTTGACCGCGATAAGTACCGATTTCTTCTAATCTTTTGATATTCATCGAAACTTCACGGCGCAAATCACCTTCGACGACATAATGAGAGACTTGATTACGGATAGCAGTGAGTTCTTCCTCAGAGCAATCCTTAACTCTCTTAGTCCCATCGACTTTCGCATCATCACAAATCTTTTTAGCAGTTGTTAATCCGATTCCATAGATATAGCGAAGCGAATAAACGAGTTGCTTATCATTAGGAATATCAACGCCAGCAATTCTAGCCATATTCTTATATCCTTTCCTTAACCTTGTCTCTGCTTATGTTTAGGGTTTGAGCAGATGACCATAACACGACCCTTACGTTTGATAACTCTGCATTTATCGCAGATAGGCTTGACAGAAGCTCTTACTTTCATAGTCTTTTCTCCTTATTTATATCGGTAAACTATGCAACCATTGGTGACATCATAGGGAGAGATTTCAACTGTGACACGATCGCCAGGCAAGATACGGATCTTATTCATACGCATCTTTCCCGATATGCGAGCTCTGATCACAGCACCACCGCCTTCAAGCTTTACCGAATACTTTTCAGCTGGTAATGTTTCAACGACGACACCTTCCATCTTGATGAAATCTTCTCTGCTCATGCTTGTTTCTCCAAATCTTTAAGTCTCATTTTAACTTGGTTATCCATCGAGAGGATGACTGGTCCATTCTCGGTGATGAGAACATCATTCTCATAATGCGCGTTCAGTTGATGATCGCGAGATTGAATCCCCCAACCATCAGGTAAAGTGATATATTCATCACTTCCGCTCATGACCATCGGTTCGATAGCCAAACACATGCCTGCTCTGAGGAAGGGACCTAGGCCTAATTCAGGCGAATAATAGTTATAAATGAAAGGGTCCTCATGCATCTCTTTACCTAAGCCATGTCCGCCGAAGTCTTTGACTAATTTATAGCCATATTTATCAGCGACTTTTTGAATGGCCATTGATATCTCATAGAGATGCTTTCCGACATAACAGACTTTTAAGGCTTCAAAGAAGCATTCTTCGGTGCAGCGGATGAGCCTTTTCGCTTCATCGGAGATACTTCCAACGGCATAAGTGCGACATGCGTCGCCCTGAAACCCGCTCTCATCGACATTACCCATGTCGATAGAAAGAATATCGCCATCCTTTAAGATGACATTTTTGGAAGGGATGCCGTGAATGAGAATGTCATTCACTGAGGTGCAAACAGCCCCGGGAAACCCTTCATATCCTTTAAAGGTGGGGCGGCAACCGACTTCCCGTAAAAACTCTTCAGCTTTCTTAGAAATCTCGTAAGTTGATCTACCGGGCTTAATCTCTTGGGCAAGACGATCGAAGACTTGCCCAAGTTTTTGCCCGACGATTTTCATTTTTTCTTGCTCAGATTTATTTTTGATGATGATCATATGCTAGCAATACTCTTTTGAATGTCTTGGAAGACAGTCTGAATATCGTTGAGTGCAGGTATTTCTTTCAAAAGACCTTTCTTACGATAATATTCCACTAAGGGAAGAGTTTTCTTTTTATAATCGTCTAAACGTACTTTGAAGCTTTCCGCTCTATCATCAGCTCTTTGTACTAATTGATGAGAACAGATATCACAGACACCATCGATTTTCGGCTTCTTAGTTTTAAGATTATAAGAAGCACCGCAGTAAGTACAGACTCGACGATCGGTGATGCGAGATGTGAGCTCATCTTCATCAGCGACTAGTAGAATGACTAATGATAGATGACGATTTTCGGAAGCTAACAGCTCTTCAAGACTATCAGCTTGGGCAACAGTGCGAGGGAAGCCATCGAGCAAGAAGCCTTTTTTGCAATCGACAGCATGAAGTCGCTCTTTCACCAAGCTAATCGTCACCTCATCAGGGACGAGAAGTCCTTCTTTTATATATTTAGAAGCCTCAAGTCCTAATTCGGTTTTCATCGATATCGCAGTTCTAAACATATCACCAGTAGAGATATGAGGGATGTTATATTGTTTACAGATGAGTTCAGATTGTGTGCCCTTTCCAGATGCTGGAGGGCCCATCAAAATAATGTTTAATTCCTGCTTTTCCATATCAGAGTTCACTCTCCGCATATCCGTTTCCAGCCATGATACCAGATATTTGATTACTGATTTCTAAGGCGACACCAACCACGATGATAACGCCAGTTCCACCCAATGATAAAGAGGCAGGAACAGCACCGCTCAATGAAAGGATGACAGGTAATAAAGCGATGACAGTGAGCGCTAGAGCACCCATAAAAGTGATTCTAGCTAAGATTTTAGTGACGTATCTTTCAGTTTCAGCACCTGGTTTGATACCAGTGATATAAGTGCCTGAGGTTTGGAAGTTTTCAGCGATTCGCTCAGGATTGATCTGTAACTGAGAATAGAAGTATGAGAAGAGGATGATCAACACAGCGTAGATGATCGGACCCCAAGGGAATGCGAAGGAATCAGTCATCTGGGTCATCGCTTGGAAGTTAAAAACTTGTTCTAATGTTTCTGTCCAAGCAGGTGGTTCCCCATTTGAGAAGAGAGCGACGATGATAGATGGAGCGACCATGATGGAAGAAGCGAAGATGACCGGCATAACTGAAGAAGCGTTGACTTTGATAGGTAAGAAGGAGGATTGCTGAGATGTCAATTCATTCGATTGACTGGTATTAGAATGACTGACAGGCAATTTACGAACTGATTTTTCGATGAAAGTGACGAAAACGATGATGAGGAAGAAAGCTAATAAATAGATGAATATTTGAACTGAACCTTCAAGGATCAAGGCGGGATCGCCAGTAGTGATACGGCTGCCTAAGAATTCGCTGAAGGCCGAAGTTATTTGTGAAGGTAATGAGGAGATGATACCAGCGAAGATGAGCATAGAAATACCATTTCCGATACCTTTATCGGTGATTTGATCACCTAACCAATTGAGCATCATCGTACCAGCGACCATGAAGATGATGATCTTGGTATAACCCCAGGCTGAATCATCGCTTAGAGTGATACCATCACTATTAGAAAGAGCGACGATGATACCATATGCTTGAACTGCCGCTAACACCAAAGAGAGAATACGAGTGACTACATTCAGACGTTTACGACCGGATTCACCTTCCTTCGTCATTTGTGTGAGAGATGGAAGGACATCCATTGATAACAGTTGAATGATGATGGATGCCGTGATGTAAGGTGAAACGCCTAGTGCCAAAATCGAGAAATTTTGTAAGGCGCCTCCACCCATCATGTTAAGAATAGAGAAGGAATTAGTGGTGTCAGACCAAATGTCTTCATTGACAGAAACACCTGGCACCGTGATAGCCGATCCGATTCTGAAGACAAGGAAAATAGCAAAAGTGAAGAGAATACGATTTAAAACATCCTTGTTATGGAAAAACGCGGCTAGCTTTTTCATTATTTATCCTCTTGATGTTCGCAAGAACAATGTCCACAATGACATTTGCTACCTTTGAGGGCGATGCGCGCATCTTTCAAAGAAGTGACAGTGCAAGTACCGCCTTTAGCTTCGATAGCAGTCTTAGCGCTTTCGGAATATGCTTGGACAGAAACGATCAATTTCTTGGTCAACTCACCAGTTCCTAAAATCTTTACTGGAGCATTGAGATTTTGGATAAGACCACAGGACATCAATGTCAAATTAGAGACTTCAGCGCCTTCAGCAAAACGAGATTCTAAGTCCTTCAAATTGATCACTTGATAACTGACACGCCCATGATTGACAAAGCCATGCTTAGGAAGACGACGATACAAAGGTAACTGACCGCCTTCAAATCCGACAGGTACTTTTCTACCTTGTCTAGCACCTTGACCTTTTTGACCACGAGTCGAAGTCTTGCCCATACCAGAGCCGATACCATGGCCGACTCTTTTAGGAGCATGACGAGAACCTTCGACAATAGTTAAATTGTGTAAAGCCATAAGTTCCTCCTTTACTTAGCTTCAGCTTCAGTCTTAGTTTCAACAGTCTTGCCGAATCTTAAGAGAGAAACTTCGGAATAAGTTTTGAGCTGTGAAAGACCATCCATAGTAGCCTTAACAACATTAGCTTGAGTGCGAGAACCATAGACTTTAGAATAGACGTTTTTGATGCCCGCAAGTTCTAGTATAGCACGAACGGCACCACCAGCGATAAGTCCAGTACCTTCAGGAGCTGGTTTTAAGAAGACTTGAGCGGCACCAAACTTGCCTTTAATCGGATGAGTGATGGTTCCACCTTTAGCGATTTCAATCTTTTTTAAATTCTTTCTAGCAGAAGCAATCGCTTTTTTGATAGCTTCCGGAACTTCACCAGATTTTCCTAAACCATAACCATATCTGCCTTTGCCATCACCGATGACGACAAGGGCGGAAAATCTCATTCTCTTACCACCTTTGATAACTTTAGTGACGCGAGAGATTTTGACCACTTTCTCGTCGAAAAGCTATTCTTCTTGGGCACGAGAGAATCCTCTAGAAGAACGCTTGGTTGAACGACTGCGATTATGTTGTCCTTTAGGGCTAGGTTTAGCACTAGCTTCTTCTGCCTTGACTTCAGGCTTAATATTTTCTTTTTCTTCCATGTTCGCCTCCTTAGAAGACTAATCCGCCTTTACGGCAAGCTTCAGCTAAAGCTTTGATCTGTCCATGATAGAGATAACCAGAACGATCAAAGACGACTTTTGAAATCTTGAGCTCACTAGCTTTCTTAGCTAAATCTTCACCGACAGCCGCAGCTGCAGCACAATTAGAAGGATTTTCTAAATTGAGTTTAGCGGAAGAAGAAGAGCAAAGAGTCTTTTTGTTAGCGTCGTCAATAAGCGAAGCATAGATGAATTTGTTGGAGCGGAAGATGGAAACGCGTGGACATTCAGCAGTGCCTGAGAGCTTAGCTCTAATACGAACATGACGATGCTTTCTTTGAGCATTTTTATCAAAAGCTGTATACATTTATTTCCACCTCCTTACTTACCAGCACCAGCGGCTTGTTTCTTAGCAGATGCCGGTTGACGTAAGACGACATTTTCGCCTTTATAACGGATACCTTTACCATGATAGCATTCAGGTTTGCGATAGCTTCTCACCACAGCAGCGAACTGACCAACTTTTTGTTTATCAATTCCGGTGACAGTGATTTCAGCTTGTTTAACAGAAACCGAAACGCCTTCGATAGGATGAACGATATCTTCATGGGAATGACCGATATGTAAGACTAAATCATTTCCTCTCATCTCAGCACGATAACCGACACCTTTGATCTCTAATACTTTAGTGAAACCATTAGTGACACCTTCAACCATGCCATGGATAAGAGCTCTAGTAGTTCCGTGAATCATCTTGTATTCATCGCTAGGACGAGTGACGATGATTTCATTATCCTTGACTTCAACTTGTAAATGCTTGTTGAATTCTTTCTGTAATTCGCCTTTTGGACCCTTGACAGTGATGAGATTACCAACGATGGTAGCAGTCACACCAGCAGGAATGGCGATAGGCATTCTTCCAATTCTTGACATAATCGATACTCCTTACCAGACGTAGCAGATGACTTCACCACCGACATTGAGCTTTCTAGCCTCTTTGTCTGTCAATAAGCCATGAGAAGTGCTGATGATAGCGATTCCTAATCCGTTGAGGACGCGAGGAAGTTTATCAGCAGGAACAGTGATTCTTAAACCGGGTTTAGAAATTCTCTTCAGATTAGAGATGATGCGGTTTCCTTGAGAATCATATTTGAGAGTGATAGTCAAAGTCTTGAACGACTTCTTTTCCTCAGCAGTTACTTTATAATCACTAATGAAGCCTTCTCTCTTTAAAATGCTAGCGATCTGTTCGCAGGTTTTAGAAGTTGGGAGAGAGACTTCCGGTTGTTTGCTCATGTTAGCATTACGAATGCGAGTGAGCATATCAGCGATGGTATCATTAACCATATTCTATTCTCCTTTCTATCCTACCAGCTAGCTTTATGCATGCCAGGGATTTCGCCTTTATAGGCCATTTCTCTTAAGCAGATACGGCAGACACCGAATTTTCTGATGACGCCGTGAACACGACCACAACGAGAGCAGCGATGATAATTACGTGTGGAGTATTTCTGAGGTTTAGCACACTTGACGATCAATGCTTTTCTTGCCATAGATGCTTCTCCTTTACTTTGCGAAAGGCATACCTAATTTCTCTAATAGAGCATATGCCTCTTTATCAGTTTTAGCAGAGGTGACGATGACGATATCCATACCTTGAACACGATTGACTTTATCATAGACGATTTCAGGGAAAATCAATTGTTCTTTGACACCGACAGAATAATCTCCACGGCCATCAAATGAATCTTTGCTGACACCACGGAAATCACGGACACGTGGTAAATCGATGTTGACGAATTTATCGAAGAAATCATACATTCTAACTCTTCTTAAGGTGACTTTAACACCGACAGGTGCACCTTCACGAAGCTTGAAGTTAGCGATGGATTTTCTTGCTCTAGTGACAACAGGATGTTGACCAGAGATGACTTCCATCTCTTTGACAGCTTCTTCGACATTCTTTTCGTTGCTGCCAGCATCGCCAAGACGCATATTTAATATGATCTTGACTAGCTTTGGACATTCCATAATCGATTTGTAGCCGAATTCCTTCATGAGAGCAGGAACGACTTCTTCCTTGTAGATTGTCTCAAGGCGAGAGACGACTTTAGCTTTCTCACAACCTTGATGATGATATTTTTTAACGGACACACCGTTTTTCTTATCTTCAGCCATGTCGTTTCTCCTTACTTAATGTTTTCACCGCTAGCTTTAGCATAACGGACTTTCTTATCGCCAGATAAGCGATAACCGACTTTTGTTCCTTTACCAGTCTTAGCGTCTAAGAGAGCGACGTTAGAAACATGGATAGGAGCATTGATATCTTTGATGCTGCCTTGAGGATTAGCTTGGCTAGGCTTGACATGTTTTTTTCTAGCATTGACACCTTCGACGATAACTTGTTCAGTTTTTGGAAGGGCCTTGATGACTTTACCAGTCTTACCTTTATATTCGCCAGAGATAACGATTACAGTATCACCAGTTTTAATTTTCATATCCATTCCTCCTTAACGATTAGATGACCTCGATCGCTAAAGAGACAATCTTCATGAACATTTCACCTTTTTCACGAAGTTCTCTAGCGACAGGACCGAAGACACGAGTGCCTTTAGGAGAGCCATCTTCGTTGATGAGAACGACAGCATTATCATCGAAGCGAATGGTGGAACCATCTCTTCTCTTATATGCTTTCTTAACACGGACGATGACACCTTTGACAACATCAGATTTCTTGACTTTGCCATTAGGAATAGCATCTTTGACAGCACAGATGACGACATCACCGACAGAAGCATTTCTGCGGAAGCTTCCGCCTAACATACGGAAGACTCTCACAGAGCGAGCGCCAGAATTATCAGCGACAACAAGATTTGTTTCATTCTGTACCATATTATTCTCCCTTCTTCACAATCGAGACTAAACGGAAACGTTTGTCATGACTGAGAGGACGGCATTCTTCAAAGATGACCACATCTCCGACATGAGCTAATTCTTCGCGATCATCAACTTTATACTTCTTGTAGGCGAGAACGCGCTTCTTATAAATCGGATGAGCTTTGTAGTTTCTAGTTTGGACGACGATTGTCTTTTGCATCTTATCAGAGATGACAGTTCCTTGAAGACGTCTTCTTGTAGAGGTCTTTGTGACCTTTGTATTTTCAGTAGCCATTTTTTGACCTCCTATTCAGCTTGAGCCTTAGCTCTTTTGCGCTCATTTTCGACAGTGAGACATTTGGCGATGTCTTTGCGAACTTGAGTTATTTTCTTACCATTATCTAACTGACCGCTCTTAGCTTGGAATCTCAAGAAGAGAAGGCTCTCTTTGAGTTCGAAGACTTTATCAGCGAGATCTTTATCGGATAATTTTCTCACATCTTCAATTGTCATAAGCTATTCTCCTCGCCTTTCTTAATGACGCGTGAAGTCACTGATAACTTATAGCCAGCTTGGTGAAGTGCCTCGATAGCGTCAGCTGGAGCAACACCTCCAACTTCGAACATGACCGTTCCTCTTTCGACAACAGCGGACCAGGTCTCAACTGTACCTTTACCATTACCCATACGAACTTCGAGAGGTTTCTTAGTGATGCCTAAGTAAGGGAAGATACGAATATATGATTTACCAATCTTTCTTGTATAACGAGCAAGAACAACACGAGCAGCTTCAATCTGTCTGTTGTTGATATAGCCACCCTCAGTAGCTACCAATCCGTATTCTCCGAAAGCGACGGTGTTACCACGGCTTGCTTTTGCCTTGGGTTTGATTAAATGGCTTCTGCGCCATTTGGTTCTTTTAGGTTGTAACACTTTTATTCTCCTTTCGCGCCATCAGCTTGATCTTTGCTGGCATTTGGAGTGACTGCAGGAGCGATGGTTTTATTATTTTGTGGACGAGAAGAGCGACGATTCTCACCGCGGTTAAAGCGAGAGCGAGGACCTCTTCTATCATCAGGGCGACGATCTCTTAACTCTTTGTAGTTATCAGGAAGAGCAATCCAAACTTTGACACCGATGACACCATAAGTGGTATGAGCATCCACATGAGCATAATCGATAGGTTGTCTTAAGGTATGTAATGATAAGACACCTTCACGATATTCTTCATAGCGAGCGATTTCAGCACCACCGATACGGCCTTTGCTCATGGTTTTGCAGCCCTTAGCACCAGCTCTCATAACTTTTTGGATAGCCTTCTTTTGAACGACACGATAGCTACCTCTTTCTTCTAATTGCTTAGCGATATCTTTAGCTACCAAGACAGCGTCTAAATCAGGATTCTTGATTTCAACGATGTTGAGTTTGATGCTATCAGGATTCTTCTTAAGAATCTTGACTAAATCAGCTCTGATAGCCTTGATAGTAGCAGATTCAGCTCCGATGACGAGAGCTGGATGAGAGACGTGAATGCTGATAGTGATATCTTTCTTGATTCTTTCGATATCGATATGAGAGAGACCAGCGCCTAATTTATCGAGCTTAGCCTCTAAATATCTACGAATATCGATATCTTCCTTCAAATAGACAGAGAAAGATTTTTTATCGGCATACCAGTGACTGGACCAGTCGCGGTTGATACCTAAACGCAATCCATTAGGATTAACTTTCTGACCCATATTACTTGGCCTCCCTATTCTTCAAAGTCACATAGATATGTGACCATCTTTTAACTAATCCGGAAGCAGAACCCTTAGCGCGTGGTAAGATTCTCTTCAATTTCATCGCATCATTAGCAGTGATAGAAGCGATATAGAGCCCTTCTCTCTTCATGTGGAAGTTGTTGACAGCATTAGCTTCGCAAGACTTGATGAGCTTCTTGATAGCAGGAGCACATATTTTGCTAGTGTTATCTAAGATAGCATATGCTTCATCGATATCTTTGCCTCTGACTAAGTCGATGACCAAACGAACTTTTCGAGGAGTAGCACCGTAATTGTTGAGTTCAGCTTTGGCTTCAGTTCTTAAAGGCTCTTGTTCTTTAGCCTCTTCTTTATTCTTTTTAGCTTTAGCAGACTTGGCTTTAGGAGCTTTTTTAACTTCTTCAGCTTCAGTCACTTTCTTTTCTTCATTTTCAGCCATGTTGTTAGCTCTCCTTACTTACCAGCTTTGCCACCAGTGGTAGCATCAGCTCCAGAACGATGGTGGGTGAAGGTGCGGGTGAAGACGAATTCACCTAATTTATGTCCGACCATGTCTTCAGTGATATAGACTGGGACAAAGGCACGACCATTGTGAACAGAAATGGTATGTTCGATGAAGTCAGGGAAGATAGTAGAACGTCTTGACCAAGTTTTGATGACTTCTTTCTTACCAGACTTATTTTGTTCTTGAATTTTCTTTAAGAGTTTAGGATCACAATAAGGACCTTTTTTTAAGCTTCTTGACATTTATTCAGTGCCCTCCTAATTACTTATCGCGTCTTCTGACGATGAGACGATTAGTTCTAGCTTTACGAGAACGAGTCTTGACGCCCATAAGTCTTCTACCCCAAGGGGATCTAGGAGCATCATGACCGATCGGTGATTTACCTTCACCACCGCCATGAGGGTGATCGTTAGGATTCATGACAGAACCTCTGACAGTAGGTCTTTCACCTAACCATCTAGTTTTGCCAGCTTTACCCTTATGTACAAGGTTGTAATCTTCATTACCGACAACACCGATAGTAGCACGGCAGGTCAATAGGACTTTTCTAACCTCAGAAGAAGCTAAGCGAAGAATCGCATATTTTCCTTCTTTACCTAAGATTTGAGCAGAAGTGCCGGCAGCTCTGCAAACTTGTCCTCCCTTACCAGGTTCAAGTTCGATGTTATGAATCATGATACCTTCAGGGATACTGCCGATTTCCATACAATTGCCAGTCATGATTTCACCGGTCTTTCCATCAGTGACCTTTTGACCGACAGTCAAGCCTTTAGGGCAAATGATATATCTCTTAACACCGTGTTCATTAGCGATTAAAGCGATGCGGCAGTTTCTATTTGGATCGTATTCAATCGCCTTAACTGTAGCGACTTCGTCTCCGCCTCTCTTAAAATCGATAACACGATATTTTCTCTTATTACCACCACCGATGTGACGGCAAGTGATATAGCCTTGGAAGTTACGACCACCAGTTTTGCTAAGAGGTCTTAACAATGCTTTTTCAGGAGCTTTTTTCGTGAGATCGCTAGAGGATAAAGTGGAGAGATGTCTCATACCCGGAGTGAGCGGGTTATATTGTTTAATAGCCATATTTATCTCCTATAATTTGCTTTACTATTATTCTTTGTCATCAGAATTTGCTTGTCTCTCTTCATTAGCATAAGCGTCTTGAATCTTACCTAAATCGAAAGAGGAATCAAATCTAATGATAGCTTTTTTATAATCTGGCAATTTGCCGACATAGCGACCGACTCTTCTCTGCTTGCCGATGACATTGCGAGTATTAACAGATTTGACTTTAGCTTGGAAGATGGCTTGAACAGCAGCCTTGATCTCAAGCTTAGTAGCCTTCTTATCAACAGCGAAGACAAGGGCATTTTCCTTATCTCTAAGAGCCATGGTTTCTTCAGTAGCAATGATGTGCTTTAAGATGCTGAAGTCTTTTAAGATGGCAGGACGAGTTTGATAAGGGGTGATAGTGGGTTGAGCTTCTTCGACCTTTTCAGATTTCTTAGCTCTAGTCTTCTTAACTTTTTTAGGTTCTTCAGCTTCATTTTGAAGCTCTTGTTTTAATTCTTCAGCCATTATTCAGCAGCCTCCTGAACATCTTGATCACCAGTAACAAATTCTTTAGTAAGAATAAGTTTGTTAGCATTGAGAATATCGTAGACAGAAACATTATCAGGAGTTACAAGCTTAACATTAGAGAGGTTTTTAGCAGCTTTGATAAGGTTTTCATCCCAGTGATATTCACCAGTCTTTTCATCCTTGATCGGATAGATGACTAATAAGTTTTTCTTGTCATCAGCTTTGATAGCAGATAAAGCTTTGACAAAGTCTTTAGTCTTATCTGATTTGAAGCCTTCATTAGCTAAAACGATTATTCCATCAGTTTCAGCTTTTTCAGATAAAGCAGAGATAAAGGCGATGTAAGCTTCAGTTTTGTTCATTTTTAATTTGAAGCTCTGCTTACCATCCGGTCCATGAACGACACCACCATGTCTCCAAATAGGTGAATTTGTGGTACCAGCTCTAGCTCTACCAGTATGTTTTTGACCATAAGGTTTACGATTAGAGCCATGAACGATTGAGCGGTCGAGAGTATGAGCAGTACTGACGCGGCGATTAGCTAAATCAGTTCTTACAGCTCTTTGAATAGCAGCGTGGTTAACTTCAACGTTGAACACTTCTTCGGGAAGAGTGATTTTCTCAATCTCTTTTCCCTCATAATTCACTACAGGAAGAATAATTTCTTTGTTAGACATTTTACAGCTCCTTCCTATTTATTCTTCTTACCAGAGTTGGTAAGAGATTTATTAGCGCTGTTTTTCTTTTGACCGATATCTACTTTTTCAGGAGCGATCTTAGATAACATTTCAGCGTTCTTCTTTTCGATATCTTTGATCGATTCAGCAGTGTAGTCAACGATAGTTCCGACAGCAAACGGTTTGCAAGTTCTCTTGATAGCAGTTCTGATCTTGATGATAGAGAGGTTCGGACCAGGGACAGATCCTCTGATCAATAAGCAATTCTTCTCCCCATCCACTTTGACGATAGGCAAGTGAAGAATAGTTCTTCTCTTCGGTCTCCATTGACCAGACATTTTCTTTCCGGCATGAACACGATTGTTGCAGCGTCCATTAGTAGCTAAAGAACCGATTTGTCTATGATAGCCAGAACCATGTCCTTTAGGACCGATGTGAGCATGATAACGTTTGATGATACCAGAATAGCCATGGCCTTTGCTTAAGCCAGTGACATCTACCATATCTCCAACGTTGAAGATAGTGCAATCGATTTGAGAACCGACTTCATGATTAGAATAGATTTCATCACCTTCTAATTCTCTAACGACGTATTTTGGAGTAGTATTAGCCTTTTTAGCAAGTCCGATTTCACACTTGTTGGCTCTGGACTCCTTTTTGTCTTCATAACCTACTTGAAGAGCTTCATAGCCATCTTTTTCTTTGGTTTTCTTTTGTAAGACAACGTTTGGAAGCACTTCGACGACAGTGACTGGATAGCAGGCTCCATCTTCAGTGAAGACAGAAGTCATTCCAATCTTTCTTCCGATAATGGATTTCATAAATTGAGTCTCCCTCCTAATTAAAGCTTGATCTCAACATCGACTCCAGCGGGAAGATCGAGATTCTTAAGAATGTCGATAGTCTGCTTAGTCGGGCGGTTGATGTCGATGAGTCTCTTATGAGTTCTGATTTCAAACTGTTCACGAGAATCTTTATCGACGAACGGAGAACGTAAGATAGTAAAGATCTGTTTCTCAGTCGGTAAGGGAATCGGACCTACGACTGTAGCACCAGTTCTTTTAGCAGCTTCAACAATTTTGCTGACTGCTTGGTCAAGGACCTTGTGATCATAGCCCTTGAGACGGACACGAATGTTTTTGTTTTCTGCCATATATTGGTTTCCTCCTTGCCTAAGATCTTGTTTAGGCATCCGTTCGGTATGAATTACCCGAATACATCGACAACCCCTGTCGGCGTTTCGGCAACTTCACACGTCAATACGGGCTGAAATGGCATTCAGCGAAGAAAAGTTTACTCTTATGTCACTCATAAGTCAATAACTTTTTTACTTTTTTTCTTATATATTATAAGGTATGTGATTAGTTACAACCCTTCACGGCGTTTCTTAGTGACAATTGTATCAAAAAATATTAGAATAAAACATATGAAAATTATAAATATTCATAAATTAACTGAACAAATCAATCGTCTGTTGCGCCAGCTAGAATTAAATCAAGAAGCTAGCGAATTATATAACATATATTTGACTGATAGATATGATTACATTGATAAAAAAATGATCAATGATATCAAAAGCGATGGCAGTAGCTTAGAAGAAGCTTTTTATCAATCCTTTCTTGACGTTTTAGAAATTAATGATTCTGATGAGCTTTCCGCCATCGAGAGTTCTTGTCTCTTTTCCAAAGTCCATAAGTTAGAGATTTCAGATTATCTATCTGATCCATATATAAAAAAAATTCGGCCTCGTATCTCCAAAAAGGGAGAATGGGAAATCAAATACAACTTTTATGAACCTTTTGAAGGATTCATTTTTGATGGTATTAAAATAGGAATTAACTATGCCGAGATTTCTTCGCTAGGCTTTTTTTCTGAAAGCTTTCCATATCTAGAAGTTTTACATAATGATAAAGTTTTCATGTTGATCACTCCCCATGAAATAAACACTATGAAAAAACCGATAGCCATGTGCAAAGGAAAAGTTTTAGCACTCGGATTAGGTTTAGGATATTTTCCATATTCTGCAGCCTTAAAATCCGATGTATCAGAAGTCGTTGTGGTTGAAAAAGAGCAGGCGGTTATAGATTTATTCACTGAACAGATTGCGCCGCTTATGAACACGAATAAAATCAAGATTATTAAGGCTGATGCATTTGACTATTTAGAATCTTTACAAAACACAAATGAATACAACCATATTTTCTTTGACATATATCATTCTGCTGAAGAAGCATTGCCTCTCTATCTCAAAGCTAAAAAATACGCTAATCGTTTGACCAAATCACAATTCAGCTTTTGGATTGAAGAGGATATCATATGCCTGATTAGAAGATATCTGCTCACTTTAATCAATGAGTCATTGATAGGATATGCAGATTCTGATTATAAGAATGCACAAACTGATGAAGACAAGATGATAAATTTATTTTATCAGCTCACCAAAGAAGAAACGATTTGCGATGAAGAGCAATTGATGGACTTTCTATCAGATGAAAATATCAAAAAGCTCTGTGCTAAAGCGTCTTTATAAAGCATTACCATTTTAGATAAATTCGTTTTTATAACTATATAAGCAAATAAAAAGTGGGGTTAAAGAGATTCGAACTCTCATGATTGCTCACTAGAACCTGAATCTAGCGCGTCTACCAGTTCCGCCATAACCCCAGCAATTATCTAATATAATATAAAAGCAACGATATTACAAACAAATATAAAAGATTTTAGATTATTTATAAAAGGCAAATTATTTATGCATCTTATATTATATTAATCAAATTGCCCCTAGTAGATATATATTAATATCAACTATGAGTTTGTAAAAAATTCAACTATTTTATTCCAAATATTAATAAAAAATAACACTATTGCTTCCCAAAAGCTTATCGACTGGTCAGTGACATTGATATCTTCTTTACCAATCACCTTCACAGTTAACATGATAAGTTCTTCACTTTCGTCATCTGCAACTAAATGTAGTTTCATTTGATAAAGGCCAACAGATAAATTATTTGTTAGATTCTCTCCTTCAATTATCTCTTTAGTGACATAATTTTTATTTGGTATCAATGCCTGTCTAATCAATGATTCAGTGATTTCATCTAAAGTTGGCACGTCTCCTTGTGTGACAGTTAAAAACGACTCTTTCGCATAGAAAATTGGTCCTTCGTTATCTTGAACTAAAATTATCATCTTCTTTGTTGAAACATTTCCAGAAGAGTCAATAGCTTCTACTTCTACAATATGAGAACCTATTTCATTTTCATGACCTGAATATTCATTATTAACGATTTCTACTTCTAATTCACCATCTATTTCATCATAAGCTGTAAATAATGATTTTATATATGTTTCACTCACGGTTTTTGTCGGTGACAAAACCATCTCGTCTTGTTCAGATTCGATGACAGGACTGATATCATCATATAATTCTAAGCCAAAATCTAGTGTTGATATGTTATTGAAACTATCACTGACAATAAGTCGGCATGGAAAAGAGCCTATTTGATCAGTAGGAACATCCAATCCAGACTGTAACTTTACGCTCATTGTTAACTGCTTATCATAATTGTCTTTCACTATAAAAAAGCGATTGATAAATTCTGCAGAATTCAAATCGCTGGTATAAGAAACTCTTTTAACTTTATTATCAAAAGCCTGCACTGTCGGAGCCCTTTTATCAAACACTGTGAAATTAATAGTGATTTTTGAAATGTTATTAGCTTTATCTCTAGCTATTAAATAAATGGTGAATTTACTACCTATATCAGCTTTAGCTCCATATGTAAAATAATTATTAGGATCTTCAATCTCTGTTATATGACATAGCTCGCCATCATATTCATCTCGAAAGGCAAATGAATTTAATAAAAAATCTTTTGAGTATATAGTTCCATATTGGCTTATTAAATTATAAACTGGATGTGAACCGATATTGGCAGTATAGTCCCTTCTACTACAATCGTTTTTAGTATATTTCTCATTGATCAAAGGAATGGGATCAAGCACTTCTTCAAATATACTGGCATTAACGATTCTTTCTGGACAATCGCCATATGTCAAACGTATATAATTTAACTTGTATCCTTCATACATGCTAAAAGTGAATAAAGCGGCATGTGACTTCGTCCAAAAAGTCATGAATGGAGAAATTAAACTTGAGGGATAATTTGCTGGAAATACGTACACATCATCATCTTTTAAAAATATCTCATCAAATGAATTAGCATTTACATAATTATCAACAATCAAGTCGCCTTGACCAGGTATTTCTACTGATATTTCAAATCCCAATTTACCTATATATTCAGCAGTGATAAATTGATGTGGATCTTTATCAAATTGAATAGAAGCCATAAACCTACCACTTTTAGACCAAGTCAGTTTTGGAATAGGCTTGCCATTGATATCTCCAGCTTTACCACCGATTTCAACTATTCCAGAATCTGGATAGTTTCCATAAAAGCCTCTAGGTAAAAAATTATGTTGTGATTCATATATCAGATTTCCATTCACACAAACACTAGTATAATTTCCATCTTGATCAAGACGTTTTTTTTCGTTTGCTTCCGTTATTTGTGGCATGCTTGCTGCTAATGGCATCAATAATGTAACAAATAATAATGTTTTCAATGCTTTCATATTGAAACACCTCTCACTTAACATTAGCAATATCCAGTTTTTTTGTTCGAATTTTATTGATATATGATATACTTTTTTAGCTGCTCCCATAGCTCAGTCTGGATAGAGCGACCGCCTCCTAAGCGGTAGGCCATCGGTTCAAATCTGATTGGGAGCGTTTTTTATTGGAATCATTAAAATATATTTCTTGCTTTTTTCTTTTTCCTAGCGTATGTTAACTATTGATTTGTGCCCGTAGCTCAGCCAGGAAAGAGCATAAGCCTCCGAAGCTTAGTGTCAAGGGTTCAAATCCCTTCGGGCACAGAATAAGATATGAAAAGATTATTTGGTAAATTCTTGTTAAAAATTGCAAACATTAGTAAAAAAGGTATCATCGTTTATTGCATAACCACAACTATTCTTTTTTTTATTGCGGCATCGATGTTTTTAACAGGAGTTATTTTTTTACCGCCTAATGATCAAACCATTTCTGCCGCAATCCCTTTAACAATCTCCGGAGGTATCATTCTAGCTGTTCTCTTATTTTCCGTTCTTTTTATGACACTTGCATCAAATTATGCCAAAAATAAAAATGAAAATGTAGTGGAAGCTAATGAAAATAATAAAACAAAATAGTGTTTTTTTCATTTGTTTGATATAATAACTACGCTTTATTTGCCGACGTGATGGAATCAGCAGACATGAGAGGCTTAGAACCTCTTGGAAGTAAAATTCCGTGCAGGTGCAAGTCCTGTCGTCGGCATTTTTCTATTTATGGCAAAAACCGAAAAGACTTGGAAAAAGATTTTAGTCAAAGCAATAGTAGTCGTGATGATTCTCTTAACACTAATATTGGTTGGAGCATATATTTTTAATTTGTTTTCAGGTGAAGGAAAGTTGACAGCTTTTTTTCAAAATTGGACCGAAAAGAACACTGCTTTAGCAATAGTCCTCTTCTTGGTTCTTTCACCGATCATCAATTTAATACCAGGCATATCATCAATCTTTTTTATCACTCTAGCCAACTTGATGTTCAATGACCAAACAGCTATCGGAATGCTCAAAGCATTTGGACTTTGCGCTGCTTCAATCACAATAACTTCATCTTTGATGTTTTTATTAGGGCGATATGGAGGAAAAAGAATCGTCGATTGGATAATCGGAAAAGAAGTGAGCGATAAAACAAGAAAAATGTTGACTGCTGGCGGCAAAGCGATTTTACCAGCTGCATATCTTTTGCCTTTCTTTCCAGATGACACAATCGCATTAGTAGTAGGAATGACAAATATGAGTTTTCTATACAACTTTATTTGTACTTTGATATTCAGAAATATCGGCGCATTAACTATTTGCGTTCTCGGAACAGATTTCTTTAATTATAAAGAATTCACTTGGTGGATGTGGATTATAATCGTTATTCTCGGAGCCATTATTTTAGGTGTCTTCGCTTATATCAGCTATCGGTATTATCAATACTTGCGTGCGAAAGAAGAAGGACCAACTTATTATTTAACAATTGGCTTGTTAAAGAAGAAGAAAAAGTAAGTTAAAAGTTAAAATACCAACTTATTTAATATATTTCCTGTTAGTAAATCGATTAATTCTATGCCAGTGTCATCGATTGTCAAATAAGAATGATGACCATCTTTTGGCAAAGAGATAGATCCGGGATTTGCTAAAATCAAATTTCCTCTTTTTTCTAATACTCCGATATGGGTATGACCTTGCAAAAAAATGTCTCCAGGATTCTTAGGAAGATTGTCAAAGTTTGTGTGATGACCATGAGTGCAAGTGATGATTCGATCAAATGCAAACAAACATAGATTATCAAAAAACGTAAACTCTGAAACCATCTGATCTACTTCTGATTCACAATTGCCTTTAACAGCTAAAATTTCAGCTGAATACTGGTTTAATAACTGGACAACTTTTTTGGGAGCATATTCTTCTGGCGGTTCATTTCTAGCTCCATTATAATAACAGTCTCCCAATAAAATAATCTTATTTGGATGATATAATTCTACTTTTCTAAAAAAAAGTGACGCATATTTATAAGAACCATGTATGTCTGAACCGATAATAAATTTCATTATTTTTTCCTCCTTTTATTTAAAATATCACTTTATCTAATACCTTTTTTGTGATGAAATCATGCAACTTTATGCCACCTTCATCGATAGTCATAAATGATGGTGTATCGTCTCTAGGATAAGTTATTGATCCTGGGTTTGCAATGATATGTCCTTGATAGTCCCGATAGATTTTTTTGATATGACTATGGCCTAAGAGCATCACATCAAAAGGTTTCGAATAATTGTATTCATCATATCGATGTCCATGAGTCAAAACAAATAATTTATTAAATCTATATGCATAATTAACGATTGGGAGTGGAAAGTCTGCGCTTTCTACTGTCGGCCCATACTCATCGTTGTTTCCTAGTACTGCTGTGATAGAAGAAGCAAATCTATTCAAGCTTTTCACACATAAGTATCCGATATCACCTAAGACGAACAAATCATTAAATTTATTTTCTACGTAATATCGCAAAATTTCATCAGTGCGTACGACATCATTATGCAAATCACTAATAACAAGTATTTTCATATTTTCTATTATATTTTTACAAAATAGCAGTTTCAAATATCAATGCGCTTTCTTGATGCAACAGACCAAAAAATTACGTAAAATATATAATTGGTTTAGTGAGGTTATAATGAACAACAAAAAAGCATTAATCATCGGTTGTGGTCATGTTGGTAGCACAGCTGCTTATTCATTAATTTTAAAAAATTTAGTTCAAGAAATCTTTTTGCTCGACGTCAACGAATCCTTATTATTTGGCGCTATCAATGATTTAAGACATTCTGCTGTATTTCAAAATATCAAGGTTCAAAAAGGTAGCTACAAAGATTTAAACGCATACGACTATATCATTATAACAGCTGGTCCTAGTCAAACTTTGAGCGGTGGTGCCACTCGTTTAAACGGCTTATTTAAAGCTGATCAAATCATCAAAAATATAGCTGAAAATTTCAAAAGTTCTGATTACAAAGGATATGTGATTTTAGCTTCAAATCCTTTAGATTTGATGACATATGCTTTTTGGAAGTATTCAGGCCTTTCAAAAAAACAAATAATAGGAACAGGAACATTACTAGATACAATTAGATATCTTGCCATCCTTGCGGAAAAGTTTGATATTCCCACAGGAGCAATTTCAGGATTGGTTTTAGGTGAACATGGTGAAAGCTCATTTGTCGTCGGTTCAAAAACCACCATCTTTGACAAGAGCTTAAAACAATTTTTAGATGAGAGAGCAATCTCTTATGACGATTTTATTTCTGATATCAATAAAGAGGTCAAAAAAAGTGGATTTGATATTGTATCCACTCAAGGAGCCACTTATTATGGCATCGGAAACACCATAGCTACCATCATTGAGGCATTAGAAACAGAACAAGAAAGGATATTGCCTTTATCAACCATCGTCATGGGTGAATATAATATCAATGAACTAGCGATTTCTCTACCGACTAAAATCTCACAGAACGGATTTGAAATCATCACGGACTATTTCTTAGATAATTCTGAAATCTTAGAATTACACCATTCAAGTGAAACGATAAAAAGCTATCTTCACCAAATAAATTTATAGAGGGTTAATATGAGCGATTTAAAATATGATATTCTCTCGATTCAAGAGAGAGCTGTTGCAAAACAACATCAAGGTCATAAAGTGATCAATGGCTGCGCTGGAATGCTCTTTGATGATGACAAAAAACTTTGCGGTTTTAATGAAGTGAATCAAAAAATCAAAGATAATTTCACAGATTTTTTGGCATATCCAGCTGTTTTAGGTCCTAAAGAATATAGAGATGGTGTATTGAAATGGCTTTTTGATGAGCAAGTAGATAAGCTCGAAGAGTTGTATGCTATAGCTTTTAGTGTGACACTAGGCGGAACTGGCGCCTTATCAATGCTCTTTCATCAAACTGCCGCTAAAGGTGGCATAGCGCTTTTTTCAAACATCCGTTGGCCGAACTATGACACGATTGCTAAAGAGAATTATTTAAATTTTGACTTATATAATTTCATTAAAAATGGTTGCTTAGATATAAATGATATTTCAGCTAAAATTAGTGGGTTGCTTGTTGAACATCAGCATATTATTTTAATAATTAATGACCCTTGTCATAATCCATTAGGCTATTGTATGAGCGATGAAGACTACAAGGGCTTATTCGATTTATTGTCAAAATTTAATGGAAAAGTGTCTTTAGTCTTAGACATCGCTTATATCGACTATGATCCTCTTGAACAATATTATAAAAAGTACATTCTTAACATGAATAATTCTTTTCCAATCCATCTGATTTTTTCTTGTTCTAAATCGTTTGGTTTGTATGGATTACGATTAGGTGCTTTGATCTCTTTACTACCAAAAGACAGCGATTTAAATAGTCATTTAGAAGAAATGCGGGCTTATGCGCGCGGCACATATAGTTGTGCTAACAATGGAGCAATCGGTCCAATGTCTATCTTTTTTCATGATGAAATCTCTAAAAAAACTGTCCGTGAAAAGCTTTCATATGAAAGCAGTAGACTAAAAGTAATCGGTTCTGAATTAGTAAAAATATTAGATGATTTGAACATCAAACATTATCCATACAAAGGGGGATTTTATTTAACTTTCGAAGTAGATGATAGTATTCATTATTGTCAAATGCTTGAAAATAAGGATATTTATTTTGCTCCGATTGATGATAAGCATATTCGTATAGCAGTTTCTGGCTTGAATCTCTTAGAAATCGCAGAGCTTAAAAGGAGGCTTACAAATGAGTAATTATATCGTTTCTCTTAATTCTATTCCTGATGACTTGACTCCTGATGAAATTCTAAAAAGTGATGAGTTTTTGAATTTTCTCAAGCAATATTTCCGAGAATCGCGTCGCTTTGAACAACCGAATTCTTCTTTTTTTCATGACTATGAGGCCAAATCAATCCGAAGTTTTATCAAGCGAATACTGCGAAAAGACGAAGATACTTTGAATAAGATTAAAAACCTTCCGCAACATAAGCAAGATGAATTACTCAACTTAGTTGATTCTTTATATGATTATTGGAGAAGTTTAAATCGCTATGTTTTCTTTAATAATTTTGAAGATAATAAGATCAGTCATCAAGAATTCATTCATAAATTTAATCTCTTCGCAGAAAGCATCATCACCTTTTATCGCACCATCTACGAAACAATACTAGGCCGTGAACAAACGATATATCGCATTCTCCCTTCTGGTGGCAATGCTGGAATCCTTCTCAACAAAAAAAGATTACAAGTTCCTGATTCTTTGAATTTCTTAACTTCTGTTCCGACTTTAGAATCTTTAGTCACTCAGCCACCATTTATCATCAAAACAAAAGAAAACAAGAGAAAAGGTGTTTTCTTTGAAGCGAATAAACCGATAACTTCGACCCAACTAGATTATCAAAATTGCTATGCTTTATATATTAATATTTATGATACACGCGGCTTAGTTATCATCCACAAAGATTATCTAGGATTTTTAGTGGCATTAGGCAATCTCTTTCAAGTCGAGCCATATGATCTAAATACAGAAAACAAAGGCTTTGAATTTATACTTTTATTCGGAACTGAAGACTCAGGAGATAAATGCTATTATTATAAAGATAAAAACACATATGTCGGCGTCTGCCCTAAAGAAGCGAAAATCGACTATTTCGGCTATGCAAAAAAGATGATATTAACACTTTTTAATCTAGTCATGATCGATAGACAATTGCTTCCTATTCATGGTGCGGGTGTTAGAATCAGGCGTGGAGATAAAACGAAAAACCTCTTCTTTTTAGGCGACTCTGGAGCTGGAAAAAGCGAGACATTAGAAGCGATTAGATTACTATACAAGAAGAAATACCAGGTTGAAACCATCTTTGATGATATGGGCACCTTCCACTTATTAAAGGACGGAGTGTATGCGACTGGAACTGAAATCGGAGCTTTTGTTCGGTTAGATGATTTAGATCAAGGATATTCTCTGAGATCTGCTGATAGAGCTGTATATCTAAATATCGACGAAGATAATTCGCGTGTCGTCATCCCGATTGAAGATTTTGAAATGACTTATACCCTGCATAAAGTAGATGCTTTTTTATTAGCAGATAATTATACTGATACGGTTAAGGGCATCGAGCTTTATAGAGATGTTGAAAGTGCGATACATGACTTTGAAAGAGGTGAAAGAGTAGCTTTGAACACTACAAACGAAAAAGGTCTAGTATCGACTTACTTTGCCAATCCATTTGGACCACTTCAAAGAAAAGATGAAGTGCATTCATACATCGATAAATATTTCCATAAACTTTTTGCTGATAATATCCCAATAGGGAAACTTTATACTAGACTTTCATTAGACAGAAAAAACGGTCCTTATCAAGGAGCTGAGGCTTTGATCGATCTTTTCGAAAAATTATGATTTCTACAACACTATTTGTGATAGAATAAATATTAAATAGGAGGGCGCATAACTGCGCTTACATATTATGGCAAAATCACATTTTTTTAGAAATTTCTTCAAATTGATCTTCTCATTAGTTGCCGTTGCTTTAGCAGTCATTTCTGTCGGTTTCTTATTCGGACCATTCGTCACTTCTGCATCTGATGAAGTTTTGACCTTAACAGCTGCTTTCTCAATAAGTGGTTTCAATTTAGCCTTTAATGGAGAAGGCCTTGCTGCTATCTATCAAAATGGTGAAATCATTGAAGATCTTTCGAGCACTTTAACTCTCGAGAATCCATCCATCGGAACTCAAATTGGCATCTATCTTTTATTTGCTGGCTTGTTATTAGCGATTATCTATTTGATTTTCTGCTGGGGACATAAAGCAGTTAAAATCAAGAAATTCATCGGTGGAATCAGTGCTTTTGTTTTAGTTATCGCCGCTATTCTCTTCTTCGTGACTGTCCCTATGAGCGGAATCGATGAACTCACCGTTTCTTCCTACAAGCTCACTACTAATGAACTCGGATATGGCGCTATCATCTCAGGTGCTGCTAGTGGCTTAAGCGCAATCGCTATGGTTATCGCTACTTTCCTTGGGCCAAAAGAATAAGTTAAATAAAGAAAGAGTAAAGGACCTTGTTGATAATCGGGTCCTTTTTTTAATGAAATCATGAATGCTTTAGATATTATTTTAGTCTCTTTATCCATGGCGGCTGATGCCATGACCGTCAATGCTACTAATGGAATTTCTGAAAAGAATATCAATATCAAAAAATTACTCTTTGCAGCATTGGTTTTTGGTATCATGCAATTTTTAATGCCTGTGATCGGATACTTCATAGGTTTTAACTTTCAAAAGCAATTAGAATTGTATATACCATGGATTGCCTTTTCCCTTTTGCTGTTATTAGGTATCAAATCGATTATTTCATTTATAAGAGATTTGCTAAAGAGCAAAGAAGAAGGTGTCAAAGAAATCAAAAAAGTGACTATTCCGACAATATTAGTTGAAGGAATAGCCACCTCTATCGATGCTTTATGTATCGGATTCGTATATTTAAACTTACCCTTATCTCAAGCGATGCTCACTTTTGGAATAATAGGAATCACAACATTCGTTTTAAGCTTCATAACCGGCTTGACTGGTAAGCTGATAGGCGACAAACTTGAAAAATATGCTTCTTTGATTTCTGGTATTATTTTTATTGCTGTGGGTTTAAAAATTCTTTTAGAAGGAGTTTTATAAATCAATAATTGAAATCTTCTGCTCTGAGGGGATCAGATTCAGATGAGTTCTCCCTGATATAATCTGCGATTAAATCATAAATTATATATTCGCTTCCATCGCTGTTGAGCAAAACTTCACTACCGCTTGAATAGAAAACGTCGCTTGAATCATCGATGACATAATTTATTGTGATTATATCTTTCACTCCGCTAGAAATATTTGTCGGATAATAAACATTTCCTGATATATCATATTCAGTCACATTTCTATCAGGTAACAGCACCACTCGATTATCGAATGGAGAGACTATTTGAATATCAGCCATCGTGATCAAAAGAGGTTCAGAAGAAGAAGGATACGATCCTCTGATGCCTCCTGAATTATGGAAGGCTAAAAGTTTGCTTTCATCATAATTCTTGTCCGGATAATATTTTTTTGCCATCTCAAACATCGCTTTGGTTACCAAATTACCTGAACTGGTTCTATCCCAATATCCTTGTAAATATCCGATATTCTCAGGCGGCCTACTTTCAATCAAATCATTAACAGCCTTGATAAAATCAGCATCAGCACTATAAGCGTCTGAAGAATCGACATACTCATATCGTATCGACTTTAATGAAGAACTATTGACATCGATAACTATACAAGAATATCCTTCGCCATCTCTGCCTCCTTGAACATATGGAATAGGTGAAGCAGTGTCGTTTTGAAAGCGATGTGAGTGTCCACCAAAAATGCCGATAAATGGAATATTTGAATATTGAATCGCATCAGTATAATCTGACCCTTCATCATCATGAAGGGCTAATAATACAACATCGGCACCTTCAGCAATACAAGAATCATATGCATCTTGTAAAAGAGTTAAGTCTGAAGAAAACTCATATCCTTTAATCATTTCAGAGGAGATATCGCTTTCAAGATTAGATCCTATTGCACCGACCAAGCCAATCTTATAACCTTCAGATTGTAATATAGCATGGTCTTTTATAAAATCCGGTCTTTTTCCAGTGCTTTGGTCGATAAGATTAGCACATAAGAACGGGAAATCAGCTGTCTTTTGATTTTCTTCAATAACTTCCATTCCCCAATCGAATTCATGGTTTCCTAACGCCATAGCTTGAAATGGGAAGAGATTCATCAATTCCGTAGTAGATTTACCTTTATCATAACCAGAGACATAACTGCCTTGCCACATATCACCAGCTGAAATGATGATTGAAGAAGGCTCATAATATTGATTATCTAAAATAGCACCTTGTAAAGCGCTCATGCCTAAATAATTATCATCAGCTTCAATTTTGCCGTGGAAATCGTTAACGCTGTATATCGAAATAATCCCATCGCCTTTTTCGACATCCGAAGAACTGCTCGAACTAGAATTAGAACTATTTCCAGTATCTGGTGAAGCGATATGGCCGCTAGAAGTAGATGAGCCGCTTACACAGCTTGACAAAAACAACGTGAATAATGCGACTGATAAAATATACTTTTTGGACATATAAATCTTGAGCTCTATTATTTATAAATAGTGCCATCCTCCTTTAAACATCTTAAAAATAACACAGTTAGTGCATTGATATTATAACGAATTTAAAGAAATAATTCCTTATATAGTAACACTTAAATATCATTAAGCCGAAGAATCAAGATTGATATTCAATCAATAAATTATCACAATATGAAAAGCTGAAAAATCTATCGTTGTGATATCAATAAAAATAAATTCAGCAGTCTTAAATTTAGAAAACTTGATAAAAAGTTCAAACAAAGTTCAAACAGAAAATAAAAAAGCCCTAGAATTAGGGCATATTTCAGTCAAATACGGAGCGAGAGAGATTTGAACTCTCGCACAGTGTTACCTGTCTATGAGCTTTCCAAGCCCACCTCTTCAGCCTCTTGAGTATCGCTCCAAAACTAAGACAGCAAAGATTATTTTATCGAAGTTTTTGCTCTTGTCAAGAGTTAAAGTTTTTATTTCTATTAATAAATAAGTTTAATGATATAATTTTTATATGAATTTTAAAATAACTGCAAACGAAGCTAATCAGCGCATCGATAAATTTTTGAAAAGAGTTCTAAAAGAAGCTCCACTATCTTTTATCTATAAAATGTTTCGAAAAAAGGATGTAAAAGTAAACGGAGTTAAAGCCAAAATTGATTATATTTTAAAAGAAAATGATGACGTATCAATCTATTTAAAAGATGATTTAATCAATAAATTTCATCAAGAGGCTCTGCTTAGACCTGTCAAGCCAAATTTCACTATTTTATATGAAGATGACAAAATCTTAGTAGCTGACAAGCCTAGAGGCTTATTGATTCATGGCGATAATGATGATGAAAAGAGAATAACTCTACAAAATATGGTTCTCAATTATTTGTCAAAAAAGGGAGAATGGGATCCCAATAACATCACTGGATTCATTCCTAGCCCTGCTCATCGACTTGACAGAAACACATCCGGAATCGTTATCTTTGGAAAAACTTTACCCAGCCTTCAAGTATTGCAAGATTTATTCCGAGAAAGAACAAAAATCAGAAAAAAATATCTGCTACTCGTCAGAGGAATAACTCCTAAAAATGGTGAAATAAACTTACCCTTGATTAAAGATAGCAAATTAAAGCTGGTCAAAGTAGGCAAAATAGAAAAAGGTGCTAAACCAGCTAAAACAATCTATACTAGAATCAAAACTTTTTCGTGTGGTTATTCGCTAGTCGAAGCAGAACTTTTAACAGGAAGAACTCATCAACTCCGCGTCCATTTTGCTAATATTTCTCATCCGATAGTTGGTGATAGCAAATATGGTGACTTTGAAGTCAATGATTTTTTTGAACGGATGTATGGATTTAAAAATCAATTTTTGCATGCTTCATATTTCGAATTTTTAGATGACATACCGAGCCCTTTGAATTATTTATCTAATCATTCATTTTCATCTAAATTACCTAAAAAAGAGGAAGAGATTTTAGAATCTATAAAAGGTATAAATTAATATGTCATTGTCTCTATTAGTTTTAATATTGATACCATTATTTCTTGTACCAGCTATTCTTTTTACGACTAATAGAATACGCATCTATTTTTATTGCTCATTGTTTGCAGTATTATTTACAGGTATCATTTTTATCATCATTTCTTTCTTACCTGAAATTCTATCAGAAGAAATATTTGCGCAACCATTCATGAATATTTTTGCGCCGCTGATGAATCATTATCCTGGCTTGAGTGTTGAAGAAGAAGCGCATATCATAACTCAGTTTTTGTACTTAATCATTTATTTATTAGTTTATTTTATATCTTATTTATTTTTCAAAATATTTTATATCGGAACAAATCCTGCTATTCATAAACCGATAAAAATCATAACTAAAATCGCTTATGGCGCCAGTTTTTTCATTCTAACATATATTCCTTTAGTCATTTTTTTTGTTAATATTAGGATAATTCTTCCATTTGAAGATGGATTTTTATCTAATCTCTTTGATTTGATTTATCTTATCGAGGCTTGATATGAAAGAAGAAATGAAATTTTATCTCTTAGCTGAAGAGAGTGGCTGGAATCTTCAAAAGTACGCAACTGATTATGGGAAAACTTTGAAGGAGACCGAAAATTATCAGCTTCTTGTCAATAATATTAACAGTGCAAAAGAGCATTTATCTTTTAAAGCTAAGGGCTTGATAGAAAGCTTTGAAAGATTACAATTTTACACTTTAAATATTAAGGACTGCTTTATCTTAGAAAGTTCATTTGATTATTTATTATTACATTCATTCCCTGAATACTATATCAACCCTCTAGCGATCGATCCAAACTATAAAGGTGATATCAATTCCATCGGTGACTTAATCATCAATTTTGATGGAAAAGATACAACATTAAATGAAATAATCCTTGATGAAACTAAAAGCAAGGAATATAAAATGGAGAGAATCGAGCCGCAATTAGACTATTATCTTTCAGACATGAACAAAATCGCTGATGTATCAATCGCAAATTTAAAAAAGAAAGCTATCACTAAAAAAAATTTTCTCTCTATATTTTCTTATGTTTCTGAAATATTATTCTTTATATTAGCTAACATCTTTCTTTTCATAACATGGATCAATCCATTTGAAATCTTTTTTAACCATTTCTATCAACCGACATTAACACATGCTTTAACCTATTTAGCCTATATGTATCCGATAATAATATTGCTTTATGACATCAGTTTTATAGCCTTTCATATCTATAGGGCAAATGTCAGCGAAGCATATAATTACGCCAAAAGATTCCTGCAAAAAAATACTGAAAAGTTATTCGATGATATAAACAAAAGAAAAGAAGAACTTAAAAACTATATCGAAGGTGCTATTTATGCCAAAATATCTTTAAAAAATGATATCAAGGATTTTTCTTGTTTATCCGAGAGTTATGTCGATTTAAAAGCAGTGGTCGATTATGAAAAAATCAAGAATAAAAAACTATATATCTTTTTAAATGGTTTGCGATTCTCAATGACTACAATAACTGGTATCAGTTTTGTTATCTTTTTAATTATATATATAATTGCAGTTGTATTTCAGGTGGCAATATGAGTTATTTTATCAATAATAAAAGTTATGACAATTTATATCAAGTAGCAAAAGACGCATACAAAAGTTCAACATTTTTTTCATCATATTTTAAATCTGATGAGTTTTTGAAATTAATCTCGAATGTGAATCAAGAAAAATATGAAAAAATCCAAAAATTAAAAGTGCTTGTGATGCCTGAAGACGTTTTTGTCTTTCGTGTTTCTTACATTCTCAATCCATATATGTCATTTCGTCTCAACGGTTTTTGCTTTAAAAATTTACAAAGTCTCGGCGAAGCTATTTTAGCTTATGGTCCTGACTATAATACAACATTGATGGAAATAATCCGTTATCAGCTATTGTCGAAATATATGACTAGTTCAAGAGCTTCAAAGGCTGATCCAGACTTATTCAAAAAAGTTATAGAAATCGAACATCTAGGCGAAAATGATTCTTTATTAGCATATTTTATGCTCGGATATCTCTTATCGGCAAAAAATAGCATCATCTATCATAATAAGGAGTATAAGAACATCTGTAATCTCACCTATTATCTCTTCAAAGAAGAACCTGATTTAGCTACTTTAGGCAATAGTCTTTCACATTCAGCATTGCTTAAAGCCTATGGCATATATCACCCGGAAGAAAAATTAGATGAATTCTTTCATTTGATCAAAAGTTTAGAGACTAATGAAAAACAATTAAATGATTTTTTAAACACAAAGAAATGATAAGTTGATAGAAATTATATTAATAAAATAATGACACAAGTTTATAATAAATAATGACTAGGAGGAAATTATGAATTATTTAGAGAAAAAGCAGGCTTGGCTTGCTTCAGACAAAGTCACCGAAGATGAAAAGCAGATTATTCGCAACGCTGATGAAGAGACTATCAAAGAAATGTTCTCTTCATCTCTTGCTTTTGGTACTGCTGGTATGAGAGCTCTTTTAGGCCCTGGCTCAGCGCGTTTAAACAATTTAACTGTTAGACGTGCTACTATCGGTGTCGCTAAGTTCTTATTAGAAAAATATGGTGAACATGCTGCTAGAGAAAGAGGATTCGCTATCTCTTTCGACAATAGACATTGTTCAAAAGATTTTCGGGATACTGCCAGTACTGTTCTGACTGAAATGGGCTTTAAAGTCTATACTTTCCGTGATCCCCATCCGACTCCTGAGCTCTCCTACACAGTTAGAAAACTCAATTGTGTCGGCGGTATTATGATCACTGCTAGTCACAATCCTAAAGAATATAATGGTTACAAGTTTTATGACGAAAAAGGATGTCAAGGCGTCTATCGAATCATCGAAGGATTGATAGCTACAATCGATGCCTTACCTGATGAACTCACTTGCGAGTATGAGAAGGTTTCGCTTGACAAATACGGAACCGTTACCTATTTAGACGATGACGAAAATTATGACTTAGAATTTGTTCATAAAGAGATCTCAACTTCTCTCTATTTAGAAGAGTTTGGTCCAGAAAGATTGACTCGCATCGTTTTTTCACCAGAATGCGGTTGTGATTGCAAAGTTGGTCCTATGGCCTTGAGAAAGGCTGGATATGAAGTTGTCACTGTTCCTGGACAAGATTATTTTGATCCTGATTTCACCCACACTGAAAATCCAAATCCAGAAACCGATGGCGCATATAAAGGTGCTTATGAAGAACTGAAACGTCTTAATGCTTCTTCAGATAAAAAATTTAACATCATCATTGTCACTGATCCTGATGCTGATAGATGCGGTCTAGCATTTGTGAATTCGCATGGAGATATTCAAAGATTTACTGGCAATCAAACCGGTGCGCTTTTAATCGATTTTGTTTTAGGAACTTTAAAGCGTCGCAACTCCTTGCCTGAAAAAGGTGTCATCTGTAATACTTTTGTCACTGGTTCACAAGGCGCTAAAATCGCTGAATCATATGGTGTTAAAGTGAGAACAACCGCTACCGGCTTTAAATATATCGGTAACATGGCAGACAGATTAGAGATGCTCGGTGAAAAATATTTGTTCGGTTACGAGGAATCATATGGATATTTATTAGCTGATTTCGTCAGAGACAAAGATTCGTTGCAGTCGATTGTCGCCATAGCTGATATGACTGAATTTTACCTTAGACAAGGCAAAACTTTAGATATCGCATATGAAGAATTATCTGAACGAACTGGAAGATATTTCAACGAGCAGATATCAGTCGCTTTCTCTGGTTCTGATGCCCAAAAACGAATGGGTGAAGAAATCGAAAAATTGCGAAATAATCCTCCTAAGAAATTAGCAGGTGATGAAGTGGAATCCATCTATGACTATCAGAAGCGAATTATAACTGACTTTGTCAGAGGCTATAAATCTTCATTAAATGATCCAGATATCGATTATTCAGATTGCTTAAGATTTAATTTTAAGAGCGGAGGATTCTTGGCTATTCGTCCTTCAGGCACTGAGCCAAAAGTTAAGTTTTATGTTGAAGTCGTCGGTTTAACTGATAGTGAAGCGAAAAAGTTTGGCGAAAAGAAAGTTGAAGAATTGAAAAAATTGATGGGTCTTGAATAAAGAATAGTAGATGAAATTAAAACGGCACTCAAGTGAATTATGGGTGCCGTTTTTTTATTATCTATCATCGTCTAAAAACTTCTTTAACGCAAAATATATGCCTTCATGATTATTATCGAAAGGAGTGATATAATCAGCCACTTTTTTAATGACTTCCGAACCATTTTGCATAGCGAAGCTCACACCTGCCTTTTTGATCATTTCAATATCGTTGTCAGCATCTCCAAATGCGATGACATGGGCGCGATCAATCTGATAATACTTTTGCAATCGCTCAATAGCTGTAGATTTGTTCACTGAATAAAAGAAAAATTCCCCTATCAAACTTGTGTTTATCCAAGGCCTAAAACCAATATCATCATATTTAGAGATAACATCTTGTACTTTAAACAATAAATTAGGATCTTTCAATGATATGATAAAACCGAACAAATCTTCCTTGAATAGTTCTAACATCGGACCATAGAAAACATTCATCCCTTCTGGATGAAAATAATTTTCATATTCATGGTCTTCATATAAGAAAAAGAGATTTTTTTCATCTTCTGCCATGATGTTGCTAAAATCATCAATCTTAAAATGGCTGAGAAAATCTTTGATTATTGTGAGAGGATATTTCTTTTTGAAAACAGGAAATTTTTTGTCATCAGGATCTAAGATAATAGATCCGTTATATCCGATAAAAGGCCCATGGCATTCTAGTTCACGATAATATGGTAATACCGCTCTATCCGGTCTTCCAGAAGCCATTGTTATAATGTTTCCTCTTTTTGCAAGCTCCATCAAATAAGCTTTTGTTTTTGGCAAAATCTTTTTTTCATCATTTAGTAGCGTGCCATCACAATCTAGGACTATTAAGAATTTTTGATTTTCGAGCATGATATCCTCCTTGCAATATTTTATATTAAATTTGTCTTTTTTAAAGCATCTATACTATCTTTTACCTTTTCTTAAACATTAAATTGTCACTGATTATTGCTGGTGAGTCCTTTCACAATTTTTGAATTCAAATTTGATTATTTCTATTTTTTCGATAAACTTTAGTGTAAAATTGAAGAATTAAAGGCATGACTTATGGAACAAAATTTAAATATTAGAATCGCCATAATTGAAGATGAGCCAGAAGATGCTGATCTGTTAAAAAATGCGATAGAGCATGCACAACATGATCTTAGCTTATCGTTTACAACTTTTGTTTTTGATAATCCAACGCCTTTTATAAATAAGTATAAATCAAACTATGACATCATTTTTTTAGATATTGAATTACCGAATATCAATGGTTTAGAACTCGCTAAACAAATCCGAGAAATCGATAGGAGTGTGATTATTATTTTTGTCACGAATATGGCTCAATTCGCAGTCGATGGTTATAAAGTAGATGCGATGGATTTTATAGTCAAACCTATTTCATATCCAAATTTAAAGCTTAAACTAGAGCGTGCATTTCAAAGGATTAACAATAATCAAACTGACAAATTAGTCGTGAATGATAAAACGAGTACACACATATTGTTGATCAATGAAATCAAATATATCGAAGTCATAAATCACAAATTGATTTTTCACACCATTAACGATGCTGTCTCTTCAATCGGCTCATTGAGTAAATTAGAAGAAAAATTGACGAGGTTTTCCTTTTCGCGATGTAATAACTGCTATTTAATCAATATGAAATATGTCACTAAAATTGAAAACTTTGATCTTTTTATCGGCGATACTAGACTTCAAATAAGTCGTTCACGCAAAAAACAATTTTTAAAAGACTTAGCTGACTATCTAGGTGGCACCATATGATTTTTATACAAAAATTAGCCGTAATATTTGAACTTTTAATCGCTGATTTTATCATCGGCTATCATTTAAAACGAAAGAATTTTTTTGTCATAAGGCTTGCTGCCTGTCTGCTCATCATATTCGCAATCGTGCTTTTATTGCCTTTGATAAACAACGCTATTTATGATGTTTTTAGATATTTTTTATTTTTTATCTTAATTCTCTTGGGTATGAGATTTTGTTTTGATGAAAAATTCATCAAGTTGTTTTTTGTTTCTACAGTCGCCTATACTTTGCAACACATCGCATATGAATTATTTGATGTCTTCGTTGTCTTGACAGGTATTTACAATGTTCATAATGTTATCGGTTCAGGTGTATACGATTTCTTTTTGATATTCACTAGCAATGGAAATTCATTTGTGAGTGGAAATCCTTTCACCATAATCATGTATATCTTCATTTATTATATTACCTACTTGATAGGATATTTTTTATTGCATTCCCGTTTAGAAAAAAGAATTGAAATAGGTATTACTAATACCAAGTTATTATGTTTATCAGCTATTATTTTATTATTTGATATCGTCGTCTCAGCATTCATCGGTTATTATAGTCAAACTGATTTTAATCAAACTTATCTTGCTCTCTTAGATTCATTCAATATCTTTTGCTGCATTTTGGCTTTGTTCTTACTTTTCTTAGAGGAAAATCGAAGCAAAATTGCTAATGATTTAACAATTGTTAAACATTTATTAAAAGAAAAAGAAGTTCAATATAGCACAAGTAAAGCGAATATTGATCTTATAAATCAAAAATGTCATGATTTAAAGCACCAAATAAGAGCTATCGGAAAAAATAAATATGTGGACGAAAATGTCCTGAACGAAATAGAAGAAACTATCTCTATCTATGATTCAGCAATTAAAACTGGAAACGAAGCACTTGATATCATATTGACAGAAAAAAGTCTATTTTGTACCAAGGAAAAGATTAAACTATGCTGTATCATCGATGGCAAAGAGCTGTCATTTATGTCTGACCCTGATCTATATTCTCTCTTTGGAAATCTATTAGATAATGCTATTGAAGCAGTGAGTAAATTAGAAGAAGACAAAAAAATCATATCTTTATCGATAAAGAAACAACAATCCTTTTTAATCATCAATATTCATAATTATTACCAAGGGACATTGGAGTTTAAAGATACTCTACCGAAGACGACTAAAGCAGATTCAAAGTATCATGGGTATGGCATGAAAAGCATCCAAATGATCGTTGATAAATACGCTGGGGAAATGTCATTGACAACCGATAAAAGTGTTTTCAATCTTAATATAATATTCACATCACCATTTAAAAATCGCGAGTGTTAGCGGTTACATTTTTTATACAAGTTACGAAATTAAACCTACCTAAGACGAAATTCATATTAACTATTTTTGGACTTTTATTTACTATTGGCTCAGCAAATCATAATCATGATTTAGCAGCAAAGGAGACATAAAATAATGAAAAAGAAAAAAATCCTACCGCTCTTAACTTGTGCGATCTTACCTCTTTCTTTAATGATAACCTCATGCCAAGGCGATGATAAAACATCGACGACTCCCCCCCCAACAACATCTAAAGTAGAAGATGGTGATGTTTGTGTTGATATAGAAATCACACAGATGCCATCAAAAACTGAATATAAGGTCGGTGAATCTTTTAAGACAGCAGGTCTGCGCTTTAACGCCATCTATAAAAATGGCTACATTGAAGAAGATTTAACTGGAGGTGACTTAGATGGTTATTCACCTCGAGGAGCATTGACTGAAGATGTTAAAGCTATCACAATTGAATTTGAAGGTGTGACAAAAGATATTCCGATAACTGTCTTGCCCAAGACATTAAAATCTGTAGAGATAACTAGAGAACCTGATATCAAAACATATCAATTAGGTGAAGCATTAGACTTAACTGGATTAGTCGTAGCTGCGGATTATGAGGAAGGCTTGATCGATAACGAGACTAACTATACAGTCACTGATAAAGATAATAATAGCTATGAACAAGGCACAACATTAAATGTGGCTGGTGAATTAGAACTATTTGTTAATGTGACTTCTAATGAGATCACAATGTCTGATAGTTTTAAAATAACAGTATTCGACGGACTCACAGTTCAAGCTGAAAATGTTTATCTTACAGATAGTGGTGAAGAAAAACCGACAGATGAAAGTTACACCATCATCACCGGCAACAATCTAGACTTATCTTTCAATGAAAATAATAAAGATACCCATTTAAAACACGACTCCACTTTCACTGGTGATGGATATCTCGGCGATATTAATGTCGGTATGAAAATAGAGTTTTATATCTATTCTAAAGTCGAGATGAAAAATGCTGATATTGTTTTAATCGCTTCTTCGACGAGGACTAATAGCGATGCTCAAAAAATGGATGATATGAATGTGAATCAATTGTTTAAGATGTATTTGGGCGAAGACGAAGAAGAAGTATGGCTTTCAGATGATCTTGTCATCGAAGGAAAAAAATATCCTCCGGCAGGTTCAGCGACGACTATGTGGACTAACTGGGTGGATGTTCCTCTTGGTAAATTGACTATCAATCCTGGATATAACAAAATAACATTAGAATGTATCGGCACACAAAAAGGTAGTGATAATTACGGAAGAACACCTAATATCGATCGTCTAGAAATTCGTGCTAGTGATGAAGCTGCTGAAACCGGTGACTATGTGACTGATGTCGAAGTCATTTCTGAGCCGACTAAAAAAGACTATAACGTTGGTGATACGTTTGATCCAACAGGTCTTAAGTTCAATGTCAATTATAGAAACGGCTATGATGGGGATAAAAATCTCGGCCCTGATGCGCAGTATTTTTCCTATACTCCAGATGGACAATTAGGATATTCAGATAACAAAATCGTTTTCACATACAAAAACTATTCTTGGGAGATGGCGATCAATTTGACTTTGCCCAAAATCTCAAGCGTTGAACTAACTTCTTTACCAGGTGTCAAATACTATACAAAAGGATCTAAACTAGATTTATCCGGTCTAAAAGTAAAAGCGACTTATGAAAATGGTTATGTTGACGAAGACGCCACTAATTACGTCATAAAAGATTCCTTAGGCAATACTTATCAAAATGGTGATTTATTAGATAAAGAATATCTAGATGAAGAAGTCACTTTCACCGTTGAGATTACCGCTGGTGGTGAAACTAAAAGTGCCACATTCACTCTAACTATCGCTGATGGTCTCACACTTGAAGTCGAACAAACTGAACAAGCTAGTGATACTTCTTCTTACACAGTTATCACTCGCGTCCAAGGAGATGATGCTCGTATCGTCAGCAATGCAAATGGCCAAACCGCTGCTGAAAATATGAAAGTCGGTTCACAAATTGATTTCTATGTTTATAGTCAATCAGAGGTCAAAGATGCTAGTTTAATCTTAGTAGCCGCCTCATTATTAAGAGCACAGGATGGTTCACAAACTTATGATACTAAATTCAACGATCAATATAGCTTATCAGTAGATGATCAACCTGTTTCAGTCAGTGATGAGACAATGATCAAAGGACGCCAAGCTAATGGTGAAAGAATTTGGTTCTTATGGACTGAAAACCTCATCTGCAATCTTGATTTAAAGGCTGGCTATACCAAAATCACACTCAAATGTACAGGCTTAATCAAAGACCATGATGGATCAGGTAGAGCTGCTAACATCGATAAAATAAACATCAAGTTTTAAAGGAGAAGGCACGAATGAAACTCAAACCTAATATTAAAAAGTCAAAGATCATCCTTTCTTCAATAGCAGGTTTATTCTCAGTTGCCATGATCGTCGGTGATTATTTCGCCTATAAATACTCTGATATCATCTCAACTTTCTTCGGTGTTGCTGAGCAGTTAGGCGGTGACACTGAAGTGATTGAACAATCTGCCAAATCATCTGATGAAGTGGTGCGAAGAATAGCTGAAGAAGGCACCGTATTAATGAAAAATAAGGTCAAAGATGGTGTTCCAACATTACCTCTTTCAAAAGCTCAAAAAAACATCAACGTCTTCGGCTGGGGCGCCACTGATGCAGGCTTCTTATTGACCGGTAATGGCTCTGGTCGTTCTTACATCTATCCAGATAATAAAGTGACATTCTTACAAGGCCTAAAAGATGCTGACTTCAATTACAATGAAGAAATAATCCAGATTTATGAGGATTGGTGTACAACCGAAGATGCCGACTGGGGTGACACAGCGAATTGGGGCAATAGATATAACACTAAGTTGAAAGAGCCAGTCACTGAAAGTGCCTTCCCGGAAGATGTAGTCAATAGAGCAAAGGAATTCTCTGACACTGCTGTCATCGTTTTATCCCGATATAGCGGTGAATATATCGGAAATCTGTATGACAAGCAATATAAGCATGATTTACCGACGGATGAAACAAGGTCATTCAACGAAATTTCTACTGAAGAAGAATCTCTCATCAAAATGTGCACTGCTAACTTTGATAAAGTCATCGTCGTCTTCAATACTGGCTCTATCATGGATATGACTTTTATTGATGATGAGGCAAATTTTGGTGAAATAGATGCAGCATTAAATGTCGGTTATATGGGTCAAAGCGGTGCGACTGCTATCGGTAGAATTCTACATGGTGAGATATCACCATCTGGTAAGCTCGCAGATACGATTGTTTATGAACCTGAAATAAATGAAATCACTCGTGTTAATTCCTTATCTAACGATATCGTTTATGCTGAAGATATCTACTTAGGATACAAATATTACGAAACTGCTGATAGCGTAGGTCTTTTTGAAGACAAAGTTCTCTTCGATGGTACTTCTAGTGAAAAAACAGGTTACAATGCTGTCGTTCAATATCCGTTTGGTCATGGCTTAAGCTATACCAATTTCGAGTGGAAGTTAGAAGAACTCAGCCTACCTGAAGATAGTTTTTTGACTTCTGATAGCGAGATTGAAATCAAAGTCACTGTAACAAATAAAGGCGAGATGACAGGTAAAGATGTCGTTGAGTTATACTTTACAGCTCCATATACAAGTGGTGGAATCGAAAAATCTTATGTCACCTTAATCGATTTTGCCAAAACACCAGATCTTGAGCCAAATCAATCATACACTGCAACTTTCAACATCACCCCTTATCAATTAGCTAGTTATGATACTTATGATGCTAATAGCAATGATCTCACCGGCTGGGAAGTCGAAGCAGGTGATTACCAGTTGAAATTGATGACTGACGCTCATCATTTAAAAGAGATGAATGATAACACCATCACTTATAAAGTGGAAGAAAGCTTCCGTTATCGTAAAGATCCTGTCTCTGGTGGAAGAGTAAAGAATAGATTTTCTGGTGAAGAAGCTTATGGTGGATGTGCGTTAGATGGCTCTACTCTAAATGTTGATTGGACATATCTATCAAGAGCAGACATGAAAAATACTTTACCTGTCACCAAAGAAGAAGCTCCAGATTCACGAGAAATTTCCCAATATGCAACATATGTATATGAAGACTATGTATATGATTCAATGCCGACTACTAATCAAGATAGCGACTTAAGATTAATCACTAAAGATGATGGTAGTTTCCTCACATATGATGAGTTTAATGGCGGATATGATGGTGCTTTAAAATACAATGAAGAGCTCATGATGGAATTAGGAAATCCAGATAACTTTGATAGCGCAAAATGGGATACATTTTTAAATCAGATGTCTATCACTGAATTAAAGCGTATAGTTGAAGATGGCGGATATGGTTCAAGAGCCATAGAGAGTTTAGGCAAAAACATCAACTTAGAGTATGATGGCCCATCTGGATTTAATCGCACTAACTTATCACCCAATGTCCCAGGTTCAAATATGACTGCACTCCCTTGTGAAAACTTAGTCGGTCAGACTTGGAGTAAAGAACTCCTTTATTTAGCAGGACAGATTCTTGGAAGAGATGCACAAAACTTTGGTTTGAGCGGTATTTATGCCCCTGGTGTAAATCTCCATCGTGAAATCAACAATGGTAGAAACTATGAATATTACTCAGAAGATGGCGTATTGAGTGGTTTCTATGCAGCTTATTTTATCAAGGGTGCTGCTAGTAATGGCTTATATTGCTATGTCAAACATTTAGCCCTCTATGATTCCAGTCCATACACTCAGCAAAGAGTTTGGTGCACTGAACAAAATTTCCGTGAAAATTATTTGCGCCCATTTGAAATCGCAGTTAAAGAAGGCAAAGCCAATGCGATGATGGTTTCATTTAATAAAATCGGTCCGACTTGGGCCGGTTCTAATCAAGCTCTCTTAGATGGAATTTTAAGAGATGAATGGGGCTTTAGAGGAACTATAATCACTGACTATGATGTTGGCGATGATTCAAACATGGACTTAAAGAAAGGAATAAGAGCTGGTTTGAATCTTCAACTCAATCCGCAATATGGAAAAGCCGGAAGATATGGGACATTAGATTCATCAGATAAAGTTGATATGAATTTAGCACGTTCGAGCGCGAAATCTATCATTTATACTATCTGCAATACTTATTATCAAGCTAAGACTAATACTGATTCCAACGAATTTACGGTGACTATTTCTAATCCTAAAGCCATTAAAAAAGGTTTTAATTGGTGGGTTCCCGTCGTAGTTGTCATCAATGTTATTATCTTTGGTGTTTTCATCTTCTCTATCATCTATTTCTTCATACCTGATCGCAAAAAGAAAGTATTGGCAGATGGTGTAAGCGGCCAGACTGATAATAGTGAAAAAAAGAAAAAATTCTTTGGCTTCATACATAAGCCCATCTCTAAATCTCAAGAAATAAGTAAACTCAAACAAGAGATTGAAGAAAAAGATAAACGAATCAAAGAATTAGAAGATATCATCAATCACAAAGAATAGATTTGATAAGAGCCTCAGTCGAAGCAGATTGAGGCTTTTATTCTTTCCATTTATTTTGATTGATTTCTACTTTTAAATGTTAAAATATTTATATGACAAAACTATTTTTATCATTATTAATACCAAGTTTATTTTACTCTTTAGCGAATAAACCAGCTGTAAAAGCTGCTTTTGATGGCCGTGCATATGATAATTCTCTGATGATGGATTTCACTGATTCAACAACCGAAGAAGTTGATGAATACTATGGAGATATCAAAGACTTAACTGGTGAAGAACTCAAAGGATATCTCTATGACGTGATAAGTGAAGACAATTATTTCTTAGACTATGGATCAGGAACTAGTAGTGGAGTCGGTAAATATTATCAAATCACTGATAGAAATTGGGAATTGTCTGAACCGATAAGTCCTGAGACATTTACTTTTGCTTCAGAAGCTGATGATGACTACTATCTTCGCCTGCTGTATTCTACTGGTAATGATAGTAAGGAGACTGCATATAACAACAGTGTCAATAGCTATAAAGTCAATTCTTCGTTAGATCACATCGATTATGAAGCAAAAGAAAGACCCAATGGGACAATTCAAGTCGACAAAGAGCACGTTTGGGCTAAGAGTCATGGCTTTGATGGTAGTAACCCGGTCAAAGGGGCTGGAACTGATTTACATCATTTGATAGCCGCTGACCATAAGACGAATAATATTCATAGTAATTTATATTATGGTGATGTATATGATTTAGAAGACTCTAAAACGACTGAAGTCGAGTGCTATTTAGGCGATGGAACAACAGAGCTATCCGGTTATAAAGGATATGACATCGATGGAGAAATGGTCTTTGAACCTTTAGACGAATACAAAGGAGATATCGCAAGAGCTATCTTCTATATGGCGACAAGATATGGAAAGGACACTGGCCAAAACACTAAAAATGAACCATATTTAGTGGTCACCGATGATGATACATTAGAAGATAATACTGATATCTTTTTCGGTGTCCATCACAATCTATCCACGCTTTTAGAATGGAACGATTTAGATCCTGTAGACGATTATGAATATCATCGTAATAATCTCATCTATAAAAATGTTCAAAAGAATCGCAATCCATATGTCGATCATCCAGAATGGGTGAGAAGAGTCTTCGATGAGAATTATTCATTTGTTGTTCCAGATATCGAGTTAGAACAAAATTATAACTTACATTTAGATGATACTTTATCTCTGGATATAACCACATCTGACTATAGTGAAGTGACACTGACTTATGATGAAGATATAATAAAAATTGATGAATCTAATTTCCTGATTACACCTTTAAAGCCTGGTATTACAACTTTGACTATAAACTATAAAAACAATGGGGAATCCAAGTCTGTTAGCACAACTATTAATGTCAAAGATAAAATTGCTATCAGCGGATTAGATTTTACAGAGATTAGGCTCTTTTCTAACGAAACTTATCAATTTCCAAGTCTTGATTTTCTCAATCTATTCCCAGATGAAAAAATAACCTATTCGATTGATGATCAGAATATCGCAACTATTGATGATAATCTTTTGATTCATGGAAAAGTACCCGGCACATGTAATCTTTTGATTTCTTTGACGACAAGTGATGGTCAAAGCAAAGTATTAAGCACTGTCAAGTTGACGATTGAATTAAACCAGCGTCAAAAATACTTGATGATAATCATCATCTCTGCTGTTTTGTTAGTCCTAGTCATCTTAGCCATCATTTTCATCGTTCATCACGTGAATAAAAAAGGATCAAAAAAAGCTAGTAATAAGGCATATAATAAAAGGAGAAAATAATAATGGCTGAAGAAAAAAAAGATGGTTTTTTTAACAAACTAAAAAAGAAGGTCAATTCTGTAATTTTAGATAATTCATTAGAAATCGCTTATAACAAAGCTAATGATTCTTTTTATCTCTATTCAGGAGATAATTTATTTGATGGTAAACTTTTGCATGGAAAGATAGACTTAGAAAATAAAACACTTCTGGCCTATGGAAGCATTGATGCTCCATATAGTTCCATGATTGTCGATGAAAAGAACAAACAATACTATTATGTCACAAAAGTCGAGCACGATGAGAATGTCCAAGTCACTATTAAAATAATTGAAGATGGAAAAGAAAATATCTATACCCACCAAGGTACATTATTCTCATTGAATAGTGACGTCAAAGAAGTTAAAGTCATCAAAGTTGAAGATAAATATTTTTTGAGACTTCCTGAAGAAAAAGCTAATTAAAAAAAGCTTCATCAATCGCATCTAAAAGAAGATAAGGCGGCAAAAAAGAACGTTTGACAAACACACCATGCTCCTGAAAGAATTCTCTTTTAAATCCAGGATGTTTTTTAGTTCGAATCTCTTCAAGAATGATAGTAGCTGGCATCAGATATACTTCCTGCACTTTTTTAAATGACACTAAAAAGAAACCGTTACCACCTAATTTTGTTATGAGCTCTAAATGACGAAATTGTTGTTCCCTAATCATATGATATGGAACTGTGTCATGAATGGTTTCTTTACATTCAAAATCAATATATTTACCCTTATATATTCCGACATAATCGGTAGTTGATTTTTCTTGAAAGTAAGCTTCTTCAATCATTCCTTTTTTAGTTTTGCTCATCTTAACGACTTTGATCGGAGTAGGTCTTTTATAGATATCAGCTAGTTCTTTTTCACGATAAAAATCACAGCTCTTAGAGACATCATTTTCAAACTGCATGCCCATATTTCTTTTTATCATGCTATCTCTGAGTCGCTCAGCTTCTGTTTTATTCTCTGTCAAGCGATGATCTACGTTATTAGATTTAACTTGTTTGGTGACGATTTTTCTCCCATCCGGATAATTTATGATTTTCATAAAAATTTTCTCAACCTTTCCTCATCGATTTCTGAATACATAGATTTTATTTTATTTATAGTAGTACTTTCATCTTTTACAAACTCTTGATAAACATCAGCGAGCATCTGAGCATCTGATAATGACTCATGAGCATGGCTTTTAGGCACGTCGAACAATTCAGTTAGTTTAGATAAAGATGGTGAAATGCTTTTATTTTTAGAAATCAAATTAGCCAAATAGAGATGAAAGTCGAAATAATTCTTTGCGATATGGTTGACATAATCAGACGTGAAACTCTCTTCAGTTATGAAATGCCTCAACATTTTTAAATCTTGTTCACCATAAGCGATGAATTTTTTCTTAGAATAGGCTCGCAAAAGATTAATGATCTCTTTTAAAACTATCGTTTTACTTTTTCCTTTATTTAAAAGCAATTCTTTCGTTATTCCAGTCAAATCACTCACCACTTTTCCTATTCGTCCATTAGTGTTTATATAGGATTGATAAGTGAAAAGCTTTTCGCCCAAAAATAGACCATCTCCCTTTAAGTATGCCACCATTCCGATTTCAATCGGAGTATGCGAAAACTGAGTCCCCTCTAAATCAAGAAAGATTAAAACTTGCTTATCGGATATTTTTTTAGACAAATAATCAAAACTCATCGCTAAAACCCAAAATCGAAATTTTTGATCTCATCAGAAATCAATTTCGGATCAGATGACAATTCCAATATTTTAATGAGATGAGAAACTTCTTCCTCGCCGAGAATCTCAAACCAATCGGAGAATAATTTACTTAATCTAACATCACATTGTTTTAACAATGTTTCCGCTTTTGAAGTGTTGTAAACATATATTTGACGACGATTAGATTTATCTAATTTTCTTTCGATCAAACCTTTGTCTTCTAAAATTCTTAGATTTGCTGCGATATTGGATCTTGTGACATTGAGCTTTTCAGCTAAAACTGAAGGATGACTACCTGGAAAATCTTTCAGATATTTTAATATGCGATAATCGGTTTGAAACAAACGCGAAAATATGTCTATGTCTCCATTTTTATAAATTTTATTGATTAATTCAAAGAGATAGGACAGCTTTTTTTGAACACTCAAATTCAAGCTATATTGATCTTTCATAAACTTACCTCATTAAAAAATTTTAGCACACTTCTTAAAATAGTTTGAACTTTCAAATATTTTTAGAAAAAGAGAGAGATAAAGATTATCAGCGAGACAATATTGTAAAAGATATATACTAACCATTCATATGTAGCCAAATAATTAACTTTTGGTTTTAAATAAATCGTTTTACCGTTCTCCTCGGCTTTATCCATCCTAGCCCAAGATAAGAGCTTAGGATTAAAACAAGAGAGAAAGACTAAGAATCCTAATACACCAACAATGATACATATCGGTAAGAAAAAAGTTTGATCAGTCCCTAATGCGCCGGGTATAACTGTGATAAAGCAAGAGAGAATCGAAGCAAATGAAAAACCTAATATCCCACATAAAGACGTCAATAGATGACTCTTATAAAAATTCAAAGGAAGAACATTAGAAGCAACTAAACAAAGAAAACTGATCGAATAAACGATGCCAATGATAAAAGAATAACTGGAATCGAAGCTTAAAAACGAAAAGAATAGCCCGAGAGCACCAAGAGCACCATTTAAAAATAAAGAGCAATAAAGAAGAATACGATTTGTAATGCTTAGCTTCGAATAAATTTCATAAGGATAAGAATTGCGGAACTTAACATCTTGGCCACTTAGGATTAAAGATTTAAAGTAAACAATCAGTATCAAATAGACGACAAAGAAGGCCAAAGAACAGACAAATATTCCGATAGCTATTTGTGAATAATTCATAAGTCTTTCCTCAATATTTTATTTAGAGCAGCTGTTTTATCTAATGATGAAAAGAAATAGGATCCAGTGACTAAATAGTCAGCCCCTTCTCTTAAGCACATGGGCCCTGTCGTATCATCAATTCCTCCATCGACACCGATGAGATAAGAAAGATGGTTATCATTTCTAAAATGCGCGAGCCTTCTGATCTTTTCGACTGAAGCTGGAATGAATGATTGTCCAGAAGCACCCGGCACTACCGACATGATGAGTATTTGATCAAAATTACTAGCTATGCCTAAAATTCTAGAAACATCAGTATCAGGCGAAATAGCGATGCCTAATTTTATATAAGGAAACTCATAGCGCAGCTCTTTTAGCTCACTCAATTTATTTATGGTGTTCTCGTAGTGGAAAGTGAAATCACTTCCTCCTAATTTTAAAAACTGTCTGATATGTCTAAATGGTTCCTCAGTCATCAAATGAATATCAAAGTGCAGTTTATGATGATATCGCTCATATAAAACTTTAAATAATTTTTCTCCAAATGAGATATCTTTGACAAATAAACCATCCATCACATCATAATGGATAGTCTTTATTCCAGCTTTTATCATGCTAGAAAAATCTTTAGATAAATGCAAAAAATTCGCTGACAATATCGATGGATAAATCAAAGCTTCTTTTTCCATATATCGTTTATTTTCACCTCTTCATATATTTTACAGTAATTTTTGTAGGAATCAGCAGAAATCATATTTGATAGAATCGCCTTTTCAATTTGACACCCTTTTGTATTAGGAAGATGTAAACAATCAACAAAATGACATTTCCCATAATATTCTTTAATTCCTGGAAAGTAAGCAGCTAAATCGATAGGCTTAAAGTCTTTTAATTCTAGCTGAGAAAAGCCAGGCGTATCAAATAGAAAACCACCATTAAATGGTAATAAGACCACTTCTTTAGTCGTATGCCTTCCACGGCCAGAATTGATATATAATTCATCAATTTTACGATTGAAATCAGGACATAGCTGATTCAGTAAAGTCGATTTACCAACACCGGTTTGTCCGACAAAAGCTACTTTTTTTTCAGAGATGATATCTTTGATTTTTAATAAATCATATGTTGAATTCTTACCTGTATAATAAACATCATAACCGATATGTTCATAATAAGACATATAAGATTTGAAATTTTCAAACTCTTCATTCGAAGCTAAATCGACTTTAGTGATCAATATTTTAGCTTTGATATTTGAAGAATTGATCAAAGTTAAAAATTTATCTAGCAGATATGATGAAAAGGCGGGTTTTTTATAGGATATAACGACAAAAATAAAATCAACATTGGATAATTTTGGACGAGACAAAACATTTTTTCTAGGAAGGATTTCAGAGATAAAACCGCGTTCATCTAACTTAACAGCATCTCCTATAAGAACATTAGCTCCCTTATAAGAAATAGTTCCGCGGGATTTGTGCAAAGAGATCTCCTGAGTTTCTACATCAAATAGCTCATATCCTAAAGAACCAGAAGATAAGACAATCTTTTCACTCATTCTTACCACTCTTCGCCTCACGAGCCGCCTTTTTTAAAGCTCGCTTTTGTCTCTTTTCAACACGTCTAGCCTCATTGTCAGGTGAATGAGGATGTAATAGGTTATAGAAAAAACTATTTTTCTTTTTCAATAAAGAAGTGTTTCTTAAAATGCGTTCGATATCCTTTCTCATATCTTCAGCAGAAAAATATCTGTCAAGCGGATCTTTTTGGCAGGCCTTATAGATGATAGATTCGATGCATTCAGGTGTTTTAGGATTGAATTTTTTGATAGACGGAAACTTGTCTTTCGCTTGCATGACCGCGACCTGGACTGGACTTTCAGCATCGAAAGGAACACGACCAGTTATCAATTCAAAAAAGGTTATTCCCATTGAATAAATATCGCTTCTTTCAGTCGCAGGATTAGATTGAGCTACTTCAGGAGACATATAATGAACAGAACCAATGATGAAATCAGAACGCGTCACATGTGTTGAATTTTGAAAAGTAGCGATTCCAAAATCACCTAATTTGATCGTCCCATCTCTCGTTAAAAAGATATTCATCGGTTTAATATCTCGATGGATAACACCATGCTGATGAGCATAGATAACTGCAGAGCATAATTGATACATGATATCGCAAGCTTCTAAAAAGGAAAACTTACCTCTGACATCTAAAACTTGTTTTAATGTCTGCCCTTGAACAAATTCATTCACCATGTACGGAAGTCCATTATATGAGCCGACATTGACAACTTTGACAATATTTTGATGGTTTAAACTCGCAGCCGCGCGAGCTTCTCGCTCAAAACGAGAAAGGTTGACTTTGTCAGACGCAGTATCATCCTTCATCATCTTAACAGCAACATCTTTGTCGGTTATGAGGTCATGGGCTTTATAGACAATCGCCATTCCACCTTTGCCCAGAACACTTTCAACCTTATAACGATCATCAATAATTTCATTCATGCAATTTTCTTCTTGCATATCAATTCTCCCATAAAGCAACAGCTATATTATCATTTCCACCATGCTCTAAAGCTAAGTTTTTAAGTTCTTCAGCTTTTTCTGGAACTGTTTTATTTTGTAACAAAATACGAGTTATCTCTTCTTCTGAAACAAGATTATATAAACCATCAGAGCAAAGCAATAAATAGTCGTAGGTATCATTGTCGATAATTTTTTCTTGTATCTGTGAAAGATCTGGATTGATGCCGACCGCATTGATCAAAAGATTTTTTTGAGGATGTGTCGACATCTCAGCTTTATTGATTCTTCCAGTCTCAAATAATAATTCAACATAGGTTTGATCAATCGTTTGTTTGATAAGACCATCTTCTTTAGAAAAAGTATAGCAGCGAGAATCACCTAAGCACATGACATAAGTGCCATTTTTAGCCTTTAAAGCGACAACTGCGGTGGTACCCATCTCTTTATATTCTTCGCCTGCTAATGACATCTTGTAGATTTCACGATTGCTCTTTTTCAGGCAGCGATGCACAAATTTTCTTGCTGTAGAAGTCGTAAAAATATGTCTGTTACTGGCAAATTCAATAGATAGTTCATCGATGACATATTTAGAGGCGACCTCTCCTTTTCGATGCCCACCCATACCATCAGCGACGACTAATAAAACACCATATTGGGAATAGGCTGCATAGGCAGCATCTTCATTGTTTTTCCTTCTCTTACCAATATCGCTTAAAGCGATGATTTTGCTAGAGATATCCATTTTTATTCCCCCTTATGTTTAGCTCTTAATTGACCGCAAGCAGCATCGATATCGCTGCCGAATTCTTTTCTAATAGTAGATTTTATACCTTTTTTTAGAAGATAGTTATGAAAAGCTTTAACTCTAGTGTTCGGACTTCTTTCATATCCATTTTCAATGACTGGATTATAAGGTATCAAGTTGACATATCCGAATGTCGGCTTTATCAAGTCATATAATTCTTTTGCACAAGCTAAAGAATCATTCAAATCTTTGATCATGATGTATTCATAAGTGACTCTTCTATCATGAGAGTCTTTGCCATATTGAATGATAGCTGGGATGAGTTCACTTAATGGATAGGCGTGATTGATAGGCATCAATTTATTTCTCAGCTCATCATTAGGTGCATGCAATGAAATAGCTAAATTGACCTGCAAACCCTCTTTGCCAAACTTTAAAATGCCTGGAACTACACCACAAGTCGATACAGTGATATGTCTAGCACCGATATCGATTCCAAATGGTGAATTGATATTACGAATAAAAGATAACACATTATCATAATTATCGAACGGTTCACCAGTTCCCATGATGACTACATGAGTGACACGTAACTCAGGATTTTTATCTTTTAATAGCTTATCAAACGCTAAAACTTGTCCGAGCATTTCATGCGGTAAAAGATTTCTTTTCTTTTTTAATAAACCAGATGCGCAAAACGCACATCCCATATTGCATCCGACTTGAGAAGAAACACAGACTGAATACCCATACACATAGTGCATCAAAACACTTTCAACCTCTTCGCCATCTTCTAATTTAAACAAGCACTTTATCGTCCCATCTGCTGATTCTTGAACAACAGTTGGAGTCGGCAAAGAAAAATCAAATTCTTGTTTTAAGACTGCACAAAAAGCTTTAGAAATATCGCTCATCTCATCAAATGAAGACACTCTTTTTTTATAAAGCCAACTGAAAATTTGTTTAGCACGATAGCTAGACTGGTTCATCGAAATCATCTTGCTGGTCAGTTCTTCAAGAGAATAAGAATAGATGCTTCTCATCAGTAAGCTCTCCTCATAAGACAGAAATACCCGCCATCAGAATCATGTTCAAACGGGAACAGATAGCTCTCTTTTAAAACAGCGAAATTTTTCTTTTCTTTCAAAAACATCGTCGTGACTTTTTTGCTATCGATATTAGCTAAAGAATGATTATAGAAAAGAAGTAGCCCATCGACTTTAACAAAGTCACACGCTTCTAGAAGCCCCTCGAGCTGCCTTTGACAAGAAGACTTGAAATCACCTTCTCTCAAAGAAGGCAAAAGAGAAAATGATGAGGAAATTTTACCTATTCCAGTATCTTTCCCTTCAAATAAAACGATTTGAAAGTCATCATATGCTTCATAAGTTTTTACTAGCTCAGTCTTAGCAAACAACGGAAAATAGTTATCGGCTTGGAACTTCTTTTTGATATCAACAGCTAATCGATATGAATCAGCAGACACAAATACAGGCGTCACTTTACCTAAACATGAAGAAAGTTTTTTAGCTAAATATAGCGTCATAAAAGGTGAAGTTTGATTAAAAGCTAGAACTTTAGACCCTAAGACATATTCATCAATTTTTGATAGATAATAAGCGAAAGAAAAATCCAACGGAATCGCATCTAAAGAGTTATGTTTAATCTCGCTTTTAATCGCTTGCTTATCGAGAGCGCGATAAATATATTCGTTAGAAGATAAACGAATTTTAGAAAAATGAGGAGAATCAATCTCATCATTTCTATATGGCAAATAAAAAGAAGCTGGTTTTGAATGAAGTGAAATAGCTATCTTTGGAGCCATCTCAGTTCCAAAGTCGACGACAAAACTGCGCAATAAAAACTCAGGAACATTCAGATTTAAGGAATTATATAAATAAGGATGTTTTTTGATTTCATCATTCAATAGATGTTGTTGCTTAGAGAGCTGAACAATCGCTTTAAAATCATTCATATCAGCATTTAAACGCAGCAAAGTTTTGCAACTTAGATACTGCTCATAGACAGTTTCTTCATCAACCTTTTTTATTTTCAAAAGATATAGAACTGCTAAAAATAAAAAAGCTTCCCGAGACTTGCTTTGATAATGTTCAAGTGTATCAGCTAAAGCAAAATCTAAAATGAAATAATTTCTTAATATGTCGAGCGTAACCGAAACAAATTCTTTTTGATCTAGAGCAGAGATTTTTTCATTCACAAAAATCTTGAAGAAAACTTTTCGAAAAGGTCGACGTTGATTGATGATTTTATCTAGTGCGATGTTGAGTTGTGATAAATAAAACATGTTGTTCTAGTTAGCTCCTAACATCTTAAATTATATGCTATTTTAGCTGCTTTTTTAACTAAATTTTGCTGAAAGACTCGATTAATTTATTCATCGTTTTACTTAGTGCTTGATTCAGTATTGTCACTTCATCAATCCACTTATTCAATTCATCAATCAGTTCATCATAAGCTTGAACATCTTGGCTCGCAAGTTCTTTAGAATGGTCGATAAAAAAATTAGAAACCAAATAGTCTCTTCGTTTTAGCATTTTCTTCATCGAATCGAACTCTTTTTTAGACAAACCTTTATCATCTAAATAAGAAAGAATATCTTCCTCACTTTTCCCTTGAAACTCTTTAACACGACTATCGCTTTCAGATAATGCTAAATCTACTTCTTCAACTCCGTGACGATAGTCATCATTTCTCAGTGTTTGAACATATAGGCTCGTAACCTTGAAGGCGGTATATAAAGCGTATTGGCTGACTTGTAAATATAAGCCTGTCAAAAGACCGATTTTCTCTTCATGCGTCATATTTCACCTCTTTATGTTTATTATAAGAAAAAAACTGCAAGTTTTTGACCTGCAGTCCTTTTTTTCATCTGATAAATAATTATTCAGCGGAAGATTTGACTTCAATAACCTTCTTGCCTCTGTAGAAACCACAATTAGGGCAAACGCGATGAGGTTGGATTTGTGCACCACAATGAGAGCAAGAATGAGTATTAGTTGCCTTTAGCACAAAATGAGTTCTTCTCAATCTCTTAGCGGTAACACCAGTTCTTCTAAAAGGTACTGCCATATGCTTATCCTCCGTATCAATCTAAAATATGCTGAAAACAGCATTGAGTATTATATAACTATTGTTGATTTAAAGTAAATCTTTTTTTATTATTTTTAACTTCATATGCTTTAAGTCCTAAATTTATATGCGTATAAACTCTATCAATAACTTTCATATAATGGCTATTTTTTCATATTTTTAGTTGTCGACTGCTGAAGCCTTATATCACAGTGTATAGTGTTATTGATAAAACTATACATCAATTTGATTGAAAAATAAAAATAATCTATTTGAAAGCCCTTAGACAAATGGCACATAAATAAAACAAGATAGTAATTAATAGATGATTGTATGCCTAAAAAATATACTTTTATGCCATTAATTTGAAATGTAAGCGTTTTTAAATTAATGTTTTTCATAGTTTCTTAACAAGGAGGAAACATGTATGAAAAAAGTATTAATACCATTATTATCTTTCTTAGCTGTAAGCGGTCTTACCGCTTGTGAATCTAGCGCTAAAAGCGCTGAATTAGTCGATTCTTATACCTATTCTGAAATCTACGATAACGCCTATAGTGGATGGGTTGCAGACACCTATCAAGTTCATTTCTATGAAGATGATTTGTATGAAATGGTCTACACATCAGTCAATTATGGTTTCGGCATGATTATGTCATCAACTGCCAGTATTCGTTACGGCACCTTCACAAAAGGTATGACCGAAGATGGTTACACCGCCTATGAGCTCAATAAGCCTAGTGAGTTTTTCATCAACTCATATTCAACAGCAGGAGGCTTTTCAATCGCAATCAACACGGCTGATGAAGATCAGACTTATCCGACTGAATTACCAGCTAAAACTCAAGGCGAGAAAAACATGGCTGATAACAAAGAAGACGTACTCAACAGTGATTATGCGACTGGCTTCAAAATTTATACGGAAGATAGCAAAAATGTCTTTTCTTTCACCGATCCGAATGAAACTGAAACTAAAAATGAAGATGGAAGCACTGTCAAAGCTACGATTTCAACCGCTTCTGGTGACGTTTCTAAATTGATCACTAAAGAATTTAAAGACATCAGAATCACCGACAGGACTAGAGTCCCTGGAAGCATGGGCGAAGGATCTTATGATGCTAAAATCGATTTGGTTATCACTTATAAAAATGATACCTATGATTATTATTCTTCAACCGTTCAATATGGCTACTCACAAATTTTGGGAACAACAACTGTGTTTAATCATGGTTCATATGCACAAGATGATTCAGTCGATGGTTATACGAAAACCACTTTAGCAACTGCTGATGATGTCTTGCTGAATTCATTCTCTAAAGCTGGTGGATTCAATATCCAGATTAATACGGCTGATGAAGATCAGACTTATCCGACTGAATTGCCGGCTAAAACTCAAGGTGAGAAAAACATGGCCGATAGTAAAGATGATGTCATCGAAGCCTATGGCCAAGAATATATTTGCTATTTTAAAGATAACTCGGCCGAGATGTCTTTGACTGATCCTAATGCCTGATTATTTTCTGAGGTGATCATATGAAAAAGAGAAAAGTCTCTTTGAAAGCTGCGATTATCACTACGGCAGTAGGAGGAGTTTTGTCAATCGCTTTAATCGTTGGCACAGTGTTCGCATATCAATACCAAAACCTCCTAGATGTTTATTTGACTAATAGTGATTATTCAGCCAGTGAAGATTCCAAAAAGTTGTGTGAAGATGTCGCTAATGAAGGTGCTGTTTTATTGAAGAATGAAGATGATGCTTTGCCATTAGCAGCAAATGAAACTGATATCGCATTATTAGGACAAAATTCAGTCGACTTCGTCTATGGTGGTTCTGGTTCTGGATCGGTAGATACTGATCAAGCGCCGACCTTAAAAACCGCTTTTGAAAGAGAAGGATACCATGTTGATGAAACATTGTGGAACTTTTATACCTCTGGACCTGGCAAAAGCTATCGTAAAACAACACCAGATCAAGCTGGAAATGGCAATTTTGCCGTCAATGAAGTGCCACAAAACGCATACACGAATGATGTATTAAATTCATTAAAAAATGATGATGTTGCTGTCGTGTCTCTCGGGAGAAGTGGTGGTGAAAGCGCAGATATTCCAACATCAAATTTGAAAACTGGATACACATATTTACAGATTGATCAAGATGAACGCGATCTATTAAAACTGGCTTGTGATAATTTTGAAAAAGTAATTCTTGTCATAAATTCTAATAACCCGATTGAGTTAGGTATTTTAGAAGATGAAGAATATGAAAACATCAAAGCAGCGATTTGGATAGGTGGTGTCGGTCAAGAAGGTATATATGCTATACCTAATATTTTAAAAGGTGATGTCAATCCATCAGGGCGCTTAGTCGATACTTATGCATATGATTCAAAAAGCGCACCATCGATTCAAAATTTAGGAGACTATAACATTTCTAACAGCTCCGTAGATAGAGGAAATAAATATTTGGTTTATGGTGAAGGCATTTATGTCGGCTATCGCTATTATGAAACTAGATATGAAGATAAAGTGTTAAATCAAGGAAACGCTGGTGATTATAATTACTCAACTCAAGTTCAGTATCCATTCGGTTATGGACTCAGTTACACCACCTTTGAATGGAGTGACTTCCAAGTACAAGAAAGTGAAGATAAGAGTTCTTTCGAAGTGACTGTCCATGTCACTAACACCGGTGATAGAGCTGGCAAAGATGTGATTGAACTATACGCTCAAAAGCCATACACCGAAGGCGGAGTCGAAACTTCAGCAATCGAATTAGTAGGTTTCGATAAAACTATCGAATTAGATCCCAGCTCTTCAGCTGATGTCACAATAACTATCGATAAAGAGGATTTGACTTCTTACGACTATCAAACAGCTAAAACTTACGTCTTAACACCTGGCGATTATTATTTCGCTATCGGAAGAAATGCTCATGATGCTTTGAATAATATTCTCGCCTTAAAAGGAAAGACTGTTAATGATGGCATGTATTATGATGGAAACAGCGCTCTGGCTAAACTCGCATTTGAACAAGAAACAACCGATTCAACCACTTATAGCACAGCTGAAACCGGGAATAAAATCACCAATCTCTTCGAAGATGTAGATATAAACTATTATTCCGAATACACCTATTTATCGAGGGGTGACTGGGTGGGAACATATCCTACAACTTTCTCAAATGGGACATGGAATGCTAGCCAAGATTTACTCAATAACTTAGAATTTTATGATGTCAATACAGATACTTCAGATGATGAAATAATCAATGACTATACTTTTGTGCAAAACAGCGATAGCACCACTTATACAGTTCATGAATTAATCGGTGTGTCATATGATGACCCCAAATGGGACGACCTGACAAATCAATTATCTTATTCACAGATGACAAGGCTCATAAGATTAGGCGGATACTCAACTATTCAAATAGATAAAATCAAACTTCCTGCAACCCAAGATAAAGACGAACCTAACGGCGTTTCAGGAACATTAGTCAGCGGTGTCAGTTCGATGGCTTGGCCAGCTGAAATTTTGATGGCTTCCACTTGGAACACGGACATGATCAAACAGTTAGGGGTTCTTTTCGGTCAAGATACCATATCTATCAATGTCGCTGGTGTTTATGGACCGGGTGCAAATATTCATCGTTCTCCATATTCTGGTCGCAACTTCGAATACTATTCAGAGGATGCACATCTATCTTATGCGATGGCTAAAAGTGAAATCGAAGGTTTGAGATCGAAAGGCGTCATCACTTATACAAAACACTTCTTCTTAAATGATCAAGAGACTAATCGTTATGGTGGTGCGATTTTCGCCAACGAACAAGCGATAAGAGAAATCTATGCCAAGGGTTTTGAAGGCGTTGTCGATGGTGGTACTAATGCGATGATGGCAGCTATGAATAGAATCGGCTCACGCTGGATTGTGCACATAAAGGTGCGATGACTGACTTGCTTAGAAACGAATGGGGATTTGAAGGCATGGTGATCACTGATCAAGCCAGTGTTTCAGCTATGTTCTATCAAGACATCGTCTCTGGTTTCTAAGTCCAAAAAATCATTTTGCGTGCTTGTTAAATAAAAATCCATAGTGATATTTACAAAACTAAACAATATTGTTTGTGGACCAAAATATCTATTCTCATCTAAACAAGCGATCAAATCTTGTCAACAATTGTATAGAAAAAGAGGTTGAGTTTTAATCCTCAACCTCTTGACTTCAATTTGAATTGATTAGTTCTGTTCTTGCTCAGTCTCTTTTTCCTTCTTGTGATAGAAGAGAGTGAAACCAGCCCAAACAAGAGAACCACCGATCATGACGACATCGATAGCGGCTAAAGTAGGAATCCACCAAGGATATGGGATAGAAATACTAGCTTCTCCAATCGGGAACACCATTTCATCTTGTGAATGATCATAATGATTGGAATAGTATCTAGTATTGCAAACAGTATAGATTACATTCTTAGCAGCTTGCTTAGCACAATAGACTTCGGTAGGATCAGTTCTGCTCAATTTACTTCTGTTATTACCAACGTTAGGATTGAGCCAGATATCATTTCCGCCTCTGACACCGACGTGGCAATTCATATTACCACCGCCATCGCACCAGTCAGTTAAAACAGAACCTCTGAATCCCCATTCGTTTCTTAAGATATCGATGAAGATGCCATTATTAGCACCAGTCCAAACACCACCTAAAGAGCTGAATGAAGACATAACAGCATTACTTCCACCTTCTTTTACAGCGATTTCGAAAGCTTTAAAATAGTTTTCACGTAAATTTTGCTCAGTCATCCAAGAGTTTTGATTACGAGAGTTTTGACCAGGCTCAGTAGGACCGAAGTGTTTGAGATAGCAGTAAACACCATTAGCCTTGGCGCCATCAATAGTTTGGGCACCTAATTTACCGCTCAAAACTGGATCTTCCGAATACATCTCATAGTTTCTGCCATTAAATGGTGAACGATGGAGATTAACAACAGGAGCATACCATCCTTGTAAAGAAGTATTAACGCCTTCAGCACCCATTGATAAACCGATTTGCTTAGCAAGACTCTTAGAGAATGTCTGACCGATTAAAGTTTGGTTAGGATAAGCGGTCCATTCACCAGAGGTCACACCGGTTTGTGTATTGGTGTTAAAGCCAGCAGGCCCATCGAAATCGTAAGCACGTGCTTTACCGATAGATTCAACTGCAGGAGTTCCGAAACCGGAATCTTCAACAATTTTACAAGCGTCTTCAGCACTCAATTGATCGACGATTTGATCGAGTTTTTCAGAATCATAATCAGCACCGATCTCATTGATGAGTTCATCATTATAGGCGAGATCGCCTTCTTCACTAAAGTCCTTACCATTCAATTCAGATAATGAAGCTTTACTGCCATCCTTACGAGTGTGGAGATAAAGGCCATTATCTTGGTTTAAAGTCGGCATTGTGGTTTGATCAAAGCCAGTATTGCTATAATTATTAGCTTTTTCAACTTCAGTTGAATTAGTAGCTCTACCTTGTGCTTCAGGGAAGTTAGCAAAGTTATCAGCTCTTGAGAAATAATCGACCGGTTCGCTGAAAACAGTGCTTCCATCAATAGGAACACCAGCGATAGCATCTTGGCCAGTGAAACGATTGGTGACTTCGTTACCAGTGACCGGATCGGTTTCATAGACGATATCATCACTGACTTCAAATTTCAATGAAGTCAGTCCATTTCCATCTTCAGACATCGTCTTAGCAGTGTGAGAGTTGTCCATGAAGTTAAGAGAATATTCACCAGCATCTAATTCCCAAGTAGCTGCATCATTGTCATTAGCATCATAAGCATCATAAGAAGCTAAGTCATATGCAGTGAATGACATAGTGATTTCAGATTGGAAAGTGCCAGCAGGAACACTTGTAGATTTAGCAAAGTCAACCAATCTAGTAGCAGGCTTTTCAATCTCACCTTGCGTATATGGAGCGTTGACATAGAGTTGAATGACATCAGCACCATCGACATCACCGATGTTATGACAACTGAATGAAAGCTCAACTTCAGTATCTTTGCTTAAAGTGATCGGGCTATCCTCTTTATAAGTATCTAAATCAAATTCTTCGCCATCGATAGTTACACCATCTAAATTCCAGTTGAATTCAGTATAAGATAAACCATAGCCGAACGGGAATTGAATGGCTGAATTATAGCCTTCTTCATTATCAGCATATCTAGTCTCATAATACTTATAACCATAATAGATATCTTCGACATATGTAACATCGTTACCGGTTCTCGCATAGTTGTTAAATGTCGGATCAGAAGTCAAATCATAAGGATAGATATCAGTTGTACGACCGGATGGATTTACATCACCCTTTAAGATACGTGGGATAGCCAAGGCACCAGATTGTCCAGTGAGACCGACCAATAAACACGCATCGATATCATATTTATCTAAGAAACCTAATTCCATCTGGTTAGAAGTATTCAATAAGACGATGACTTTGTTAAAGTTTTCACGACAATTCTGGAGCAAAGCTTCTTCTTCTGTAGTGAGTTCAAGATAGTGTCTAGAACTATCAGCAGATTGATGGGCTTTATTCTGATTCATCGGAATTTCTCCGACATTCTCACCAGAGATTCTAGAAATAACAACAATAGCAGTATCAGAATAGTCGATAGCATTTGCCCAAAGCTCATCGCTATAATCGCTTAAGGCTGGTTCTCTAAAAGTAATACGTCCGCCATCACCTGTTCCATATCCGCCATTGTAGCTATCAAATCTGTTATAGAAATCGATCAATTCTGTATTGTAATCAATGTTCTCTCTTTTAAATGCATCTAATAAAGTGACCTTTTTTTCCTCATTGATAGTGGATGCACCACTACCGATACCTGAGAGATGAAATCCTTGATCAGTTGCTCTCCAACCAAAAATGTTGACTTTATTAGTATTGATAGGTAAAGCATTATCTTTGTTCTTAAGAAGAACGACGCCTTCTTCTGCGACTGTTTGGCAAAGAGCGTCGGATAACTTAGCGGATTCTTTAAATTCTTCCGTCTCGAAGTTGACACCAGTACCACATAAGAAAGTAGTGATCATAGGTGCATAATAAGCTGCTACACAAGTGCCAGCGATAAAAGCGATTGATAATACACCAGCACCGACGAGTTGAGCTATTCTACCAGGTGTAAGTTTATTGAGTTTTAGTTTCATATATTTAGCTCCTATAAAATATTATTAAGCTCCAAAATCAACAGATAAGTAATCTAAATTGAATGCACAACTGCCACCATGGCAATTAATGTATTCACTAGCGACGACAAATTTAACAACATTGAGTCCTTCTACGACATTCATAGTTCCGAAATTGACTGTTTTCCAGTTAGCCCAAAGCATCGCATTAACTCCGCCGACATCTTCAACTGTGCCGCCTTCAAGGATGACATCATCAGAGATGTTAGCTTTAGTGCCATTAAGAGTCACTTCAACAGTTTTGTTAAACTGCATATCTCCCATCTCTTCAGGAACCCAATTACCATCATCCTTAATCAAATAACCACTCGCAGCTTGAATTGAGATATCAGCTGTGGTTGCGACTTCACTGGTGAAGTAGAATTCGATGACATTACCATTCTTCAAATCGCCTAAATAGGCTTTCCCACTAGCATATTCAGCATCATCAACACCAGAAACAGCACGGATAGTACCACTCTGACTTGGTTCAGTTAAATAATCACCATCATCTGTAATTTTAAGTCTAACATAGTTAGTATTTTCAGCTGTCGGCTCTGTGAAGAGAATATTTTCACCTTCAATCTTGTAGCCATTGATAACAGTGATATCAAAAGTAGCAGTTTGTGTTTTGTAGCTAACAGTGACAGTGTAGGGTTCTCGTTTCCCCTCTAATTCAACAGTATCACCCTCTTTAATAGTTTTTCCATCAACAGATAGTGTATATTCATCAGCACTAAGAACTTTTGGCTCTTTTTGATTTTCTAGAGTAGCAGTTACTTCTAAACCGGTGAAATCATAGACACCACCACGAGCAAAAGCTGTGCTGATAGGATCGTTAGTGATTTCTAATTTAGTGCAAACGATAGCATTAACAGTGATATTGCAGGTAGTAGATTTATTTTCATATGTGAGAGTGACCGAAGTATCATTGACTGATAAGGGACCATCAGGATCAACTTTAACGCGATAGTTGTTGACTTTTTCAGTGGAATCATCACTATAAGTAGCAGTGATTTCCATGCCAGACTTATCGAATTCTTCACCTTCAAGATAAACAGTTTTTGTCGGCGCTTTTGTGACAGCGATGGATTCTAAAACTTTTTGAGTTTTCCCCCCCCTGTACCAACTGATGAACTAGTTTGAGTACAAGAAGTCAAAGAGGTAGCAAAAGACATTCCGAAGACTAATGATAAAGCGACTAGACCTAATGCTTTCTTCTTCATATTTTATTGATTTCCTTTCTAGGTTTCAAAAGCATGTTGAAACCCCTTTCTTAATTATTGTTAATTCAATAATCCGGTGCAATCCACTAAAAAAAGCTTGAGGTGTATAAGATACACTTTTTAATCAGTTAGTGGTATTTCGCCATAAAAATTCATCGAATAATCAAGACAAAAAAACTACTTTTGAATCATCTCAAAAATAGTTAAGTCTATTAAAACGATTACATTTAAAATAAAGTTTATATATCTAGTTTTGTATTATATGAAACATCTATCAAAGTTATGTTTCTTTCAGAAGATGTGAAATTATCATTGATCAATTCTAATGATTCGAGCATTCCAACGCTATTCATAACTATCTTTTCATTGACGATTCCTTCTTCTTGATCATTTTTGAATGGATAATTATCTAAATGATAAAGAAGTTTATCATCTTGAATATCTATATACATGTCAAATTTAGCTACTGAAATAAAAAAATCAGCATAATATAAACCACCAGAAACTCCATCGATTTGATTAGACGAATAAAAAATCTTATCGATTCGTGATTGAATAAGACTTTTGGGTGTCTCGATTTCGTTTTGATAGATGCTCTTCTCATCAGGTTTATTCAAATCCTTATATCCTTCTTTATAAACAGTAGTTATAAAAACATCACTGCTTTCATCTGATTTTGTTTCAGCTGTGGTATAGGTCACATACATTTGACTGTCTTGATCAAAGAGATGATGTTGACCTGAAAAAGTCTCGATCACTTGCGAATAATATTCGTCAGAGTTTGTCAAATCAGCGACAAAAGAGATGGTGGTCTCACCTAATTCCTCTTGATTTGTTCTCTTTTCTAAAAGAGAAGAATAAGTCAAAGAAATAGTTTTAGTAAACTCTTTGGCTTTCTCTAAACTACAGGTGCTTAAAAACTCTGATATATCTTGTCGGATATCATTAGAACAAGAAGATAATAAGATAAATAAACTTGATAAAAGATAAAGTTTCTTCATATCTAAGAATAAGAATAGGTAGTTTTTACATCGACAGTTTTTTCTTTGCTATCGCTTAAAGGATTTTGGCTTTTGATCGTTTCTTCGATGAGTAATCCTTCAGAATTATAAACTAAAGTGATGTCGAAACGAGCATAGATTTGAACTTCCGAATATAGCATGTTATCGGGATCAGTCAAGACATGGTAGAAGACTAAATTTTTGGATAATCCTTCGACAGAAAACACAAGATTGTCATCCCTAGTTTCAAATCGTAACGAAGTTTTGCTATCAAATTCCCATAACAAACGACTAGTGATTTTAAAATATCCGTACTGTGAAGTATCCACCGTTTCTAAATCTGCATCATCAGGATAATAAGTTTCCTCATTGAGCAATAAAGGCGTTCTTAAAATGTACGAGTATCCGGTGTCGCCTATAATGCCTTTTGGAACATCATAACTCGGCTCTGGATCTTCAAAAGTATCAAAAATGGAAATATTACCTGTGACTGTTAAGGAATATTTGGTGCTTACCACTTGCTGTAAATTCTTGACCGCTTCTTTAGAAGCTTCAAGCACATCTGTATTATTATTGTTACAAGAAGCCAGTGAAAGTAACGGTATCGTGAGCAAGATTATAACTTTATTTAGTTTCATGTTAACGCCCCTAATACAATCTGATATTCATGCCTGTTTCAGTGATCATAGATTTCGAAACATCGATTTCAAAAGATACTGTTTGACCGACTTGCAATGACTCATCCACTTTCACATAGACATATTTATCTGAAGATTGCAATTTGATTTTAGCAAACAATGCTGACTCGTAATCGAGATTATCGACAACAGTCCCTTTTATAGAATTAGTCGAATCGCTCATGTGGTAAGCGTCATGAGGGACTTCAACTTTGAATTCTTTGCTGAACACTCTAGTGCCTAAACCTTGAATCAATTTATTTGAAATGATGTCTGACAACAAAGCGAAACAATCGTTTTCAATTTTAAAGAAAAAGACTAACGATGCCCTTTCGATAGCATCTTTACGCTTGGATTCCAAAATCTTTAAACGCTTCACATGCTCTTTTAACAAAGATTTTTCACCATGAACTCGATAGTTATACTCTTTTTTCTTCTCGTGAATCTCTTTCTTTAAAAGAGAGATTTTTCTTCTTGTAGAAGCGTTCAATGAAGAGATTTTTGCTTCATAGTCCATCGTAGCGCTATTGATGGCTAAATTTAAGGTATTCTCTTTTTCAGATTGGAAATTATCTTTAAAGATATGATATTCATCGCTGCGCCTTTTAAGAGCGTCTTTGTCCTTATTATTCTTTTTGAACTCATTAAACTCTTTGATCTCATCGGCCTTTTTTTGATCGAACAAATGATCATTATCAGATTTGAGTTTCTTCTTTAAAGATGTGAAATTTGACTTGAGTTCAGCGCTTTGCTTTTTAGCTTCAGCTTTGATTTCTTTAATCTCTCCTCTATTTTTATCGATGAATTCTTTTAACTGTTGTTCGAGTTTAGATTTTTCTTCATCAGATAAATCAGTGAGAGCCAGTCTTTTCTTTTCATACTCATTATTTTCTAACAGGATTTGCGCATCCATAAATTGAGTAGCAGATTTGATCTTTTCATCTCTCAATTTGGTAAACTCTGCAAAATCTCCCTTAGAAATAACAGTTTGGTAATTATAGAAAGAAGCCTTATATTCATCGTATTTTTGAATTGGTTTGATGATATTATCATCATCTTTTTTAACAGTTATTTTTGAATAATCAAAAGAGAGTTTAATTTCTGCTTCAACATCCAAATCCTCGTTTAGCACCGCGAAGAAAACACGATTATTCACTAATAAATGATATAGTTTAAAACCGTTGATAACCTCTTTATCAATGACTTTTACACATACGCCATTTTCATCGATTCTAAAGGCGTCAACTGGGATGATGAGACTAGCTTTTTCAACATGCTTGCCTTGTAAAACTAAAGGTAAAGCAAAATGCATACCTAAAAATTCGAGTTCTTTATCTGATAATCGTGCATCAAAAACATTTTCTTTTGGAAGTCTTGGCGTGATCGTTTCTTCAGTTACTTTATCAAAGAAGTAGGTGTGAGATAAATCAAATTTTATACAGATGGTTTCATTTGGTTTAAGCTCATTGATTCTATCGGACTTGATGATGATTTGACCTTTTTCAGAGACGATTGAATCATCCTCATCGCTTAATGTAGCATAGATTAAAGTTTCTGATCCTAATTCTTCAAATCTCGAAATCTTTGCTTTGATAGCTAAGTCATCATCTTTATCAGTCAGATGAACATGTTCACATCTGATTCCTAAGATTATCGGATGTTTTCCATCTAAATAATCAGGATTGACTTTGATCAATCGATTATATGGGACCTTCAATTGCACATTTTCATTTTTAAACTTGATGAGAATATCATCGTTTTCTTTCAATAATGTGCAATCAAAGAAATTCATCTGTGGTGTTCCGATAAATCCGGCGACGAAGATATTAGATGGATAATCATAAAGATTTTTAGGTGTATCTACTTGTTGGATGCGGCCAGCTTTCATGACGACCACACGATCGCCTAAAGTCATAGCTTCGACTTGATCATGAGTGACATAAATAAACGTCGTCTTCAACTTTTGATGTAATTTGGCGATTTCAGTCCTCATCTGGGTTCTAAGTTTAGCATCGAGATTAGATAAAGGCTCATCCAGTAACATGACCTTTGGATCTCTCAAAATGGCTCTACCTAATGCGACGCGCTGCCTTTGACCACCAGACATCGCACGAGGCTTACGATCCAAATAATCTTTGATTCCTAAAATCTCACTTGCCCATAAAACTTTTTCCTGAATCACATCATCAGGAACATGGCGAAGCTTTAAACCAAAAGCCATATTTTCATAAACAGTCATATGAGGATATAGAGCATAGTTTTGAAAAACCATCGCTATATCTCTATCTTTTGGTTCGACATCATTGACGATTTGATTATCGATATATAATTCGCCCGCAGTGATTTCTTCTAATCCAGCAATCATTCTTAAAGTCGTGGACTTTCCGCAGCCAGATGGACCGACGAAAACGATGAATTCCCCATTTTTAATATCCAATGAAACATCATTAACAGCTTTTGTTCCATTAGGATAAACCTTGTAAATGTGTTCGAGTTTTAAACTTGCCATAAAATATCCCCTCTCTAGTACTCTAATAATGCGATGCTATATGGTGGTAATTTCAACTCACCATTTAAATATGTCGCTTGAACATCGTTGTCTGATAATAAAACATGTTTGACATCTAGTTCTGTCTTATAAGATAAAGTTTGATTCATCGAAAAATTAAAGACCAATTTTATCTTTTCGTCTTCATAAGTTTTATCATAAGCCAAAAGATAAACATCTTTATTTGAATTGACCTGTTTATCTTCTTCAGTGACTGAAATCACTCCTCTAGCTATCGATTTATAAGCATTTCTTAAAAGATTAGCTTTTTTTTGATAATTGAGAATGGAGTTTGTATCTTTGAGTTGTTCTTCAGCAGTTCCGAAATAATTCGTCTGTTTGCTACTATAAATAGGATCATCACATTCGATAGCTTCTTCTCCCCAATAATAATGGGTTCGATAATTACTATCAGCATAATCACCACCAGGATTATTGGCAGAACTCATACCGATTTCATCACCATAATAAGTGAAGTTACATCCATTACACATCGCTAATAAACCGAGCTGCATCTTCGTGCGTCCGATATCGCCTGATTGTGTGATTCTATTCATATCATGATTATCTAAAAATGGTGCAGATACATTAGTTTCACAGTTTAGCATTTCTAATTGTCCATCCAAATATTCATCTCTCATCATACCTTCAAATCCGAAACTATTCATGATGAAAGAAGAAGGATATGCGCTTGACATCGGAAAGTAAAAGAACGAATCTATTTCCGATTTGGAATACTCTTGAATGATGCTTTTTGAATCCCAAACTTCAGCCACCAAATATGTATCTTTAATAGATTGACACATCTTTTTAAAATTATTTAAGACCTTGATATTTTCATTCACATCATTCAAATAATAATATTTAGCTGCATCAAGTCTAAATCCATCAACACCTAGATTTAAGTAATATGAAAATACTTCTTCAGCTAACTGATAGGCTAGTGGATTATCATAATTGAGTTCTGGCATATCAGAAGAAAAATTAGCCTCATAGTAAAAAGAATTGCCACCTGCTCGATAATATTTTTTTCCGCTTTGCTCAGCTTCTTCTAAAGTATCATAGAAAACGTAAAGTTCTGAATAGGCGCTTTCCTCATCGGTGAGCGTCTCACCATTAATCTTTTTTTGATGGGATAATAAAGCTTTTTCAAACCATTCGCAATAATAACCCGTGTGATTCAAAGGGACATCTAAAATCACTTTCATATCATGCTGATGAGCAGAATTCAAAAGCTGTTCTAAATCAGCAGTAGTCCCAAAATCTTCGTCGATGCTGAAATAGTCATTGACATCATATTTATGATAAGAACTAGAAGCAAATATCGGAGTTAAATATAAACCAGTAAATCCTAAATCAGATAAATAGGTGATCTTAGAGGTTATGCCGTTTAAATCTCCGATTCCATCATTATCACTATCAACAAAAGAGCTGACAAATATCTCATAATAGTTGCGATATTTGTCATCGATGACTCGCTTTGGAATTTCTTCTTCAATTATTTGGCCTTCTAGAGATGAAGAAGAGCCATCATGACAAGAAATCAAAAATGGTATTAATCCAAGAATATATAGTTTTTTCATCCTTTGACTGCTCCGCCAGTGATACCTTCGACATAATATTTCTGTAACCAAAAGAACAAAATCATAATCGGAATAGCGACTACGACTCCACCAGCACAGAAGGTCGGAAACATCTCTACTCTCTGCGTCAATGTGATCATCTGTTGTAAACCGACAGCAACTGTCATCATGCTAGGATTTCCTCCAGCGATATAGGATGCTGTCATAAAGTCTCCCCAAGGAGAAGTAAAAGAGATAAGAAGAGTATAAACGATGATCGGCTTAGATAAAGGCATGATGATTCTAAAGAAAATAGTGTTCTTGTTTGCACCATCGATCATAGCTGCCTCATCCAATGATTTTGGTATCGTATCAAAGAAACCTTTAGCGATGTAATACTGCATAGCTGAAGAGGCGATATAAATCAATATCAAAGAGAAAATATTAGATTCCATATGGAATAATTGAAGAGTGAAATAGATGATAATCGTACTTAAGAAACCCGGGAACATTCCTAAGACTAAAATCAATCTCATGATTCCTTGACGTCCTTTAAATCTCAAACGTGACAAGGCATATGAAGTTCCCAAAACTAAAACTGTTTGAATTATCATCGTCACTAAAGAGATGACGAAAGTGTTCAAATACCATTTCCAAAACGGATAATTAGTATCCGTGAACAGCTTGACATAATTTTCAAATGTCCAAACTGGATAGCCATTAGCGATGTTTTCTTCAGTCGGGAGATAAGGCATAAAATTAGATGGCGAATATATTGATGATAATGACTGGAAAATCAAGTAAACAAATGGTATCAACCAGATGATAGAGATGATGGTTAAAAAGATATACAAAAAGATATTTCTAGTAAGAACAGCTCTTTTATGTGAGCGATAACGAGAAGTTTTTTTGCCTAAAGATAAATCTGTCATCATTGGAATTCCTCCTCATTTTTCACAGAATTAGAGCGGTTGTAGAAAATCAAAGAAATGACAGCTACCACTGCGAAGATGAGCAAGCCGATAACTGAAGCGGCTCCATAATCTTTAGAATTAGAAGTGACCGTCATCTTATAAATCCAAGTGATCAGCAAATCGGTATGGCCAACGCCAGTCGAAGAAACTTGGTAAGGCACATCAGCGACAGGGTAAGAGAATGCTGGTCCGCCAGAAGTGAGCAAGTAGATAACATTGAAGTTATTGATGTTTCCAACAAACTGAGAGATTAAATAAGGAGTAGTGACAAACAACATATATGGAAGTGTGATTTTGATATACATCTTCAATGGTGAAGCTCCATCGATACGAGCTGATTCATATAAGTCATCTGGAATGTTCATCAAAAGACCGGAGCAGATGAGCATCGTATAAGGAATGCCTACCCAAGTATTGATCAAAATGATCATCACTTTAGCTAATAAAGCATCGGATAAAAATGGTATTCCACGCCCTGTGACTAAGCCTAAAGAAGTTAATATCCCATTGACAACACCATAATCTGAAAAGATATATGAAACTAATAAAAGAGAGATGAATTGTGGAACAGCGATTGTAGATATTAAAACCGTTCTCCAAATCTTTTTTAACTTTATTCCTTTGATATTGATGATCATAGCCATGATCATTCCTAAAAAATAATTGGAAAATGTAGCGAAAAACGCCCAAACAAGCGTCCATAATAGTACTTGTCCAAAGACTTCTAAAAAGATGTTATTATTGGAAGCTGAACCACTAGCGAATAACTCTTCGAAATTATATAAACCAACCCAATCAAAAAGACTAGTCGGTGTCATATGTTCAGAATTATAATTCGTAAATCCGACCAAAATCATAATGATTATCGGAATAACAGTGAAGAGAACTAGACCTGACATCGGTAAAAATAGAAGAGTTTTTTCATAACTTTTATCAAAAATATTTTTAAAAGACTCTTTATCGGAAGCTTTCTTTCCGATATAGTTCATCCTTTGCAGTTTTAAACTGTCTTTCAATTGGTTATACCACAGAAAAATTAAAATCAAAATCAAGATAAAAGTGATAGTTGAAAACAAAAGAATAGTAAATGAGTTGTCGTAATATACAGTGGTTTCGATGTCGATCAAAAAGTCTGGATCAATCACTGTATAAGTCACACGACCTATCTGACCTAGATAAGGCAATGAGGCTAAAGAGGTCCCACCTATCAGGCACATGAACACGATGAAAAAAAGTTCATATAAAAAATAAAAAGAGCCTCTCAAAATCTGATTTCTTGTCATCAAACCAAAACCCATTAAAATAAAAGAAATACGGGTCTTATAATCACCTTCTTTTCCAGCGTGATAAATAGAAGAAAAAACTCCTTCAGCAGATTGTTTTACTTTTCTTGTCTTACTAGGAATCCTTCTAAAGGAATCAGATATTTTTTTAGGTAAATCAAGGAAAAAATGACTGATTTTATATATTGCCCTCTGCGGTTTTGATAATGAAAGATATTCTAGCTGACTGGCCAGCACTTGTTCTCTATTATCCATACATCCCCCTTAAGCAAAAAGGATAGCGGAAAAATCCGCTATCCTTAAGATAGAATTATCTTGCTGTTTCAACAGTAGTATTTAAAGTTGTTAATGCTGCCTGTAATTCTTCATCTGTTTCAATATCACCCGCTTTGATTCCATCATATAAAGCTTTAGGCGAATCCCAAACACCTTGAGGAACGATGGTTTGAGCGATAGCATCAGCCGATTGATCACTGATAGCTTTGACATATTGATTGCTGGTCACTTTATCCATAGCAGCAACTGTCTTATTTGTCGGAGCAGTAGAGAAAGTATCAAAACGATTTTCTTGAACTTCAGCACCGACTAAGTAATTAGCTAATGAATGGTCAAAAGCTAATCTAGCTGTATCACTCTTACTGACTTGAGGATTGACACCATATAATTTGTAGCCTAAGAAAGAACGGAGGGTCTTTGTCTCATTATCAACGGTGATGGTCGGCATTTTTAAAGCGACTAATTTATCTTTTCCAACAGCTTCTTCGAATTGAGCAGAGTTCCAAGAACCTCCGACAACTGCGCCTAAACCATTAGCTTTTGTCGGTGCTTTTAAAACCTCATTCGAACTTCCTGTCATGACACCATCATTATTGATCAAATCACGGAAGCCTTTAGCTGCTTGTAAGCCATCTGCGGAATCATAAGTCGCATCAATGCTAGAGATATCAGTGAAGTCATCATTCATATTAACCGTATATGAAGCGCCAAAAGTGGTCAACATCGCCATCGAATAGAAAGCTTCGCCCAAAGGATATCCGAATTTTAAGCCTGCATCTTTACAAGCAGCGATGATATCTTCAACCTTAGAAGCTTCATCTACCGACACATAGTCTGTATTGATATATAAGAAATAACCATTATCACCTGCATAAGGGTAAGCGTACATATTTTCGCCTAAAGTACCAGATTCAATAGCACCAGCGGTCATCTCTTTTGTCATCTGTGATTGGAAATTAGATGGAACACGAGCTAAAGCACCTTTTTTAACTAAACTTAAAGTTTTATCTGAAGCAAAGGCATAAATATCTGGGGCACCAGATGCTGACCAATCAGGAACTTTAGTATCTACTTCACCTTCAGCATAGTTGACAAAGTTGAATTTTACATTAGTATAACCATTTTCTTCTTTGAAATTGTTGCATTGCTCAGTGACAAATTTTGTTTGCTCTACTGGCGAAGAAACGGTGATTGTCCAGTTGTATTTGGAGTTATCTTGGCTTGTCTTACTAGATTCTCCCCCCCCATTACAACCGGTTAACATCAATAAAGAGAGTGCTGCTAAGGAACTGATTTTTGTGACTTTTTTCATTCTATTTTTCCTCCTATAAAAAGTCTCAACTGCAATATTTCTTCTGATAATTTCGAACTCAACAACGTCCGTAATAATGATTCAGTTCTTTTAATTTTTGACTTAACTCTTTGGTCAAATCATTTTTTCCGATACGATAAGTCCAATTATTATTGATGGTATTAGGTGTGTTAATCCTTCCGCGATGAGTTTCTAATAGCAAGTCAGGCATATTTATGATCATCAATTTAGCCTGTGATGATAAACCCAATTCTAAAATTGTTTTACACCATCCATCAATAGTATCATCGACTAGCTTCACACCTAACTGATAACAACTTTTATCTAGAATAGAACGCATATGTAATTTTTCTTTAGAATTCAAAGAGAGAATATAGCTACATAAAGGTTCATTATCATGCCTAGTTGAATAGACGATAGTCTGATATGGGTAATCTTCAGGCAATGGGAAATTTTCTTGGCCGACTAGTGAAAATTCGAGGACACTGATTTCAGGAACTTGTCTCTTCTTTAAAAACTCTTCAATCAAAGGAGAAGAATAACCGACATGCTCAGCGATGATTTTTTCAGATTTATCTCTCACTAGCGCATCACACATCTCTGTTCCTGGACCGGGATAAAATTCTCCATTCAGTCCGTTTTTACTACCTACCTTAAGAGAATAGTAATTGAAGAAACCACGAAAATGGTTCAAAATAACTTGATCATAAAGACCTAGTGCAAAGTTCAAGCGATTTTTAAAGAAACGATAATCATGTTTTGCCATGTAATCGAAGTCATAGATAGGAGATCCCCAAACTTGTCCATCTGGAGAAAAACAATCAGGTGGATAACCTCCGACTTTTTCCATTTGGTTGTGGCTATTGAGCTTAAAATTCCGATGATGCTTATATACATCTATCGAATCGAAGGCGAGATAGAAAGGTTCTTCACCGATGATTTTTATCCCCTTTTCAGCAGCATATTTTTTTAAGGAATTCCACTGTTTTAAGAAGATGTATTGAGTCCAAAGATAAAACTCAACCTCATTCCAGTACTGGTGCTTAATCTTCTTAAACGCTTTGAAGGAATACTCATTGTAGCCTTTCTCAAATTTCGGCCAAGGCTTACCTTTATTAAGTTCCTTTAAGACCATAAAACAAGCATAATCGAGAAATTCATTTTTTCTGAGAAATGAAGTATATCCGCGCTGATAATCTCCACTTCCTCTTTTAAAGCGATTAAATGCTTTTTTTAGGACTTTGCTTCTGTTCGTGTAAATGAGATGATAGTCGACTTTCCTCTCATCTTCACACCAAACATATTTTTCTAAGTCTCTTTTTTTAAGTAAGTCCTTTTCGATGAGATCATCTAAATCGATGAAGTAATGGTTTAGTGCACGAGCACTAAAGCATTGAAATGGTGAGTCGGCAAAGGATGTCGGGCCTAGAGGAAGTATGCTCCAGTAGCTGAATCCAGAATCAGCTAGAAAGTCGATGAAGTTCTTTGCTTCTTGGCCTATTGTTCCAATTCCATAATTAGAAGGAAGAGAAAAAATAGGTAATGCAATTCCACTCGCTTTATATGCCATTTGCTAAACCGCTTACATTTTATCACTTATAAAAACCATGCAAACATAAATAGAAAATTTTTAACCGTTTAAAATAAATAAATCTAATTCAGTAATTTATCGATATATATCGAATTTTTTAACTTTTATATGTGTTTCTGCATATTATAAAAAATTATGTAATTTTAACTTTTTCAATCTTTTTTGTGTTTAAAATGGAAAAATTGAAAATTTTAAAATATTACGATGAATATCGCTTTTTTTGATACTGATCATAATTTCAAATCAAAAGGAATTATGGAAACGATTACAAAATAATGATAAAAAATTTAGTAACTTTGCAATTCATTTTACAATTGTATTAATTTGTCAACTATTTTGATGCTTATTTTCCCACCATTCTATTGTTTTTTTAAAAAAAATATCATTTAATTTTTCTTTCATACAAACTGTTTTAAATGTGCTCACAGTCACTTTATAATTTGACATTAGATTTATTCATATATTAAACAACTCATAAATTTAAAAGACTAATCATGTATAATTTTCTTTGAAAAGAATTTTTTTAAAACATAAAATATCTATGACTATAAGAGCTTGGAGGTTGTTGTGATTTATAAAATAGCAATCGTTGAAGATGAAGAAAACGTCATCGAACAACTGAAGACTATGCTAAAAAAATATTGGAAAGAAAATTCGATCAAAGACGAATATTTAATTGAAAGTTTCTCTAGTGCTGAAGACTATTTGAATCAAGAGAATAAACATGAGTATGATTTATTCTTTTTAGATATTCAGATGACGGGATTAAGCGGCATGCAATTAGCACGTGAAATTCGTAAAGCTGATGAGAATGTTTTGATTGTATTTGTCACCAATATGGTCCAATTCGCTGTGGAAAGCTACGAAGTCCAAGCCTATGATTTTATTGTCAAACCTTTGACATATAGCAATTTCTATATGCGGTTAAAGCGAATCTTAAGGCGCTTGTCTCATTGGTCAGATGATGCATTTATCTCGATTTCTACTAGATCTGTGCAACGACGTTTAAGAATTTTAGATATCATCTATGTTGAAGTGATCAATCACAATATCATTTTCCATTTGACTGGTAATGAAAAAATCACCATCAACAGCACAATGCATGAATGGGAGAAAAAACTAGAGCCATATCATTTCGTCAGATGTAATTCTTGCTATCTCATCAACCTGAGATATGTTTCAGCTTTAAAAGGTGAATACATAATTATAAATGAAGAAGAATTACATATTTCACGATCCAAAAAGCAAAATTTCTTGTCTGAATTTGCTAAATATGTCGGAGGTAGCAAATGATTAATTCCCTAATCGCTATCTCATTGATGACTTTAGAGCTGCTGATTTCTGAGTTTATTTTTGTCTCTTTTCTAGAAAAAAAGAAATTCTTTTGGGCACGGTTTTTAGGTGGGACAGCCATCTGTTTAGCTGCTTCAGCTTGGATTGAAATCATCTATAGTTTGATGACAGATTCTGACTTTAATTATGGTAGTTCATCAAGTTGGGAAAATTCATTATTTAAATTTATTTATTATATTTTTATGTTCGTGATGACAATAGCAGTCATCAAGTTTTCCTATAAAGGATCGATGTGGACCATCTTGTTTTATTGTTCTGGTGGCTACGCTTTACAACATATCGCATGGAATATCACTTCTTTGATAGGTTTAATTCCCGGATTGGACAATTATCTTTCAGCTAATAACACGATAATGTACTTTATTGAAATAATAGTTTGTGCGCTTCTTTATGTCACTGTCTATCTCCTATTCATCTCTAATCGTTCAGCACCAGATTCTAATAAAGATATCCGTGGAAAAGTTATGCTATTTTTAGCGGTTATTTTTATTTGCATCGGAATATCTCGCTTGACTACTGATAATGAAAAAAGAGACATTATATCTCATTTAGCCGAATCGATTTCTGCCATCGTTAACTGTACTTTTATTTTGATTCTTCTCTTTGATTTAACTGATAGAGATAAAGCCAAAAATGAAGTTCAGACTATGAAGGAATTGATGCGAAGAGAACAAGAACAATACCGGCTCACGAAAGAAAACATCGATCTCATCAATATCAAGTGTCACGATTTAAAACATCAGATTCAATCCTTGAGAAAAAACGCTTCAGAGCCATATATCAAACAGGTCGAGGAAGCGGTGATGTTTTATGATTCGGTGGTAAAAACTGGAAATGATGTTTTAGATGTTATTTTGACTGAAAAATCTTTATTATGTGAAAAAAATCACATCGTATTCACATGTGTAGCACATGGCAAGGATTTAGCTTTCATGGATGATATGGACATATATTCTTTATTCGGCAATGCTATAAGCAATGCTTTTGAAAGCGTGAGAAATATAAAGGATGAAGATAAGAGATGTCTCTATTTAAATGTTCACACTGAAAATGGTGTTCTATCTATTCATATCGAAAACTTTTACGAAGGCATTATTCATTTTAAAAATGGTCTACCAGTGACTGATAAAGGGGAAGATTATCATGGCTTTGGTATGAAAAGCATGAATTATATCGCTCATAAATATAATGGTTTTATGACAATCTCAGCCGAAGATGGGATTTTCAATCTCGATTTTATCTTCCCTCTAAAGGATAAAAAGATTAAATGAACATCTTTACAAGTTATTTACGAAGCTATCTAAGTCATTTACGCAACTTCATTGAAAAATAATTTTAGCATGTTTTAATTAAGAAAAAGCCAAAGTGTAAATAACGTGGAGGAATTATGACACAAAAGAGCTTTAAAAGGAGAAAAGCATGGTAAAGAAAAGAAAAGCCTTTAGTTTGCTGTGGCTAATTTTGACGATTGTATTTGCTGTCTTAACCGTCATTTTTATTGTCGGTTCTGCAATTGCTAATACATATTCAGCAGCTTTGCACGTTTTTTTCAACACTAGACCATACGAGTTAGTACAAATTGAAAGTGATGAAAATGTCGACACTGAATACTTTAAATCATCATTTGTCACACAAAGTGGAAATTACGACGATGAAGCGCTTTGGGACTATGATACTCGTGTAGCAGAACAGATCATGAACGAGAGTACTGTCATGTTATGGAACAATTCTGATGCCCTCCCATTAGAAAAAGGTTCCAGCGTCTCTCTATTCAGCAACACTTCAGTAAACATGGTCTATACTGGTTCAGGTTCAGGTGCACTTAATACCTCTAATGCGGTAGATATGAAAACTGCGTTAGAAAAGTATGAGTTTAAAGTCAATGACGTTCTTTGGGATTTTTATTCGACGGGAGCTGGTAGTAAAAAAGCTGGCTATGGAATCACACAAGTCGGTAGTGGTGATATGTCCAATTTTACTCTTAATGTCAAAGAAGTCCCTTGGAATGTCATTCAGAGTAATAACGTATCTTCGTCTTTCAGTGAATTCAATGATGCTGCTATCTTTGTTTTAGGAAGAAGTGGTGGTGAGGGAAAAGATGCCTTATATACTGGTAACCCTGATACCATCGGTGGAAATTATCTAGAATTGACTGAAGTTGAGAGAGATGTCTTAAATCAACTAGTCAAAGCAAAGGAAGATGGTGTTTTTGAAAAAGTTATTTTATTGATCAACTCTGCTAACCCTATGCAGATGAAACTCATATCTGAATTTAATGATACCATCGACGCGTGTTTATGGGTCGGCGTTCCTGGCGTCGCCGGAACTCCTGGTATCGCTAAAGTCCTTTGCGGAGAGGCTAATCCATCTGGTAGATTGATAGATACTTATGTCTATGACAATGGTTCTGCTCCTGCAATGATGAATTTTTATTCCAAAAGTTGGACAAATGCTAGCGATTATTCATTAGGCGGATTACAACGTCCATATATGATTTATCAAGAAGGTATTTATATCGGCTATCGTTATTATGAGACTCGATATGAGGACGCTGTTCTCAATCAAGGAAACGCTACCTCAGCTGCTGGAACTTATGAAAGTTTAGATGATTGGGATTATACAGAAGAAGTGACTTATCCATTCGGATTTGGGCTTTCCTATACTGACTATGAATTCAGTGAATATGATGTGAAGAGACTAGAAGATGGTGACTATGAAGTCAAAGTGACTGTCACTAACGTCGGTGATAAAGCCGGTCGTGAAGTAGCACAAGTCTATTTGCAAAAGCCATATACAGAATATGATAAAACTCACGGCATTGAAAAATCCGCTGTCGAGCTTGTCGGATATGCAAAAACCAAGATTTTAGATCCTCAAGAATCTGAGACATTGACCATCATCGTCGATGATCAGGACTTAAAAACATATGATGCTGATGGATATAAGACTTATATTCTTGAAGATGGTACATATCACTTCGCAATCGGTGATAATGCACATGATGCTTTAAATAACATTTTGGCTAAAAAGAGAAATGATGGCATAGATATTGACTCTTCAAAAATGGTTGATGTCTATGGTGAACCTACTACTGGCAATGCCGATTTCGTCAAATCATTCGAATTAGAATTAGACACTGAGAAATATTCGACTTCTGTTCATACTGGCTATGAGATCACAAATCAATTCGATTTTGCAGATATCAATCGCAGCGGAGAAGCTGGAGATCAAAAAGTCACTTATCTTTCTAGAAATGATTGGAATGGAACTTATCCAAAAGAATATTTCAAACTCGCGCTCACAGATCAAATGTATGATCATTTAGCTTATAAAAGAGATTTACCACAAACAGCCGCGGATGCTGAGGCGTGGTACAAAGAAAATGCAGATATCTTAGATTCCGATGGAAAGATTAAATATAGTCAAGATAATGGTCTTTCATTGATTCAAATGAAAGACTTGCCATTCGATGCTCCAGAATGGGATCTCTTGCTCGATCAAATGTCATGGGAAGAGCAAGCACTTCTCTGTGCAAGAGGATATCACTCCACTGCCGAAGTCAGTTCTATCAATAAACCTGGAACAGTTGACGAAAATGGTCCATGCGGTGTTTCAGTCACTTTTTCTTCTTTGAATTCAAGAATGGCAATGGGGTGGCCTAGCGCTTGTAATAGAGGAGCCACTTTTAATACAAAGCTCAATGAGTTGATGGGAAAATGTTTCGGAGAAGATATGCTTCATGCTAACGTCAATGGTTGTTTAGGATTCGGCCTCAATATGCATAGAACTGCTTATGGAGCTCGTAACTTTGAATATTATTCTGAAGACTCTTTCCTCTCTGGTGAAGCGTGCAAATATGAGACTATCGGCGCTCAATCAAAAGGTGCTAATATTCAAGTTAAGCACTTCGTGTTAAATGATTTTGACACCATCAGAAATGGCACAAGCACTTTCGCTAACGAACAAACGATCAGAGAAATCTATTGTTCACCATTTGAAACTGAATTCACTGAAGGCGGTGCTTGGTCAACAATGGCTTCAACTGCTAGAATCGGAAATGAATGGGCTGGTGGTTGCTACAATCTGATGACCAATGTCTTAAGACGTGAATGGGGTTTCTTAGGCTATGTCAGCTCAGATTACACCGCTAATAGCCGTCTAGATAACAATACTTATATCGGCATTCAAGCCGGATGTGATACTTATGACGCTTCCGAATTCAACGAAACACAATATGATTCTGTTAAAGGTAATCCAATCTTTGAATACTGCCTAAGAATCTCTAGCAAACGCATCTGTTATGCTGTTTTACATACCAGCGCTATGAATGGCATTGATAGTTCAACTAAAGTCGTCACTGTTAATGCTTGGTGGCAAAATGTCCTCATCGCTATTCAAGTCGTCTTCGGAGTTGCAACTTTAGCTTTTGCTGGTCTCTTGATTTTAAGCATATTTAGTGCTAGGAAACTCGCAAAAGAAAATATCACAAATGAAACGAGTCAAAATATTGAGGAGGTGAAATGATGAGTGCGTTAAGCAATCTTAAACGTCTATGTAAATTCAGCTTTTCTTTCCTTTTCATCTCTTCCGCTTTGCTTTTTTCAAGCTGTAAATCTGATCAAAATGGCCCCATAAATTCTGGCGCCCATGTCGTTGATCCGATTCCGATGGGCGGCGAAGAAGTTCTTGATGATGGCGGACAAATCAACCATTCCGATCCGATAAAAGTCACTACCGGTGTGAAATTTAAGAAGGAGAGAAGAATCGTCTTAGGATTAGATGATGATAAGTATACTTTGGAAGGAGGCGCGAAGATTGAGGATTGGGCCGGTGCACCAGTTCATCGAATCAAATTGACTAACACTGCACAAAGCATCACTTTCCGCCTAGATTTCTCTAAAGTAGAAGACAAATCCAAAGTTGGTTGTATGATGACACTCATCCGTTCGAGAGCCAATATGACTGTTCAAGTTTCTCTGAATCAAGAAGACTGGACTGAGATAGGTTATCCAGAAAGATCGGCTTTCTCCACCTCAAATATCCATTGCAATTATGCTGAACAAGTCCACGATTTAAGAAATGCTGGATATACGTTGAATGATAAAAATCTCTGGCAATTCTATTGGAACTTAGGCGAATATGTCGACGACACAGGAATCATCTATTTAAGAGCAGGCTATTCGAATGAACATGCGGATATCTTAAGCGATAAAGGTGTCGGTACTGACATCATAGACTATATCAGCTACTTCGAAAGTCTAGAATATGAGTACGCATATCTATAAAAAGAATAAAAGGAGTTAAAACAATGCTGAGAAAAAATAAAAATTTAAAACTCATCAACTTAGCAAGCTGTTTTTCATTGATTTTATTGGCTGGTATGTTCACATCATGCACTGATGGGACTTCTACAAGTCAAGCAACACAACCCGGTGTTTTAGAAAATATAGAAATAACTACTATTCCGACAACTACCACTTATTATGAAGGCGATTTGTTCTCTAATCATGGTATGGTTGTCACCGCTTATTATGACAATGATTTCTCACAAGAAGTCACTGACTATACTTGGTCACCTTCCGGTCCTTTGACTGCAGAAGATACAATAGTAACCATCTCTTATACAGAAAATGAAGTGACCAAAACTGCTGAACAGGAAATAAACATCAAAGCGGCACCAGGAAAAGTAGTCGGCATTGATATCGTCACACCTCCGGATAAAACCGTATATACAGCTGGAGAAACTTTTGATAAAACAGGTATGAAAGTAGTGACAGTCTTAGATAAAGATACAGTCGAAGGCGAAGATATCACAAATAGTATTTCTTACTCGCCTAGTGGAGCCTTGACTACTGATGATACTGAAATAACCATTTCATATAAACTAGGAGACGATGTATTCGAAGATACACTACCTATAACAGTTAATGAAGGCACAGCAATCATCACTTCAGGAGCTGTCACTTATTCTGGAAAGCATCAAATAGTCATCGATCCAGATTTGGTCGGTGAAGAAGGTGAAGGCTATACTTTAAGCGGTGGAATGAAGACCAGGATTTGGGATTATAACGGCACATATAAAGATTCTCCATTTGGAAGAATGCAAGCGGATGGAGCTGGTAAATATGTGACTTTCGAATATGATTTTTCATCTTTGGATGACGTTTCTAAAGTCGGTTTTTCCGCTAATATGATCGGAACTAGAGCTAGAACTTTAATCGAAGTGTCAACTGATAACCAAGAGTTTGTCACCATCGGTTACTCGGATGATTCTTCAAGAGGAATTAATAATTGTTCTGACTATCATTCCGATTATAAACAGCTCGTCACTTCTTTAAGAGGCTTTGAAGTCGGCGATTCTCATCTTTATAACTACTTTTGGTCATTAGGCGAATACATGGGTGAAAGCAAAAAAATCTATGTTCGTTTCGGATATACAGACGAATATCAAAACAATCTTGAAAGCCAAGCTGTCGGAGCTGATGTCATCGATAATGTTTGCTTCTATGACAGTCTCGAAATAGCTGAAATTGATCGGATTGAAATAACTAAGATGCCAAACAAAACCTCTTATTTTGTAGGTGAAAACTTCAATAGCAATGGTATGGAAGTCACCGCATATTTTAAAGGAATGGATGAAGGACTAGTCATCAATGATTACACGATTTCACCATTAACAATCACTAGTGAAACAACTGAAATCACAATCACTTATCGTGTTTCGGGTGTGACTAAAACTACAACATTACCGATCACTGTCAGTGAAGCGATCATTAAATAAGGCGCACATGATATCATGCTTGAAACCGATACTGATAAATATGTTATGAATGGGTCATTGAAAGATTGGTCGAATAACGGCTTTACTTTCAAACGTTTTCGCTGCGATTCTGCCTCGGAAAACATCACTTTCACACTTGATTATTCAAAGCTTGAAGACAAATCAGCAATCGGTGTAGGTATCAACCTCATCGCTTCTCGACAAAAAGCAGTGATTGAAGTATCGACAGATGGTAGTGATTGGGTTGAACTAGGACATATAGTCAAAGTGACTGACGGGAGTCGCGAAGATGATGGTAGAGATGCCACTATGATTTGCGACTACTCAGAAAAAGTGACTTCATTATATGGTTCAACTGTCAGTGATAAAAATTTCATCTGCTGCTATTACAATCTATCTGAATACTTAAGTGCTGAAAATGAAGACGGTATCATTTATATCCGTGGTGGCTTTAATGCAAACTACAGCGAAGCCGGTACTGGTAATGTCGGAGCTGATATCATAGCAGGTATCACCTATTATGATAAACTTCAAATCGCTGATAATATATAGTCGATAACTGAATCAATCAAAAAAGCTGTTATGTGCTTGAAATAAACTAGCTCCATAACAGCTTTTTTTAGTTGAGTTTAATCATTTCTATTTTACTTTGACTAAAGAGGTATCTCATCACGAAAATAAGCACGCGATTAAAGATTGAATTTAGTTTTAAAACAAAGTCATTTGATCAGATTCTGGCAAATCCTCTAAAGCTCCTAGCTTTCTAAATTCTTCGATCAATTTATCAGAAACTTTGCCACGTGCTTTTAAATCTTCCACGGAAGTAAAAGGCATTTGAGTTCTAGCTTTGACGATTTGATCACCGACTGAGCTACCTAAGCCATTGATTGAAGAAAAAGAAGGTATGACTTTTTGGTGAACATGATCGATTGAAAAAGCTGTCGATAAAGATTTGTTGATCGAAACATGAGTGAATTCATATCCGCGATCATACATCTCGATAGTCTGTTCTAAAGCGTTGATCAAAGATACTTCCTTGTTTTCGACTTTCTTATGATTAGCGATACGATAATTGATGTCTTCAAGTCTTTTCACGCATGCTTTTAAACCCTTACACATAGTCTCAATCTCATATGCATCACATCTCAAAGTGAAATAAGTCGCATAATACTCTAGTGGATAATGAACCTTGAAATAAGCACATCTCATAGCCATATTGACGTAAGCCACAGCATGACCACGCGGAAATAAATATTGGATTTTTTCACAAGAGCGGATGTAATAGTCAGGAACATTATGTTCTCTCATCATCGCCGTATATTTTTCGCGTTGCTCTTTAAATGCTGGTTTACAAAAATTACCTTTTCTGACTATTTCCATAATTTTAAAGGTATCATTGAGATCCATCCCATATTTTTCATTCAAGCCGATCATGATATCATCACGACAGGCGATAACATCTTTTAAGGTTAAATTATTTTCCAAAATCAAGTCACGGGCATTGCCGGCATAAACATCAGTACCATGTGAAAGCCCTGAGATTCTCACTAAGTCTGAAAAACAACGCGGCTTGGTTTCCAGCAGAGTTCTTCTGCCGATTGTTGTGCCGAATTCAGGCAATCCTAAAGCACCAGTCTCTTGTTTTAAAACATTGTTCTTCAAATGCAAAGCATCAGGAGACCAAAATAATGATAGAGCTTCTGGATCGTTGAGAGGAATCTTTTCAAGCACTTCTTTAAAGGAGATGCCGATGAGATCGCACATCATCTTCACAGCTTGTGGATCAACATGACCCAACATATCAAATTTTAAAACAGTATCATGAATTGCTTTAAAATCATAATGTGTAGTTTTCCATGTAGAATCAACTTCATCTGCCGGATACTGAACAGGTGTAAAGTCATAGACTTCCATATCGTCTGGTATGACGATAACACCACCCGGATGTTGCCCAGTAGTTCTTTTGACATCCGAACATCCGATAGCCAATCTGTCTAGTTCAGCTTGTCTGACTTTTGATGGATCTTTACCAATAGACTCGAAATATCCTTTGACATATCCTAAAGCGTTCTTTTCCTTGGCAGCTTGAATAGTGCCTGCTTTAAAGACATTGTCTTTACCCAATAACTCTTTGATATGTTCTTGGGCGATGCTTTGGAAATCAGATGGAAAATTCAAATCGATATCAGGAACTTTTTCAGCATGGAAACCCAAGAAAGTCGCGAAAGGAATATTCTGACCTTCACCTTTTAATTTGCTTCCACATTGCGGACACATCTTTTCGGGCAAGTCATAACCCGAGCCATATTTATTTGGATCGACCCACTCTAAATGGTGACACTTAGGACAGATATAATGCGGTGGTAATGGATTGACTTCCGTGATCCCTGACATCGTAGCGACTAAAGAAGAACCGACTGAACCACGTGAACCGATCATATATCCTTGTTCATTTGACCATCGGACTAAAAGTGAAGAAATCCAATAAATAACTGAATAACCGTTAGAAATAATACCATTGAGCTCAGTATCTAATCTCTCTTGAATCTCTTTTGGTAATGGATCTCCGTAGGTTTCTTTAGCTGTTTTGAAAACGAGATCCGTCAAAAGTTTTTCATTTCCTTCAATCTTAGGAGGATATAATTTGTCTTTAACAGGCTTGATGTCATCAGCAATCATATCAGCAACTTTATTAGTATTAGTGATGACGATATCATGAACAAGCTTCTCATCATTTAAAAAAGAGAAACATTCTAACATTTCATCAGTAGTTCTAAAGTGCTGGTCAGGATTCACAAAAGGATGCTTATAATAAGCTCTTTTAGCTTCATCACTGGCATTTTCATAAGGAGCTAAATTGAGAGGGTGCCTAGCACCTTTTAAGCCACGAGCAGAGATGTAAATATCTCTTAAGATTTTATCTTCTGGATTTAGATAATGACAATCGCCAGTGGCACAAACCAATTTGTTGATTGATAAAGCATCTGCTATCAAATCTGAAAGAATATGTTTAACGCCATCCATATCAGCCAATTGCCCTTTATTGATCAAATATAGATAATTTGCAGGCGGCTGAACTTCTATAAAATCATAATAAGACATGATTTGCTTTAACACATCAGACGACTTGGTCATGGCCGCTTCAAAAACTTCACCATTCAGACAAGCTGAGCCGATCAAAAGATTTTCTCTCGCCTTTGTCAAAGCACTCTTCGGCAATAGAGGATAGCCATTAGAAGAAATGTATTTAATCTGTGATAATGAGATCAATTTGTATAGATCTTTTAAACCAGCAGTATTTTTCACATAACAGGTGGCATGATAAGGATGCATGCATAAAATCATCTGGTCAGTGATAGGAAAGTTTCCTAAATCCGCATGTGTTAATCTCTCATTATCTTTAGTCAGTTTAGCGATGAATACTTGTAATATTTTTGAGAGAATCAGGGCATCATAATTAGCACGGTGAGCTGATATTTCATCAAACTGAATATCTAATTCTCTAGCCAAAACGCCTTCAGTATGGCGTTTCTTTTCTGGATAAAGATAGATGGAGATGGGCAAAGTATCAATGACAGGATTTTTGATTGTTTCAAATCCATTATTCTTTAAAGCCTCATTTAAAAAGCCATAGTCGAAAGCTGCATTATGAGCGACTATAACACTATCGCCAAAAAACTCTTTAATCATTTTTAAGGCTTCTTTAATCGGTTTGCCATTATCTACTTGTTCTTGAGAAATATGCGATTCTTCAATCGAAAAACGCGATAATTTTCTATCAGGATTGACAAAGAAGTCGATGGTATCTAAAACTTGTCCAGCTGAATCGATTTTCACAGCTCCGAATTCGATGATACGATCGTATCTAGCAGATAAACCAGTGGTTTCTAAGTCAAAAATGACAAAGTCCGTTTTATTTAAAACACGGGTGCTATCCGGATTATAAATATATTTAGGTGTATCATCGACGACATAGAATTCAGTCCCATATAGAATTTTAAGCCCATATTTCTTACCAGCCGCTTGAGCTTTTGGGAAAGACTGACAAACGCCATGATCAGTGACTGCCAAAGCTTTATGTCCAAAGCGTTTTGCAGCTTCAGCATAAGAAGCGAAATCAGCTAAACCATCCAAAGCTGATAATTTAGTATGCAAATGCAATTCAACTCTTTTTTCAGGGCTTGTATCCATTCTCAAGGGGTCATTTTCGACTTTTTCAATTTTGTCTACCTCAATCGATATTTCATCCCTTGAATAAGAATCATAAAAGGTTCTTCCATAAATTTTGACTTTTACTCCGACATCAAATTTTAAAAGTTCTTCTAAAGCCATCTTCTTCCCTTCAAAAATCGTGACCTTAACTGAATCAGTTCCATCATATAATTCAAGAGAACGGATGAGAGTCATCTTTTTAGATTTGCGGTCATCAACTTTAAAAATCGTCCCTTCAACTATGACTTTAGGAAAATTCTCTATATCTTTAAGTTTGCATGGTTGATAAGTTGAATTGATCTCTTCCTGAATTTTGATATTCTTCATAGTATCAAGAGCATTTTTCTGATATTCTTGATCTCTTCTCTTAGAAAAATCATCACTGAGATAAATCTTTTCTTGCATCATCAATTTATATGTAGAAGAGATAGAATCAAGGAAATCATTAAATTTTCGAATCTCATCACTGATCTGTTTAGCCTGTTCAGTCTTTTGATAATAGAAAAGAACTTTATTTTCAGTCTCATAAAAATAAACATCATCTAAAAGTTTAGAGTCAATCGCCTCTTTAAATTCCTCTAGCAAGCGAGGAAAATAAGTTCTTTCATCTATATATGAAAAAGAAATCTTCATGCTGAAACCGCCGATAGCGGTGAAATTAGAAACGGCATCAAAAAAATCTTGGTAAGCTTTATATGATAAATAATGGGGAAAAACGATATTAGCTACTAAACAATTATTCTCTTTTTCATTGATAAGCTTGCCAAAAGAGCCTTCCGCATAAGGCTTTAAATCTTTGATTTTAATCTTATTTAAAAATCTTTCAAGCAGTGAATCCATATTGAGTCCTTTATCTTCTAAAACTATTCTCAAACCTGAATTGAGGAGAAAATTTACTAGTATTTATTCTAGCACTAGCCCGATTAAAACGCATTAAGAAATTAAACAAAGTATTTTTTATTAAAAAAATTAAATTAAAATTTCTCGATATCTATCGGAATATTTGATAATTTCTATAAAATATTTAGCACTTACACTTGAAAAGTGCTAAATAATCGCTATACTATAGTTAGCACTTAAGATAAAAGAGTGCTAACGGAGGCAAATAATTATGAATGAACAAAAAAATGAAATCCAAAGAAGAAATGAATCTGACAATTATCGCAAAGACCATCATGAAAGAAATCGTGCTAGTCTATCATTCTTCCATCCTTTCTTAAACTTATTTGATGACAATTTCTTCAACGAGGATGACGAGAGCTTTGATTTGATGAAAACTGACATCAAAGACGAAGGCGATAATTATAAGTTAGAAGTAGAGATTCCAGGTGTTGAGAAAAAAGATATCAAGATTTCTTTAGAAAACGGCTATCTTAACGTTCAGGCTAGATTCGAGCATTCCAGCAAAGAAGGAGAAGGCAAATACATCCACTATGAACGTTCGAGCGGCAATTATTCTCGTTCCTTCTACGTCGGCAATAATGTGAAAAAGTCTGATATCAACGCTTCTTCTAATAATGGTGTCTTAACTATCACCTTCCCTAAAAATAAAAACCAGCAAGAAGAAGATAAGTATATCGAAATCAAGTGATTCCTATCAGAAAAGACCATCAAGTCAACAATAGCTTGATGGTCTTTTTTTAACTAAATTATAATTTCTGACTAGAACATGATCACGTCTTTGATGATCAAGGCGATGCCAAGTCCTAATAGCAGTAATAAGCCGATAGTGTTAGCGATAGCTTTGAATTTTTGTGGAGCTTTCTTTCTAGTGATCGTTTCACCTAATGCGACTAAAGTTTGCCAGCCGTCTAAACCAGGTATAGGGATAAGATTAAAGCACCCTAAGTTCAATGAAATATAACCCCAAAGATACAGGACATACGCTATCGAGCCAGATTCCACTCCTTGAGCAGACATTTGATAAATTGAAATCAAACCACCGATATTTTGCCATCCTTCTGGTGTGAAGAGACTACCTAAAGCTTGATAGATACCGACGAAGAGATTACCAAACTGTCTACCAGCAATCTTCACCCCTTCTGCCGCACCATAAGTGAAGCTATACGATGTTGCCGAAATACCCATATTTTCAAACACATAGACATCATCAACTAATTCAGGAGTCAAAACAAAACTGACATCGTTATGAGTGACATCATTTGCATCAATATAATCCAAATGAATGGTTCTAGTTGAATTAGCATTTGCAGCCAAGTCAGCAAAGGGATTATTCTCAAATTCAACGGTGAGCATATTTTGAGATGCATAAGCGATGCTCGTATGTTCCAATTCATCAAAAGTGCCTGAACTAGCTCCATCTTGGAATAACATGTAACTATCTAATGGCTGACGATTTTCTTCAGCTGGGAATGAAATCTCAGCTATGACCTCTTCAGTTTTAACATCAACAAGATTTTCATACACTTGATACAAAGAGATAATCCTATCTCCGCTTCTCAATCCAGCATCATAAATAGCTGAGTTCTCGCTCACTTCTATGATGTTAGAATCATTATGATAGGCAGTCTGTGGACAGAAAGAAAAAGAGATAAAAAAGAGCAAAAAGCAAAGGATGAAGTTCATAGCTATGCCAGCTAACATGATGCAGATCTGTTTGAAGTGATTGACGCCGCTTAATGTGCGGTTCTTAGGGACTTTGATATCCATTTCATCATCATCTTCGCCAGCCATAGAAACATATCCGCCTAAAGGTAAAAGACGGATACTGAACTGCGTCTCGCCTTCGACTTTTTCGTATTGGCCTTCTTTATCTAAATCTTTAGTCAAAGCATTGTATAAAGGCTCATCTTTATCATTTTTAGGGTGAATGTATCTTTTGTGTTTGAACTTATGTTTAAAAATGGCTGGTCCAAAGCCGATGGAATATTCAAAGCAATATACGTTACATAGTTTAGCGACCATGAAATGCCCTAATTCATGAATGCAAATAACCAGTAATAAAGCGACGATAAAGACAACGATATTGATGAACAATTGCATAACTATTTTTCTCCTATCTGTTTGACGACATCATCCGCATAAGCCTCGGCTGTTTTGATGAGTGAAGAAAGGCTTTCTATCGATACTTCAGTTGATATTTGAAGATGATCGTAAGTGTATTTTAAGGATTTGTAAATATCGAGATACCCGATTTTGTTCTTTAAAAAAGCTTCGATAGCCGCTGTATCAACCGCATTATAGTATATCATCCCGATATTAGAATATTTCTTAAACATCTTAATAGTCAGTTCAAATGCGGGATAAAACGCTTTATCAATCTCTTCAAAATGTAATTTTTTAACCGCGATTTCATCTTCTTCACTTAATTTATGTGTTTTCATTTTTCCTTTTGAAAGCGCATAAGCGATACTGACCTTCATATCACATGGCGAATATTCATAGATATATTTGATCTCATCTTTATCTTTATATTCGATCAAAGCATGAACCAATGATTCCTTGCAAATACAAGCTTTGATTTTATCTAAAGGAAAATCAAATAAAACACTCGCTTCAATAACTTCAAAGCCTTTATTCACTAAAGTAGCTGAATCTACTGTGATTTTATTTCCCATCTGCCAAGTCGGATGATGCAAGACTTCTTGAGGAGATACTTTAACTAGATCTGAATATTGTCTATCCCTTAATGAACCACCGCTTGCAGTGACATATAGAGAAAGAATATCTTCAGTATTAACACCTTGCTCTTGTAACGTTTTCAACAATTTAGCTAAGGCAACATGTTCACTATCGACCGGATAAAGATGGCTTTTTGAAGTTTTCAAAGCACTTTTGATCAATGAAGAACCGATCACTAATGATTCTTTATTAGATAAAAGAACATCTAAATCATTTTGAATAGCTGTTAGTGTCGGTTCTAAACCGACATTTCCCATCAATGAGTTAAAGACTGTCGCCTGACACTTTTTCACCAGTTTAACACTTGCATCAACACCGGAAAGAACGACATAAGAAGGATGTCTCTCTTGAAAAATCTTAGCTTTTTTAGCATCAGTGATCGCTATATATTTCAAAGAATCAAAATAAAATAGATAAGGTTCTATCAAATCAATTTGTGAATTAAAAGAAACTCCGACTAATTCATAATCGAAAGAATACTTTAAAATATCTAAACACTGTCTACCGATTGAACCAGTAGCACCTAAAACAATGATTTTTTCTCTCATAATAAGAAATTCCAAGCATGAGAAGTGAAGAGAAGCACTAAAGAACACATGATTGAGTTCGTTAAAATCGAATCAAAGCGATCGATGACGCCACCATGCCCCGGAAAGATTTTACCATAATCCTTGATACCAAATTGGCGTTTGATAAGCGAGAAAGCAAATCCGCCGACGTTTCCGATAATCGGCATTAAAATCGCTAAAAGGACCAAAAAAGGCCATGCTGTACCAGAAAAAACATGAATGGATTTTAACAGAGGAGAATCAGCGAATTGGATGAGACCAGGAACGAGTGGAGATTTAAAGCAATATTCACAAATAGCTGCAAACCCTAATGACAGTAATGTCGAGAAAAAAGCTCCGCCGATAAATCCTTCCCAAGTCTTATGTGGAGAGATTCTTGGATTCATGCGATGTTTACCGAAAAATGTGCCAAAGAAATAAGCGCCTACATCAGCACCCCAGGTGCCGATTAACATGAAGAAGAAAATCAAAGAAGAATTATAACGCTGAGAAAGATTAAATGTATTGTAATACGTTGACATGTATTCAGTGATTGGAATTTCCCTATTTAACCACGGAGGGTTTACCATCGTACTGCTCAAGATATTTCCTTCATCTAAACAGATCCCTGGTGAATTAGGAAAATATCTCAAAAAGTACATGCACTGAAATCCCAAAGCGAATATCAAACCGACAGTGAAGAGATAAGTGACATCTGATAGCGTGACTTTTGTTGAAAAGACAGCTACCATCAGCAAAAACAACGCATACATGATCAATCCGGAGATTGAAACAAAAATGTCTTTTAAATAAAAATCGCCAGGAAATTCACCTTTAGAAGCCCAATTTTTAACAAAGATCCAAAATATAAAAGATAAAAGAAAAACATAGACACCAACTTTAACATACCAAGGAAACTTGGTACTGCCCGGAGCAGTGAGTATCTCATGGATACCAACAACAGCTAGCACTGCGAAGAAAATGAAGAAAAACCAGCCGCCTAAAACTAGGCAAGGCACTAGAAGGGCGGTTAAGACAAAGCCAGTGATGATGCGAGTCAACATCGAATTTTTAGACGAAACACTCAATTTATTAATCATTTTTGATAGCTCCAAATCGACGAGAACGGCTTTGATATTGCTCCAGACAAGAAGATAATTCTTTTAAAGTAAAATCCGGCCAATAGCAAGGCGTGAAAACAAATTCAGCATAAGCACATTCATATAAAAGACAATTAGATAAGCGCTCTTCCCCACTAGTTCTAATCAATAGATCAATATCTGGGAGCTTAGAAAAATAGAGATGCTCAGAGATCAAATTTTCGTTGATATCAGGAATAGAAATTTTCCCATTTAAAACATCAACAGAGATCTCTTTACAAACTTTGACTAATTCCTTTCTCCCGCCATAATTGAACAAAACATTAAAATAATGACTATCACCAGCTTTAGTCTCATCAATCGCTTCGGAAATTGTCTCTAAAACATCAGCTGGAATTCTTTGATCTTTCAAGTCACCAGATACAAAAATACGAATACCTTTTTCTTTAAATTCCTGAATATTGGTTTTAAAAAAATCCTGTAATAATTGAAAAAGCGTCTGAATTTCTTCAGGCGGTCTATTCCAATTCTCAGTTGAAAAAGTAAACAGAGAAACAGCTTTAATCCCATAATCAAAGAAGCAGGAATCAATTATTTCTTTGATTCTTTTAACACCGGCCTTGTGGCCCATTGAGCGTGGTAATAAACGCTTTTTTGCCCAGCGTCCATTACCATCCATGATAAATGCTAAGTGCTTTAAGGGAGTCTTAGCTTGAAATTGCTGAAGCTCCATTTATTATATCGTCTCTATCTCTTCAATCTTCTTAGCTAAAAGTTCATCAACAATTTTAGTGTGCTTATCAGTGGCTTTTTGAATCTCATCCAAGACATCATGTTGCATATCTTCGGAAAGATTTTCATCTTTCTTGACTTTATTATTGAAGTCTTTTCTAATATTTCTCAATGCGACTTTGCTATCTTCACCATATTTCTTGCATTGTTTAATCAAATCCTTACGTCTATCTTCACTGGGTGCAGGAAACTTTAACATGATAGTTCCGCCATTGACGACAGGATTGCAACCTAAGTCTGCCTTATTGATACCAGATAGGATATCTCTTTGAGTAGATGGATCAAAAGGTTTAACGCCTAAATCAGTAGGTGATAAAACAGTTATCGAAGCGACATGTTTTAAAGGCATAGATTCACCATAGCAAGTGACTAAAACTTTATCTAAAAGAGTAGGTGAGACTCTGCCAGCTCTGATCGTTCCTAAAGTCTCTTTAAAACTATTGATAGTTTTATCCATCTTCTCCATACATTCTTGTTTTATATCCATAAGAAACACCTCCGATATAATGTAATTATTTTACTATATTTAATAAAAAAAATCTTTAGGCTTTTATGGTTGTGCCCAAATCTTCACCTTTTAATACTCTCACAGCATTAAATGGGTCCGACATATTGAAAACTTTAATCTGGATATTTGAATCAGATAAAAGGCCAACTGCAGTGGAATCCATCACTTTCAAATTCTTTTTCAAAATATCTTGATAAGTGATATTCTTCAAAAGTTTAGCATTCTTATTGATTCGAGGATCATCATCTAACACACCCTCAACTCCATTTTTACCCATCAGAATCGCATCAGCTTTAATCTCTTTTGCTCTTAATGCAGCAGCGGTATCGGTTGTAAAAAATGGTGAGCCGATGCCAGAAGCGAAAATAACAACACGTTTTTTTTCTAAATGTCGAACAGCTTTTCTTAAAATATAAGGTTCGCAACAAGCGTTTAATGGTAAAGCCGACATCACTCTCGTGACTAACCCATTTTGCTCAAATGTCGCCTGTAAAGCCATACCATTCATGATGGTAGCTAACATGCCCATATAATCACCTGTCGTTTTATCAATGCCGATCGATGGTGCTAAATTACCACGCCAAATATTTCCACCACCAACAACGATAGCTACTTCTATTCCCATTTCAGATATTTCTTTGACGACATCAGATATAGTTTTAATGAACGAAGGACTATAAGAATGATGATTGTCTTTATCTTCTAAGGCTTCACCTGATATTTTTAATAAAATACGCTTATACATCTTTATTCTCCCATTTAGAAATAAAGCACCCAAGGATGGGTGCTTTATAAGATTGTTTTACTTGATTTGACTTGCGACTTCAGCAGCAAAATCTTCTTGTTTCTTTTCAATACCTTCGCCAACAGCATAGCGGATGAATGATGAAACAGTAGCTTTGCTAGCTTTGAGAACATCGCCGACTTTCTTTTCTTGATCTAAGATGTAAACTTGCTCAGTTAAGACAGAAGAACCTAAATTCTTCTTAACACGACCTTCAATAATCTTTTCTTGAATATTTGCAGGTTTCTTAGCAAAGCTCGGATCATTTAAAGAAGCTTCTTTTTCAATAGCAGTCTCTCTAGCTATGACATCGCTTGGGATGTCAGCATCTGAGATGTAAGTAGGATTATCATTGCAAACGTTTAAAGCAATGCCATTAGCAATCTCAGCATCTCCGCCTTTTAAAACGACCAATGTCGCGATTTTACCATTCATATGGATATATGGAGCAAAGATTTCATCATCTCCTTTTTCAATGATAGCAAAGCGACGGAAGTCTAATTTTTCACCGAGTTTGATACCAGCATCAATGAATAAATCATGAATAGTTTTTCCATCTTTATCAGTACAAGCTAAAGCCTCTTCTTTTGTTTTAGGTTCATCAGCTAAAACGATATCATTAACTCCCTTGACCAATTCTCTAAAAGGGTCAGAATTAGCGACGAAATCAGTTTCACAGTTGATTTCAATGATAGCAGCTTTGTTGCCAGAAGTTTTAACCCATGCAACACCTTCAGCGGCAGTACGAGAAGCTTTCTTTTCTTGTTTGGCGATACCTTTTTCTCTCAACCAAAGAGCAGCCTTTTCTAAATCTTCGCCATTTTCAATCAAGGCTTTCTTACAATCCATCAAACCAGCGCCAGTGCGATCACGAAGCTGCTTGATAAGTTCTATAATATTGCTCATTACTTGCTCTCCTCAGTTTTGACTTCAGAAGTGGTCTCAGCTGTTTTTTCGGCAGTAGTCTCGGAAGCAGTATCTTTATTTCTAGCAGGGGCTTTCTTAAAGTTCTTATTAGCTTTTCTTCTGACGACTCGTCCACCCTTAGCGCTCTTTCTCATTGCGATAGCATCATCTCTGAGCTTAGAACGGATAGATTTAATCTGCTCATTAGGATCGACAGCTTTAAGCATTTCTGCCATAGTTGAAGAAGCAGCTTCAGCATCTTTATAAGCATATAAAGGTTCACCGCCTTTACCTTCAACAACAGCATCAGCTAATAATCCGACAATGATGCGAATAGAAGCTTCACCATCATCATTAGCAGGAATCAAATAATCGATTTCATCAGGATCAGTATTGGTATCGCCTAAAGCAAAAACAGGGATATGTAATGCTCTAGCTTCAGCGACAGCGTTATGCTCAGTCTTAGGATCAACAACAACTAAAGCATTAGGAAGCAATCTGATTTCTTTAATGCCTTCTAAGTTTTGGCTGAGTTTATTTTTTAACTTTGTCTTTTCAGCAACTTCTTTTTTAGAAAGGTTATCAAATCCGCCAGTCAATTCTTCTTGTTCGACTTCTTTGAGTAAAGAAATACGTTTGCAGATGGTTCTAAAGTTAGTTAATGTTCCACCTAACCATCTATGTGAGACATAGAAAGAACCAGAACGAACAGCTTCTTCTTGAATCGCTTTTTGAGCATAAGCTTTGGTGCCGACAAATAAAACTTTTCCGCCTTTAGAAACGATGTCCTTTAAAGCATGATAAGCAGTTTGAATCTGTTCAGCAGATTTGTTTAAATCGATGATGTGGAGATTGTTTCTTTTGCCATAAATAAAATGTCTCATCTTAGGATTCCAATGAGAGACGCGATGTCCGAAATGGCAACCGGCATCTAATAAGGTTTTAGGACTGACAACTTTATCAGTCTCAGCATGGACTGTACTAGCCATGACATCAGTAGTAGGGGCGGTAGTTTCGACTTCTTTCTTCTCTTCTTCGCTCATTTTGAGCCTCCTTTTTGTTGTTCTTCTAGATGTTTCGAGATGTCAACCCAGTATGCTAAGCATAGAAACTTATCTATTGAATGGTGCGGCATAAAGGACTAGTCGACAAGATTCACATCTATGTTTATTCGCACATTAAAAGTGCTATTCGGTAATATACCATAGTAATTGATAAATTAAAAGCTTTTTTATATTCTAAATTAAATTTAAGCTATATATAGATAGATATTTATATTTTATTAGATTTTTGTTTGTTTCAATTTTTTATTCAGTCATCTATATTTTCATATCTCATCTACTCTCTAGAAGATTATCACTGGTATAGTCTATTTCAAAGTGAAAACTCTTTTTTTACCAACCCAATAAAGTTCAGTTCACTAAATCATACTAATAAATACTTGCTTAATTTTAATGTTTAATTTATATTAATAAGGCATTTTGATGGCCCTATCGACAAGCGGCTTAAGTCTCAGCCCTCTCAAGGCTGCATTCACGGGTTCGAATCCCGTTAGGGTCAAATTCATTTGAGTAATATGTTTGACACATTCTTAGAACTTCTAGGAGTGTTCAAACTTTTTTTAGTTTATACGATAAATAACGACTTTTTAAAAAGTCTACGCATATCGTTATAAAAAAATATCAAAATTCTTAAACAAAGCTTTTGAGAGCTCTTCAAAGGACAGAAATACTTCCTAAAAAAGCATTAACTAATAGTAAAATTCAATTTGACCATTTCTTTGTTTCTTAAAATATGCTTTCAATATCTTACTAATTTTAAAATCCAATGCGTGCTTTGGACAGTTATAAATACACGCTAAGCATCTTATACACTTATTATTAATTTTTCCATTTTTAATCGCATTATTTAAACAGTTGATGCCACAGGTATTGCATGAGATACATTTATTTTTATCTAAGACGATCTTAATACTAAGTTGTGCTCTTAATTTAGGAAAAATATTATATCCTACAGTAGATTTACTTTTTTTGATGTCGATTATTTTTAAGTCTTTATCATTAAATTTATTTATGAGAGGGATTAAACAATTATAATTTGGTTCGAAATTATCATTTTTTACGTATGAGTGCTTAGTTTGGAAATAACATGCTCCGATCAAAGGTAAGTTAAATTTGTACCGCAGTTTAAACAAAGAATTCCCATGTTCTATTCTTCCATACGTAGCGATAGCAATCATTTTATTACATTTAATATTTTTTAATAAATTATGAAGATTTTTAGGTATGTCTTGACTATGAATTGGGTAGATTAATAAGACATTATTATATTTTATATTTAAATCAACTTTTTGGAGCTCTATAAGTTTATAATTCAAAAACCTATTACAAAAAAAGAGACACTTTTTTTGAATTACAAGTATAAGATAAATAAATTACTGCATTTATTTTTGAAAATATTTTTTCATTATTTGACATTCTTCTACTTCTTTCAAATCAAATCCTAAATTTTCTTTGATTTCTTTGATCGCATCTTCTTTTGAAATATTTTTATCTCGACTAGCTAAAGAAATTTCTAAAGCACTAAACGGAATCATTGATGATTTCATATTATAAAATCGAATAAATTGACTATATTCTTTACATTTTTCAATTTGGCAAGATGTATGTAAGCCTTTAGATAAGCTTTCTGGAGCAACATAACCACATTCATCTTTTAAGATATCTTTGATTTTTCTCCAATCATAAATTCCATCTTTTGAAATATCATTTAAATCTACTTGAATAAATGCCGGAATATTACCACTCCATGAACTTCTTTTAATAGCTCTTTTTAATGGCTTTAAAATAGAAGGGACTTCCTTGATGGCTTCACAAACATTCGATATTAAATCATTTTTATATCCAGCCATTTTTTTAAAAATATTGTCTCCATAAGCGAGTTGTTTCATCGTAGCAAGTGTTTGGAATTGTCCTTTTTTTAATGGCGGATGCAAAATTAAAATTCTGCCTAAAGAAATTAAAAAATTTAAGAGTTTAGAACTGGCAAATTTATAGGCGATTTTAGGAGCCATATTATTATAATAAAGTCCCTTCATTTGAGCTGGTTCATTTCCAGCAACAAAATACGGTATTTTTTCATCGACTAGAACTTCATAGAATAAAACATAAGCTAAAGAAGGACAGGCACAAGTATTTTCACTCAATTCATAAAGTTTAGAGTATATCTTTTTTAAAGATTCGTTATCAATTTTACGAGAAATAAATTCAACATTGTCTAAATTCTTTTTAGCTCCTTCTATTGATAGTTTAGCAGATAAAGACATATAAGGTATTTCCCAAGTCAAAGCTAAAACCTTTAATTTCATAATTTTAGATAGATAATAAAGTAAAAAAGTGGAATCCTTACCTCCAGTATAAAAAACAGCTACATCAAAGCGAGAGCTTTTTGAATGAGGAATATCATTTAATACTGGAATAACCGCCTTCATCCATTTTGTGCTCTCTTTTGTCTGACACATTGGGCATAAGCCATTTTCATCAAATTCAATTCCTGGAATTATGAAATCATTTGCAGCACAGCTTTTACAAAAACGCGCTTCTTCTAGTGATGTAGGAATCTTTTTATATTTTTCCTCTTCTACAACAGCAATGCCTAAAATTTTATTTCCTAAAATTCTTTTTTCTTCAATAGATAAATCTTTAGGTAATTTATTAATAATATTAATCTGCTTTTTATTTAATTTGATTAAATTTTTAAACAGATTTTCTTTGTTTTTCAAACCATAATAGTGCAAACAAGAATTTTCTAGTTTATAACGCGATTGAAGTAAATACATTTTTATTTTGATAGTACTTTATCTAAACCTATATAACAAAAATATTCAAAAAAGTATGAATAACTAAAATATATTAATCGCTAGCCACTTTATCATAATGCTTGGTAACTATTGATAGCAGCTTCAACAGTGACGCCATCTTTAGTGACTTCTAAAATACTTTGACTATCACTTTCAGGCTCAATAGAATAGCCATCGCCATTTGAGCTCTCTTTCAATGAAAACCAAATTCTATCACTCACCTCTTCACCTTCTACAAAAATAAGCATTCTATAAGTATGTCCGACTGCATATTTAATTCCTTCAACTGTCACTTCTTCAGGTATTTCATTAAGGGAAATATCTGTTTGTGAACTGTAATCAGCTGAATAACCATAAACATCCTTTCTATTTGCAGTATCAGTGATATTTAAAGAGATTGATGTAGGATTCTTAGATTCTTTTTGAATCGTATCAGCTAACCCATCAAGATTGACTTTGACATCTACATCATAAGTAGCGACTTCAATGGTTCCAAATTGCTTGATGTGTACATCAACACAAATAGTAGTGGTCTTAGTTATTGAACTGCTTCCGTTAAGCGGTCTGACTTCTAATTTGAGTTTGGTATCACCAGGCTGAATCAATTTTCTATCAAGATTTAAATTGATGCCTTCTATATCGTTCGAACCGCTTGGACCTACAAGCTCAGAATTTAATACCAAATCCATCTCAATCGCATCTTTTGGCAACACTGTTTCATTCTCGATAATGATTTTGGTATAGTTTTCATTCAATCCAGTGCAAAGAGTCCAAGTTTGATCAGTTGTTAAAGAAATAGTAGCGTCCGGCGGATTATCATCTCCTGTTTCAGCTGCAGCAAATGTAAAACTGCTCGCCGAAGCCGATAAGCCATTATCTGATGTTTTGATAGTAAAATCCTCACTAGGTTGTGTGGAGGAATCACTAGGTTTGCTAGAGTCACTATTTGGATTATTCCCAAAAGATAAACTCGAATTCGAAGAATCGCAAGAGCTTAGTCCTAACAATATTAATGGCAAACTCAAATATAAGAGCGTCTTTTTCATAATTATTCTCCTTTTATATATTTAATTATATCTTATTTATAAATATATCGACAAATATAGAAATAATTAAGGTTTAAACATCACTTAAAAGCATCATTCTAAAAATAATTAATGCGGTATTATATAATATGTCGCTATATGTCAACAAAAATTAAATTTATTAATAACCTATAGAGGAGAAAAAATGAACGACTATAAACAAATTTTAGAAAATCAAAAAAATTATTTTACTAGCGGTGCTACTTTAAATGTTAATGAACGTATATCAAAATTAAAAAAGCTTTACAATACGATTGAAAAATATGAAGATGAGATCAATTTAGCATTAAAAAATGATCTTGGAAAATGTTCATTTGAATCTTATATGTCCGAAATTGGACTGGTAAAATCTGAGATCAGCTATTTCATTAAACATGGAAAGTCATTATCAAAAAAAAGAAAAGTCCATACACCTGTATCACAGTTTCTATCAAACAGTTATGTCTTACCTTCTCCATATGGGAACGCTTTGATAATCAGCCCATGGAATTACCCATTTTTACTTTCAATTGAGCCATTAGTAGATGCAGTGATCGCAGGTAATACTGTCATCTTAAAACCTTCTGAATACTCACCAGACACTTCTTCAATCATCAAAAAGATCATCGATGAGACTTTTAGGCCAGAAGAAGCTTATGTCGCCTTGGGTGATGCTGACGTTTCAAAGGAATTATTGAAGCTCAAATATGATATCATCTTTTTTACAGGCTCTAAAAATGTTGGACAAATTATTTTGAATAGTACAATTGAACATCTCACTCCTTGCGTATTAGAATTAGGTGGAAAAAGCCCATGTATTATAGATGATACTGCCAATTTAAAATTAGCTGCTAGAAGAATAGTTTTTGGTAAATTTCTCAACTGCGGACAAACATGTGTCGCCCCTGATTATCTCTTATGTCAAAAAGATATCAAAGAAGAATTTCTTAAGTATATAAAGGATGAGATTCTCAGACAGTTCGGCTCAAAGCCACTTGAAAACGAAGACTATGGGAAAATCATTTCTATGAAACATTTCAATCGCCTTTTGAGTTTGATCAATGCCGAAAAGGTCATCATCGGCGGTGACTATGACAGCACAAAAATGAAAATCGCACCAACTGTATTAAACGATGTGAGCCTCGAAGACAAAGTGATGCAAGAAGAGATTTTTGGGCCGATTTTGCCGATATTAACTTTCGATACGTATGATGAAGCTTTTGATATCATATCGAAAAATCCTACTCCATTAGCTTTCTATATTTTTTCTAATGATAAG
>CALVXU010000031.1 GCA_944371605.1 uncultured Bacilli bacterium
ATCTGCATTATCTAATTCTGCATCCATTTTGGGAAAGGAATATGGTTATTTAGTTTGGGGGATTGATGATAAAAAATATGATGTTATAGGAACTAACATAAATCCATTTTGTAGTTATAAAAATGAACCATTTTAAAACTATTTGACAAGGAATCTTAAGCCTTCTATAGCTTTTATGTTTGATGAAATTTTTATAAATAATAAAAGGTTAATAGTTTTAACTATTCCTTGTGCAAAAAACGTACCGACATCTTTCAATAAAATACGATATTCAAGAATTGGTTCAAGCATTGCTTCATTAGAAAAATATCCAGAAAGAGAAAGTTTACTCTGGAATGTATTAATCAAAGGTTACCCTACAATGATTAATACTGAATCGCCAATACAAGATTTAACTTTTTCACAGTTAAAAAATTATCGTTTATATTAAAAGTGTTATAAATAGTATTTGTTTAGTTTTGTTTTTTTAAACACAAAAATTGTTCTAAATTTTAACTTAAAATATGTCAATTAAAATTAATGTATTTATATTTAAGATTATTTAATTTATAAATAGCTCTCAAGGTTTAAATTACTAGATAAAATAGGTATGGCTCTCAAGCACTAGAATATTCAAGGTATGTTACATTTTTTCTTTTTATCCGATAAATATTTTTTTAGACTTTTAAATAGTTTAACCAAGTTTAATTTTAAGCGATTTTTAGAACACTAGACAAACGATATACAGTGGGTTAAATGATTTTCTAACTTGCTCAAACGATTATCCTTCTTGATAAACTATTATCAAATTAACAGCGTAATAATTGATTTTATGTTGTTAATGCTTTTCCAATTTTTAACAAGGAATTTATGGCTAACTTAATCAATGTTTTATTTTATAGAAAATATATTTTATTGAACAAAAAGGTGCATGTGCAACAAAATTTTCAATGTAAATTAAAGTTAGTGTTGATAATTATGCTGTTTTTGTTATTATGTTATTGAATAAAAAGGTGCATGTGCAACAAAATTTTCAACGGAGGTATTTTCATGGAGATAAAACGAGACGAATATTTAAATAATCTAATAATTAGAAAACATAATGGTCTAATTAAGGTTATTACTGGTATTAGAAGATGTGGAAAGTCTTATCTGTTAAACAATATATTCTATAATCATTTAATTAATGATGGTGTTTCTTATGCCCATATAATAAGATTTTCTTTTGATTCTGCTGAAGATTTATCTTTAATAGGCGAAAATCTTATTGATATTAATATTGAAAAGCAAAAAGTTGATCCCAAAAAATTCATGAATTACATTTCTTCTAAAATTATTGATGAAGGTATGTATTATCTTTTGCTTGATGAAGTTCAAAATTTAGGAAATTTTGAAGCTGTTTTAAATAGTTATATTGGAAAACCAAATTTAGATATTTATGTTACCGGCAGCAATTCAAAGTTTTTATCTAGTGATATTTCCACTGAATTTAGAGGACGTGGTGATGAAATACACATCATGCCTTTGTCTTTTAGCGAATTTTTTAGTGTATTTGAGGGAAATGTAGACGAAGCGTTAGCTTCTTATTCAGTTTATGGTGGACTACCAGCAATTTGTTCTATGAAAACAGATACACAAAAGAATAAATATTTACAAACTCAAATGGAAAGTGTTTATCTTAAAGATATTATAGGAAGATATAACTTAGGAGAAGATTCTAATATCGGGGAGTTAGTTGATGTTTTAGCATCAGGCATTTCAACTTTAGTTAATCCAACTAAGCTAGTTAATACTTTTAAAAGTTTAAAGAAGACTTCAATATCAATTAATACTGTTTCGAATTATATTAAATATCTAAAGGAAGCCTTTTTAATTAGCGATGCAAAAAGATATGATGTGAAAGGTAAAAGATATATAAATACTCCTTTTAAAATATATTTCGAAGACATCGGTCTAAGAAATGCCAGATTAAGCTTTAGGCAAATCGAACTAACTCACATTATGGAAAATATTATTTATAATGAACTTAGATATCGTGGATTTAATGTTGATGTAGGAGTAGTTGAATCTTTTGAAACTAATGAAGAAGGGAAAAGAACTAAAAAACAATATGAGATTGATTTTGTAGCTAATGCAGGAAGTGCAAGGTATTATATTCAATCAGCATACGAAATAGATAGTGAAGGAAAAAAAGAACAAGAAACTAAATCTTTTAATAAAGTGGATGATTCCTTTAAGAAGATAATTGTCGTTGCCCAAACAATAAAACCAAGGCGAGATGAAAAAGGATATTTAATAATTGGTTTAAAAGACTTTTTATTAAATAGAAATAGTCTTGAATTTTAAGTTATAACAATGATATTAAAATAAATTTAAGAAGTCTTCTTGGTAAAGTTTTATTATATTTATATTTCTAATATTGCTTTTAGATGAAGGCAAAACATATAAATTATGAATAATTCTATCAATAATTGAATCAGCATGCATTGCTTCACTTAATATTTTATGCCAAGTTGATTTATCAGACTGCGATACGAATATTGTTGAATTAACACCTGATCTTATGTCAAAAAGTTGATATAAATATTGGAATATTCATTATGGAAAATATCGATAAAATCTGCACTTTCTAGGGGTATCATTTCGCTAGTAAGGGTATCGTTTTGTATTAAAGAGATAGCATAAAGGCATCTGAAAACTATACGAACTCTGTACGTCACTCGTACAGGGCTCATTTTAATTTGCGTCCTTCCTAAATATGCCGAAAAGTGCCGTAAATATCGCAAAAAATGGCAAGGCTCGAAAAAGAGAAGTCGCATGGTGGATAAAAGCCGGATTCGTATAGAAACCGCATTGCCCCTGCCACGGCAAAAAGAGAGCACATGAACACCGAGAATGAATCGAGAGTCCAAAGAAGTAAGGCTTGTTCCAAAATCCGACTACTGTTGTCCTCGTTTCTTCATCGGCAAATTTCAAAAAACTGGATTTGATAGGCGTGGTCTCGACTGATTTGGCATCGTCAAGCAGCACAAGAGAAAGCTTTCTTATGGCCTAATAGACCTCCAGTGCGTCCTTTATCTTGGCGACGAAGTCCGCGTTTTGCTGCGGAGGGATGAACCACTCGGACTTCAGGTGAGGCTTGAGTTCGTTTTTTTCAGCGTCCTCGAAATGGTCATGTTGGATATCGAGTCGGCGTATCCGAGCTCGACGTACTTCCCCGCTATCATCCTGAGGGTCCACCTCTTGAAGGGTCGTAGCAGGACGTTGGCTGCCCTGATGGTCCTCGCCTTCGACGGCTTCGTTGAGACGATCTTCCTGAGCCTTTTCCTCTCCTCCTCAGAAAGGCGGATGACGTGAACGATTTTCGGCATATCCAAAACCCCCTGCCCATAGGAAAGGACAAGGGGATTAATAGGCAGTTTAGATGTTACAAACTACTAGATTAGACTAAATACCCATAGTCAACATCATCGTCATCGACAATATCGCCGATATCATATTCAGGTGGTTCATCTATCGGACCAGTGGGACTTGATGAAGAAGAGGAACTATCTGACGAATCCGAAGACACAGGTGAACTTGAAGAATTAGAAGATATAGGAGTGCTGGATGAATTTGATGATATAGGTCCACTAGGAGTCGATACACCGGTATTATCATTAGGAATGGTAGAAGAAGTGTTACTACAAGCTGCTAAAGAGAAGACTAAGAGTCCTAATACGAATAGATGCTTTGCTTTCATGATCATTCCTCCTTTGCTGTTTTTTTCTTAGGCTTGAAAGTAAAGAACAAGCCGGTTGCTATACCACCGACAATAAGTACATCAACAACTACTAATAAAGGTATCCACCACTCGAATAAGTCCTCTTTCTTAGCGGTGGTTATAGAGGCGCTTTCATCATAATTTTTGGCATAATATTGAGTTTCACAATAAGTGAAGAGAGAGTTTTTAACTGCCTGTAAGGCGCAGTAAACTGCCGCTTTATCATCTGCGTTTAACCAAGAGGTAGTCCCTTCATTAGGATTGAGGTGAAGGTCGTTTCCTGCTCTCACATGCTGATAAATCTGACCCATGTTGTAATCGGTGATGACTGAGCCTTTGAATCCCCATTCCTTCCTCAAGATATCAGTGAGTAGTGAATACGAGTTACAGCATCTGACTGCACCGATGCAGTTAAAGGCGGACATGATAGCGTTAGCTTTCCCTTTCTTGACTGCTATCTCAAATGGTTTGAGATAGTTCTCTCTCAGATTCTGCTCGGTCAGCCACGTAGCTAAGTCGTTAGGATTCCAGCCCGGCTCTGATAAGACTAGATGCTTAAGATAACAGCTTAATCCTTGGCTCTTAGCACCTAGAATCAAGTTAGCAGCCATATATCCAGATAAGACACCATCCTCAGAATAAGCTTCATAATTTCTGGTGTTGAAGGGAGTCCTTTGAAGGTTGACAGTCGGTGCATAGATACCGGTCATATTACCGGTCACCTTAGCTTCTTTTCCTAAAGCTTGCCCGACTTGGAAAGCTAGTTCATCACTATATGTCTGCGCTAATAAGAACTCGGATCCATAACCGGTCCAAGCGTTGTTTTCTCTCTCGCCTGATGCCATCTTGTGATTGAAACCAGAGGAGCCATCATAATCTAAGAGGTTAGGTTTACCGATGCTTTCTACAGGTTTAGTTCCAAAGCCCGCACCAGCGATGAAATCGTTGAGTTCAGATACAGACATTTGAGATAAGAGCTGTTCCCACTTCTTTGAGTCGTAATTAGAGCCTAACTCCATGATCAGCTCTTCATTTGCAACTACAGCTCTACCTTTATTTTCTAAATCTTTGTATGAAGGTTTAGATCCGTCCTCAAGAGTGAACATCAATAGACCACTATCTTGTTCAAGAGATGGTATCTCTAGACTATCTTCTCTCTCATCAAATCCTTGGTAGTACCAATTAGCGAAAGTATCAGCTACTATCTTCTCATTCCTATTGACTAACTTAGTCTTAGGGAAGGTGCCCTTGAAGTCACTTCTTGAAAGATAAGTGATCTTAGGATCATCCTCAAAAGAGTTACCATCTATAGGTATACCGGCTTCTGCCTTCTCACCAGTGAACCTATTTCTCACATATCCGTTAGTATCTTTATCAAAGCGGTAGATATAACCTCTTCTACCGGATACTGCCTCTGATTCTGGAACTGTTATTTCAATATCTTCTATCTCACTAGGCTGGTGAGCAGATTTCATAATCTTGATGTTATAGAAACCGGGATCTAACTCCCAACCAGAAAAGCCGTTGTTATTCTTATCATAGCAATCGTAAGAAGCGAAATCATAAGCATCAAAAGTCAATGTGACATCCTTGCTCTGATGCGGTTCTATCATCTCGCTTTTACCATAGGAGACTAATCTCAGATACGGCTTTTCAATCTCGCCATCGTAATAAGGAGCTTCAATGTAACACTGAAGCGATTCTTTACCAGCGACTTCGCTGTTGTTGGTGATTGTGACTATAACTTCTAAAGAAGCCTCTGAATCCTTGATGGTATTATCATCACCTATATCCGTCTTAGTATCTCCATCTATGATATAAGCATCCTTCAAACTATAGGAAAAATCCGAATAGGATAGTCCGTATCCGAAAGGATACTGGACTACTCCCTCATATCCTTGCCCGTATTCATTATTCACATCATTGAAGTACCCTTCATGATCAGCTGTCTCATACCACTTGTATCCTAAGTAGATGTCTTCAGCGTAATTTATCTGGTTACGACCATTTCCTCCGCCTTCTCTTATAGCATTGACATAAGTAGGATCCTTAGTGACATCATAGGCGAAAGTAGCTGTCGTCTTTCCTGAAGGGTTGACTTCACCTTTGATGATCCTAGCTAGTGACTTAACTCCTGATTGACCAGGAACACCGATATAGAGGCAAGCATCGATGCTATCATCATCGACGAATCCTAGCTCCATCGTGTTAGTGGAGTTGATCACAACTATCGTCTTCTCAAAGTTAGATTTTACATAATCGATCATCGCTCGTTCTGATTCATTGATGCGGATACCATTATCCTTCTCATCATAGAGTTCAGTGGTCTTATAGTTCTCACCTGTCGCTCTTGTTATGAAGATAACAGCGGTATCGGAATACTTCTTAGCATTATCTAAAACGCTACTAGAGGAATAGAAGGAGCTGTTAGGATTGCCATCTTTATAAGCCTCTAGAAGTTCTTTGTTGACTTCAAAACCAGCAGCTTCAAAGCCCTCTTGGGGAGTGACTCTGTTCTTCTTGTAGAGGACATTACCATCGCTATCCAAGATATCATCTTTGATGATAGTAGCAACACCAGAGCCCCCTACACCGGTGTAGGCAAAACCATCAGCAGTAGCTCCTACACCGAAGAGATTGATCTTATACTTGCTATCCTTGCTGAATGATAGAGGTAAACACTTTTCATTTTTGAGTAAGACTATTCCTTCATCAGCAATCTTTTGGACTAGTTCATCACCGCTTAGTAAAGCTTCCTGAGCTTTGTCAGCATCGATGATCACACCGGTTCCAACTAAGTGAGTAGTTATCTCAGTCCTATGGATATAACACATGTAGTTTCCATAGATTGCTCCGCCTAAGATACCAGCTGAAAGAAGGGAGATCCCTACTTGTAAAAACAATTTAGGTTTCACTTTCATAATTCACTCCTTGACGATATCAGCTAGTTGGCACTCTAAATAGAAAGAGGTGTTGACACTGATATCTTCATTGAATTCCATGACGAATGATTTAGAGACATCCATCCTCAGATAATCGTTGTAGGTGAGATACTCATAAGAGGGATTATCTTGAGAGATCATGATGTTATCTTTTCTCAATAATTGATTGCCGTTATCATCGATATAAAAGTTGAAATCCAGTGGGTCACCTTCTGCAAATGTGAATTTGAACTTTACAAAGAAAGTAGCATTATTCTTTAGGTGGATACCGTTATTACCGACAATACCATTTCCGCTAGCGATAGGAAAGACAGTGTATTTTACTCTGTTGTCTGAAAGACCTTCAGAGGTGTTATCAAAGTCACCGGCTTGAACCGGTCCTCCCTCCTCTCTAGAGTATACTGGATACCAAGTATTGTTAGATGAGAAGCGAGGTAAGCAGCTCATCTGTTGATCGAAGATGATGGGATAGAGAGTTATCGAATAAGAAGGCATGACAAACTCACTATCCTCATAGAAGTAATGAATCTCCTCTTTTTCATCGAAGAAATACCAGCCTTCTTTTCCTTCTAGCTTAATAGGAGGAAGAGGATCTCCTTCTTCCATCTTCATCGTCTTAGTCCCGTCAAAGAATTCACCGTCAGCTAAGGTCAAGAAGATATCACCGACCTCTTTAGTCTGAACCGTGATATCGAAAGAGAAGTTAAAGCCACCGATAGTACAGACTAGTTCTTTATCGCTAGCTTTTAATTCCCCGCTAGGTGAATAAGAATCTAGGTCAGCACCGATCATATCGGTGATGAGCTCCTTTTCACCGTTTATTATCCATGTAGCATCGAATCTAAGACCAGTGAGATCTATTTTCTCACCCTCAAAATAACTGAGCTTATCAGGACTCGACTTGACATCTACTTTCGTCACAAAAGGATCAGCATCAGGATCGTAGTTAGAGGTAGGTTTATCAACAGTTGTTCCGGATTGAGCAGGTTCATCGTTACAGCTTGTCAATGAGGTGAGAGACAAAGCTAATAATAGTGGAAGTATCACTTTCTTATTCATACTTAACCTCCTCATTCACTCAAAGGGCTGAAGAGAGCCAGGTAGTCGTAGTTAACAGCGATAGAGGTGGAGATGATCTTGATCTGGTTCTCACCAGCTTTTAGATGGATCTCTCCAGCTATGAATTCCTCATAAAGAGTCCAAGTATTACCAGTAGGAGAATAAGGAGTCTTGCTGTAATTGATAGAGCTCTTATCGCTACCGGCAGTGACTTCTACAGTCATGATAGAGGAGATAGGATAATCGCCCTTCTCGTATTTAGCGCCTGATAAGAGCATGATGACATCAGTTTCAACTGACGAGTTGATAGTGAATACCATGCTTCTTCCATCTTTGAGATTAGTGACAGCTTTACCACCTGAGAAGGCGCTATTCTCTTCAATCCTAGCTCCTTCATCAAGGAGAGCTGATTCAGCTTCATAGTAGTATCCTCTCGCTTCAGCATCGAAAGTTTTGGATTCAGTTCCATCAGTGCAGAGCTCTTTAGAGACTTCACCGTATTTTTCAGTGAACTCGTTATCGAGATCAGGTTCTTCACCTGAATAAGGAGAAGCTAGAGCGATATAATCGACATTCAAAGAATCGTTGAAGCTGATAGAGATGGTGTTCTTGCCTTCATTCAGATGCAGTTCACCAGCTTTAAACTCCTTGAAAGCAGTCCAAGAATTAGGAAGAGGAGTGAAGGTATCACTAGCAGGAGTCATGTTCTGACTCTCCTCTCCTTCAGCTTGGTAAGAGACACTTATCAACTGCTCCACTCTGAAGGGACCGGATGCCCACTTAGAGCCGGAGACAAGTAAGAGGACATCAGTATCGACTGTTGAGGTTATCTCATATTTAAGGGTATCACCTTTGCCGGTGTTCTTGATGAGCATTCCACCAGAAGCGGAACTGTTCTCTTCTGTATCGATGCTTCCGATGAAAGTTCCATTTTCAGCTTCATAGAAGTATCCTCTCGCCTCAGCATCGAAGGTCATAGTTGAGGTAGCATCCTTTAAGACCTCCTTAGAAGGAGAACCATACTTCTCCTCTAAATCGACAGACGGCTCAGGTTCACTAGGCTCAGGATCTGGAGTCCCATCCCAGATGTTGACTAATTTCAAGTAATCGTAGTTGAGATCCATCAAAGAGGTGATCATGATGGTGTTCTTGCCTTTGACTAGATGGATCTGACCATAGATGGATTCTTTGAAGTTAGTCCACTGATTACCAGGTGTCACCTGATGAGTATAAGGGTTGAGATCTACTAATTCAGTAGTCCCATACTTGACTAAAGCTGCATCCTCTAAGTTGACAGGTGCTCCTTCCCAAGTGGAAGTAGCAGCTTGAAGCATGACATCAGCTTCACCATCAGAAGTTATCTCTAAAGTCAAAGTATCACCGACGCTGAAGCTACCGATGTTGCTTCCACCGGAGGAGTTAGCGTTGTTTTCAATCTTCACTCCGTCAGATAAGGCCGCAGATTCAGCTTCGTAATAGTATCCTCTCTTTGATATTGAGAATTCCTTGCTAGTAGAGCCGTCGACTAAGATGCGCTTATCAGGATCACCATATTTAGTCTCATAGTCGATAGGGTCATCGCTAGGAGCAGGAAGGTTGAATCCAGCTCCTTCCTTGACTAAGCACATATAATCGATATTGAAGGATTCATAAGCAGAGATGCGGATCTCATTAGTTCCTTCATAGAGACTGACTTCCGCGATGTAGTTTTCAGAGTAGCTGTTCCAATTGTTTCTAGATGTCATGACTCGGTCAGCAAAGTCCATAGATAAGGTGGTTTTAGAACTATCTAAGTTAGTTCCGAATTCACCGAACATGACTTCACTTAAAGGCAAAGAGGAAGCGTTGAACCAACTGGAAGTCGATAAGATGAGCAGTGCAGTAGTTGTCACTGAGGATTCGATAGTGAAGGTGATAGTATCACCGGCTCCGAAGTTCTTGACGAATTCACCACCGGAGAGAGCGATGTTAGTATCGACTTCTGGATGATCGGATAAAGTTCCGTCCTCTGCTTCATAGTAATATCCTAAAGCCTCTGTATCATACTTCATAGAAGCGACAGATCCGTCTTCGTTATAGGAAGTTCCAGGAGTCAGATACTTCTTAGAAATCTGACCGTATTTAGCTTCTAAGTCAGTATTAGGATCGACTAGGTTAGATAAAGGCGGAGTAGTATCAACAGGTAATTCCTCCGGCTTCTTGATCGTCAAGAAGATAGATAAGGCGGAAGAGAGGATGATGACAAAAGCTAAGCTACCAGCTACTATCGAGACTTTAGCTGAGATTTTGGTCTTGTTCTCAGCTTCTTCGATAGTCATACCTTCAGCAGTCACTAATTTCTTCTGCTTATAGATAGCAAAGATTGAGTAACCCATGACAGATAAACAGAGAGCTAAGATAGTTCCTAAGCAGATATTGATGAAGAGCATGTAGCGGTGGAAGAGTGGTGTTCCTCCAGTGACGATGGAGTTGGCATCGATACCGTTCATGCCGTTAGAGTTGACGAAGGAATAAAGCATATGATGAGCTGCTCTTCGCATATAAGTCTGTGCTTGAGCACCATCAGTGGTGACATATCTATCCTCTAAGCAGAGAGCGGCATCTCCGCCAGCTGCTAACATCTGGTCGCAGTTTTCATAATCGCCATCCATGTAATCGGTGATGACAAAGCCGTTGAATCCCCACTCTTTTCTGAGGACGTTAGTGATCAGATTATAAGAGCCACCAGTCCAGGTTGTTCCTACTCTTGGATAAGCGGTCATGACACCTAAGGAGCCACCTTCTTTGATCGACATCTCGAAGGGAACTAGATAAGTCTCTCTCAATGCCTGCTCAGTCGACCAGGTGACGTTGTTAGTCATTCGGTTAGTCTCCTGCTCGTTGAAGGCGAAGTGTTTGATGTAAGTGATGACGCCTTTATCAGTTGCACCTTTGACTACTGATGAACCGATAAGACCTGAAAGATAAGGATCCTCAGAGTAGTATTCAAAGTTTCTACCTCCGAAAGGAGTGCGGTGTAAATTCATAGCTGGTGCATACCAACCGGTCAAGTTAGTAGCTGTTCCAGCGTTGATCTTAGCCCAGAGAGCTAATTCGCCCATAATCTTACCGACTTCGTATTCTAGCTCCTTATTGAAGGTGGAAGCCTGAACGGTCTCATTAGGCATACCGCCGGCGTTTACACCATCACCGATGAAGGACTTCCAAGCGGAAGTTCCATCCGAATCAGTCGCATAAGGTTTGCTTACTGAGTCCATGCCATAGGTCTTATGACCAGAGCTAGTGACCATCTGTTTGAGCTCAGGAATCCTGAGTTGATCTAAGAGAGGATCCCAGTCAGGATCATCGAAAGATTTGCCTTTCATGTCGATTAGGACTCTATCGTTATTGGCATTGAAAGTAGGAGAGGTGAACTCTTCCTCAGGTGCACCAGCTGCTTCGTATCCAGTCGTCTCTAAAGTCTTCTTGAGTTCAGGAGTGATGTCGGTCTCATAGATGTAACCATCAGAATCATAACGTCCAGTGGAGATACCATCTCTGAGCCCGTTATTGTTCATGAGCGACCAATCATTTCTAGAGAGGTACTTCTTACCGCCGTCAGCGTCCTCGAACTGATTGACTATCTCAGTCTCAGTGGTCGTATCTTTATCGTAGAGCTTCTCCTTAAATTCATCCTGTTTGACAAAGTTGGTGTCTCCATCAACATTTGCTCCTTTGGCTTTCAGGATGTTATTGATTGCTTCATGCGAATTATCCGCAACTGTGAAGTAATAGTCACCACTTTCTAGGATATAAGTTCCTTTACCATATTCATCATAAGACTTAAGTCTTTCAAGAGGTATAGTCATAGTCAAGTCCTGATCATCACCAGGATCGAGTTCCTCAGTCTTAGCGAAGTCAACGAGGTTGACAGCTGCTTTTTCAACCTTGTTGTCGATATCGTATTGAGTATAGGGAGATTGGGCATAGAACTGCACGACCTCTTTACCGGAGACATCACCAGTGTTCTTGACGTTGACTGAGACGGTTATCGTTTCCTCTTTCTCATCGAAATCATACTGGAAATCAGACCAGGTGAAATCGGTGTAACTCAATCCGTATCCGAAGGGGAATTGAACCACCTCATCATAGTTATAATCGCCAGCGTTTCCGCGGTTTAGGACCTTATCTTCGTATCTAGTCTCATAATACTTGTAACCGACATAGATACCTTCAGCATAAGTTACATAGTGGTGACCGGTCTCGCTTCCGTTTTCCATGAAGGCGAAGTTACCCCAGTTCTGCATCGCCGGCGAAGAGAAGACAACGTAGGCGTAAGTGTCTGCTAGTCTTCCTGAAGGGTTAGCTTCACCAGCTATGAGTCTAGCTATCGCGTTGAGTCCGTATTGACCAGCTCCACCGACCCATAAGCAAGCATCGACACCATATTCATTTAAGAATCCGCATTCGAAGGCGTTGGTGGTATTGAGGACGACTATCACTTTATCGAAGTTCTCACTGACATGTTTGAGAAGATCCTTCTCGTTATGATCTAACTCTAGAATGGAAGTGGTTCCTCTGGTGACTGACTTATCGGCAGAAGCCATATCGGTAGGTAAGTCCGCATTCTCAGCACCAGTTCTAGAGATGACGACTATAGCCGCATCATGATAAGAGGAGTAAGTATCAGTTACTTCCTTAGTGTATTCATTTATCGGTACTTCATTGATGCCCCAAAGGTAGGGATCCTTGCTGGTTCCTTGAGCTAATCCACCGACTTTGCGCCTATACTTGCTTTTGTTCTTATAGAAGTTAGTGAGAGTCGGATTAGCCTCTATTCCGACGTTCTTAAGAGCTGTCTGAAGAGTCAAGTCAGAAGCTGAGATAGCACCAGATCCTCCAGTTGAGCCGATGACAAAGTCGACTGAAGACTGAGAGAAGATGCTGACTTTGTTTCCGCTCTTAAGAGGTAGAGCTTTATCGTTGTTAGTTAGCAAAACAGCACCTTCCTCCTCAACAGTTTCACAGATCTCCTGCGACTTTTTAGAAGCTTCCTCAGCTGAGGATAGTTCTCTAGGAAAGTACTGATTGTTCTCACTATCCTGCAGAGTGGTTCCTTCCATGCCAAAGAAGGTGGTCAAAGCTCCTGAATAAGTGCGAAAAGCGAGGATGTTACCTACTACTATCACTGCTAATACGAGACCGGATGCTATACCGGTGATGGTCGCCAAAATCTTTTTCTTCATAATCAGCTCCTTACAATTACAGGTTCATCATAGAGCTATAAAAGCGCTATCATCAGCTTATTACGTAACTGAAAAAGATTATTTCGTATCACTGCTATAGATTTCTAGATAGTCCAGATTGAAGGTTGAAGAAGCCAAGCAGGTGACAGTTATCGAGTTGATGCCTTCCTTCAGTTCAATAGTTCCTATCTCACAGGGAGAGAACCTCGTCCAAGAGCTAGTAGCGACCATCATCTTATTAGCTAAGGATAGCTGTTCACCATTGATAGTGATAGCTAGATATGGGGATAGTGGCTCATTGCTAGAGAGGTAGTTGCTGACTGCTAACCTCAAAAAGAAGTCGGTATCTTCGCTGGTTAAAATAGTGAAGGTTATCGTGCTTCCTTCTTGGATATAACCGACATTGCGACCGCTAGAAGCTGAGGAGTTATATTCGACGCTGCAAGAAGAAAGGTAGGCGTTCTCAGCTTCATACCTCTGACTGAAAGTATCAGAGTTGACCATCTCTCTAGTGAAGATGAAAGAATCCAAATAAAGATCATCAGCAATAGATGAGACTAATAACGTGTTGCTTCCACTATTCAAATTGACTCTAGTTATAAATATCTCTTGATAACTATCTGATCCTTTGAACTCAAGATTGTTTAAATGTATATCTTCACCATTGAGAGACAATGTTAAAAGCGAGGTCAGTTTTGAAGCTTGTTGATACTTCATCCTCAATATGAGGTGATTGTGATCGAAGGCGGAAGAGACGATATTGAGTGAGAGCCTATCTCCTCTATTTAAAAGGACTGCTTCTTCTGAATAGGCATCTTCATCAGATATGAGAGAGCCGGTGAAGAAAGCCTCCTCCGCTTCATAGTGCTGCGTATCATCGGTAAGGGAATAATTGATACCGCTGTTGAAAGTAAGATAATCGACGAAGAAGACACCACTATTATTGTCGATAGATAATACGTTATGTCCTTCAGAGAGAAGGACGCTACCGAGATTATACTCAGCAAAAGAATCAGAAGTGACTTGTAGACGATGCCCAGTCATCTCATCATTCAAAGTCAGATTGAAGTTGATATCAGAGGAGCTATCACCTCTGATGCTGATAGCTAACTCAGTCTCGTATTCCCTGTCGGTATCGATATAAAAGGAGAGCTTATCACCAGCTTGGGAGAAGAGGACATGATAGCCTTGTGACGATAAAGAGGAGCTGAATATGACTGGTCCTTCTCTCTCACCGCTCTCCGCTTCGATCCTGCTCTTATCTCCCTGCCCGTAGAAAGGTAAATAGTCATGACCGATAGTGAGCAAGTTTCCACTTCTCACCTCTTTAGGATTCAAGACGAAGTAATCTAACTTATAGTGTGCATTGTAAGAGACTAAGGAAAGCAGGTTATTGCCTTGATTGAGCTTGATAACGCCTAAGGAATTCTCCTTGAAATCATATTCACTAGCTGAGGAGATGATACTGATATTATTTGTCACAACCTCCTCTTGATTGACTGAGATGGTAAAGAGATTATCTAAATCAGTAGGTATGCTGTATTCAGATTGATAATTGATAGAGAGGATGAGTTCAACATCGATATCGCTGTCGCTTAAGATAGTGTAGGAAACCGCTGAATAGTTAGAGAGGTTCTCGACGCAGGTATTATCAGAAGCGCCTATATTAGGTGAGACTATGCCAGTACCAGTTATCGAGCCCACCTCCGCTTCATAGAGCTGTCCACCTCCGCTTCTGGTGAAGACCATGTTGTCGCTCCTATCGACATAATCGCTATAAGAGTAGGAAGGATAATTCTTATCCCTATTATCAGAAGCAAAAGCTAGGACCATGATAGTAGTAGCTAAAAAGAGGGTGATGACTGATGAGAGAATGGAGAAAAGGATGTAGGTCTTATTCTTTTCCTTGTTCATCTTTTTCACCTCTTAGTGGTATGTAGATATCGACCTGAAACATTTTATCAGCGATCTCATAGCTGAACTTGCCACCGTATCTAGTGACTATCTGCTGCATGGAGATCATGCCAAAACCATGCACTGATTTATCTTTCTTAGTTGAGATGATACGACCATTAGCACAGTTTAAATCCCCACCTTCATAATAGTTCTCACAGTGGATATGAACTAACTTTCCCTCCTGAAAGATAGTCAAAGAGATGAAACGCTTCTCTTTGTCTAACTTCCGAACATATTCAAAAGCGTTGCTGAGCATGTTTCCAAAGAGAGAATAGAGATCGACTTGATTGATGAAATCTAGAAGTTTTCCATCAGCCATGCAAGTCAGCTGTATTTCATTATTTGTCGCTCTCAGCTGATAGTTAGTCAAGATGATATCCAATGCTTCATTCTCGGTCTTGATAGCGGAGTTATAGATATCGATCGACTTTTCAATCTCAGCTACTTCCTTCTGCTTCAATCCCTGGTTATCCTTTAACCTCATGAACTGGTGCTTGAGATCGTGGCATCTGATATTGATAGTCTCAATGTTCTCCTTGATCAATGAATACTGTTTCTTGTCTTCATCCCAGAGCTTCTTCAAGATAGTCAGTTCTACTGCTGATTCTGCTTTTTGGATGATGCTGTAGGCGATAGATAGAGTGAATATCGCATATAAAACTTGAATCAGATCGATAAAGATGAAATAGTTCGTTCTCCTATCTTGCAAGAGCAATCGGAAGATAGAAAGAATTATCAAAACTGCAATGAAAATAAAGAAGATGATAGGTGAATACTTATTAGTAGCTATCAGGTTCTTAACTATGTATCCTCTTATCACAAAGAAGTAGATACAGATGATGAGAAGAGTCGCAACAAGAGCATCTATCACCGCTAAAAGATAGCTGTTGATATTGAAAGCATCAGTGATGAGGGAATTGATGATATTGACCAAGGCGTATTGGATATTGAAGGATGCTAGAGCTACTAAAAGATAGCAGAAGATGCTTTTGATATCTCCACTATAAGTGATGAAGATGAAGAATAGTGATAGTAGATATAGAGAAAGAAGAAAGATGAAATCCAAGATCTCTTCCGAAGCGACGATGATGAAGCAATTCAAAAGGCTGAAAACAATGACTAAAACTAGAGTTAAAGCACCTAAAACGACAGATTTTAAAGTGTAGTTTCTCTTCTTCATCAGCGGCTGAAATGATAAAAAAGTGACCGCAAAGAAAGCGACCGCTTTTATAGTATCGGTAATGAAAGTCGAAAAGAATAAATTGAGCATTTGACGGTTCACTTCAAGAAGTAGTTGAGCTTATCTATAAAGCCAGCTTTCTTCTTTTGAGAGACCACTAATATCTTACCATCGGACATAGTGATCTCATTCTTATTCAAGCTAACCACCTTCTTCAGATTGACGATTGTGGAGTGATTGCATCTTTCGAAGTATTCTTCAGGAAGCTTATCATCAGCATCCTTCAAAGAACCCCACGTGGTATATTCACCCTTTTCAGTTATATAGACTAAGAGGTGGTCATGTATCTCAACATAGAGGATCTGACTAGCTAACAGCTTCACTAGTCCTTTGTCGCTCTTGATGGTGACGCTATCGTTTTGATTCTTGATGATCTTTTTAGCGACTTTAGATAGCAAGGCTGAAAACCTCGCATACTGAAGAGGTTTTAGGACGTAATCAGTAGCATTGACTGAATATCCTTTTATCGCATATTGGACGTAGTTAGTGATGAAGATGAGAAAGCAGTTTTCATCCTTTTTCCTCAGCTTTTCAGCCGTCTCTATCCCGTTTAGATGCGGCATATCGATATCCATCAAAACGAGGTCTGAAACGGCGTATTCATCTAAAAAACTTAAGGGGTCACTGAAGAAATGAATATCAAAATCAATTTTGGTTTCATCTTGAAAACGCAAAATGTACTCTTTGATTAAATCACGTGATGTCTGTTCATCGTCCAGGACGGATACTCTGATCATATTCATCAACCATATGATAACAATTATCAGGAAAAGTATACAAGTACAAATGCCTACTCAGCGTCAGGAGAGATGGCTATGCTCTCGAGGTTATATCCGCCTTTAACATAATCTATGGAGATGCTGTTGATGCCTTTCTTCAAGGATATTTTAACCATGTTAGCGTCTTTATATGTTGTCCATCCACCAGTTTTCACTAGGTCGAATTTAACAGGGCTAGCATCATTTACAATCAGATTGAAAGCCTCAGCTGTATCATTGTTAGCTGCATACTTGATAGTTAAATTGAAATCCCCTTCAACTGAAGAATCAACATAGAAGACAGTATTGTCTTTATCTTGTAAATTCTCTAAATGATGTATATCATCACTAGTTGTAATCTTGCCGAAGAAATGGGCTTTATCGACGTTGATAATAGTGGTATCATTCCCTGAAAATGCAGGTAAACTAGATAAGACCACTCTATCTATATTGAACTTATTTTCTTGGGTGGGTCTTATAAGTAGGGTGTTAGCTCCTTTATTAGTTAAGAGCGTAGATACTGAGTTAGATAGATGGACTGTATCCCAGCTTTTCATATTGAAGAGAAAAGCACTATCAATTTTTTGATTATTCAAATAAGCCTCATAAGAGACATTGTCGTTATAGATTGTGTGATACATAGTAGCGATGAAGGGGCTAGCAGCTGAAGCATCGAAAGAGAAAGCAGCGAAGGAGGCGAAGTTCTTAACTGCGATACCATCTGAATATTGAGATTTGCATTCAGTGTTGCCTACATAGATACCTTTCTCAGCATCCATACTCAAGTCACTACCATCATAAGTGCCTTGTGAATAAAGATTGACTAGTTGTATAGAGGAGATAGTCAATGCTTCATCCGTTTCGCTAGAGAGAACGATTGTGTTGAGACCAGGCTTCAGATTCAAAACGCCATAAGAACCAGTAGAGGTTTTAGAAAAGGCTGGCAATACATCACCATTTACACTTGCTACTATCTTGCTCTCGTTATCTATGGTTAGTTTAAGTTCAACGTTAGTGTAATCTAGGGCATAGACCTCATAAGTGTTATTAGAATTCGGTTCTAAAGTCAGCATAGAGCTGAGGGAGATATAGTCAACGTTAGCATCTTCATTCTTAGTGACTTTGATCTTTCTTTCACCAGCATCTAAAGCTATACCTCCAGCATAGTATTCTCTAAATCTCTGATCCCAACTTTTATGATCGTCCACAGTGATTCCGCCAACTTCAGTCTCATCTACCGATACAGTGTAGGCATTCTTTACCTGAGTATTGCTTCTAGTAGCGGCAACACGAAAAGCATATTCACCAGAATATTGTAAATTGTAATCAAATTCCATAGCCTGACCAGCACTCATACTCTGAACGAAATGACCATTTGAGGCTGCTTCACTATCACCGATTTTACCGACAGCTATCCCTCCTTCATCATCCCTATTAGACATATCTTCAGCTTCAATTTTATAGTAGCGATTCTGCATCAGCTTATCACCGCTTAAGCTTATTACATCTTCAAGCGATACCGACCTAGTGATAGCAGTCGCTTCATCGTCATTGAAATAGACGCTGATATTGATATCATCTGAGACTAGCGAAATGTCGTTATACTGAATCGAATAGCATGCCCAATAAAATTCTTCCTTATGAATTTCATCAGTAGAGAGTTCACTGCCATCGTAATAATAAACAGTGTCATCAGCAGTTATACCTGTATAGACAGTTTCCACTTGATAGCTTTCAGTCGAAACATCATCGCCTACTTGAATGCTTCTAGTGAAATTGATAGCATCAACATCACCCCTGAAAGCGACAGCAAAACGCAGATAATATATACTTTCGCTCTCTTTAAAGCCAAACTGAGCAAACAGTTTGCTCGTCTGAACATCATCTGTTGAAGCCACCTCTTTCAAAGAGGAACCACCATTGAGATTCAAGATATCATTAGGAGCCTCTTCAAGCCTATCTCCGATGATATCTTTATTATCATCAACCTTATTATCATTCGTGTTACAAGAAGCTAAGGTCACTATCGTCAAAAGTGACAATAAGACACCGATTCTTTTACTTTTCATAGTTGTTCTTCCTCTCTCATTGTTTATTAAGAGTGATTTTATAGAGGTTGAAAAACAGCGAAAGGATTATTACGCAATTGCCGTCATTTTATTTCGTAAGCGCTTACTTAGTTTTAGAGAACAACCACTCTGACAAGGCTGGATGCTCACTATCTCCTTTGTAGACGATAGCTTGATTCCAGATTCCGTGCCCTTGACCCGAGAAGGTCACAAACTCCATCTTATCTCCGCCTGCAGCTTTGATGAGCTCATACATTTCAATGGTGGAGGTCGCATAGGGAACAGTGGTGTCTTTATCTCCGTGGAAAGCGTAGATAGGAATATCTTTAAGCCTAGAAACACAATCTTCAGGACCGCATCCGCAGATAGGAACACCGGCAGCGAATAGTTCTTCGTGCCTTGCTAATAAATCCCAAGTAGCCTCTCCGCCCATAGATAAGCCTATGACATAGATTCTGCTGCTATCGATATAAGGGAGGTCCTTATATTCTTCTAATAGCTCAACTACTGAAGCTAGCATGTCGCTTTCTTCAACTTGGCTGAGTTCATAATTACCTAAGCTCCAGTCACAATCGACCCATCTAGTCGGATCTGGTAAACACTGAGGTGCTAAGACCACCGAATTGAAGAAGTTTTGATCACCTTTTTTAAAAGGTTCTTTGATCGCATTCTTGAGCTGTGAGATATTATCAGTTCCTCTTTCACCAGAACCATGAAGGAAGAGGATAAGAGGATACTTCTCTCCCTCTGTTTCAAAGGGAGTATAGACTCGGTAATTGACATCGATATCTAAAGATGAGGTAAACCTTTGGCTTTCAAACATCGGCACGTTGAGATAACTGTATTTATGATAACAGTACTGGCAGGTACCATTCTTAGTTCCACCTTCTTCATCATCGTAGAACTTCCAAGTATAAATATGCTCTAAATCCTTACTGGTTATCTCTTCTTTTGCTTCTTCATCTAAGAAGAGCTTTTGGCAGGTTTCACACTTGTAATACTCTTCAATGCGCTTCTGACATTCAGTGTTGGTAATTTTTACCAGGTCATGTCGATGCTCAATTGATTGATTGCAGGATGAGAGAAAGAAAACGGATACCAAAATAATAGCTTTTGCTGTCTTCATAATAAGGAGCCCTCTTTTTCTTCAATATAGCTAACAAGAAAAAGCATCCATATCTCTTTTCGTAAGCTATTGTTTTTATTTCGCTGAATCGTCAAATATCAACGAACCTTCTAAAGTGAATGTGAAAAAGCTATGAGAGTCATCTGACTGCAAACATCTTCTTTAAGTCGATAAGATGAAGCTTATCATCTTTCAAATCAATTAAAACTTTCCGAAAAAATACACTATATACCTAAAATAGCTAAAACTTCTTTACCTTTTTTTGATTTATACCCCCAACAAAATGACCTCCAAATCTTCATATGGTGAGAAGGGTAGTGTGTTCGCTCTTCTCTAGAAACTATAAGGAATAGCAATATATCAAATGCAGTATTTAGGTGGAATCTTTTATCAAATTTCAACTTTAACTAATTTTGCTTGGACTAAAGATAAAAGATAACAGGATATCGGCTTATTTGGGAAAAGATGTGAAATATTAGTTTTATAAGTTAAAAGTTGGTTTTTGTAAGCCTCATCAACCACTTCATTGAGCTTGTAATCAATAATCAAAATCTGGTCTTTTTTGACTAATAATAAATCGATACTACCAGTAGTTTGATTCTGTTCATCAAAATATTCGTATTCTTGATAGATATCAGTATCTGATGTCAAATGTTTGAAGATATCTAAATCAAGAACTCGCTGCAATACTTTTTTGATATTGGTATCTTTGACGAATGATAAATCAGGATGACGCAAGTCTAATATCTCTAAAATCTTATGGTATTTGGTACCTAATTTTAACACCTCAGCATCTTTATCGATATCGATGATAGCTTTTGAAGCCCTCTTTTTCTCTTTGACTTCATGATATTGAATCGGATCATCATTCAGTGTTAAATCTGGTTTTTGAATTAGTGTAGTGTTAACAGCTGTGAATGGCTGTTTTGGGTCAACGAATAATTGATTAAAGTTAAGATAATTTACATATGTGATATTTTTGAGATTCTTATTGAAGAGATAGATGACATAATTTGGGAAGTCTTGATAAAACTTATCCGCTTTGTCATACATGAAAAAGGTGTGATCAATCTTTGTAGAAGTCAAAGCTTTTTTCATATTATTCAAGATATCAGCTAGATTGATATCAACTTTAGATTTTTGATAAAATTTGATTAAATCATCATAAGTTGTAATACAAGTTTTATTTAAAAAATATAAAGCATATAATTCAGAATATTTATCAACATCTAAAACTTGGATAAGTTTAAAGAAAATATCTTTTTTGATATTGACGATGCTATCATTTACACGTTTATTTGCTGGTTTAATCACTAAATCTTCATATAAGGTTTTCATCACTTTACTATCTAGTGAATTCAAATTAGATAATAATTGTTTTTGTCTATTTTGTTCGTCTATATAATTATTGATTGCACTCTTATATTCTTCTAGATGAGTCAAACTGATATCATTCTTATATTTATCTAGTAAGCTTTGTTCTAGTTTTAAATAATGTGGTGTGCAATTTAACATGTCATAAAGATTTTCGTTTCCAGGTCGCTGTGAGAGATTGCCGACAATATAAATGCTTTCTTTAGCTCTAGTTAAAGCAACGTAGAAAAGTCTGACGTGTTCGTTAATGTTTTCATCTTTATCGCCTTCAGTATTTGTATATAGGTAATCTAAGAAGGTTTTTGGGTAAACATTGATTTGATTATTAGGCAATAAGAAACCATATTTTTTGGAAAACTGATATTTGGGTTTATCTACATTGCTCTCACCACCAAGATTATTTCCCTTAACGGGCAGATAGACAATCGGATATTCGAGACCTTTGGAGGAATGGATAGTCTCAAATGAAACAGCATTTTCAATGTCATAAACAGTCACATCTTCAATTTGAATGCTATAACGATCGAAAGCTTTGAATAAAGCAGTGAAGTCTTCGATGCTTTCACCGAGGTTTTCTTGAGCTTTTAATATTTGAAAAAATGACTCGATTTTTGAAATTAAAGTTGAAGCATCACCGACTTTTTCCAAATTGCTGATGATATGATAATCAATCAAAAGCTTATTAAAGATCTCAGTAGGACTTAATCCATCACTTTCTTTGATGAATGTTTGCATGTCAGTGATGATTGATGAAGACTTATAAGTTTTATTTATCAAATGATTGTAAATAGTATCATCATCGTATGAAGCATCTCTTCCGTAAATATAACTTCTTGCTATAGAAGAAAAGAGATGGGGAATGTTATCTTTAGCTTTAGTTGGATATTTTAAAGCTACATATAACTTTAATAGTGATTCCAATAATAAAATAGGATCGCGATCTTTTAAGTAGTTCTTTTCTTCCATGTTGACGGGAATGCCATATTTAGTGAAAAGATCTTTATAAATTTGAAAATCAGTTTTCTTTCGACAAATGATACAAAAATCTTTAAAGGTACAGTCATGTAATTTTTGAGATTTATCTAACACTTGATAATGATTATTGATTTTTTTACTGATATCGGCGATGATGGCTAAACATTCATTTTTAACACATTCACTTGCCGAAATATGCTTATTTAAAATGTTTGGAAAACGAATGATGTTTACACCGTATTCACCATTTTGATAAAGTTTCTTTTCATCATAAAGATTCACTTCATCATCATAGTGCAATTTTTCTTTTTCTACGTAATCTAATCCACCATGAGAAGAGCTCATATAGTTTTCGAAAATGATATTAACATCTTTTAAGATCTGCTGAACAGAACGATAATTAGTACACATTTCTAAGACTTTTTTATGAGGATCTTTTGAAAGGTGATAGTCTTCACGGCGATTTAAAAATAGTTGAAGATTGGCATTTCTAAATCCATAGATTGCTTGCTTAGCATCGCCGACAGTAAAAATTGTCGCTTTCTGACTCAAAATGGTTAAAAACTCTTCTTGAATATCATTGGTATCTTGATACTCGTCGACAAGGATAAATTCAAAACGATCGACTATTTCTTTTCTAATATCGTCATATTCTTTGTCTTCTAAAAGTTTGATGACCATCGATGAGATATCTGAAAAGGTGAAGCAATTATTAATAGTTTTGAAATTATCTAGCTTTTTAGTGGTCTTTTTAATGATGTCTAAAAGCAGATGAATGTCTTCTTTTCGCGATAGGATTCTCTCCAATTGCTCTTGATAAGAACCTAAATTGTAAACTTTATTTAATAATTGATTACATGTTTTGATTATGCCTTTGATGTTTTGAGTGAAAGGATTATATTCTTTTTTGACATCATTAAGCTTTTTAATATATTCTTCGTCATTTAATAATAAACCTATTTCATCAAAAACATTTTCATTAGTACTATCTAAAATAGTTTTAAGTCGTACACAATAAGAATCACTAAAATTTTTGTCGTTTAACTCTTCATTGGTTTTGATATTATCTATATTAGAAAAATAAGATTGATCATTTATAATATCAATATCTTTATTTTTTATGATGATGTCAGAAATTTTGATGTTTGGTTGTTCATCAATGATTACATGTGAATAGTAGTAGATTAATTTTAGATAATAACAAATATCTTCTTTAATCATTGAAATATAAGTGGAGTAGGAATTTCTTAAGTTGTTTTCATTTAAAAATACTTCATCATAATGCTTCAAGAAGATAGTGCGATCTTTAGGGGCTAAATTATTCAGTTTGTTACAGATATCTTTGATGATATTTTTTAAATTATCATCTTTAAAGGCGTCAAAATTAAGCAAAGATTTTTTAATTCTTTCAGATTCTGACACATAAAACTCATCTAGTGTTTCATTGAGATATTCAGTCACTTTTTCTTTGATGATAGTATCATCAGCTATGGAGATATTATTAGGAAGATTTAATTGCTTACAATATTTCTTAGCTAGATACATTGAAAAAGCATCAAAGGTTTGTATGTGACTAGAGAGAATACTATCTTTGAGTTCTGGAGATATATTTTCTTTTGTTTTCTTAAATAATTCGATGATTCTTTCTTTCATTTCATGGGCGGCATTATTAGTGAAAGTTAAAACTAATATTCTAGAAGGATCGATATTATGTTTAGTGATAAGAGTGAAGACTTTTTGAGATAAAGTACTTGTTTTACCACTGCCAGCACCTGCTGAAATGACAACATTGATATCAGGACCAGCGTTGATGGCTTCCAATTGTTCTTTATTGAAGGGCATCTTCATCTTCCTCCTCATCAGTATTATTAAAATGTTTACGAATTTCAGGACCTAAATCACGATAATCATTGCTGTTTCGATAACAGATATCACGGAAATTACAGCTTTTACAAGCATCATTAGTACCATGCTTAGCTGGTCTAATTGAAAAATCACCAGAATAGATATTATCTAACATATTAGTAGCTGCTTCTTTAACATCAGTAAATAATTTATTGTATGTGTAATCGATTCTCTTATTTAAATTGCTGTCATCATCTAAAAACTTTAATGAAAATTTTAAATAAGTCGCTTTTTTTATATCACCTGATTTGGTTAATTGATAAGTGTCATCAAAACTTTTTAAATAATCTTCTCCTATGTAGGAAAGACCATTGATGCTGATACTATTCAAATAAGTTTCATTAGTTATAGGATTTTCTTTTTGATATAAAATTTTTTTATAGTATGGGTGTTGAATACCAAAGCCAGCAAATCTAGCTCCTTCAGTGATGCCTATATTTTCAGAATTTTGCAGAGCTAATGAATATAGCGGTAATTGAAGGCTGGAGCCTAAAAATACTTTCTTATAATCAAAAGTAGTGGAACCTGTTTTATAGTCGATGATAGTGTAATAAGTATTGTGTTCGCCTTGAGTGAAAATGATTTTATCTATACGAGCATTGAGAACGTAAGAGATGATGTTCTTTTTCGAAGGGATAGATAAACTCAGCGGTTCTTCATTCTTAGTTTTGATGATTCTAGCATGTGATAATTGAGAACGGATCGCATCAACATAATATTTTAAATAATGTTTGACAGTATTAACCCAAATTTCTTCTTTTTGTTTGTTTAATTGGCTATCAGATTTGGCACTTTCCACAAATTTTTCGTAAGCTTTGGAAAAGATATTTTCAAAATTGTAATCAATTGAATAGATATCTTCGAATATCTCGTGAATAAAAGTGCCAAACCTCATATTTAAATCATCAAATTCAGCATCATAATTATTCAGTTTTAACACTTTATCTAAAAGATACTTGAAGGGACAATCAGCATAGGTGTCAAGCGAAGAGATACTGCATGTGTTCTTAGGATTATAACTATTTATTCCTGTGAATGTATTATTATATGAACGATATTTTTTTTGAGGTGTCGCATTTATTGAATCGTAATAAATGGTATTTAATAATTCGCTAGATTTCGTAGTATATAAGCCATTTTCGTTATATGTCATTGCGATTGGTTTAGGCCATTTATCTTTAAATTCACTTGTAAAAGCTGAATCATAAATTTTATCTTTTAAATGTAGCTTAACACGTGAAACAAATTCGATTTTATTATATAAAAGGAAGTTTAATTTCAATCTTCGATCCAATTTGGTTAACGTGTAGCTGGTGTTAACGCCCAGCTCTTTCAGCTCAGCGTCAATAAAGATATTGTTATCATCATAGATTTTATAAAAATCATCAGAAGTGTAATTGGTGACATAAAAAGTCACTGATGGGTCGAAAAGAATTTTAGTTAAAACTCTTACGCCATCATTGTTTTCTTTTGTCTGTTCAGATAGTGTTCCTAAAATTTCTTGTAATGATATGAAGGCAAAATCAAAATCTTGATATTTTTCAAATTCATATTTTGTAATGATGTCATAAACAGTTTTAAGAGAAGCATCAACTTCTTTATCGTCAATTTCAAATTTCTTTTTTTGATAAGTAGTTAGCAAGTATTGTTTGACTTGAGGCTTAGATATCAGAGGCATGGTTTTAGTTTTTTCTATTTTGATATCATAAAGATCAGACATCAAATCTAGATAATAAAAATCGTTTTCATCTTTGATTAAAATAGCTAAATCATGTGGTGGGATTTTGTCTTTAATGATTTTTTTTCTAATGTCAGAAAAGATGAAATTGAATTGGTCTAATTTATTTCCAAAAAGATAATTCTTCGGTCCATCATATTGGTGCGAATCTAAATCAGCGAAACTCAATTCTTCATAAGAATAACCATTTGCAGTCAAAACATTTTTTAATTGTTGGTCTTCCTGTGACTCGAAAAGATAAATCTCAGTATTTTTTAATTCCTCATTGATCAAATCATCATAAATGATCGCCTTGTTTTTTTTGAGAAGCTCAAGATAAATATTCAGTTTTTTCTTTTTTTCTTTAATGTTATTAGTATCTTTATCTTTAATAGATAGATCACCAGTTTTTAAAATGTCAGTCAATTTTTTAAGAGCAGAGTAATCATATTGTTTGGTCTCTAATAGTATCTTTAAAGCTTCTTCTGAATAAGAAAAGCATAACGAATCATACAATTCATTTTTGGTCATGATTTTATATGGAAAATCATGACTAGCTTTATACTTTAATAAATAACGTTTATAGATGTAATCACAAATAATCAGTTTTTTCATATCAATATGGTAATGGGAAATGTTTATTTAATTCGATGACTTGTTCCTTCAATGAACTCAGATATTTTAAATCATCTTTATGATTGATAGCATCATCGATATAATGCGCGATAGTGATAAATTCTTTTTCTTTATACCCTCTAGTTGTCATGGCTGGTGTTCCGATTCTAATCCCTGAAGAGATATAGGGCTTTTGTGTATCAAAAGGAATAGAGTTTCTATTAGCAGTGATGTTGATACTTTCAAGCAATTTTTGCGCTTCCATTCCAGTTATTCCCTTTGATCTTAAAATATCGATCAAGAAGAGATGATTATCTGTTCCACCTGTTAAAACTTCGTAGTTCATGCTGATGAATTCATCGGCCATGGCTTTTGCATTTTTAACCACTTGTCCGATGTATGTTTTGAACTCTGGCGATAAATCCTCTTTAAACGCGACTGCTTTAGCGGCGATGACGTGTTCTAAAGGTCCTCCTTGAAGTCCAGGAAAGACATTTTTATCTATTTTTTTAGCCAGTTCTTCATCATTTGTCATGATGATTCCACCGCGAGGTCCTCTTAAAGTTTTATGAGTGGTTGAAGTGATGATATCGCAATACTCTATCGGAGAGTTATGATAGCCGGTAGCAACTAGTCCAGCGATGTGAGCGATGTCGGCTATCAGATATGAATCCACTTCATCAGCGATTTCTTTAAATTTTTTAAAATCTATCTCTCTTGAATAAGCGCTAGCACCACAGATGATCAGTTTAGGCTTGATTTTTAGAGCTAACTGTCTAACTTCTTCATAGTCTAAGCGATAAGTTTTTGGATTCACATCGTATCCATATGCTTCATAGTCCTTACCAGAAAAAGACAAAGAGTATCCATGAGTCAAATGGCCACCTGCATTGATACTCATACCTAACAATTTATCGCCATGATTTATCAATGAGCGAATAGCTGCACAATTAGCTATTGAGCCAGAATAAGGTTGAACATTAACGTATTTTACATTAAATAATTGTTTTAATCGTTCTTTAGCTAAGTTTTCAACATCATCGACGTTTTCACAGCCGCCATAATAGCGATGATGTGGGTAACCTTCAGCATACTTATTTGTTAAAATACTTCCTTGAGCTTGCAAAACCATAGGAGAAACAAAATTTTCACTAGCGATAAGTTCAGTGCTTTCTTGCTGCCTTTTGCGTTCGGCACTTAGTATTTCAAATACTTGTTGATCGCTTTCTCTTAAATTATTTGACATTTCAATATTTTAGCACTGATATTGCTTTATCAGAACTTTCCTCCCTGTGATTAAATATTACAACAATTATTTCTCTTATTGCTATGTTTCTTTATATAATGCTCTTTTTGTTCAGCTAATAATATATTCATATTATATTGTTTTACACAATAATCTAGTAAAAAGTTTTAGCCAATGTTTTAGAAGTTCTAATAACAAATAATAAGAGCCAATATGTAGATTTGTTATTGTCTTCAGCTAAAGTAGACTTATTGAAATGCATTGAAAAAAAGAGATTAAAATTTTAAAATAATATTAGAGAGGGAATAGCTATGAGATTTATTAAAAAATATGTAGTTTTATTTTTTGCATTGATATTTTGTATGGTCTTTTCATCGGTTGATAGACTAAAAAATCAAAACACATTGATAGGTAATGCCACACAGATAAGAAGAGCTGAGATAGCAAATAGAACGAATAAAGCTAATCATATAAAACTAAAAAAATATTATATGGATATTTATGCTGAAACTATCATGAAGGGTTTTCCTTTGTGTAGTTTTGAACAATTTTGCGCCTTATATGAAGAAATGCAACTTAATGATTCTGACTTTATTAAATATATAATTTGTCAATCTCATAACGCTATAAATACAAATGGGATATCTCAAGCTTCTAGCTCAAGTGAAGATGCAAAATACATTTTATTAAATCAAAATAATAATATGATTACTTCTAATAGTGCATTTAATAATAATTATATTCCTACATATTATGCATTTGACTATTCACATATAAAGGAAGGGGATGTTATTATCGAATTTGATGATAGTGGATCGATTGGTACGTATGTAGGTCACGCGGCTATTGTCTATGATTTAGATAAAAAAATGGAAAATGGTGATACATATATTCAAACAATTGAAGCTGTTGCTAGTGGTATTAAATTTGGATATTTAGATGATTCAAGAATTCTTGAATTCAAAGCAGAGGTTTATTCGTTGGATTCTTTTTTATCTAATGAACAAATAAATAAAATTAAATTTTTTGCTGAAGAACAATTAGGAAAGCCATACAGTTATGACTATGCTAGTCAAGATTTTGATATTAATACCGATTCTTGGTATTGCTCTGAATTAGTCTATGCAGCATATAGATACTCAGGAGCTGACATTGGAGAATTAACTAGAGCATGGCCGACTGATTTAAAAAATTCTTCTAACTTAAAACCTGCAAGTGTTCCAATTTTGAGAGGCTTAGAAATAACTAACAATGGTGGAAGTTTTGCTTGCTGGCACATAGCTGTGACTAATACTGGGTCTCAGCCAATAACGGTGAATTATAATACAAAGATGTGCTTTAAAAATGATGCTAAAGATTGGAAAAATTTATCTGATATAGAGCAATTTTCTCTTGCTGGCAAAACAAAAAAAGTAGTTGATGTGTATTTTAATTTTTTTGCAGATGCAGTGGCCTTTTCATTTATGCATGAAGAATATATTTATGTTTCTTATGGATTCCTTTTGGAAGCGCAATACTCTTCTATGGTTTCTTTTAATGAAGTAATTGGGCCGAATAAAACATGAAACAATCTAAAAATAGTAAAAAGCAGCTAATCGATTTGTCTAACTTTCAACTAAAGAATGATTTATATATTTTGAGATTTGGCAATGATAATGAATATTGGTCATTTTCTTTTTGTTTATCTCACAATTTATATTGTTGTAAAGATGAAAGTGTTGATAAGTTTTCATCAAAACACAATATCGGATATTTGATGAGAAATAACGAATGTTTATTCGAGTTGTCTATCAGAGAAAACTTTAAAATTTGTTCTGTTGCAACAGATGCCACAATATCTGATCAAATGATTGTCAAACTGCTAAATGAAGTCAATTTTGATTGTGATTCCCTACCTAACTTTCTTGACGAATCATGTTTGTCGCTAGATCGAATTAATCTGATCAAACTCGGACTAGCACTGCTCCTATTAAAGAAACCCACTATTATTTTTATCGACGCTATTTTTCAAGACTTTGATAGCATTGAATGTGATCAATTATTAGCAATATTACAAAAATTAAGTGAGACTCAAACAATAATCATAATCGATAAAAAAACAAATCATCATATTTTTAATAATGTAAAGATTATTGACTTTCAAAGTTCTTTTATAGTCATATCCAATGATAAAAATATCAAAATAAATGATGATTTCTCAATAAACAAAAATAGAACATTTGTTAAATCAGCATTAAAAGTTATTAATCGCATTATTTCTGGCTGCAAAATGAAGAGCACTTTATCGAGCTTGTTCTTATCATTTGTTGTTGCTATTCTAGCTTTTTTTATAATTTACAAATGGACGAATTATGATACAACGCTGCTTGATCTTTGCTATTCTAATGATATCAATTATGTGATGTTGTCTTCTAGAAGAATGACTTATTATGATCATGGAGGATTTGATGATTCGGCCATTGATTTTTCTGAAGAACAATTAAAAACAATTGGTGAATACTGTGAACAAGATTATCTATTTATCAGTCAGTCGATAGATTTTTATAAGAATAGCATTGATGATGAATATGAGTTTATGTCTAATGCTTCAGCTTTAATCGATTCTATTGGATATAACACATTTGAACTAGTGCTGAACACTAGCTCAAATCTTGATTTAAAAAGGGATCCTCGTATTAGCTTTGATATCAATATGCGGTTGCCAAGTTCTGACAATGAGATTGCTTTGACATGGCTTCAGGCAGATTTCTTGATGAAATATGGATTGATCTCTCATGGCAATCATGTCTTTTTGGATAGTTTAGATGATCTCATCGGCTTAGAAATCAATCATAAGAAAATAACAGGAATCTACTCGACTGAAGATGAAGACTTCTTTTCTAAACATGTGTCTTTTTCTGATTCTCATGATAAATATTCCGCACATTTTAACCATACTTTTGCCCTAGCCAGAAGTATAATCTCATTCAAAAAAATAGATTCAGGTGCCAATATCTTAGTAAGATTGTCTGGAGATAAACATAAAGATACGAATTTTATTAAAAGTTTAGATAAGCGCGTCTTTGGCATCGGAGATTATGTTTCATTATCAACACCCTTCGATGCTTTCCCATTATCACAAAATATCTTTTCGATTGAATCACCTGGTTATGGGTATTTTTTAGGAATTAGTTGGACTGTTTTATTGCTTATCTCTTATTTTATTAAAAGAAATACAATGCGCTTATATACACCATCTCTTTTTTATCGATACCGTTATTTGAAGTCTTATGGTTTTAGTAAACCAAAAGCAGAAATATTTGTTTGGTTTGTGATGTTAGTGCGCATCATCTTTGAATTTTTATCATCACTTGTATTTATTGGTTTAACATGTTTTGTATTCAATCGACTATCTTATTATTCTTTTTTAAGTCTAGGAGTTCTATCATCAGTATTAGTGTTGTTCATACTAGTCTTCATAGAAGAATTTATCTATTTTAGGCAATATCGAAAGTGATTCAAATCAGTAGAAATTTCTAAATGGAATTATGAGTGAAGTATAAAAATCATTCCTTTATGGTTTAATGAAAAGCGTTTTGATAAAATCAATATGTTATGAAAAAGCTAGCTTTAATCTTTGATTTTGATGGGACCATCACCGATAGTTATCATCTTGAAAATCATGTCATGGCTGAGACGATCAGAAAATTTGCAAATCCAAATTTTCAAGATTTTGAGGTGCTTAAATATTATGGTCCGACTGAAGATGGAATAGTAGCTAAGATTGTGTCCGATGATAAGCTTGAAGAAGCTAGACGCTTTTTATTTAAATTTTATGATGAGTATCAAAAAAGCATCGGATTGAAACCATTTCCAGGAATTAAAGAATTAATGCTAGAGTATCGGCATAAACTCAAGATTTTTATTTTGACAGGGCGCAGTAGAAAGACCCTTGACTTGTCTTTGGAATATTTCGCTTTTCCTAGTATTTTTTCCGAAATATACACGGGCAGTCAGTCGGGCATCAATAAGACAGAAAACATACTGAAATTATGTGCTGACAATAACTTGAAGAGAGAGGAAGTAGTTTATATAGGTGACACATTAGAAGATATAAAATCAATGCATCAAGCTGGTGTCGATATCATCTCTTTCGGATTAGCACATAGCCATAGCTATCAGATCGAATTAGAAAAAAATAATCCGAACATGTTAGCTAATGACATTCACGAATTAAAAGACTTAATCGATAGATTGATTTGATCATCAATCATAAAGAGGTGCGTTCTATGACTGAAAATAATGAAAAATATCCTGTTCTAGAAGAATCCCTTCATAATACTGATACAGTTGACTCTAATAATTTTGTCGCTTTAAAATTGCATCGCTTTTTGATCACTAATGATCATGATGAGCTTTTGAATTTAATCGATAAAACCAGCTCTGTCAGTTTAGCTGAAGCTTTGAATTTATTATCGAGCGATGAAACTGTTCTTTTCTTCTCTACCATATTAGATCAGCAAGTGTTAGGTGAAGTGTTCTCATATATCCGAGTTGAGTTAAAAGAAAAAATTATTATAAATATTTCTAAGAAAAAAGTTGCTGGATTTCTTCAATTTGTTCAAAATGACGATTTAGCAGATTTTATTGAAGATTTACCTAAATCATTACGTGTCTTAACCCTGAGTTACCTACCTGCTAAAAGAAGACAGATAATCGAAAATCTCGCTAAATTCTCAGATGATACTATCGGATCTATCATGACTACTGAATATTTAGCAGTCTTACCTACTACCAAAGTGAAAGATGTCTTTTTGAAAATTAAACAGATAGGTGATACTTTAGAAACTGTCAGACATATTTTTATAGTCGACAGCAATAATAAATTGATCGGCATCGAGGCTTTAGAGGATATGATGTTTGTCGATGAAGAAATAGAGATAAAAGATATCATGTCAAAAGATTTCGCTTATATTTCACCTATCGCTGATAAAGAAGAAGCTATTCCTATTTGCAAAAAATATGATTTACCTGTTTTACCTGTTTTATCTAAAAATGGTGAGATGTTAGGTATCATCACGTTTGATGATGTGATGGATGTTGTCGAAGAAGAAAATACTGAAGATGTTTATAAACAAGCTGGTATCGCTCCTGCTGAAACACCGTATTTAGAAACTAAAGCATTTAAAATGGCTCGTTCATATGTTATTTGGCTCATCATTTTGCTGATCATAAACACTTTTTCAGGAATGATTATCTCTCGGTTTGAAGCAGCGTTATTAACTCTTCCGATTTTGACTTGCTTCATACCTGCTTTGAACGATTCTTGCGGAGATGCTGGCGATCAAACTTCTTCGATGGTTATCAGAGCATTAGCGACAGGTGAAATAAAAAATAAAGATTATTTGAAAGTCGCTTTAAAAGAGCTGCTAGCAGGATTTATAACGGCTATTATCATCGCTATTTTTAATTTTGGCTGGGTGATGTTAGAGATGAATACTAACTTGATAAATACTGATAATGCCTTTACTCCTGAGTTCATCCAACAAGCAGGCGGCATTTATAACGCCCAAATGATCATAGCGGCAGTTGTTTCTCTCGCTTTTTTATTCGGTATCACTTGTGCGAAACTTTTGGCATCTATTTTACCGATAATCGCGAAAGCATGCCATCTTGACCCGGCTGTGATGTCTGGGCCTTTGATCGCATCGATGATGGACATCTTAACTCTTTTAGTCTATTTTGCCGTAGCCCTGGTTTTGATAGATAGCATCATGCCGGGAGAATTAGTCGTCTCGTATTTGAGCATGCTATAGAAAGGAGTCAGAATATGAATCAAGAATTGAATGAATTCGAGAATCAAAAAGAGATTCAGGCTGATAACTCTATAGCTAGTGTTCATGATAAGATGACTATTTCGCAATTGGAAAAATTGCTCGATAGTCATAATAATGCGGCGTTAGAAAAAGAAGTTGCTGAGTCTGACCCACATAATGTCGCTGACGCCTTGATAGAATTATCAGAAGAAAAGATTTTAATCTTCTTTAAGTCTTTGCCTTCTGATATCTCAGCTGATGTCTTCACTTGTCTCTCACAAGATGATAAAGAAAAGGTAGCAAGAGCTTTTTCTTCGGAAGAACTACAAAAATTATTGGAAGAGATGTCCACAGATAATATCGTAGATTTTTTAGATGATTTACCAGCTAATCTAGTCACTAAGGTTTTGCGGTATACATCAAGTGAAGATCGCAAAAGGATAAGCACCTATTTAAAGTTTAAAGATGACAGCGCTGGAACTTTGATGACACCAGAATATTTAGCGATTAAAGATAGCTATACTGTTGAAGAAACAATTCAAAAAATCCGTCAAGTCGGTAAAGATTTAGAGACGATTTGGCGCATCTTTGTTGTTGATAACACCCGTCGTCTGATCGGTTCTATCAGATTGGATCATCTTTTAGAAGCCGATGCTAATGACGTGATCAAATCTGTGATGGATTATAACAATTTAGCAGTGAAAGTCGACACTGATGAAGAAGTGGTCATCAAAACTTTCCGCAAATATGATATCTCTATTTTGCCAGTCACTGATAATAATGGCCGAATGGTTGGCATCATCACCTTTGATGATGTCATGGATGTCGCAGAAGAAGAAAATACTGAGGATATTCAAATATCAGCAGCTATTGTTCCTAATGATAAACCATATTTAAAAACAAGTGTTTTGAAGCTGGTGAAAAGTTATGCGCCTTGGATCTTGTTTTTGCTGGTTTTGAACACTTTTACTTCGATGGTTTTGTCATATTTGAACGCACCATTAGCAGTCATACCATTATTGACCGCCTTCTTACCCGCTATCATGGGGACTAATGGAAATGCCTCAGATCAAACCTGTACTGTTATAACAAGAGAATTAGCTTTAGATAATATATCCCCTAAAACTTATTGGAAAACTGTTTTAAAAGAGTTTAAAGCTTCGGTTGTGACTTCCTGCATCATGGCTGTTTTCTCTTTTGTGTGGGTATTAATAGAACTATATTCTGGAATTATTTCTTTGACTGCTACTGATACTAATGTGATAAGCAATTTATATAATGGCAACCAACATGTTTTATTTGTCAGCGTTGCTTTTGTCATTTCTTTAACATTCTTTGTCGTCATTGTCATCGCTAAGTTCTTAGGTGTGTCTTTGCCGATGCTCGCTAAAAAGATTCATCTCGATCCAGCAGTGATGAGTCAACCTGTGATTTCTAATATCCTCGATATCATTTCTATATGTGTCTATTTCGCTTTTGTGGTATTAATAATTAGAGGTGTTTAAACATGTGCAAACGTTTTTCTCTTAAGTTCCAAGATGCTGAGCGGTTTTTGAAATCTTATGATTGTGATTTTAAGCTCGATCATGATCTTGAAACCAATCCGAATGATAAAGCATTGGCTCTTTATATGAGTGATAATCACTTGAAAGTTAATCTCTTTAATTTTGGTATCGTGGCTAAAGAGCATTTGCTTCTCAATGCACGTATTGAGACGCTTGATACTAAGCCAATTTTTGCGACTTCGTTTGAGACTCGAAGATGTATTTTATTAGCATCTGTTTTTTATGAGGCTGATAAAAGAAAGGTCGATCAAGGCTTTGTGGCCAAAGATGATATTTTATTTTTAGCTGGAATATATCAATACAATCATTTTGTTCTGTTAACACAAAAAGCGAATGAAGTGGTTGACTTTTATCATACGAGAATGCCGATTTTGTTACACAGAAAAAGCATCGAGCAATATTTGATGTTACCACCCACTAGAGATTTAAAGGAGAAAATTTTATCATTAGAAAAAGCTGAGATTGAAGCTATAAATTCTTCGACACAGATTTTATTATTTTAAAAGATAAGTGATGGTGATATTTTCGTAAATGTCGATCATTTCTGGTTCGATATTTTTGCTTAAAGCACGCGCGCTTAATAATTGCGGGTGATTTTGTCCAGCATAGCTTATATTTTTGATACCGATGATTTTCTTATTTGCTAAAGAAGCGATGTATTGAGCTTTTTTCTCAGCTTCTTTAAAGCATTCTTTCAGTACTTTTTGAGAAGCTTTTTCGCTGTCATTTAATGCGAATGATGTGAATAAATCTTTTTCACAATCAATCTTTTCAAGGAGCTTTAAAATATTTTGATAATTTTCGTAATTCAATTTTGATTTGATCTGATACGAGAGAGTGGAGACTAGAATACTTGTCTTATTTTCATCGATTGATTTATTTATAAAATTATTTTTTAAGACTATCGCGAACTCTTTTTTATTTTTAAAAAGTTTATCGATATTTTGAATCATGATGTCCTGTTTAGCTAATAATGATTGATATTCTTTATCTTTTATTTTTAAGGATAGATTGATGTTTAAAACATCTGGTTGGAATTGTAGACTTTTGCTGATTGTTAATACTAATTCTTCGCTCATTCAATTTAATCCTTTCTGTTTTTTTAATTCATATAAACCGATCGCGATAGATGTTGTTAAATTCAAAGAATCGACTTCATCCGATTGTTCGATTCGTACATTGTTTCTATTATAGATTGCTGGTGGAAGACCAGTTGCCTCATTTCCAAAGACTAAGGCGCAATGAGAGGCGAATTCTATTTTGCTTAATGGAGTGGATTCAGATAAAACGAATGGGTAATAGGGTCTTGGATATTTTGCTAAATAATCTGCAAAAGATGTGAAGCATTCGATATTGATATGAAATATCGCCCCCATGCTCGCACGGACGGTTTTGGGATTAAAATGATCAGTCGCTGGTTCGATGATGGCTAGGTCATGATAACCAAAAGCTAAAAGTGTTCTCATCGCATTGCCCAAGTTTCCTTGATCAGATGGGTTGACTAAAACCAAATGATCGGCATTCGTATTTAAGATAGTTTGATATTTATTAAAGACGGCGAGAACATGAGCATTTTCTTTGATATCTAATTTGCTGAATATCTTATCTGAAACAACAATTTGCTGAAAACTCAACATGTTTTTTAACTTTAAATAGCCATCAGAATCGATGGCGTTATTAGAAACATATAATTGTTTAAATTGTTCTTTTTGGTATTTTAATAGTTCGAAAGTAGGAAAGAATCCTATCGTGTAAGAATAATTTGCGGTTTTGGTATATTTTTTAATCATGTTTATATACTAACATAAAACAAACAGGGTGGCAGAAAAAGGAAAGAAAAAACCTCGGTTGATGCTCGCCGAGGTTTAATATTTTCTTTTTATTAGTCAGCTACGTAAGGAAGAAGAGCCATATATCTAGCACGTTTGATAGCGACAGCTAACATTCTTTGATGTTTAGCACAGGTGCCAGTGATTCTTCTAGTAGTGATTTTTCCAGAAGGAGAGATGTATTTCTTTAATAATTCAACATCTTTATAATCGATGTGATTGATGTGATTTTTTGAGAAATAACAAATCTTCTTACGAGGTTTAATTCTACGGAACATTTGCATTTATCCTTTCCGCTTAATGATTAGTTAAGCTTAGAATGGCAAGTCATCATCAGATGAATCTATGCCTTCATGGGTTATTGAGCTTTTTTCAAAGCTGTTATCATCTAGCTGATCATCTGTGCTTTCAGCAGCGCCTTTTTTCTCAAGGAATTGAACAGATTCTGCGACCACTTCGACAACGGAACGCTTTTGACCGCTTTTATCTTCATAGCTTCTTTGATTAAGACGTCCATCGACGCCGACTAAGGAGCCTTTGCTGCAGTATTTAGCAACATTTTCAGCAGTTTTATTCCAACTTGTGCAAGGGATAAAACTGGTGCTTCTTTCCCCACCGACTTTGGTGAGATTGTCAACAGCGATGGTGAATGAAGTGACAGAGGCTCCAGAATTAGTTTTCTTTAATTCTGGATCTCTAACCATTCTTCCCACTAAAATAACACGATTAAGTCCAGCCATTTTTTATTCTCCTTTACTGTTTACTTAGTAGCAGTTACAAGGAATCTCATGACCTTAGGATCAAGACGGACAATTCTGTCAAACTCGCTAAGAGCAGTGTTATCACAGCTGATTTCAGTGATGACATAGTAGCCCTTGGTTTGTTTCTTGATCTCATAGGCTAAGTCTCTCATACCCCATTCTTTAACGCCGGTGATTTTGCCACCATTGTCAGTGATGATCTTGTGTAAAGCATCAATTTCAGCTTTGATGCTATCAGCATCAAGATTAGGCATGAGGATGTACATGATTTCATAATTCTTCATGTCTTTATACCTCCCTATGGTCTTTCGGCTAGTCCTACATCAGGGAATAGCAAGAAAGTATATGGCTTTAAAGCCACCGCATAGTATATATAATTAATTAACTTAAGTAAAGAATTATTTTCTTGTAACTCACACTCATTCTAAATTTAACTTGGATATATGTAAAAGTGGTTTTGAGAAACGATAAATGCATTAAAACATAATTAACACATAGGCAATAGAAAATTTTATCTTTGTAAATACATTAGTAATGCAAGATAGCAATTTTTATATTCGAATACAAAGTTTCGATATTTATAAACATCTACATAGCTATTATAGACAAAAATAGTTCTCAAAAAAAGCTGATTAGAAAAATAGGGAATACTTTGAGACTAAATTGGGAATATCTGTTTTATCATCAAAATGAAAACAAGAGGTGATCAATGCTTAGTTATTAGTAAAACATAGATATGACTAAAATTTTTGACTGATATTTGTGCTATTCAATATCTAACATTTTTTGCAAGTCTAGACTGAAACTCTTAAAGTGTATTTTTCGTTTTATTGAATCTATCTTTTGAAAGCAGAGATTTTTTGTCAAAATAAAACCATCGAAAAAATATGTGACTCTAACCATATCACCGGTTTTTAAATTGGTTAAGCGTTCATTTATCTCTTCTTGCTTATCATCAGATAATTCAGGCATAGCGACCTTGTTTTTTTCTTGTATATAGTCATTAAGAATTTCATATTGATTATTCAATGATTTGAATGGCAACCATTTTTTCATTCCTCTCATGCTTTATGCCCTCCTATTTGATGTTTTCGTGTTAAGTAATTCGATGAGGTAGATAATGCTGAACCAGGCATAGCTTTGTCACTACCATATCGTTTGCGAATCGCAATCATGGTCTTTTGGAGCTTTCTATCATTTATATTTTGCTGATAATTTTCAAAAAGTGTACCTTGATAACAATTGGCATCAGCTAGTCTATTTGCGACTAAGGTTATACGCCGATAAGGCATTGAGACTTTATCGACGGATTTAAATTGCCGTATTAGGCTATCTGATATCTGTGCACTCGAGTCAGTAGGAGTATAGAATGTAGCTTTTAAGCCATAACCAGTATTATCAAAATAGCCTAGATAAAGAATGACTTCTTGAGCGAGTACATTTTGATCACAAAGACGTTCGGATAATTCATAAGCCATATCATTAATCAATATTGGTATTTCACTTTCATCATAATTGCGAAGTAAAACTTGGCCGCAGGTTATAGAGTGTTCTTTTACATGATATCTTTCTCTGATTATCGCATCGTCATAACCCAATGAATGATAATAGATTTCTTCACCGATCACACCCAACTCTTTTTTTAGATAACTGACATCGGCACAAGCGATATCCCCAACAGTGTAAAAACCAAGCGAATACAAACGTTTTGCCATTTGCGTTCCTATTCCCCAAATTTTAGTGAGATCGTTTATGGGCCACATTTCGCTGGGAATATTTTTATAAGACCATTCGAATATAAAATTCGGACTGTTTTTAGCTCTTATATCCATGCAGGCCTTGGCCATAAAAATATTTGAGCCTATACCGACAGTGACTGTTAGACCAGTTCTTTCTTTGATATCTTTCATAATTTTTTTAGCGTAGCTTAAAGCACTGTCATGATTTCTATTCAAATAATGAGTCACATCTAAAAAAGATTCATCGATAGAATACACATAGAGATCTTCTTGTGAAACATAGTCTAAATAGATGCAGTTTATTAAAGCACTTATCTTTAGATAACGACTCATTCTAGGCTGAGCGATAATAAGACCTTTGATGTTTTTAGGAACTTCGTATAAGCGGCATCTTGAAGGGACATGATATTTATCTTTGATATATGGAGAAGCAGCTAAAACAATCGTGCCATCACCACGCGCCTTATCAGCGACAACCAGTGGTGTTTCAAAAGGATTTAAACCTCTATCGACACATTCGACAGATGCATAAAAAGACTTTAAATCGATGGATAAAATATGATTATTTTGGTCAAACATACTTCGATTATAAGATAGTTAAAAAATCATGCAACACGAGAAAGAAACAACTTTTAAAGCGACAAAATTAACTCTTATTTTATTTTTAATCATATATAAGGCTAGACAATTTAATCTTTTAAAAAGTTGTTAATTCAAATGTTATAAAACTAAAAAAACAATCATTTTACTTTTAAATTGATTTGTAAATATGTTTAGTCAGGTCAATAAAAAGTAAAGGAAATTTAAAGCTGACAAAAAACCGATAAAAAAACGCTTTTAAGCTAGACTTTAAATGACTTTTCGATAAAATAGAAAGCGTGATAAAGATATATAAAGAAATTGCTAAAATGCTTAAAGTCAGCGAGATAGATTCTTCTCAACGCGATTTTTCGATTGAAAAAGGTTCTTGGCTATCTTTAAAAGAGCTCACCTCTGAGCGAATGGAATTAGTCGCCGAGAAAACAGGTATTCCACAGCATCTATTAATAAGTGCTTTTGATGAAGAAGAAACAGCTCGTATCGATAACGAAAGCGGATCTGTTTTGATCGTCATCGATGTCCCTTGTTTAGCAAAGCCTAATGATGGCGAAGAGGGTACTTATGAAACTGAGCCATTTATTATAGCTTATAATGATGATTATTTTGTCACTATTTGCCAAACAGATGATAAATTGATTAGAGATTTATTAGTTAGAAGCAATTTGATAGAACCACAAAAACATGTTAGATTGGCTTTACAATTGATATATCAGATGTCCAAAGAATTTATCTTCTATTTGAAACAGATTGACGCTCATACTAAAGATATCGAAAGACGTCTCCATTCTTCGATGAAAAATAAAGAGCTTTTTGAATTGATGGCTATCAATAAATCATTGGTTTATTTTTCCACAGCTTTGCATGCTGATAGGAAGGTTTTAAATCGCTTATTGAATTCACCAGCCTATAAAAAATTTGACAATGATTTAGACTTGATGGAAGATACCGCCGTTGAATTAGATCAAGCTTTAGAGATGTGTCAAATTTACACTGGATTGTTATCAGGTATGATGGATGCTTTTCCTTCAATCATCAATAATAATTTAAATATTGTCATGAAGACTTTAGCTGTCATCACTATTGTTATTTCCATACCGACTTTAGTAGCCTCGTTTTATGGTATGAATTTTAAAGACATACCTTTAAATGAACATCCGTATGGTTTTTGGATTATTATCGTTATCGCTATATTATTGGCTTTGATAGGCGGCGCTATCCTTATACTATTGACTAAAAATGGACGTAGTAAAAAATAATTCAAGGAGTTGATAACTATGATTAAAGCATTTTTCTTTGATTTAGATGGAACTTTGTTGCCTATTGATGAGAAGATTTTTACTGAAGTTTATTTTAAATTGTTGTGCGAAAGAGTCGCACCATTAGGATATGATCCTAAAAAGTTAATTGATGTCGTTTGGAAGGGCACGGAGCATATGTATAGGAATGATGGCTCTATGACTAACAAACAAGCTTTTTGGAATTATTTTGCTGAAGTTTATGGGCGTGAAAGACTTAAAGACATGCCTGTATTTGATGATTTTTATGCTACTGATTTCAAACGTTTAAAAGATTATTCCAAACCCAATCCATATGCGAGACAAATTGTTGAAAAGGCTAATAAATTAGTTGATAAAGTCATCTTATCCACTAATCCTATTTTTCCTTTAGTAGCTACTAAGACTCGAATGGGATTTGTCAATTTAACACCTGAAGATTTTACATATGTGACAACATATGAAAATTCCGCTTATTCCAAACCTAATCCTAAGTATTTTTCTGAATTATTAAAAATGTTTGATCTCAAGCCAGAAGAGGTGATTTTGTTCGGTAATAATACTTATGAAGATGGAGAATGTGCATATCAATTGGGAATAAAAACCTATATGGTCGGAGATTTTATCATCCATCATCCTAAAGCAAAACATGAGTTTGAAACTATTCAACTAGAAGATGTTTGCTCCATCATGGAAAAGGAATGTCGTGATGATAGCATTGATTCATAGTGCAAATAAAATCAATCAACTTTTGATTTGAGTAAATATAGTTTTAATAAATAAAAAAAGTGATACTTGATGTATCACTCAATGTTTTTAATTCTAGCGGGGGCAAGATTTGAACTTACGACCTTCAGGTTATGAGCCTGACGAGCTACCACTGCTCCACCCCGCGATTTATGTAGCACAAATTAATATACTATATCATTGATGACTTTGCAATGTTTATCTTCATTTTCAGTATTAAAGCTCATATGAACTGAAAATATATTGTTTTTTTGATCTTCATACTTAAAATTATTAACATGAAATGTTTAATCGTTATCAATTCTTTTTCTGTCAGTGACAGCTGTTTAAAAAAAGCTATACGTTTAAAAGAAGAGCTAGCTTCTTTTTCGGTTGAAACTGATATCAAAGAGGCGATCGACCTATTGGTCAAAACTGATGGAAATAATATCGACTTAAATCTCAGCGAATATCTTTTTTGTTTTTATCTAGATAAAGACGCTTATTTAGCTAAAGCTATTTCCAATAAAATAACGATGTTTAATTCTTATGAATCGCTATTATTATCTGATGATAAAATGCAGACTTTATTAGCGCTAGAAGGAAATGGTGTCTTTGCTCCTACGACCATTTCAGCACCTCTTTGCTATAGTGATGTTATCGACGAAATAAAAGTTTCTAAATTTCTTTCGCAAGTGGAATCAACATTAGGATTTCCATTAGTTTTTAAAGAGTGCCATGGCTCTTTAGGTAAGCAAGTCAAACTTATCAAAGACGAAAAAGAATTGAAGAAAGTTTATTTGATTTATAAAAAAATCCCTCATCTATATGAAGAGTATATCTATAAAAAACCAGCCAGCGATTATAGGTTGATCGTCGTTGGAAATAAAGTCATAGCCAGCATGAATCGAGTCAATAGTGATGAGTTTAGATCGAATATCGCTTTAGGTGGTAAGGGATATGATACGACAGGCAAATTACCGACTTCTTTTGAAGAAATAGCGATTAAAACAGCTGGGCTTTTAAAATTGGATTATGCTGGTATCGATATTATTGAGCGCGATGGTAAACCACTAGTATTAGAAGCTAACGGAAATGCTTTTTTTAGTGAAATAGAAAAAGTGACTAAGGTCAATGTTGCTAAGGCCTTAGTCACTTATGTGTTAACGAAATTAGGAATTATTAGATAAGAGCTGACTGGTCAGAGTCTTAAATAACATATTAGAATATTTTTCTTGTTCAGCTCTCTTCATTTTTCTTATACGACGACGCTTTACTAATTTGTAACGATAGATCTTATATCCGATGATAAATCCGATCAAGATAATAACAACGACCAAAATCAAGATGTATGCCCATAATGGCAAGGCTGTGTTTTTAACGGCTTCCCACATCAGCAAAACAGAAGCATTTTGTGGCCCAAAGTCTTCCATGACAGCTAAAGATGGTATTACTGAAGCATCAGGATATTGCGTATCAAATTGTCTATCTTTCATATCTGCAGTCAAATAAAATACAGCGTTATCAATAGTCAAATCGCCTTCGAGTGTACCATCGAAGAAATAGCTGATATCTTTAGTGTAGTAATAGTTTTCTTTTTCATCTTCTGGCAAATCGATGATCTCATCAGTAGCAATCTGTGTTAATCCGTTCAAGTAATCATTATTGATGCTCTCAGTTTCCTCATCGTAACGCAAATCATACCATGACTGGACTAATTGTAAGATATCATTTCCAGCGATGACTGGTGTGTAGCCGATATATTCCATATTTTGAGCGGCATTTTCAGGAATAGATAAGAAATCTACAAAGCGTTGCGCCAAATCTTTATTGTGATTGGTTTCAACGCTTTTAGGCATGACCCAACCATCAAACCAGATGTTGGCTCCTTTTTTAGGAAGAGCAAATTTTAAGATAGTCGGTTCAAATCCAGGTCTATCTGCACCCTCTTCATTGAATTCATCGGCGTTATCCATCGCATAAGCAGCATCACCAGACCAAGCGACATTGATAGCGAACATATTTCCTTTAGCCATATCGGTTTTACCAGAATCAACTTCAAAACCAAAGGCGTTCGCTTTTAAGTCCTGTAAATCTTTTTGAACAGCATCTAATGTCTGGTTATCAGAGCGATTAAAAATTTCTGATACTTGTTTGTTATATTCATCATCGGTTAATTCGCCATTATTATATCTCTCATATAATTCAGTTAATTCTTCATCATAAGTCTTCATGATGCCAACAGCATAAGTATCACGCATCGAATCTTTAATAGCTAAGAGGTTGTAATATTTTTCATCCCATAAAGATAGCCAATCTCCCATGTCTTTTTGCATCTCTACAGGAGTGATTCCACGCTCTTTTATTGTTGAGAAACCATCGTTATAAAGGATTCCTAAAGTTCCCCACATATATCCTCTAGCATATTCGGAGACTTTGCCTTCTTCGCCATCTACGATGATTCCGCTTATTTTATCGAGGACAAATGGAGATACATATTTGTCATAATTCGGTGTTGATCCTTCATCAAAAGGAACGATCAAATCATCAGTGATCATCTTTTGAATGACATAATCAGAAGGACAGATCAAGTCATAGTTACCTTTGCCGGTCTTCAATTCAGCTAGCATTGTCTCATTGGTATCAAAAGCGGAATAGTTGACTGTGACATCTTCACCATATTCTTCTAAGCAATAGTCTTCAAATTTGCTCACTAAGCCTTTGATAATGATCTCATTACCGTTCTCATCTTCATCAGTCTCATCAGGAGCGATATAGTCTTCCCAGTTATAAACATTTAAAGTGCGTTTAACAGCATTTTTCTCAGCGAAATAACGTCTGCTAGCTATCGAAGAAGTTTCAGCAATTCCGCCGGTTTGGGAAACAGTAGTCAGCAAGGCGCTTAATAAGAAAATTATTTTACCTGCTCGCATTTTTCAGCTCCTTTCTTCTTCCTCTATTGTTCTTTTTCATGTTTACTCTGATGGAATAGATAACAACGATAGCAAGAACAATCAAGAAGATGATAGTTGTCAAAGCACGCATTTCAGGCGGTACAGCACCTTTTTTAATCTTTGCTTGTACGAGAGTAGACAGAGTTTCGATTTGAGCTTGTCCGCTCAATAAACCAGGACCACGAGTGAAAGCAGTGACGATGAAATCATCAAGCGAGAGTGTGAAAGAGAGTAAAAGGCCGGAAAAGATGCCAGGAAGAATCTGTGGGATGATGACTTTATGAAGCGCCTTCGTCGGACTAGCGCCTAAGTCCATAGCAGCTTCATATAATGCTGGATCCATCTGTTGTAATTTTGGCTTGACATTGAGATAGACAAAAGGAATCGCTAAGCAGCAGTGACCGATGAGCAAAGTCCAAAAACTGAATAAAGAATTATTTCCGAAAAAATTCTGACCTAAAAAGACGAACATAACTGTCAAAGACATAGCTATAACGATTTCAGCGTTCACAACAGGTATTTGATTTAAACCTTCAGTCAAGCGTTTGATACCCTTTTTGCAGTAATAGACGCCGATAGCGCCTAAAGTTCCGATGACAGTTGAAACGAAGGCGGAAATACAGGCTAAAATCAAGGTGTTGCCAAGAGCGGTCATAATCTCTTTATTAGCGAATAATTGTGAATATAATTCGAATGAGAAATTTTGCCATTGGCCTAAAAAGGTCGCATCAGTAAAAGAAAAAACGATCAAATATAAGACTGGTAGATATAGAATTGCTAAAATCAAGTATACATAGCTATAAGCAAATATCTTTTTTACCATGAGCCATTCCCCCTATCAGCATCCTTTTCTCCTTGGAATTTACGTGTGAACAGCATGACTAAGAAAATGATGATGAGCATAATGAGTGACATGAATGAACCACCATTCCAATCAGAGTTAGAAAATGAGAGATAAATAGAATTACCGAAGAGCATGATTTTGCCTTCAGAAAGCGTATCCGAAATGACATAAGATGAAATAGTAGGCATAAAGACCATCATGCTTGCAGAGACTATACCTGGCATCGCCTGTGGGATGATGGATTTAGTAAAGGTCTTGACAGGGTTGCAACCTAAATCTTGTGCAGCTTCGATTTGATTTTTATCAAGCTTTAGCATTGTTGAATATAAAGGTAGTATTGTGAATGGTAAATAGTTTAGAACCATACCGATCATAGTACAAAGAAGTGGATGTTCGCCAGTCGTTGTTCCACAAGCGTTTAAGATGATAGAAAGCAAATCTCTTAAAGCGCCAGTTCTTAAAACGAAGTTAATCCACATCGGCATGACAAACAGCATGACTAATACATAGTTTTTATTGAATTTAGGATTAGCGAGAATATAGGCTAGAGGAAATCCGATCAATAAGCATAAGAAAGTGTTGAATAATCCGATCAGTATCGAGATGAGCAACACATTCAATTTAACAGGTGAAGTGAAGAAGGAGGTAAAAGCATCGAAAGTAAAGTTTCCGTTGACATCAGTGAAGGCATAAAAGATGATGAACAAAATCGGAAAGATGACGAATAAGATGAGAAAGAGCCAAAAAGGAATGGCTAAGCATTTCCTAAAAGCCTTATATTTCATAATCTTCAATGCTTCCTTTTAAGCGTAAACCGATTTTATCTTTATCAACTTTAAGACCGACGATGTCGCCAGGATTGAAGGTATATGGGGTGGCCACAAAGAAGTCTTCATCTTCCTTTGAACGGACTAAGATGATGTAATGATCACCTTTGTAAACTGAAGAGATGACCTCACCGATGACTTCGGCATCGGAAGTATCATCAGAGATCAAAAATGATTCAGGAGCAATAGTTGCAACTACATCAGCATCTTTGAAATCATATTGCTTTTTATCGAAAGTCACGATGCCATCTTCATCTACTTGAGAATTAGGAATAAGTTTAGATAAATCGCAAGAGAATGGTTTGTCGTCGATATAAACACAATGATCTTTTCCGATATAAGAATCAGTATAGATGTTAGTGTTATCGCTCTTGTGCATCAGATGTATTCCATCCGGTTCAATACCGATATAGATCGGTTGATCAACAGGATAGTCTTTGATAGATTGAGCTAAGACTTCATCATGGCCGATCATGATGACGTATTGATAATGGATTCCTTTGAATACTTTAGAAACCATTTTTCCTTGAACATAGTCAGGTCTAGCCTCGTTAGAGAGACGAATGTCTTCTGGTCTGACCACAACTTCGACGCGCTCATTGACTTCAAAATCATCCACGCAATCAAAGATATGATTTAAGAAACGGACTTTTTTCTTAGCTATGACAGTGGCATTATAAATGTTTGAAGAACCGATGAAGTCGGCGACAAAAGCGTTCTTTGGCTCATTATAGATCTCTTCAGGAGTACCTATTTGTTGAATGACGCCATCATTCATAACGACGATTGAATCTGACATTGTCAAGGCTTCTTCTTGATCGTGGGTGACGTAGATAAAGGTGATACCTAAGCGTTTGTGCATCTCCTTTAATTCGAGCTGCATATCTTTTCTCATCTTTAAGTCTAAGGCGCCTAAAGGTTCATCTAAGAGTAAAATCTGTGGCTCGCAGATGATAGCTCTTGCGATAGCCACACGTTGTTGCTGACCACCAGAGAGAGTGTTGATATCTCTTTCTTCTAACTCATCCAAGTCGACGATTGATAAAGCCTTAACCACTTTCTCATCGATTTCAGTTTCGCTTAAATGCTTGTATTTATAAGCAGGAACAGGGGTGGAGAGCGCTTTATCTAATTTCTCATTTAAAATTGTCAATCTTTGTTCTTTATCTTCTTCAGAGAGAAGCTTATCTTTTTTTATTCTATTGATTTGTTTCTTCAAATCTTTGACCCGTGCTTTGTCGATTTGTAGGATCTGTTTTCCTTCTTTATCTAATTTGACAACGGGGATTTTTTTGTTTCTCAAACCAAAGGCGACATTGTCGTAAACATTAAGGTTTGGAAATAAGGCGTAATGTTGAAAAACAGTGTTGACTGGTCTTTGATATGGTGGCATAGAAGTGATATCTTTTTGATTTAAAAGAATGTCACCAGAAGTAGGAGTTTCAAAACCAGCAATCATTCTCAAAGTGGTTGATTTACCACAACCGGATGGACCTAACAAGGTGACGAATTCACCTTTTTTTATGTTGAGGTTCATCTTGTCAATGACCGTCACATCATCATAGATTTTGGTGACGTTTTTTAGCTCGATGATGTAGGTGGAAGAATCAGTCAAATTTTTTTCCATATTCACCTCCAAATTTAACGATTGAAATATTAGAGTATTTTTTTTAAAAAAACAATAAAATTTTTTTAAAAAATTTCGTTTGAAAAGTCGAAATGAAAGTTTTTAGATAAACTCACTAATATCAAATTGAAATTTGCGTGAACAAATAATGAAATTATAGCTAAAAATAACTATGAAAAAACCTTTAAAATATATAAAAGTTGGACATGAAAATCTCAAGTGAAAAAATTTATAAAAAACGCATCGATTTCGGCACTGTTTTACGCATTGAAAATAGCGCATTTTTTCTTCATGATTTTTTGATTGTTTTTGTGATATTATTTATAGTGTGAAAAATAGTTATTTTTATCAAAATTTTATCTTTGATTTAGATGGCACTTTAGTTGACTCTATCGGTGACATCGCTGATGCGGTCAACCACGCTTTTTCGGTGTTTGGCTTGCCTGCTAGAGAGCTGATAGAATTTCCGTCTTTTATCGGTGATGGCTCAGTGATTCTATTAAAAAGAGCACTTAAAGATATCAAATTATCGGATGAGCAATTTCACGCTTTGTTCGATGTCTATTATCATTATTATATGCAACATTTTGTTGTTAAGACTCGCGCATATTCTGGTATACAAGAAGCGCTATTAACAGCTAAAGAGAATGGTATTCGTTTATTTGTTTATAGCAATAAGCCAGATGAGATAGCTAAGATTGTCATAGAACACTGCTTCATAAAGAATCTTTTTGAAAGAGTGGTAGGTATTCCGCTGAACAGTCGAGTTAAACCGGATCCTGAACCATTTTTGACGGCAACTATAGGATATGATATCGATTACACTAGAACAGCTTATTTTGGTGACTCTGGCACTGATATTTTAACAGCTAAAAATTTAGGTATCGAAAACATTTTTTCTGTTTTGTGGGGATATAAAGATATTAATTTTTTTAATGAATTCGCATTTAAGCCAAAGCGATTTATAACTGAGACATCAGAGATACAGAAGATAGCCAATAGATTGTTATAGGTAAAAAAAGTTGCTAAACAATTCTTTCTGCTGTTGCAATAATCTTTGTTTAAACATAGAATAATGTTTATATTTGAGGAGAAGCCTAGATGATAATATTAACTGGTCCATCAGCTTCTGGAAAAACAGCTACTTGCTTATATTTGCAAGAGCATTATCATATCAGAAAAGTCATCACTCATACGACTCGAGTCATCCGTACCGGGGAGAAAAATGGTGTTGACTATCATTTTGTTAGCGTTGAAGATTTTTTTAAGTTAAAAGAGGCTGGTAAATTTATTGAAACTGTTTTCTATAATGGTAATTATTACGGCACTTCTAAAGATGAAGTTCGCATTGACAAATGCATGGCGGTTGAATTAGAAGGTGCTAAAACGTACAAGAGTTTAAATGATCCTAACATCGTTCTCTTTTATATGAAAGTGGATGAAAAAATCCGTACTTTGAGAATGAAAGAAAGAGGGGATGATGAAAAGAAGATTCAATCGCGTCTGATCAATGATAGAACTGCTTTTGCATTGAATGATGAGATGAATAAATTGATCGATGTTATTGTAGACACTGAGCATCATGATATCGTCAGCGTTTCCAAATTTATTTACGATAAATATATCAGTATATTAAAAGAAAGAGGCATTGACTTTCCGCCTTCGAATAATTGAATCACTTGTAATCCTTTGCTCTTTTATCTTTTTACTACTTTTATTGGTCCATTAATGATCTATCTGTTTCTTTGGGCTTTTTAGCACATCCTTTTATTACGAGCATTATAAGATAGCATATTGCTGATAAGCATATAATAAAGAGAAGTCCATAGCCAAAGGTCATCCAGTTAAGGTAAAGAATCGAATGAGAAAAAAAGCTGTTAGAAATGATCAATAGTAACCAAGTTAGAGGTAAAGATAATAGATAAAGAATAACCATAATAGGAAAAATTATCGTGCTATATAAAGCAGATGATTTGAAAGTCATAATATTAGATTGCTTGTTGCTTTGTAAAATTGCATGAATTAGTTTGACTAAAAAAGTAACTATAAAAATTATTATAAATACAATGATAAAAGCCATCGTTAGTAAATAGATTTTAGATGTAAAAGTATTTACTGCAGAATCGATAGAGACTAAGTCTGTATTTGAAAAATACACATGCATTTTATAATGATCAAAGCAACTACCTGTATTTACTGTTCCATCAAAAGAAGAACTATAAAAATTGAGACCATTTAATAATTTTAAGTTTTTTGAATAATCATCTTTTAGTTTGATATATATTCCATAATCTTTTGGTGCTTCTTTTGAAAAGGTTTTTTGTAAAAAGTTATTAAGCGAACCTTTTAATACAAATACTGAATTATCATAGAAACATGGTGCTTCATCCATTCTAATAGATATATTATTATCTACCCATTCTTTATATTCTGGGGTTTCAAAAATGCCACAAATAGTGTGACCAGAGAGTGTTTTGCCTATCAGCTCATCAGGAGAATTAAATTTTAAAATTTTACCACCTTTTTCCACTCTATATCCGTACTTTAGATAGTAATCAGCTTTATATGATGTCAATGCTATTTCCGCCTCATTTTCAGGCATATGATTATTGATGGTTTTTGAAAGTCTACGATCGGGTGATAGATTCATATAATTATTATTTTTATCGACTTCAAATACTTTGAATTGTTGTCCAGCTGCAGCACAATGATAGTAGACTACTTCATTTTCATAAAAGGGTGAATTCTCCCAGTAGTCTAAAAAAACTGCATCTATAGAATCATATGAATATTGAAGTTTAGAATAATAAGTGATGGCAGGAAGACCATCTAGATACTCATCAATCGCTTTCAGTTGCTTATTTGAAAACATAGGAGTCAGAAAATGATATCCCCATTTGAGAGTGTATTTTTGATTTTTTGGATAAATGATTGTCTCTCTTCTATCGCTATTGGTTAAAACTGTAGCTGCGATTTGATTGATGTTAGCGCAATATTTCGATATATCACAAGTGAGAATGGATATAGATATTAAAAATAAAATTATTAATATTGTAGACTTGATTTTATTCTTAAAAAACTCTTTAACAATAGTGATAAAATGTTTTATATATTTTTTATCTTTTAATGCTTTATTCATTATAAATCACCGAGTATCTTACCATTATGAATCTAGAAGTAGCATTAAGAGAATCTGCATAAGTGATGTATCGATAAAATTCATCTATATAGCTACAAGCAATAGCAGTCGCAAATAAATTTTCAGTGATTTCTACATCAGCTGATGAATAAGCACTTATATTCACTAAATCGATGTCTTTCAAATTATTAGTATTCCAATATTGCGCATCTTCTAAGTTGCACATTTTTGAATTATACATGGCAGTTAAATCAACAGGATTGTTATTTATAATAGAAATCGTCCAAGTAGAGCCGTTTTTATTTACTATTGCTAACCTTAAATTTTTTGGCTTTATAATAATTTCTCCAACCATATCACTAAGATAAATATGAATTGGCCAAACTGCATTGGTCTCTTCTGTTTTCCCTATGTAGTAGCTTATATCAATTTCAGCATACATATAGGCCGCCCATACTAATTCAGAACAATACCAGTCTTCTGAGTCTATATTGCTATGAGCTTTTCTATCGTAATCAGGGCAATATTTTTTTCCTAATTGTTGTTCAGCAAAATAAATGACTAGAGGAATATAGCTCATTGTTGGTGCAGTTGTTCTCAAAATTTTTACACCAAAGTCAACTATTCTTTGGTCATCTAAGAATCCATAATTAACACCGCTTCCAACCGCTTCTATAGTTTGAATAAAATAACGCCCATCAGTTGTTTTTTGATCAAGTTTTGTGATCAAAGCATTATGACCAGCATTAAAAAAAATGGTCACAGTTTCATAGATGATATCTCCATTCATAAGTATTTTTACTAATGAATCATAATCATAATAGATAGGTAGCTCTTTAAAAACATCAGTCGGTGTTTCATCATACGTTGTTGAATTCAATACGTAGTAAGCATCTGAACTAGAACTCGAAACAGTGGCATATTTGGCTTTTTTAGAACTGCACATACTGATATTTTGAAATTCCTCTAAAGTATTAGCGTGTCGCCACTTTAGACAATATTCTGGAAGTGAAAAATTATATTCATAATACAACTCACAAAAAGTTGAAAAATCAATGAAGCTATTTTGCAATTGTTTTTTTTCGATTAGAATTGGCTCATAATAATTCCAAAAAACATCTTTGTATGAGAATACTTCTTCATTATTTTGATTCTTGCTAACCAAATGATGTGGGATATTGGAAAGATTTATTGTAGGTTTTTTCTCTTGACTTGAGAACAGCATAAAAAGAGCTAAGAAAATAGAACAAAAAATGCGACATAATTTCATAAAACCACCTCTTTTTCTTTATTATAGCGCTTACATTTGCTATTTACAATGAAACCCTTCAAGCAGAAGTATTATGCATATTCGATGCGTTTATGCTGGAAATTTCGAACATGATGCATAAAAATACTGTGATGCAAATCATTCTTCGCATCACTAATTTTTTTGCTTATCTGATATGATTAAACAAATGATGTATATCTATGAGAAATGGATAGTGCTTTTAAAGTATACTTTTGATCATAATCTCATTGTTTTAAAAGTGATTGATTTATGATTAAAAGAACATTTTTCAATAATCAAAACCTCGTGTTTCTACTTGAGTTGAAGAAACTTTAAATATGATTTAACTATAATCTTGATTTGTAAAAAATTAGTCTAATTCAGCTTTACCGATCCAAAGCTCATAATAGCGTCCTTTTTGAGCGAGAAGCTGCTCATGAGTTCCTCTTTCGATGATTTGGCCATGATCCATCACCATGATGCAATCAGCATATCTGATAGTTGATAAACGATGAGCGATGACGAAAGTGGTTTTATCCTTCATGATATTATCCATACCATGTGAGATCAAACGTTCGGTTCTAGTATCAACAGAAGAAGTGGCTTCATCTAATATTAAAATCGGAGGATTAGATACTGCACATCTAGCGATTGAAAGCAATTGCTTTTGACCTTGTGATAAAGAAGCATTAGCGGCATCGATATAGGTTTTATAGCCATTTGGTAATTTTTTGATGAAAGCATCGGCACATGCTACTTTAGCAGCTTCTTCGCATTCTTTATCTGTAGCCTTTAGCCTACCGAACCGAATGTTATCATAAACAGTTCCTGAGAAAAGATGGGTGTCTTGTAAAACTAATGTCATTGAACGGCGCATAGATACTCTATCGATATCTTTTAAGTCGATGCCATCGATGGTGATTTTACCGCTGTCGATATCATAGAAACGCGTTAGCATATTGGTGATAGTGGTTTTACCTGCGCCCGTAGAACCTACTAAAGCGATTCTTTGGCCGGGATGCGCATATAAAGTTACGTCTTTTAAGACTGGTTGACCAGGTACATAAGAGAAATAAACATGCTCCATTCTGACATCGCCTAAGACCGGCTTTGTTTCCATGCCATTTGTCCAATAATACTTACCATCCTCAGCTTTAAAGGATTTCCAACTGGCTTTTTGTAAACTAGGCTCAGGCTGTTGGTCCATCATTTGGAAGATTCTTTCTGCACCTGCTAAAGAGGCTTGTATCATCGTCAACATATTAGAAATTGAGTTGAAAGGTCTAGCTAGCATTCTCAAGAAGACAATGTATGACATCAAAGACCCGATAGAAACTATAAAGCCCCAGCGAGTATCAGTAGCGATTAAAATCGAACCGATGATTGCGACTAATGCTGTTCCGATATTATTGATATTATTGATTATTGGAATATTGATGGATGAAAGATAAACAGAACGGCGATTATGAAGTGTATGTCTATAATCGATCGATTTGAATAATTCAGACATATCCTCTTCTTTTGAAAAGCATTTAACAACTTTCAAGCCAGCGAGAACTTCTTCGGCTACGCCATTAAACTCTCCCATAGAAACTTGAGTTTCTGAGAAGGCTGAAACAGAACGATGAACGTTGAAGGCGACAATACCTACCCCTATGAGTTCTAGAGCGATACAAATCAAAGCTAAGAACCAATTTAAAATAAAAATGAAGACAAGAATCCCAGCCAAAAGGATGATGGAAGTGAAGATTTCCATGATACCAGTATTGAACAATTGTGCTAGGTTATCGACATCATTGGTGAATCTCGACATGATATCACCATGTGGCGTATTATCAAAATAGCGTAAAGGCAGTGTTTGAAGTTTATCGAACATATCATTTCTTAATCTCATCAATGAGGCGGTTCCGATTCTTGTCATCAAATAAACTTGACTTGCAGAGAGAAGAAAACCGATGACGTAGCAAGCCATGGTGATTAAGATGATGATGCCTAATATGGTCAATGCTTGATCACTGGCGTTACTACTCGCCCAATTGACTTGATCAAAGATGAATTTATATAATCCCATTTGATTATTGATATATTTATCTGCGTATCCGGAAAAAGAGCCGCCCATTAACCAATTGCCTGTGGCTGCATAGACTGCTGGTTGCAAAAGCGCATCGACCAAAGGAGCAGCTATAAAGCCGCCTAAGAGATTGATCAATACCATCAAAATGGTGATGAAAGTGACCAAAAGCAAACGCCATTTATCAGGACCGATATAATGAAATACACGTAGTAACGAATGCCAAGAATGTTTTGGCTTGCCATAGCCCTTCTTTCTTCTTGAATAAGAAGCGGTTATTTCTTTATAACCTTCTTTTCCGCAGGAGTACTGAATTTGTACACCATTTATAGTCGGGCCTTCTCCACTAGCATCAAAGCCATTATAGTTATACTCATTATTCTTCATCATTCGACTCCTTTGGATTGAATAGCATCAATCTCACGATAAATTGCACAATTTTGCAAAAGTTCTTGATGGGTGCCGATACCAGCTTGTTTTCCATTATCTAAAACGAGAATCTGATCACAATTTTTAACAGAATCTATTCTTTGAGCGATGATAAAAATAGTCGTATCTTTGAGTTTGGTACTAAATTGCTTTTGGATACGTCTAGAAGTTTCCATATCGCAGGCCGAAGTTGAATCATCCAAGATTAAAATTTTCGGCTTTTTGATGACAGCTCTAGCGATACAAAGACGTTGCTTTTGACCACCAGAAACTGATTTGCCTCCTTGGACAACAGGAGTGTCTAAGCCATCTTTAAATCCTCTGACAAAGTCAGCGGCTTGAGCTATTTCTAAAGCTTCCCAAATCTCTTCATCAGTCGCATCCTTCTTGCCCCAAAGAATATTTGATCTGATAGTGCCAGTGAAAAGAATGTTATTTTGTAAGACTACACCGATGTCTTGTCTCAAAGCAGTGACAGAATAGTCTTTGACATCATGATCAGCAATTTTGACTGTGCCGGTCAATGGATCGTAAAGACGAGGAATCAAGTTGACTAATGATGATTTTCCTGAACCAGTGCCACCGACGATTCCAATCGTTTGTCCTGAAGGGATATCTAAAGTGATAGGACCAACAGCTACTTTTTTTGCATCATTCACATATGAGAAGATAACGTCTTTAAATTCGACATGGCCATCTTTAAGAGTGTCGGGATCAAAATCAATCGTCTTTGGCTTCGGGTCGTAAGAAATATCGATCTTTTCGACTAAAACTCGATCGATTCTCTCTTTGCTAGCTTCAGCACGACCATAAAATTGGAATAGAGTTGACAAAAATGAGAAAGCCATTGTTAAAACAGCAGTGAAAGAAGTCAGTATTGATAGCTCACCAGCGTCGAAAAGATCAACACCATTATTCATAATCTGCCATATCTCATTGCCAGTAGCGGTGTTGATCATCGAAAAACCACCGAAATATTGGATGAGACCGATAGTCACATTGATAGCTAATGTCGTGATAGCAGTCGATAAGCCCATCTTGGAGACTGATGAATAGCTGATGATAGTTAAGTTATCATTAGAACGGGCAAATCTTTTATCCATATAAGATTCGCGGCAAAAAGCTTTGACTTCTCTGATACCATCAGTATCTTCTTCTACATTGCGATTGACGTTATCAAGAGCTGACTGCGTCATGATGAATTCAGGTCTAGTCTTTTTAATGATGGTGATGATGACAATAAAAGCGATCACACTCAAAGGGAGAGTGATGAGACCGATAGCCCAGTTGAGTGAGAAGATGAAAGCAAAGCAAAAGAGAACGACTAGCGTTTGCTTGAAACCCATTCTCACAAGCATCAAAACGAAGAAACGAATATTATTACAGTCATTGGAAAGCATGGTTGTCAACTTAGAAACAGGGAAATGAGAGATATTGGAAAATGAGAATTGTTCAGCTTTCCAAAAAATAGTATTTCTTAATCTCTCGACAAAATCACTTGAGATTTTGGCAGAAAGCTTCATACCGATTGTTTGAAAAACGATGGCGATTAAGCCACATCCAATCATAAGGCCACCATATAACCAGATATAATACATCGCCGGCTGATTAAAGCCACTTCCGCTGATGATGGGCTGAGGTTGACCAAGACTATCCAAAGCACCATATCCTTCAAGTCCATTTCTGATGAGCATACCGCTGAGATATGGAATCATCAATTCACAAAAAGCGTCGACGAGGATGACGATGAAATCGATGATGATCAATTTATAGGATGGCTTTAAGCATTCCCAATAAATTTTAAGTGTCTCTTTAGCGTCTTTTTTATCAGCTATGGCGTCTTCTTTGTTATAGTGCAAGTCAATATAAGCTTGCGCTTTCATCTCTTTGATTTTTTGATTCATATTTAACGCCCCTTATAAAATCAAATGATTATTTTATTCTGGTATTAAATAAAATCAATAGATTATAAAATGTAAGCGCTATTCGATTTGATGTGAGGCCACTCTGCAGAGCAAATCTATTAATGCTATTATACAATCTTTGTATATAATCTAAAATTGGTTTAATAGCTAACATATCTGGTTTAGATGTTATTTACTATAATAATCATAAAAGTATTAAATTATTATATTTTATATCTGAAAATTTAGATAACATTTTTAAAATAAAAAATGAGGGTGATTTAAATCACCCTCATCATCGATTGCGTTTACCAATAGATTTATTTGCTAGCTTGATCAGCTATAGCCTTATTAGCCATCTCGACTAAAGCATGGAAGTCATTTGGATTGGTGCCAGCTAATTCACTTAACATTTTTCTGTTTAAAGCGATGTCAGCTAATTTGAGACCATACATAAATTGAGAATAGGAGATGCCTTCAGCTTTGCAAGCAGCTGAGATTCTTCTAATCCAAAGCTTGCGATAATCTTGTTTTCTTTCTTTGCGTCCATTGAATGCATATGCATCGGCTCTCATGACTGACTCTTTAGCAGTCTTGTAGAGTCTATGTCTAGAACTGAAATAACCTTCAGCTCTCTTTAAGATACGCTTACGATTTGCGTGTCTGACGTTTCCGCCCTTAACTCTCATTTATCCTATCCTCCATTACTTGCTGATCAAACCTGCGACAATCTTGGTTTGAGTCGGCTTGAGATATCTCGCCTTACGATTGTGTCTGATCAATTTGTGTGTTTTATTGTGTGAAAGGTGAGATGTGTTTTGATTCCACTTTTTGATTCCACCATTAGCGGTGAATTTGAATCTTTTAACAGCACCGCGCTTACTCTTCATTTTTGGCATGTACTTTTTCCTCCTATTTCTTTGGATTTAAAACGACATAGTAGTCTTTGCCTAATAACTCAGGCTGTTTTTCAATAACGGAATAATCTTTTACTAAGTCTAAGAAGTAAGTCAATGTTTGTTTAACAATATCCATTCTTTGCATCATTCTGCCTTTGATGAATACTGCGACTTTGACTTTCATACCATCTTGTAGGAATTTGATTGAAGCTTTAGCCTTAGTTTCTAAGTCATGCTTATCCGTAGTAGCAGTGAAACGAATCTCTTTTACCACAGTCTTCTTCTGATTCTTTTTAGCTTCTCTTTCTTTTTTAGCTTTATCGAATTTGAATTTACCGTAGTTAAGAATCTTGCAAACCGGTGGATGAGCTTGTGGAGAGACACAATAGAGATCTAATTGCATTTCCATGGATTTCTGTTGAGCCACTTTAAGCGGAACAACACCATAGCTTTCTCCTTCTGGACCGATTAAAAGAACTTCTTTGAAATGGATGCGTTCGTTGACTAAATCGCGGTCATAATTGCTTCTAGGACGGACATTATTATTGGCTTGTCCTTGCTGATAACCTTTAAATATAAGACTTTTCCTCCGTTATAAACAAAAACGGGTTTCTGATTGAGGAAACCCGTTAAATGCACGTTTTATTTTTAAGTAATAAATCAGGCATTTGACCTACCAGAACTTTATCCAGTCAGGTGAGAACGGGTGTTCTTCTTTCCTATCTCGTTTTTGACAAAGAAAAGTCTATTCTTTTTTAGCACAATTGTCAAGAAAATTTATCAGTTTATTTTATTGTGCCAAAGATACGATCACCTGCATCACCAAGTCCAGGACAGATATAAGCTTTTGAATTCAAGCATCTATCTAAGCAGCCGATAAACAATTTGACATCTGGATGAACTTTTGAAAAAGCTTTGACACCTTCTGGTGCAGCTATGATGCAAAGAAAATGAATGTTTTTAGCACCTTTATTTTTCAATAAGGTGATGGCATCGATAGCCGAACCACCAGTCGCCAACATCGGGTCAAGAACATAAATTTCTCTTTCAGATATATTAAATGGGAGTTTGCAATAGTATTCATGAGGCTTGTGTGTGACTTCGTCGCGATAAAGACCGATATGTCCAACCTTAGCGGATGGCACCAATTCCAATAATCCATCGACCATTCCTAGGCCTGCTCTTAAAATTGGGACAAAACATAGTTTCTTTCCTGAAATCATAGGTTGCTCTGTTTCTTCAATCGGAGTTTGAATTTTTACTAATTCGGTAGGTAAATGTCTTAGAGCTTCATAACCTTCCATGACAGCAATCTCTTTTACCAAATGGCGAAATTCATTAGTTCCGGTTTCAACTCTTCTAAGCAAAGTGATCTTGTGCTGCAAAAGAGGATGGTTCAGTAAAACGATGTTGCCATTATTTTCTTCAGTGCTCATTTTGATCCTCCAAATTTTTTTTTATTATATCATTAATACTGATTTCATAACACTTTGCATTTGCAAATAAAATCAAAAGAGGATATAAATATTTGCTTATTAAAGCAATTTTCCTTATACTTTCATATGAAAGAAAACACTATGGTTATAACATTTGTATTAGATATGTTCGGCTCCAGCAATAATGGAACGACTGTGACTTGTATGCGAACTGCTCGCTTATTGAGAGAACGTGGCAATGAAGTGCGAATCATCGCTTATATACCAAAAGATCACGAAGACTTATCGATGTATAAAGTTTTGCCATGTGATAGAGTAGTGGTTCCTTTTTTCGATAAATTGATTCTAGACAATGGTATGGTCATCGCTAAAGGTGATTACAAAACGATTGCAGAATTTATAAAAGGCTCTGATATTGTTCACTGTATGTTGCCGTTTTATTTGGAAAAACAAGTTAGAAGAGTAGCAACAGTAATGGGTATACCAGTGACTTCCGCTTTTCATGTTCAGCCAGAAAATGTCTCATATAATTTGAATTTAGGTAAAATTAAACCATTTAATTCTCTCATCTATTTTCTCTTTAATAAATGGTTATATAGATACACTCGTTTAGTTCATACCCCATCGGAAATGATGAAGGATCAGATGATTAAGCATCATTATAAAAATGAAATTTGTGCCATATCAAATGGTGTTTCTGATCGTTTCAAACCATTTTTTACCGGCAAGCCTGAACAGTATAAAGATAAATATGTCATCTTGATGATCGGAAGATATTCAGGTGAAAAAAGACAAGATTTGATTTTTAAAGCTATAGGAAAAAGCAAATATAATTCCAAAATTCAATTGATACTTTGTGGCCAAGGACCTCTTTTGAAAAATTATCAAAAGATGTCTAAAAAATATTTAGCGAATCCTTGCAAGTTTGGCTTTATGTCACAAGAAGAATTAGCAAAAACTATTAACTTTGCTGATTTATACATCCACTCTTCTGATGCTGAAAGCGAAGCTATCTCTTGTATTGAAGCTTTTAGCTGTGGATTAGTTCCTGTCATTTCTGATTCTAAGTTATCGGCTACTAATCATTTTGCATTAGACGATCGCTGCTTATTTAAAGCAGGAAATTATAAATCATTAAAAGAGAGAATCGACTATTTCATTGAACATCCTGAAGTCAAAAATGAATTATCAGCAAAGTATATCGAATATGGACATTCTTTTGCTCTAGATAAATGTGTTGAAAAATTAGAAGAGATGTTTAATAGAGAGATTTTGTTATATAAAGAAGATATGAAATATGAGCGCTGCTATTACACCAGCTATCATGAAAGAAGAAAATTAAATAAAGTAGCTAAGATTATCGGCAATACAAAGCCCTGTATCTATAAGAATATCATTAAGAAGAGCTGATTTCAGACTCCACTAAGGTGACTATCTTTTTGACTTCTTGATATAGTTTTTCTTTGTCAAAATCAGTTTTGATGATGAAATCTAAGCGATGACGGTATTTATCATATGAATTCAAATCATTAAATAATAATTTTTCTTCGATATTTTTTTCACCGCGCTCTTTTAAGTGCTCTTTCTGATACGAGCTTTCAGTTCCTAATAGAAAAGTCATCTCTTTATCTATTTTGCTTTCAAATAGTAAAGGTATTTCTAAAGCTTTGTTTAATCCATCATTTTTTATTAAAAACTCGCGAGCTTTTTCTTTGATAATCGGATATAAAAAGTTTTGATATCTAATGCGAAATGTTTTATCTTCTAACAGCAAAGAAGATAATATATTTTTATTTAATTCTGGAGTGAATAATTGCGGAAATTTTGCTTTTAATATCGATAAAAACGTCTCACTTTTATAGAGCTTTTTTACTTCTTCATCAGCTGAAAAGGTCACATATCCGAATTCTCGAAAATAAGAAGTGACAAGACTTTTTCCAGTCGCTATCTTCCCAGTTATGCCGATTGAGATGCCTGTGTGTTGACATTTTGGGCAGAAAGAGGTTCCTCTTCCATTCAGTTTTGTTTTTTGAATTTTAAATTTATGACAATGCTGACATATCTTTCCTTCGCGAGAGTATACTTGTAAGAAGTTTTGAAAATTTCCATGGACATTTTCAGCTGCTTTATAACTTTTAACTGTGGAACCTTGATTCAAGATTGCTAAATTAAGAATTCGCTTGGATTCTGTTAATATTTTGTCAGCCTCAACGCTTGTGATATTTTCCCCTTTTTTAAATGGTGAGATTTGAGAAGCAAAAAGGACTTCATCAGCATAGATGTTACCTAACCCTGACATGATGGTTTGATCTAATAGCAGTTCTTTGATCGGTTTTTTAAAATGATTATATTTTTCTTTTAGATACACGCTATCTTCTATATCAAATGGCTCGGGTCCTAATTTATCAATCGGACTAGGCGCCCCTTCTTTTAAATAATAACTGACACCAAATTTTCTTGTGTCATAAAAAGCTAGTCCTTTATGACTGTTTTTAAAAGGGATAAATAACGATAAATGTTTTGTTGAATGCTCATCTTGATCGACGACAAAAAGCTTTCCTTCCATTCTCAAGTGGAATAGTAATTGATGATTGTTATTGAGATGAATCATCAAAAATTTACCTCGGCGAGATAGAGCAATTATTTGTGTGCCGACTATTTCCTTTTGATATTCAGCTAGATCTGTTTTGATCAGAGGAGAATAATAAATAGTAGGCTTGAGCAATATCGCACCAAGAATTTCTTTTTCCAAGGTTTTTTTAACAGTTTCAACTTCAGGTAATTCTGGCATTTTAATGAGCCTCATACCATGTCTCAGCAGCTGAACCATCAACTTTTAATGGGATGGTGAGTTCTATTGCTGATTCCATGGCCTTTCTTAGCAATGGTTCGACAATCTTTAATTCACTTTTAGGGACAGAAAACAAGAGTTCATCATGGATTTGTAGGATTATTTTTGTTTTATAAGGTTTCAAAAGTTCAAAACATTTGATCATAGCTACTTTGATCAAATCAGCAGCTGAGCCTTGAATGACGGAATTGACTGCCGCTCTTTCAGAAAAAGATCTAGATACTTTGTTCGAAGAATTGATATCTTTGAGATATCGTCTTCGATTCAAAATGGTTGAAACATAGCCGTTAGTCCTCGCAAACTCTATGCATTTTGTTTGAAATTCTTCAATGCCAGTAAATGTCTCTTTGAATGAATTGATCAATTCTTTAGCTTCTTCACGGGGAATCTCTAATTGTTGAGATAAGCCATAACTAGAGATGCCATAGATGATGCCGAAGTTGACCGCTTTTGCTTTTCTTCTCATATCGGAAGTCACTTCTTCAATCGGGACTTTAAAGACGCGACTAGCAGTTGCAGTATGGATATCTAAACCTTCTTTAAAAATTTCTTTAAGAATTTTGATATCTCCCAAATGAGCGAGCATTCTCAGCTCGATTTGAGAATAGTCCAATGAAAGGATTAAACGGTCATCATCCGGATAGAAGAAGGCTTTGCGAATATTTTTTCCTTCAGCTGAACGAATTGAGATGTTTTGTAAATTTGGTTCGCTCATCGACAACCGACCAGTAGCAGTCAAAGCTTGATTATAAATCGCATGTATCTTGCCATCGGCTTGTAAATGTTTCGGCAAAGATGAAGTGTAGGTTGAAACTAATTTACTAAATAGTCGATATTTGATGATCAAAGGAATTACAGGATGATCATTGATATGAGACAAAAGAACTTCTGATGATGTTCCTTTTTCATTCTTATATCTCTTGATGCCCAAATCTGTAAAGAGGACTTGATCCAGTTGTTTTGGCGAATTGAGATTAAATTCTTTGTTTATCAATCGATAGATTTCATTTTTTGTTTCTTCGACTATCTGGCTATATTCTTTATCTATTTTTTCCAAAGTGCATCTGTCCATCGGGAATCCTTCAATCTCCATGTTGGCGATGACTCTTGCTAAAGGTAATTCAACATTTTGAAATAGACTTAAGGAATCATTTTCTTTCAATTTATTGATGACATCATCTTTCAACAAAATAGTATTAGCGATAATTTGATCAGATAGTCTTTCTTCCGGATTTAAATCTATATCGTAAGAAATAAAGAGATCATTTACTTTTTGACCTGAAGTCGGATTGACTAAATAGGTGGCCAATAGCAAGTCAAAATCGATTCCAACAATAGATTCAAAACCATTTCGCTTGAGTAGAACTAGCATGCCTTTGTAATCATAGCATGATATTTGTTTATCTTGAATTAAAAAAGATTTGAAGCCATTATCTTTAAAAGCATCTTCTTTATTTATATAAAAAACAGTAGTTTTTGTTGCTAATGAAAAGCCCTTTAATTCATCAGTATTTTCGTTTATATAATCTGAATCATAGGCGATGCCGATGACATCTTCTTTGATTTCAGAAAAGGTATGGATTTGTTTCTTTTCAAATCTAGGAAGGTCATTTTTGTTCTCTGCTTTTTCTTCGAAATCAAATAACCGCATCTGCAGTGCAAAATCATCTACCAAACCAGAAAGAGTATCGATTTTAGTTAAAAAAGAACGCATTTCATATTTTTGATAGAAAGCGGCAAGCTTGCTTTTTAGATATGGTTTATATTCCGCCTTTTCATAATCTGTTTTCATATCGATAAAGGTATCGATTGTGGCTAAATGCTTGAAGAAGAGAGCTTCTTTTTCGCCAGCTACTATCTTTTGATTGATTTTCGAGTCTTGATGTTCTTTACAATACTGTATCAATTCTTCTAAATGACCATGGTCATTTAAAAGTTTTTTAGCGGTTTTTTCGCCGATACCAGCAATACCTTTGTAATTATCAGAAGGATCGCCAGCAATACCTTTAAAATCGGTGATCTGATCAGGATTTAATCCGAATAAATCATGCAGGTTATTTTGATTGTAGAGAATAGTTTCTTTTAATCCCTTTTTAGGCACTTCGATTATCACATTATCTTTGATGGCTAATAGCTGTAAAAAGTCTTTATCTGATGAAAAAAGTCGTACTTCTTGATCATTTTCACTAGCGTATCTAGCCATCGAACCAGCTAGATCATCGGCTTCATATCCCGGTACTTCTTTCCAATAGACATTCATCGCATCTAATAGTTCTCTTGCGATGCTAAACTGCATGATTAATTCCGTTGGACAAGGTGATCTCTGCGCTTTATACTCGTCAAATTCTTGGCTGCGTTTTGTCGGTTTATCAGTGTCGAAGGCGACAAACAAATGATCACCACTTTTCACTTCAGCTTTTATTTTTTTGATCAAATTATGAAAAGCAAAAACAGCATTAGTCGGCACACCAAAGCTTGTCTTCATGAAGTTGCCAGTATAAGCAGTGGAATAATAGGCTCTGAACAGCAAAGAATTTCCGTCAACGATATATGTTTTACTCATGTTTTAATACCTTTCTCCCTAAGATAATGATATCGATTGGGAAGACCCTCTTTTTTTTGAAATCTCCCTTGACAGCAATGAAGTAGTTTTTTTCGATTTTTTGTGGCCGAGAAATTTCTATCATGTAATCTCGATTACCATCAGTGACGCTGAGCAAGTGATCAAGCTCATATCTTGAATCATCTATGACAAGAAGAGTCCTGTAGTTATTTTTTTGATAAATATCCGATAGTTTAATAGATAGAATTGCACCTAGGACATCTTTTTCAGAATATAGTCTTTCACCTAAATCTTCCTCATCATTTATCGGTGGTAATTTATTTTCATCAAATCCCATGCGTGCAAAACCAAAATATTCATAAATGTGATCGATGAGCCCTTTTCTTGAGTGACAGATAGAATCAAATAAGCCGGAATGAATGAGTGGATTGATTTTCTTTTGTTTATCACTAGTCAAGAAATGATAGGTTCTTAAACAGAAATTATAAATTGAGGTATATGGTCCATTTTTATTTCTTTCCTCATATATTTGTTTAAGATTTTCGAAGTCGCTTCCACCTATCGAATTCAAGGGGAGGTAGATAATTTTATCCTTTGTAAAATTATAGGTCGATAAATCAGAATAGTTGATATCAGGAATCGAAATCTTATAATTCAACATCTCCAATTCATGCTGCAGATTTTTCATGCCCTCAGTATTTAAAGATGTCGTTTCCATAGCAGCGGAATAAAATTCTTCAGGATAATGAGTTTTATAATACAAAAGAGAGTATGTTATCAAAGCATAAGAATAAGCATGTGATTTGTTAAAACCATATCCAGCAAATTTTTCAATCATATCATAGATCTTATTAGCTGTTTTCTCATCGACTTTCTCGCTAGCAGAAATCAAGAATCTTTGCTTATAGCTTTCGATTAAATCGGATTTCTTTTTTGAAATAGCACGTCTGAATAAATCGGCGTCAGAGGCTGAAAAATCCGCTATCACTTGAACAGCTTGAATCACTTGTTCTTGATAGACCATAATTCCATATGTATCTTTTAAAACTGGTTCCAATAAATCAGAAATATAATCGATTTTTTCCTCACCATTTTTTCTTCTAGCGAACAAAGATATATAATCTTTAGGACCAGGGCGATATAAAGCTAGAATTGCGGCTAGATCAGTGAATTTTTCAGGCTTGACTGATTGAATTGTATAACTCATTCCTTTGCTTTCTAATTGGAAGATGTCTGCTAAATACAATTTGTTTAAAGTCTTATAAGTTTCTTTATCGTCTAAATTATCAATAATATCAGGTAATTCTTTATTCTTTCTTTTAATTTTATTCTCGATATTTTTAACTAGTGTCAAATTTGATAAGGCTAAAATATCGAATTTTAAGAAGCCGAGCCTTTCCATTGTGCTGTACTCGTATTCGACTATACCTTTTTCTCCATCACTCATCGGACAAGTCTTGTAGATATCGTCTTCAGAAATGATGATACCTACGGCATGTTGGGAAGTGTTTGAAGGTAAACCTAATAAGCTATCGGCTTTTTTAGCAATATCTAAATAATATGGATCATTCAATAGTCTTTTTAGCATCGACCCGTAATATCTATCATTTAGAGCCTCACGAAAATTAGTCGCTTTGTCTGATATAGAGACTGTTAAATTTTTTAAACGGCTAGGATTGAATGAAAGAGCAGGACCGATAAAGTTTAATGCACTTTTCGGCTTTAATTTAGTAAATGTAATGATTGGACAAACTTTACTTGCACCATATTTTGCTATTAAATACTGAACGACTTCATCGCGCCTTTCATCTTCAAAATCGATGTCTATATCAGGCATCGAGCTGCGCTTGTGATTTAAAAAGCGTTCAAATGAAAGATTGAATTTTATCGGATCTAAATCTGTAATCTTTAGCGCATAGGAGACTAACGAACCAGCAGCTGATCCTCTTCCTGGACCGACTTTTATACCATTTCGTTTAGCATATTGCACATAGTCTGAGACTAGTAAAAAATATGAAGAAAAATGCATTTGCTTGATGATGTTTAATTCATGATTTAAACGAGACAAATATTCTGGTTTAGCGATATTGTTTAAACGCTCTAATAGACCGTTCATAGCCATTTTAGAGAGCATCACATCATCATTTTCAAATGTTTTTAAAGCTCCTCTTTTTTGAAAGAAATCAAAGCGACATTTGCTAGCTAAAACATTTGTTTGGCGAATATCCTCAGGTCGATATAGAGTCAATAAAGATTTTATTGATAACAAAAAATATGGACCTGTTTCAGAAATATCGGAAGCAGTCTCTTTTTTTAAACTTCGTTTATAAAGCTCAGTTTTATAATTGTCAGTCTTTTTTAAATAGCAAGCTTTTGGAAAGGCTATCGTTTGGTATTCACATCTTTCACAATAATCATATAGAGTTTTAACTGATTCTTGATCATCTTTACTATAAATTGAGATGCCTAGATAAAAATTATCTTTAAATATTTTGCTGTAATTTAATAATACAGGAGAGATGGTTGTCAAAAAATTGTTGTCATAAAAATCGATGTCATCGCAATCTATTATCAGTGCTAAGCCTTCACGTAGTGAACTTATATGATTAATTCCGATCACCGTCGTCTTTGTGGAAATCAATTTGCAAAGATTACGATATCCAGTTTCATTTAAAACATATAACGCTGCGTTGAGATTTCTCAGCGGTAAACAGGCTAGTTTAACACGATAACCATAGATGGGTTTGATATCATTAGCAAGACAGGCATCGGCTAGATAAGGGTATGCATATAGTTTGCTATCAGCGATTCCTATCGCTTGATAAGTCAATTCTTTTGCTCTTTTTGCATAGTCATTTAATTCGATTGTTGATTCACCGATTTCAAAGCAACTCTGTGTGTTTAACTGACAATAAAACATATATTAATTATAAACTAGCCAAACTCTATCTCATATAAAATTACTATTATTTTCGTCTGATTTTTTAAAAAAACATTCACATCGTTTTTATTTATTATTGTTAGCGAAATCAATGATAGTCACAATTATAAAATATAGTATTAAAATTCGCTTATAAGAGTCTTGTTTTTCACTTTAAAGTGTCCCACTAAAGTCTAAATGCTCAATAAAAGACAAAAAAATAGTTTTTTTGACGTTTTTCTAGCTTTACTAATAGTGTTTTTTCGCTTAATATTTTATCGAATATTTAAGCGAGGTCGATATTATGGATGATAATATCATATATGGGCGCATACCAGTCATCAATGCGTTATTGAGCAAGAGTAAACCTGTGCGTATTTTTCTAAAAAGCTCAGATGAAAGAATAGAAAAACTTGCTAAAGAAAAAAATGTTGCTATAAAAAGAGTCACTCAAGCTGAATTAGATAAATTGACTGATAAAAGTAATCATCAAGGCGTTTGCTGCTCTTTGCCTCGTTTTGTATATGCGGATTTAAAAACAGAATTATCAAAAATAGATTCTAAAAAGGAAAGCACTATTTTGATTTTAGATGGTATTGAAGATCCTGTTAATTTTGGATCTATGATACGTACTTCGGTCGCTTTTGGTGTCGATATGATAATCATTGGAAAAAATCGTCAAGTCCAAGTCAATGGCACAGTAGCTAAAGTCGCTACTGGATCGCAGGTTTTTATCCCGATCGTTCAAGTTACGAATATTTCACAAGCGATTGCTGAATTAAAAAAACATCAGTTTTGGATGGTTGCTGCCGCTGGTGAAGGAGATTCAGTTTATGACGAAATAGATTATTCTGGAAAGATTGGATTGATAATCGGCTCAGAAGGATTCGGTATATCTAAACTTGTTAGAAAGAATTCTGATTTTATCGCTTCAATTCCTATGAATAATGATGTTACAGCATTAAATGCCTCTATTGCCTGCAGCATTTTTTTAGCTCAAATTTCTTCATATAGAAGACATAAATAAAAAATTAGTCATAGGAGGTATAAATTATATGAATGATACCAAATTTTTTGGTGTGTCTTTAAAGACCTCTTTTATTCCGTATTATGATGATGTTGTCAACAGCATCAAAGAATGTGATGGGACTGCTGACCCAGAAGATTTAAATTATGTCGGCCTATCTATCGGAGAGATGTGTGAATGCGATAAAAGCAACAATCGAATCATCGACGAATACTTTACCAGAGTAAAAATGAGCTTGAATGGAGTGTGTAGATACTACATAAGGAAATACCCATATCTATCAATGGATAATTTGTATAATTATCTCCAAAATACAGCCTTGATTGCATTTAAAAAATTCCAGAATAGGATAGGAGCATTTGATAATTTCTTCTTTAAGATGCTTCAAATGGGATCGACATATTATCGAATTAAAGAAGGCAAAGAATTCATTGCTGAAACCAAGCGATATGGCGTGAGATTAGATTTTGATGAGAGCAATTTCTTCAACAATTCATATAGACTCAATCATTATAGAAATTATGGTGAAAACATTAGAATTAAACTCGACTTAGAAGAATATTGTTCGAGATTTAGTCAAAAAGAGCAGCAGATTTTGCAGATGTATCTTTATTCATATACTTTTAGACAAATAGCGGCATATAATAAAATCCCTTTATCGACAGCCTCTAACTTTGTCAAAAAAGCTATGACTGATTTTGTTAATTCTTATTTTGATGATGGGACATTGTGCAAAAAATCCGAATCACTTTAGTATTTGTTTTAATTTAAACTGCTATTAAAAAACTATTTGTTGCTTAGATTTATTTGTTCTAAATTATCGGAATATTCAGTTATCAATTTTTAGCTTTGTGCACAGGAGTTATCACTTTCTTGTTTTAATTCATTAACCTTCCTTTTAAGAAAAAATTTCTCTTCAACAAGACTGAAAATTAAATGAATTACCATGCCAAATCCAAACATATAAATGATCAAATCCATTGTCATTTTAATGTTTCCGATCATGTAAATTAGAAAGAAGATACCATAATAGCCAATGTTGACTATCACTGAATTGATGAGTAAATATTTGGTTTTGCCTAATCCAACAAATATTCCATCAGGAACTACAGTTAAAGCATAAGCAAAATAAAACCAAAATAGTTTGATAAGAACTGAAAAAACTTCTTCGGCGTTCTGGAGTTTTTCAACACTTTCTAAAAAAGGAAGCCAAGAAGGAATCAAACAAAGCCAAATAATCATTATTCCAAAAATTATAAAGTAATAATTTTTATGGTTTACTTTATGGTAACCTTCTTTACAATCACTCTTGATCACTTCACTTAGAGCAAGTATAGGGATTAAAAGCCAGTTCCAAATAAAATTGTTTGCTAGCCAATAACTTCCTATATTCCCAACCGAATTAATCATTTTGACAACCATCAAAATATAGATTAAATTGTCTAAAATTGATTGACTTCCGGAATATAAGCCTATCAGTAACCATTTTTTGAGTAGTTTCTTAATATCTTTATTTGGTGGCCCAATTTTTATATTTCTAGTGATAAATAAGATGACAATAGCTGATAATCCCATAACTGAATTTACTACTATATTTGAGTAAGCAACGCCATAAATACCAGCATTAGGAATCAATAATGCATCACAAATGATTAATGAAATCATTTTAAGTATAAGCAATAAAAGAATCAGTAATCTTTTGTTTAAAACTATATAAACTACACTGGCATAGGAATAGATTATGCCAATCGCAAAAGCAATAGTTTCAATCTGCAAATAAGATGTAGTCTTTCCAATATTCTCGTGTGTGACATTCAATCCTTTAATCATAGGCAAAACGCAGAAATAAAGAATGGTAATAACTATTGAATAAAAGACACAAACTATTATTCCAGCAACAAATACAAAGCTAGTAAATTTCTCGTTGCTTTTTGCTTTTGATAAATTATTCAACAAGGAATATTGTGGAATAATAAGGAAAGCTATAACACTCTCATTTATAAGGTCATACCATTCTATTTGAGCCAGAATATCGAATTCATTGACATCAATATTAGTGGATAAGAAATAAGTTCTAACTGTTGAATAAATAGCGGGAATAAGTAACTGAATAGAAAGTATAAATAATAGAGACCAATTAAATGATTTTAAACCTATATAAAAATCTTTTAGTGCATCTTTCATTAGACTATTTCCTAGAAATATGTACATTAAGCATTTTATTTAGCATGTTAACATTTATAGAAATCACATCATATATATTCATATATCTTCTTTTATCATCGCTTATTTTTTGAAGATATGCGAAAATTTGAACTAGTAGTTCTTTTTGAGATTTAATCATAGCTCTGTGCATTAGATTGTTTAATCTTTTGCAAACCAGTTCATTATCGTACTTCATTCAATTTTCCTCCGCAAATAATATTATATTTTTAAAATTTTATTTTTAACATTATTGAGTTGTAGTTTCATATGATTATTCTTTTGATTCACAATGCTAAAAAATAAATCGAAATACAATCAATCTTAAAAACTAAAATAGCGGCATATAATAAAATCTCTTTATCGACAGCCTCTAACTTTGTCAAAAAAGCTATGACTGATTTTGTTAATTCTTATTTTGATGATGGGACATTATCAAATAGAGATATTTGAAATATGTGTAGCATTATTTTCATCATTTTCTATCATTTTGTAATCATTAAAAAGTATAATTAATAGCGATGAATATTTTATTTTTGGTAGATAGTTCAAATACTAGCGCTAATATTTCCTCTGGCAGTGGTTCATCTTCTATCACTGATAGTAATTTTTGGCCAGATTTCTGGAATAAAATAGTCAACTTTTTTAAAGTTGATATGGTTAATTTTAGTTTTAGACTAGTTTTAGCTCTCATTTTATTAGTAGCTGGTATTTATATAATAAAATTGATATGTTTCCTTTTGCGTAAATGGTTGACTAGAGCAAGGGATTATACTAATAAAAAGAATAAAAAATCCAATCATAAACAGATGGATCCATCCATAGTCACGTTTACAGTTTCTACAATTCGGTTTATTTTAGCTATTGTTTTAGCTGTTTCATTCATAGCTACACTTGGATTGGCTTTGGACGGAATCGTCAGTATTCTATCCTCCGCTTTCTTAGCAATCGGTATCGGTTTGCAAGATGTGATCACTAATTTCGCCGATGGAGTCATCTTAATTTCTGAAGGGAATATCAAAACAGGTGACTATATCATTGTTGATGGGTTAGAAGGAACGGTTAAAAAAATATCGATGATGAGAACGACATTGACGACTGTCGATGGTAAAACTGTTCTGCTACCAAATTCGGCTTTGAGTTCCGATAATGTGATCAATTGCAGCACAGAAGAATATCGAAGAATCGTTTTATATTATTCATTCCCATATGGGACCGATATCGAAAAGATGTCTAAACTGATTTTAGAGGTTGTCAATTCATTAGAGATGACTTGCAAAGACGATGCACATAAAGCTTTTATGACTGTCGATGACTTTTCGCAATCTCGTGTTGATGTCATCAAGCTTCGTGTGGCATTTTATTGTCATAACAAAGATTATTGGGACCTTTTATCGATTGCACAAAAAGCGATGTACGAGCGTTTTGTGAAAGAAAATATCAAAGGTGCTGAATTTAAGAATGAGATTTATCTTCCTTTGAATAAATGACATATAACAATATTAAAATTTCAGTCATCATACCAGTTTATCAAGTTGAGAAATATTTATCTTTTTGTTTGGATTCTTTATTAAATCAAGACTTTAAAGAAAGATACCAAATAATTTTAATCGATTTAGGCAGTACTGATGGCTCTTCAGAGATCTGTCATCAATATGAAATGACATATCCAGAAAAGATATTCCGCATACATACTTTTCCTAATCTTGGTGTATCTTGTTCAAGAAACATAGGTCTATTTGTTTCTAATAGTGAATATATCACGTTTGTTGATGGGGATGACTTTGTTGATTTGACATATTTATCTTCTCTTTATGAGATGATTAAAAAGAGTGATGCAGATATAGTTACTATCGGTGATTATATATATACGAATAAAGCTGTAAAAGATTTTTCTAGAACGAATTTAGTGACGACTGGTAAATCAGCATTATTAAAATTATATAAGAGTCCATTCTTTAAATTGAGAACACTTGTTTGGGCTAGATTATATAAGACATCATTTATAAAAGAACACAAATTGCATTTTGATTATAATTTGAATAGATTCGAGGATTGGCCATTTATTTCTAAAGCTTTATTTCATGCTAAAAAAGTTAAATATTGTTCAAAGCCTCTCTATTTTTATCGTCAACACGATGATTCTTCTATGCATCGGAGAGCTGATATGGTGACACCGTATCTGACTGCTTTAGAATCGACTAAAAAATATCTTTATTCTCTTGATTCCAAATTTACTAGAAAGTTATATTCACATCCGAGTATTAATATTAAATCACAACTTTATCATGCTTGCTCTTTATCGTCTTCTTGGTTTAAAATTAAATCGAAAAACATCTATAAAAAAGCACTGGAAAAACTGATGGAAATTTATGCGGAGGGATAAAATGAATTTTTCTCAGATCATTAAAGATTTATATGTTGAACGTGATGATAAGAGCAACAAATCAGACAATGGTCGAGTTTTGATAATCGGTGGTTCTAAATCCTTTCCTAATGCTGTTTCATTAGCTGCTTCATTCGCTTCTTTGGCTGGACCAGGCTATGTAAGCCTAGCTGTTCCTGAAGATATTTATTTTGTTTTAGCAACGCGAAATCCAGCTCCATTTGTTTATGTGAACTTTAAGACGAAATCGGATGAGTTTTTATTGAAAGAAAATAAAGAAGTATTAGATAAAGTTTTGTTGCAATATGATTCTATTCTTTTTGGAAATGGTATTTTTGATTCTCAGAACAACTATCGTTTTTTAGAATATATTGTTAAGAATTATTCAGGCAATTTAATCATTGATGCGACAGGATTAAAATTATTGGCTGATAATGATTCAAGGTGCTTAAAAGAGAAGAAACCAGTATCCAGAATTCTTTTGACACCTCATTTAGGTGAAGCTAGAAGATTGTTTCATTGCGAATTGATTTCAAGAGAAGCTGAAGATTATTTAGCATTTGCAAAAGAATATGTAGAGCAAAATAAAGTATACCTGCTCTTAAAGAGTTATTCTTCGATTTTCATCAATCTCGAAAAAGAAGTTTATACTTCTAATTACGTGCCGACACCATCTTTGAGCAAAGCCGGCTCAGGAGATGGCTTAGCTGGTTATTTAGCTGGTTTATTAGCATATGGCTTGCGCAAAGAAAAATTCACTGATTTGGTCATTTTTGGTGATCAGTTGATCCACTTAGCCGCTTACCAAGCACAACAGCATTTATCAGCTGGAATCGCCTCAATTCTAGATGTTCCGTTATATGTTCAAAAGCTTATCTCTGAAGAATTAGATGATGAATTAGTTATTTAAGAATCGATTTTAGTTAAATCAAAAGTATTTAAATACTTCATAATATTAGTAGCTACTTCTTTTAAAGTATCGCCATCAAATGGATTGGCGATATCTGCTGCTTTCAGCAAACTTCTGAAAGGCAAAGTGCCTCCCAATTTGCAGAAGCTAATATATTTCTCAAAGGTTTTTTGCGGCTCTTTTAGACTTGCGATAAAAAATTCGAGAGCGACAACTTGAGCTATTGAGTAATCTAAATAATAAAGCGGTACTTCAAAAATATGTGTTTGCTTCATCCAATAACCGCCAGAAGCTAAAAAGTTATTATCTTCATAAGTCAAATGAGGTAAATAAGTTTTTTCTAATTTGCGCCAATAGGCCTTTCTTTCTTGGTGTGAGATATCTGGGTGTTCATATACATATGCTTGAAAAGCATCAACGATGACAATATATGGGATGATTGTAATCGCATCACAGGTGTGCGAATATAAATATTTTTCAGTATCTTTGCCAAAGAAATTTTGCATATAAGGATAGGTTAAAAATTCCATCGACATCGAATGCATTTCACAGCATTCCATGCCTGGAGAGCGATAGTCTGGAACGATATAATCGGCTCCTAAAAAGCCTTGCAATGAATGACCAAATTCATGTGTTAATACATCAACATCTCCAGATGTTCCATTAAAGTTTGAAAAAATAAAAGAAGTTTTTAAATCTGGTATATATGTCATATAACCGCCAGAGGCTTTTCCTGGCTTTGATACAACATCCATGCAATTGTGGCTGACCATAAAATTAAAATATTTGCTAGCTGTTGGTGATAGATTTTCATACATCTCTGCTGCAGCTGATATGAGACCATTAGCATCCTTATCCGGAATCGGATTACCGGTTTTATAAAAAACCTTATAATCATAGTATTTTGTATCATTTTGATATCCGAGACGTTCCTTTTGGCGATTGAAAATTTGTTTGGAAAGAGGAACGATATCTTCTAAAACTTTTTCACGATAAATCGCGGCATCGTCTGGGCCCCAATCTAAACGGTGCATGCGATCATAAGCTAATTGCAAGAAATTTTGATATCCGAGTTTATGTGCGATTCTTGTTCTGATTTTTACTAAGCGATCATAGATATCTCCGATGGTGTCATCGTTTTTTTCATAAAAGTTCCAAACAGCTTCTGAAGCATTCTTTCTCGTTTCACGATCGACAGAAGTGGTAAATTTTCCCATTTCAGAAAGAGTATATTTTTGTCCGTTAAATTCAATTAAAGCTTGTGCGATCAGCTTTACATACTCGGCGACAGTTTTATTTTCTTCAATTAAATCGGGTATGATTTCACTCGAAACAGTTTTCAATGACAATTTTTGTAAATCAAAGAAATATTGACCGAATTCTTTTTCTAAGTCCGCGATGAATGGGGAAGCGAGCAAAGCTTTGATAAATTCGTTAGATTTAACGTTGATCTCTGGACCGAATTCATCGATTAATGTGCTCAACTCATCATATTTTTGATCTCTTGTATCACAGCTATGACGTATATAAATCAAATTGAAGATTGTTGAAACCGTATCTGTTAGTCGAAAGAATCTTTTAAGAATCTCACTCGCTTCTTCTGAGGAGGTAGCTGATTTGATTTTGCTTATTAAATCATCATGCAAGTTTAGGATTTCTTGTGTATTTGGTCGTTCTATTTCTATCTTTTCTAGGTCTTCAAAATTTTCTGAGAAATGTTGCATAGTATGTCACCTCTTTTAATATAAGTTTAACATAGCTTAATAGATTTAATTCTGATTTTTACATACATTACACTGGTTATTTGTGCTAAATTAATAGAGAAAAATATGGCCACGCTTTTATTATTGATTATTTATCTCACTTTTATTTCTTTAGGATTACCTGATTCTATTCTAGGCTCCTCATTTCCAGCTATTGCTGATAATTTGCAAATCAGTGAAAATATGGCTGGATATATCTCACCTATAATCTGTATTGGAACCATTATTTCATCGATTTGTTCAGCTAAATTAGTCGATTTATTAAAAACAAAGTGGGTCACTATTATCTCAGTGCTCTTGACCGGTCTCTCTCTTATCGGTTTTTCATTTATAAGAAGTGGATTCACATGGGCATTTTTTGTAGCTGCTATCCCGTTAGGCATCGGTGCTGGTGGCATAGATGCCGCGCTAAATAATTATGTCGCTCTTCATTACAAGGCTATTCATATGAATTGGTTGCATTGCGCTTGGGGCATCGGTGCCTCAATCGGCCCTATGATTATCGGTTCATTTGTTGACGCAGAGAACAATTCTAGCGGTTGGAATTATGGAGTTTTAATTATTGGAATAATCTTGTTGGTTATTTCAGTGATATTATTTTTCAGTTTACCATTATGGAATAAACTGAGTGCAATAGAACAAAAAGATGAGAAAGAAGACAAAACTTTAGAACATCCATATAAATCGCTTTTTACTAATCCAGTATTTTATTTTTCTATTATTGGCTTTTTCTGTTATAGTGCTTTAGAAAGCACAGCTGGACTATGGATCGCTACATATTTCAATCAAACACAAGATATCAATACCGCTTTGTCAGCTACTTTTGCTTCTTCTTTCTATTTAGGAATTACTATCGGCCGTTTTATTTGTGGACCTCTATCATTAAAAATTAAAGAGAAGAATATGATAAGAATAGGTGAAGGAATCTTATTAATCGGGGTTGTTTTAACATTGATTCCAACCCATTATTTGTTTTCATTAATCGGATTTATCATCGTCGGTTTGGGGTGTGCACCGATCTATCCAGCTATCATTCGCTCTACTCCTTATCGTTTTTCCAAATGTTTATCTGGAAAAGCCATCGGCTTAGAAATGGCATTAGCATACTGTGGAAATTTAGTCATTCCTCCGCTGTTTGCAATCACAGCCAAGTCATTTAATAACTATCGCATATTGCCTTATTTCTTATTGATCTTAGCTTTGCTTATGGTGCTTTGTCATGAATCGACTAATTATATTTTGTCAAAAAGAGACAGACGATTGTCAGAAGAAGATTTAAAAGATTATCAAACTATATGAAAAAGGTTACTATTGATGTTTTATCGGCGGCTACTAGCGCACCAGCTCAAGGCGTTGGTTCAGCTTATTTAGAACAGACTGAATTATTAAAAGAATTCGGAAAGGAAGATTTTGAGCTATTTTTGAATAAGCATTCCTCGAAATTCGATCTTTATCATGTACATTCTATCAATCCCACTTTTTACTTGATGATGAAGAAGAGACGTGTAACAATCTGCTATGTACATTTTTTACCTGAGACATTAGAAGGCTCGATTAAATTGCCTAAGCCTATTTTTTCATTGTTTTGTCGTTATGTCATTTCTTTTTATAAGAGAGCTAAAGAAATTGTTGTGGTAAATCCTTCTTTTATTGAACCATTAATCAAACTAGGTATCAGCAAAGATAATATTACTTATATTCCTAATTTTGTTTCTGAAAAGAGTTTTTATTCTCAAACTGATGAGCGAAGAAAAGCCACTAGGAATCGTTATGGCTTGCCTTTGAATAAAAAAATAGTTATTTCAGTCGGCCAAATTCAAACTCGAAAAGGTGTTAAGGATTTTTTAAAGACTAGTGAATTGTGCCCTGACTTGTTTTTTATTTGGGTAGGTGGCTTTTCTTTTAAAGGAATCACTGATGGTTATCAAGAGTTAAAGAAAGAGATGAGCATCAAGCGCGATAATGTTAAATTTCTAGGTATTATCGATCGCGAAGAGATGAATTCTATTTATAACGCTAGCGATATCTTCTTTTTACCTTCGTATAATGAACTATTTCCAATGTCATTATTAGAAGCATGCTCAGTTGGCTTACCATATGTTGTAAGAGAATTACCATTATATAAAGATATTCTGATAGGCGATTATCTCACCGGTAAAAACACCACTGATTTTGCTGCGGTATTGAATAGATTGGCTAGCGATGATAATTATTATTTAGAAAACAAGACACTCAGCTTAAAAATGAAGGAAAAATACTCTAGACAAAACACCTATTTACTTTGGAAAGAATATTATTTTAAAATACTAAATAAATACAAAAAATAAAATTAGATACATACTATCCAATTTTACTTATTTAAATAAAGTTTGATTATATAATTCTCTTTTTTAGTTTTCGTATGAATCATTTATTATCATAAAGGCTAGTATAGAAACTAAAAAATTTAGCTTAATATTTTTGTTTAATCATTATTTTCTTTGAAAAATAGGAACTTATTCTTTTTTAAAATAGTTTATATATATAAACTAGTATGATAAAATAACACGGTATTATTATTAAAAAAGAGGTATTAAAATGGCAAAAGAAGTATTCTCACTTGACTTCTATGGAAAGAAATTAGTTGTCGAGACTGGTGAGATTGCTAAACAAGCGGATGGTTCTTGTTTAGTGAGACTTAATGACACTGCAGTTTTATGTGCGGCTTGCGGTGCGAAAGAAGCTAAGCTTGGTCAGGACTTTTTCCCTTTGACTGTCAATTATTTTGAGAGACAATATGCAGCTGGAAAAATCCCTGGTTCTTTTTTGAGAAGAGAGGGTAGGCAGAGCACCAGGGAGACTTTGAATTCCCGTCTTATCGATCGTCCTATCCGTCCGATGTTTCCAGAAGGCTATGTGAATGAAACTCAAGTCAGTGCAATCGTCATGTCAGCTGATCCGGATTCTCCTAGTGATATGACGGCCATGTTTGGTTCGTCATTAGCTCTTTGTATTTCTGATATCCCATTCGAAGGACCTATCGCCGGTGTTTGGGTTGGTAGAGTCGATGGCAAATTTATCATCAATCCGACTCAAGAAGAAAAGGCGAAGTCAGACATTTCTTTAGCTGTCGCAGGTACTGAAGAAGCGATTAATATGGTTGAAGCTGGTGCTGACGAAGTCACTGAGGAAGATATGTTAGATGCTTTGATGTTTGGTCATGAAGCTATCAAGCAATTATGTCGTTTCCAAAAGGAAATCGTCGCTAAAGTCGGTAAAGAAAAGAGACCTCTCAATATTTATAAGATTGATGAGGAGTTTGCAAATGCTTGTCGCAATTATATTTCAGAAGGTCAAACTGAAACTCAAGAGCAAAGACTTATCAAAGCTGTTTCTATTTATGATAAACTTGAAAGACAGAACACAATCGATGCTTTAGAAAAAGAAGTCATCGATATCTATGATGCAAAAGAATATAAGACTCAACAGCTTCATGATATCACTGTCAATGAGGCTAAAGAAGTTCTTGAAAATGTTGTGAGAAAAGAGGTTCGTCGTCTCATCACCGAAGATAAAGTCAGACCGGATGGTCGTAAAGTCGATGAGATTAGACCTTTAGATGCTCAAGTTCATCTTTTACCTAGAGCCCATGGCTCGGCTATGTTTACTAGAGGTCAAACTCAAGTTATCTCCGCTTGTACTTTAGGATCTTTAGATGATGCACAAATCATCGATGATTTATCGGGTGAGACATCTAAGAGATGGATGCATCATTATAATTTCCCACCATTTTCTGTTGGTGAATTAGGAAGGATGGGCACTCCTGGAAGAAGAGAAATCGGACATGGCGCCTTAGGAGAAAGAGCATTATCATATGTCATCCCTTCGGAAGAAGAGTTCCCATATACTATTCGTTGCGTAGCTGATGTTTGTGAATCTAATGGCTCTTCTTCGCAAGCTTCTATCTGCGCGTCTTGTATGGCTTTGATGGATGCTGGTGTTCCGATTAAAGCTCCTGTGTCTGGTATCGCTATGGGTCTTATCACTTCAGGACCTTTGGATGGTAAACATCCTTATACTATCCTCACAGATATTCAAGGAATGGAAGACCATTTAGGAGATATGGACTTTAAGGTAGCAGGTACTCCTAATGGTATCACCGCCTTACAGATGGATATCAAAATCAGAGGTATCACCAAAGAGATTCTTGCCGAGGCTTTAGCGCAAGCAAAACCTGCGAGAAAACAAATTCTTGATGTTATGTTAAAGGCGATTCCTGAACCTAGAAAAGAATTATCTGAATATGCTTTAAAGATGAAACGCTTCAACATTGTTCCTGATAAGATCAGAGATGTCATCGGTTCACAGGGGAAAGTCATCAATAGCATCATCGCTGATTGTAATAATGAAATCAAGATTGATATCAATGACGATGGTCGCGTCATCATCTACTCAGTCGAAAAAGAACTGATTGAAAAAGCCTATAATGAAATTATGGCGATTGCCAAAGTTCCTCAAGTAGGTGAAGTTTATGAGGGAAAAGTCGTTAGAATCGAACCTTATGGCTGTTTTGTCAATCTCTTCGGAAGCACTGATGCTTTATGCCATATCTCTAAGCTCGCTTGGACCAGAGTCGAGAAGGTTGAAGATGTTTGCCATATCGGAGATACTTTGAAAGTCATCATCACCGCTATCGATGCTCAAGGCCGTATCGACATCTCTCATCGCGAATTTTTACCTAAGCCAGAGAATTATGTCGAAAAACCGGATAGGCCAAAGCATTCTTTCCACAACAATAACAAACGCTGATTCGATTTAGGCACTATATGCACTATAGTGCCTTTCTTCGCTTTGGATGAAATGATAAATAAACATATGTATAAAAAGTTACCGTTTCTATTTTCAATCGCATTGTTAGTTCCACTAACTTCTTGCAATCAGTATGTGGAAGGCACCATCTTTTTTGATTTAGATGGTGGCTCTTTTACCGATCCTACTTTTAACACGACTTCATTAGTTGGAGAAGCTGGAACAAGAATCAACATCCAAATTCCTGATGCATATAAGGAAGGCTATTATTTCGTCGGTTGGAGAGAGAAAGATTCCGCAGGCAATTATCGTGAAATCACACCTAAAATCGATAGTGAAACTGGTGAATATTACTATGTTTATCCTTATGGAACTGATACTTTATATGCCTATTTTGAGCCACTAGTTGAAATAGCATTTGATCTCACTGATGCTGTAAATCGAAATGGACAATTGATAGCCCCTACCATAGATGTTGACAAAAGCTTTTCTGATGGTGTACTCAATGGATATGCTAATAAAACTATCCCTTCGGAAGATTATTTGCCGACTGCTAGCGGAGACAATCTCTATTTTTCTTATTGGTATACAGAATATCCTTTAGTGAGAAGAGAGGATGATAATACTTCTCATTATTATTTAGACACTGCTCAACCGATAGGCGAATATCCGTTTGTAGAGCAGTTTGAAAGCGGTATGGTGTTTCCAGCTGTGGAAGATAGTCAGCAATTAGTGTTAAAAGCTAAATGGCAAGAATATCCACGGGTGACTGTTCATTTCAATATCGATGGATATAGTGATGAAAGTTTCCAAGTCGAAAGAAATGCGACTATTTCGAAAGAATTAGAAGACTTGATGCTGGCTAAATTAGATTTAGACCTCACTGCAGCAAAAGATGAATATCTCTTCACATCTCAAGATGGAAATATTTATCGGTTTGATGGTTTCTTTCTTGACAGCAGTTTGACTAAGCAATTCAATATCGATAGTTCTTTGTCAATCAGCGATATTGACTTATATCTCAAATGGAGTCGACAGATTGAAGTCACATTGGATTATGATGGTGGACTATTTGACAACGCTTCTTCGATGAGTGCTGTCGCATATGAAGGTGATGCTCTAGGAGAAAGCTACGATGAGATTAAACCGGCAAAAGATAATGCCGACTTTATCGGTTTTTATAATGGAGATGTGAAATTTAACTTTGTTAGAGATCAATTGCCGGCTGAGGATTTAACCCTTATTGCTAGATATGAAGAATACCCAACCTTGACTTTTTCTTATAGCTATCCTGAAGATTATATTGGAGATAAAGAGACAGATTTAACATATATTTTTAAAGAGAACAGCGATATCACTTCAGCGTTAGAACAAGCTCGCAGTTTTGATAGCGATGATACTTTGATGGTCGGAGAATTCTATACACTCATCGACGGAGAAAAGAATTCGTTCACTGCGACAATCATGCCAGAAGATGATACGATAATTTATGTTGAATTGCTTTATAAGCCTTTGATCAATTTAATAACTCTTTTCGGAAAAGATGATTCGTATCAAACTGGCGAAGAAGGATTAACCTATTTGAGCAAGTCTATTGATCATAATGCGTATTTAGATGAAGAGACTGTTTTTACTGCTGGTGATTCTACGTATAGCCTTAAAAATGATTATGTTTTTGAAGATAAAATATATTTATATGATGGTTTATATGCTGATATAGGGTTCAGTTCTCGCATCGAGTTACCATACGCTTTATCTTTCTCGACTGATAAAAGAAATGAGATCACTCTTTATCGTAAAATGACTGAAGCGATTAAATTAAATTTTTATATGCGAGAGGGTGAAGAACTCATTTCTATGAACAAATCTCTAAATGTTTTACCTGATAAATATCTTTCTGATTATATAGATGATTTACAGGACTTATTAGGTGATTTTGACCACTTGGAGATCAAAGTCGGTGATGTATATCAAACGATAACTACTTTTTTGCCGAGTGTTGATTCTGATATTTTGGTGATTTATTAAAAGATTTTTTATAAACTTCGAGGTATTAATATGAGTTTAACTGCTGGTATTGTTGGTTTGCCTAATGTCGGGAAGTCGACTTTGTTCAACGCTATTACTAATAATAATGTTTTAGCTGAAAATTATCCTTTTGCTACAATCACTCCAAACACAGGTGTTGTCGAGGTTAGAGACCCGAGATTTGATGAGCTGGTCGAGATTTTTAACCCTGCCAAACAAGTGCGTGCTACATTCGAATTTACTGATATAGCTGGATTGGTAAAAGGCGCTTCTAAAGGTGAAGGACTTGGAAACCAATTTTTAGGCAACATCAGAAATACGGATGCGATTATCCATGTTGTGAGATGCTTTGATGATCCTTCTATCATCTCTTATAGCGGAAGAAAGGTCGATCCGGTGATGGATGCGACTGAAGTCAATTTAGAACTTATTTTATCCGATTTAGATGTGCTAGAAAAAAGGCTTGAAAAGCTGGGGCGTAAAGCACAGATGACCAAAGATAAACAAGAGCTTTTGGAAGTATCAGCTATCAATAAGATTATCGATGCTTTAAAACATGAACAGATGGCTAGTGATGTCGCTTTGACTATCGCCGAGAAAGAAGTTGCCAGAAACTTTAATTTGATCACGATGAAACCAGTGATTTATGTTGGAAATGTCGATGAGGATTCATATGCTGAACCATTAAAGAATCCATATTTTAAAGCTTTGAGCGATTTTGCAACTAGTCATCATGCTGAATGTATACCGATATCGGCCTTGATTGAAGAAGAGCTGTCTAAAGTAACTGAAGAAGAGAGAAAGGAATATCTTGATTCTTTAGGGACTTCCTTGACTGGTTTAGATAAAATAACTATGGCTAGTTATCATATTTTAGGATTGAGAACATTTTTCACTTGCGGCCAAGATGAAGTTCGCGCTTGGACATTCCATGACGGGATGACCACTCCTGAATGCGCTGGTATCATCCATTCGGATTTTCAAAAATACTTTTTAAAAGCTGAAGTATATAAATATGATGATATCCATGAGCTTCGCAGCGAAGCGGCTATTAAGGCAGCAGGAAAGATGATGCTAGTCGGCAAGGACTATCTTGTTCAAGATGGTGATTGTTTATATATCAGATCAGCAGCTGTAAAGAAATGATTATGTCGATTCTCACTGGTTTAGGTTATGATATCCATCGATTAGAGGCTGGTGATCATCTTCTCTTAGCAGGTGTCAAAGTTCCGGCGGATAAGAAGATCGTCGCTCATTCCGATGGTGATATCGTCTATCATTGTTTAGCTCAAGCGATTTTCTCAGCTCTAGGGCTAGATGATATCGGAAGTTATTTTCCTGATAGCTCAGAAAAAACAGCTGGCTTATCTTCGATAGTGATTGTGGAAAAAGCTTTGGTTGAGATGAGAAAACATGGCTATCAAATCGGAAATGTCGTCATCGCTATCATCTTAGAAAAGCCGAAGTTGAAGCAATATAAAGCCGATATCAAGGATGCGATCGCTATGACATTAAACATTCCAGCTGATAAAGTCGCTATCCATGCTAATACTTCTGAAATGGTCGGTCCTGTTGGAGAGGGTGAAGCAGTAGCCTGTTTATGTAATATATTATTGAAGAAAGAATGAGGCGGTTATTTATGGATATACAAGAACAGATAAAAGAAAAATTAGTAGAGTTATTAAAAAAGCATCAGATTGAAGTGACTAAAGAAGAAATCATTTTGTCACCTTCAGACAATCGTTCACATGGTGATTATGCTTCTAATATCGCTTTGAGAAAAGCGAAAGCAGTCGGTAAAAAACCGATCGATTTAGCGCAAGAAATCGCTGATGATTTCTCTTTAAATGGTGTCGAAAAAGTCGAGGCTAAAATGCCTGGTTTCTTAAACTTTTTCTTAAGAGCTGATGAATTAGGCTCTATCATCAAAAAGGTCGTTACGGAAGGTGAACACTATGGTGATTTAACATATGGCCAAAACAAAAAGGTCAACATCGAATATGTTTCTGCTAATCCGACAGGCTATTTACATTTAGGTCATGCTCGCGGTGCTGCTATCGGTGACTCTCTTTCTAGACTTTACAAAAAAGCTGGTTTCGAAGTGACTAGGGAATATTATGTCAATGATGCTGGTAATCAAATAACGAATCTTGGAAAATCTCTGATGGTCAGATATCTAGAATTATTCGGTGTCGAGAGAGAATTCCCTGAAGATGGATATCATGGGCAAGAGATAGTCACAATTGCTGCGAAATTAAAAAGTGAAATTCAAGATGCTTATTTAGCAAATCCAGATGAACATTTAGAAGATTTTAAGAATTATGGTTCAAAAGAATTGTTAGAACAGATCAAAAAAGATTTGCATGAGTTTCGTGTTGATCATGATGTTTACACTTCAGAAAAAGCGATCAAAGCTCGCGGAAGTGTTGAAGAAGTATTAAAAAAATTAGAGCCTTATTGTTATCAAGAAGATGGCGCTTTATTTTTGAACACCACAAAAAATGGCGATGATAAAGATCGTGTTTTAGTTAAATCAGATGGCTCATATACTTATCTCTTACCAGATATCGCTTATCATGCTGATAAATATCAACGCGGCTATGATTATTTCATAGATCTTTTCGGTGCAGATCATCACGGATATATCACTAGACTTAAAGCTTCCATATCAGATTTGGGTTATGATTCAGAGAAACTGACGGTTTCTCTAGTTCAAATGGTGAGGCTCTTTAAAGATGGGCAAGAATTCAAGATGTCTAAGAGAACTGGCAATGCGATTTCGATGAAAGAATTGATCGAAGAAGTCGGTGTTGATGCCGCTAGATATTTCTTTGTTTCGAGATCAAATAATTCACATCTTGATTTTGATATCAATCTCGCTAAAAAACTAGGTTCTGAAAATCCGGTTTATTATGCTCAATATACTCATGCGCGTTTGTGCGGTATTTTAAATAACGGAGCAGCTTTCTTTCCTTTAAATTATAATTCGGATCGTTTGACTAGCGATAGCGAAAAGAATCTATTGTTATTGATCAAAGACTTCGGCAAGAATATCTTGGCTGGAGTAGAAGAGAATGAGCCTTATAAAATGACTAACTACATTCACTCATTAGCTAAATCTATCAATGAGTTCTATACTAAAAATCGTGTGTTAGACGATAGAGATGTTGAACTTTCTAATCAACGCCTCGGATTAGTTAAAGCTTGTGAAATAGTTTTAAAAAATGCTTTATCTTTAATCGGTGTTTCAGCGCCTGAGAGAATGGTATCTCTAGAGAAATAAAATCATTCTCTTTAAAGAAAAGGCTTGAACGTGTATACTTGTAAGGATTTTAAATTTAAATATAAGGAGAATATTAATATGGCTGAAAGCAAATCTTTAGTTGACATCGCTTATGACGTCTTAAGGCAAGAGTACGAAGAGAAAAACTCAAGTGTTCCGATGCCTTTCGGCGAACTTTTGTTAGCTGTTGGCAAAGTCTTAGGAATGACTGATGAAAATCGTCTCATCGATTTGGCTTCTAGGTTTTATACCGCATTGACCACTGATGGTCGTTTCGTCATCAAAGAGAACAATACTTGGGTATTGAGAGAACATGAACTTTATGAAAATGTTCATATCGATATGAATGATGTTTATTCTGATGAGCCTGCTGAAGATGAGTTGGGTAGCGAAAGCGAAGACAAAGATCTTGAAAATGAAGGTGATGATGAAGAAGATGATGAAGATAATGAAGAACCCAACATCATCTCTGCTGAATTAGATGAAGACGAAGAATAGACTTGTTTGTTCTGATAGCATGACTGCAGTTTTATCTTAAACTGCAGTTTTTTCACTATAATTATTTTGAGGTATTATTTATGAATGAAATCGCAAAACAAATTTTTGAGAAGATTGAAAAAGCTGATTCGATCGTCATCTTTGGTCATAAAAGCCCAGATGGTGATTGCGTCGGTTCAGTCATGGGAATGAAATATGCTCTCTCAGATTACTTTCCGAAGAAACATATCTATGCTGTCGGAACACACCCTGAGTATTTAGGAAGAGATATAGATAAAAGCGATGAAGTATCTGACGAAGTCATCGCTTCTTCTTTAGCTCTTTTAGTCGATTTAAGCGATCTAAAAAGAGTTGAAGATCAAAGAATAAACATGGCTAAAGAAATCGTCTGTGTCGACCATCATGTGCCTGATAAAGACGAATATGAATTCTTAGTCTATCGTGAAGTTGATGCACCTAGTGCTACTTATATTTTAGCTAAGCTTTTATTCGAGAGATATGGTCACATATGCGCCAAAGCTAGCAAATATCTCTTTTTGGGATTGGTGACAGACACTGGCAGATTTCAATTTGATTGTGAACAAGACACTTTGGAAATCGGTGGCAAATTGATATCTAATGGTGTTGATTACAAAGCATTATATCGAGAATTATATCGTCAGAATAGTAAAGATTTAAGATATCGCGCATTTATTTATAACCATTTTGCTTTTTCAGGACTTGTCACTTATTGTTGTGTCAGTAAGAAAGAGTACGAGGCTTTAGGTTTAGAACAAAATGAAGCGAGTGGAAAAGTAAATCTATTATCACTCTTGGATGATCATCCTATTTGGGCATTTTTTACTGAACAAAATGATGGGACAATCCGTGTTGAGCTGAGAAGCGATGGACGATATAACATGCAAAAAGTCGCTAAGCAGTTCAATGGTGGTGGCCATATACCAGCTAGCGGCTGCACTCTTTCTTCTTTCGATCGAGTGAAAGATGTCTTAGAGGCATTGAATAAAGCGGAGCTGATAGCTTGATGGAAAGACTTCTTGGAGAGATGATACTAGCTGTTAAAGAAGCTAGTGAAGCTGTGATGAAAGTTTATCAAAGAAAGTTTGAAATCAAAATCAAAGATGATGCTTCACCAGTGACTGAAGCTGATTTGCTTTCTGACAAAATCATCAGAGCAAGGTTGGAAAAATATTCTGATATCGCTTTTCTCTCAGAGGAAGAACAAGATGATTTATCAAGGCTTAACAAAGAAGCAATCTTTGTTGTTGACCCGTTAGATGGAACTCAGGATTTTGTTAATAAAGATGGTTCTTTTGGAATCAACTTAGCATTAGTTATTAATCATCAACCAGTTTTAAGTGTCATCGGGCTGCCATATGACAATATGATCGCTTATGCGCGCCAAGAAAAAGGCTCATTTTTGATTGATCCAGATGGAAATGAGAAAAGACTAAGAGTATCAAATCGAACTGAAAATCTCATTCTTTTAGCTTCTAAAACTCATGAGTTAGATGAGGAAAAGCAAGTATATATCAGACATCGTGATTTGGTGAAAGAAGTGAAGCATTTCGGTGCCTCTTTAAAAGCTGTGAAATTAGCTAGCGGTGAAGCAGATGCTTCTATCAGATATACTACTCAGACTAAAGAGTGGGATATTTGTGCACCTGATTTATTAGTGAGGGAAGCTGGTGGACTTTTTACTGATACAAAGTTACAGCCTTTCACCTATAATCGTCGAGATGTTTATAATCATTTTGGCTATTGTATGTTCAATCGAAAAGAGAATGAAATTTTATTGAAATAGTCTTGTGCAGCAGTCAGTTCCTATTGCGTATTGAAGTGAAAGAAATCGGGTGTTTATCTCCTTTTTGTTTTAAGCTCTTGTTAAGACACATCTGTGTTTGTTCTTTAGATATTACATCTCATTTATAAAACAGTTTTGAATGAATAAAGTTTTTTAATCAACCTCTAATAGATGAGCAAAAAATTTTATTTGATTGAATATGATAATCTCATGAAAGAGTGGGATTGGAAAACTAATAATCCGTTAGGACTAGACCCTAAGACCATTTTTGTTCCAAGCAAATTAAGGCTCATTGGATATGCTCTAAATGTGGATATCATTTTGCGTCTAATTTTATACTAGAATTATTGAGCATGGCAGTTGTCCAAAATGTGGAGTTAATGAAAAGCTAAGAAAAAGAAGAGAAACTTTGGTCATGAAAAGAGAATCTATAGCGGAGACGGATTTAATCAAAGAATGGTGCTTTGAAGAGAATGATGCGCGTGGATTGAATCCTAAACAACTAACATTAGGTGGCAGTAAAAGAGACTATTATGATCAAGATATTTTGATTTATGATATCCTAAATATCATCTCTAATCGCTTGAAAATCGATGAGAAAAATACTAGTTAATCATCTATTTGCCTATAATCAAAAACAATGAATCTTATTTGCTGAGTTGTTCGGTTTTTAGAGCATCTTTTTCAAAAGTGGCTAATCCGCTATCAGTCAAATGATGTTGCTTTAGTTTTAATAAAATCTTATATGGAACAGTGGCGATATCTGCGCCTAAAAGAGCCGAAGTCTTCACATGTTGTGGATTCCTGATTGAAGCGCAAATGATTTTAGTTTTGTATTGATAATTGCGTTTGATAGTTACAATTTCTTGTATTAATTGAAAACTGTTTTCACCGATATCGTCTAATCTTCCTAAAAAAGGAGATACATATGTAGCGCCTGATTCCATAGCTAATAAAGCTTGATTAGCTGAAAAGCACAAAGTGAGGTTAGTCGGAATATGCTCTTTAGATAATTGATGACATACTTTTAGCCCTGCTTCATTAATAGGAAGCTTGATGACTATATTTTTCTTATTGGTTTCATAGAGCTTATGAGCTTGCTTAAGCATTAAGTCGACATTGTCATCACATGTAACTTCAGCAGATATAGGTCCATCTATAAGATCTACAATTCTGTTGATGACTTCTTCTTGAGTCAATCCTTCTTTAGCGATTAATGATGGATTAGTGGTCACACCTTTGATATAACCCCAAGAGCTAGCGTCTTCAATCTCTTTTAAGTTTGCTGTATCAATAAATAATTCCATTTTGAACACCTCTTTTAATATTTAATCATTACGAAATCTTTTTAGCTACTCTGATGATTCCTGTACCATCATCTTCTAATGGTTCATATCCTCTAAATTTACCATCCATATAGTCTTGATAAGCTTGAATATCTTTTTTGATGACTTCGATAGCAGCTTCACGGCCTTCGATAGAAGTGACAGAGGTTTCTTTGCCTTCCAAAGATTTATACACTTTGAAGAAATGTCTGATTTCATCGCCGACATAATCTGGTAATTCTTTCAATTCATTAAAAGAAGAATAGAAAGGGTCAGAAGTACAAACCGCGATTATTTTCTCATCGATATAGCCTTGATCTACCATTCTGATGATTCCTATCGGTCTAGATTCCACTAGAGTTAATGGGACTAATGATTCTTGACAAAGAACTAAGACATCAAGAGGGTCATTGTCTTCAGCATAAGTTAAAGGGATAAATCCATAATTTGCCGGATAATAAGTTGCTGTATATAAAACTCGGTCGAGTTTGATCAAACCAGTCGATTTATCTAATTCGTATTTGCAATGGCTGCCTTTAGGTATTTCGACAACCGAAGTGAATTTCTCACAGGTGATTCTTTTATGATCTATATCATGCCAAATATTCATACAGCACCTCCAACTAATAATATTTTAACTAAAATGAAATATAAAGCCGTAAATAAAATGCTTACAAATTATAAAAATGGTGCACTTTCACGATTCTTGCGTTTGATAAATGGTGAGAAAAGAATGAGACCGAAGTAAGCGTTGTAACGACTTGCTACTTTATTATATCTACTGTATGGATTGTCAGCCGTTTTATTATCTAAGAAGAGATGGTTTTGAATCTCATTCAAATAATCAGCAAAAATTGTTTGGCTGGTAAGTCGTTTTTCAGTCAAATATTTTTTGAAATAAATCAATAAGAAATCATCATTTCCTTTCGCTTTAGCGATATCGATAGGACGAGTGCTCATAATCTCATCAGTTTCATTGATAAGATCGCTGAACTGTTTAGGAAATCCATAATTTCTTTCTTTTAAAGTCGATGCTATTTTTTTGATCAAATCTAATCTTTCATTCTCATATGGGGCTATTTTAGCCATTTCATCATAAACTTTATTTTCGGCCTTTTTTGTCAAATGTGCGACTAAAATACCGCTTATGACATAGACAGCTATCAGTGAGACGACGATGATGACTACTATAATCCATTGTTCCATACTATTACCTAATACTATTATTTCAATAGTATTCTCCTATTATATAAGTCGGCTATATTAAGCCATATTTTATTATAAGCTAAAACAAGAGTATGCTAAAATTAATACGTGAATATTAAGACAAAAAATGCATTTATATTGTTGCTATCGGGAAAAGGTGAAAGATTATTTTCAGATATACATGTAAAAAAACAATTTTTTATTTTAGATGATCAAAAGTTATATCTTTATCCTTTAAAAACCGCTTTGAATTCAGCTCTTTTTACAAAGATAGTCATCGTTGTCGATAAAGAGGATTATCAGTGTGTAAAGAAAGAGATTTTTTCTTTGTTTCCTGACGAGAAAATATTGATAACTTGCGGTGGTTTAACGAGAAATGATTCTGTTTATAATGGACTAAAGGCATTAGAGAATCATCAAGTTGATAAAGTCATCATTCATGATGCTGCAAGACCATTTTTATATCAAAGTATCTTAGAGGATTTGATTTTTAAATTAGAATCGGTTGATTCTGTCTCTTGCTATATACCTATTTATGATTCACTTTTTGATGAAGAGGAAGAAAGGTATTTGAAGAGAGATCACAAAGCTCTCATCTATACTCCACAAGGATTTATATATTCAAAAATTAAAAAGATATATTACGATGGCTTTGATATTGATAGCACAGATGATTATAGCAAAGCTTTAAAGGGCGGACTGAGCCATGATTTAGTGCAGGCAAATCCTTATTTATTCAAGGTTACAGATGCTAAAACACTAGAAATGGCTGTGTTATTTGTGAAAGCATTTAAGAAATATATTGCAAAGATTTCTTCATAAAAGCGTTTTTATAATTTTTTTTATTTATTCTATTGTGAAAAGTATTATATTTTATTGGTTTATCTATTTTGAAAAGGAGAGTTCAAGATATGGTGAAATTTGCAACTAAAGGAGCTTTTTTTGAAAAACTAGACTTCAGCTCGATTGATGAGAAAGCTCAAAAGGTCAGTGAAATGATCGCTAATAGAAGCGGAGAGGGAAATGCTTTTTTAGGTTGGCTAGACTTCGCATCAAATCTTCCAGAAGAAGAGATTGAAAGAATAATTAAAACTGCGAATCGTCTCAGAAATAATTATGAGGCTTTAGTCATCGTCGGCATCGGCGGTTCTTATCTTGGAACTAAAGCAGTCATTGAGGCTATGAACGGTTTATATCCACAGGATAATTTTGAGATTTTATATTTAGGAAATACTTTGTCTTCATCGTATACGGCTCAAATTTTACAACATTTAAAAAATAAAAAATTTGCGATCAATGTCGTTTCTAAATCTGGCACTACCACTGAGCCAGCTGTCGCTTTTCGTATTTTAAAATGTTATTTAGAAGAAAAATATGGTCATGAGTATTTAAAAGATGCCATCGTTGCTACGACCGACAAATCTAGAGGAGCCTTGGTGAAAGAGGCGCAGACTGAAGGATATGAAACTTTTGTTATCCCTAACAATATCGGCGGACGTTTTTCGGTTTTGACACCAGTTGGATTATTACCTATCGCCTGTGCTGGCATCGATATACGTGAATTCATCCGTGGCATCAGAGATGGCGAAGTCGCATATGCTGAATCAGATTATCGTAAAAATCCCGCCTATCTTTATGCGATCAATAGATACTTTCTCAATAAAGTCGGTAAGTATCCAGTCGAAATGTTTGTCACTTATGAGCCACAGAATAAGAGCATCTTAGAATGGTTAAAACAACTTTTGGATGAGTCGGAAGGAAAAGACGGACAAGGTCTTTTATGCACCGCTGCTTCTTTTACTACTGACTTACATTCGATGGGCCAATTCATTCAGCAAGGAACCCCGTGCTTATTTGAGACGATTTTACATGTTGATAAGCCAGTTTTAGATATAACTGTTCCTTATGATAAAGACAATTTAGATAATCTCAATTATCTTTCAGGGAGAAAATTATCAGAAATCAATCAGAAAGCTTATATAGCCACATTGGAGGCGCACACTTCTTCTCATACGCCTGCGACGATTGTTTCAATCGATGAGATGACACCATATAACATCGGAAATCTGATGTATTTCTTCTTCAAAGCTACTGCCTTCTCGGCCTATATGTTAGAAGTGAATCCTTTCAATCAACCAGGCGTCGAAGTGTATAAGACAAATATGTTTAAACTTTTGGGTAAACCTGGTTACGAAAATAAGTAAAAGTTGTAAAATAGTGGTGTGCTAAAAAACTTCTTAATTAATTCTTGCAACTAGCATACCACTTTGATAGAATAACAAAGCGCCGATTTTTTGTCGGATGCTTAGCTCAGCTGGAAGAGCATCGCCTTTACACGGCGGAGGTCAGGAGTTCGAACCTCTTAGCATCCATTGTTTAAAGGTTAAATGGGCGAGTAGCGAAGCGGCCAAACGCGGCAGACTGTAAATCTGTTCCTTCGGGTTCGGTGGTTCGAATCCACCCCCGCCCATACTTAATATACTTTCTAGCTAAACTACATTGGGGTGTAGCCAAGTGGTAAGGCAGCAGACTTTGACTCTGTTATGCGGTGGTTCGAATCCACCTACCCCAGCATACGTTTCTCTCTTACTTGTCTCGTTAGCTCAGCTGGCAGAGCACTTGACTTTTAATCAAGGGGCCGCGGGTTCAAATCCCGCACGAGACACGTTCGTTTATTTGCCCGGGTGGCGAAATCGGTAGACGCACAGGATTTAAAATCCTGCGGACTAATAATCCATGCCGGTTCGATTCCGGCCCCGGGCACTCTTGAATGATATTTATGACTGATACTACGAAAGTATCAGTTTTTTTGTTACATTATAACTTTTTCAATCAGTCGCCTAATCTTTTCTTGAGAAAAATTTCAGTTGGTTGATCAAATGGTGTGTTTTCAAAGAACAAAGCCCCACAATCTTTATAGCCTAAACGGCGATATAAAAATTGTGCTTTTTCATTTGCTTGTGTCGATAGAAGAATCATCTTATAACCTTGTTTTTCGACTATCTCTTCGTAAGCTTTTAAGGCTCCTGTCCCATATCCTCTGCCTCTTTTTTCTTCATCGATTATCAAATGCTGAACGAATGGTAATTTTTCCCAAAGCAGAGTGGTTAATAATAGACCACAGTCATTTGAATCTTCATCTAAAATAATATAATTCCTAGATTGTTTTATATCTTCGATAAATATCTCATCAGTCATCCTAGGCAATAGTCTTTTGACAAAGTTAAAATCTTCTTTTTTTAGTAGTCGTAGCATTTTCATCCTCCCTCTTAGAATATTTTTTATATCATATTTATTCATAATAAAAAATAGTGAATGATCAACAATTTTGTTGATAGTTTTCTGTTATTAATTCTCTTATTCTTTTGATTTAGTATGATAGAATTATTGTTGTTTTAAATAAGTTCTATATCGAGGTGAAAAGATATGAGCATCATTTATAGACGGGCGATCAACTATTATGAAACCGATAAAATGGGAATCGTTCATCATGCTAATTACTTACATTATTTAGAAGAATCACGAATCAACTTTTTGGATAGCAATTCGTTATCTTATGCTTTATTAGAATCTAAAGGTATTTATTCGCCGACTTCTAAAATTTCGATTTCTTATAAAAAGCCAGTCACATATGGTGATGTTATAGAAGTTAAAACATATTTAGCTGAAGTATCGCCTGTTCGTTTTGTTTTCAACTATGTGATTAAAAATCAAAAAACAGGTGAATTAGTTGCAGAAGCTAGTAGCGAACATTGTTTTGCTGATAAAGATGGTAGACTTCTCATTTTGAAAAGAATAGATAAAGACTTAGCTGATAAATTGGATACATTAGTTGAAAAGAAAGGTGAATAAATGAAAGAGATAGATTTAAAAAACTATGCTAAGCGCAATCAATATGAATGGTTTCATACGTTTCCAGATCCGACTTATGGGTTTGATGTCGATATCGATGTGACTGAAGTTGTTAAAATCACTAAAGCTAGAAAAGAATCATTTTTCCCTGCTTTTTTATATTTATTAACTCTTGGAGTTAACCAGATAAAAGAGATGCGGCTAAGAGAAGTTGATGGGCATGTATATCTATATGATGTGATTCACCCCACTTTTACAGTTATGAATGATGAGGGTATTTATCAAAATGCTGGTGTGAAAATGACCTCGGACTATAGTTCTTTTTATAAGGCTGTCAGAGAAAAAATTGATCAGATCAAACATTTGAAAGCATCAGCAGAGTTGGATAGAGATCCCTTGTGTCATGCGGCCGATGTGATTTTTGCAACTTGTATCCCAATCTTATCTATCAAAGGCATGAGGCATCCTACTCCAGCATATAATTATGATTCGATGTCAGTGCCACGAATTTTGTGGGATAAATATCATCAAGATAAAGATGGAACTTATCATCTTACACTTAATATCACAGTATCGCATACTTTAGTAGACGGCTTCCCTTTAGCCAATTGTTTTAATGCGATAAAAACTTTATGTTTGAATGCAAATCAATATATAATATGATGTGTATATTATGGAGGAACTATACAAATGTCTACAAATTATGTTTTAAGTTGTGAATCGACTACTGATTTGACAAAACAATATTTTGAAAAGCGTGATATTAAAGTTATTTGTTTTCACTATTCATTAGATAATGTCGAATATATCGATGATTTTGGTGAAACCATCTCTTATCATGACTTCTATCAAGCTATGGCCGAAGGAAAGATGACCAAGACTTCTCAGATTTCTGTTGGAGAATTTCTCGAGTATTTCACACCGATATTGGAAAGTGGAAAAGACATCTTGCATCTCACTCTATCATCTGGGATTTCTGGAGTTTATAATTCCGCCTGTACTGCTGCTGAATTATTGAAAGAAAAATATCCAGAAAGAAAAATTTATATCGTTGATTCTTTAGCAGCTTCTTCTGGATTTGGTTTACTTGTAGATAAATTAGCAGATGTGAGAGACGGCGGTGCTACTCTTGATGAATTACACGAATATGCTGAACAACATAAATTAGAATTGCAGCATTGGTTTTTCTCTACTGATTTAAAATATTATGTCCGTGGTGGTCGTATTTCTAAGACCTCTGGTTTTATCGGCGGTATTTTAAATATTTGCCCAGTGTTACATGTTGATGAAAATGGTAAATTGATCCCGATTGAAAAGAAAATAGGCCCTAAAAAAGCTGAAAAATCGTTAGTCGAAAAAATGAAATTATATGCTGCTGATGGTTTAGATTATTGTGATAAGGTCTATATCTCTTGTTCTGATTGCTACGATTATGCTGAAGCGGTTGCTAAGATGGTTGAAGAAGCTTTTCCTAAGATGAACGGCAAGGTGGAAATCTTCTCTATCGGCACTACTATCGGAGCTCATACTGGGCCCGGCACTGTCGCTTTGTTCTTCTGGGGCAAAAAGAGAGCTGCTGAATAAATAACAAAAATAACTGGTCTTCGATAAGACCAGTTTTTGTTTTATACCAAATTGACCACAAAAAAACATTTCGAATATACAAATAAGAAATTTCAACTATGTTACATCAATTATAGCTGTGTAAGTATTTTAATCAATTTATTATGACATTGAACAATGAATAAAGATGGATATTATAAATGAATATTTGATTTCGAAGATTTGCTCAAAGTGAAAGAGATTTGATGTTGAAAAGAAAAATATGATATTTGATTATTTTCTTGATCAAAAGAACGGATGATTGTTTTAAATTTAAATTATTTTTAGATTATAATATTTTAAAAAGTAATATTTGATTTATAGTGTATTCTTTTCTATATTTTCTATAAGCCTAAAACAATCATAATATGAGGTGCTAAACATGAAAAAACAAAAAGCTATTGTCTCGTTGAGCTTATTATCTATTTATTTATTAACTAGTTGTTCTGAAGCTTCAAGCGGTGGAATATCAACAACACCTGGTCCTATCGGTTCAGATTCAAGCAATGGTGGGCAAGTGGTTGAACCGGCTGAAATAACAAATTTGCAAAGAACTGGTGAATTGAATTTAACAGTTGGTCTCGGTGAAGATAATCCGATTGTCAATTATAATTCACCATTGTTATATTCATATCAAACTAGTACTGAAAAGATCGATACTGCTTCAGAAATCAAGCTTTTGCCGACTCAAGTCACCAAAGACGGAGAAACAGATATTGATACTATCAAAGCAAATTATAATGCCTTAGGGCTTATCATGAGCTTAGTTGGTGAATATGCTGATCAAAGCTCCGTCAATTTAGCTAGTGCTTATTATAACGATTTATCTTCTAAGCTGACTGCAGATACATTGAGGACTGAAGAGCTTGCTATTGATTTTATTGGTGATAAAGCTGCTTTTGTTAATACGAGTACTTCGGGATCTGATACTTCTTTAAGAAGCTATGCAGAAACTGATTTACCACAAGTTGATATGTCGATGATTACATCTTTAATCACTCTCATCGGTTCTATAAGTGAACAAGCTTCTGAAGATTTGATCACACTTTTGAAAACGATAGATACTTTATTACCTGATGAAACTATTCTAAGACCGATTCTTTCAATCATTGGTGACGCAGCTGATTTGATTGGAAATGGACTTTCTATCAATCTTGAAGGTGATGCTGAAAATAGTGATATATATTATGTTAATGTTTATTTGAATGATGAAGGTGTTCCTTTAGCTAATGAACTATTGGTTTCTTTATTAGGAGATACAGCCAGTTCTCTTTCATTGGATGATTTTTCACTTGATATAACTCTAAAAAATAGCGATGAAAAGAATGGCCTTTTGACTGATTTGAATTTGGACATCGGTCTTTCTTTTAACAGTCTAAGTCTTCCGGTACAATTAGATTTCACTTTAGGAACCGATGAACAAGAGATATCTAAGACATACTTCTCTGATGCTAAATTCGCACTTTCTAGCTATGCAGAAATAAATAATGCGGTTGATGAGTTTTATTCTCCTATTAAAAACTATGTTCAATTGCCTGAAAATAGTTTGATTTCACTCATAAAATTATTCGGACCATTAATGGGCTTGGATTTTGAATTCGGGTTTATGACTTCTAACGTATCATTGACTCAAGAAACTGGTGATATGTTGACTGCGGCTTCTCAACAGATTGATACTTTAGGGGATGATGTCGAGTTTATATTAGGTGGATATATCACTAAAGATAATTTATTGACTGAATATAATAAAGGCATTGAAATCGTATCAAAAGCTGTATCCGATTATTCAGCTGCTTCTAAGCCTAGCATCTCATCTGATAATATAGGCACATATTTTTCTTCTATGATTGAATATGCTGATTGGAGCGTGGCTCTCAGTGAACAAGGCGGTGCTGATTTGCTTTCTTCATTAAATGATTATCTCAGCGAAATCATGTCGAGTGCTGAAAATGCATTGAGTGATTTGAACACTGCTATATCACAAGAAACAATTGATGAGAATTCTGTGATTTCTAAATATGGCATATTTATTACTGCTGATAAAAATGTTACTGATAATAGCCAATATTTTTATGGTGACACATCTACTTCCTATGAAAGCTATAGTGAAGATAAGGCCAGTGTTTTAGAAACTATGCAAAAATATCAAACAACTAGTATCAATTCTAAAATTTCTGCGCTGACTGATTATTCTAGTTTACAGAGTATGTTTGATTCAGATTTTTATTCCACACTTTTTAGCGATGGCTCATCAACTATGCTGAGTTCTGAATCGACGTCTAAAATCACTTCTATTTTGCAAGATGAAGCCACCGCATTGAAAACCGCTTTGTTAGCCTCATTTAAAACTAGCGCTAATAAGACCGAATTCACGTCTTCTTATGATACTTATAAAAATAATATTCAAACGTTTAGAAGCATCGAGCAATCGTTCTTGGGCGTTTCTACTCTTTATGATGATCTGAATACTTTTGGCACTTTCTTAAATGATAATTTGCCGGATTAAATAAGAATTAGCGGTGAATATTTATTTAGCATTCAG
>CALVXU010000032.1 GCA_944371605.1 uncultured Bacilli bacterium
AGTAAACTGCTAAAAATAAATGATTTGAAATCAAATAGTTTACTCATCGTGCTATTGTTCATAAAACTTTGAGACAAAACATATTATTTAAAATCAAAATTTATCCTATGTTGAATAGAATAGTGTATAATTTTGTGATTATTTTAAGTGGTGACATATGGAACAAACAAAAACTATTGAAGTCAGAATCGACGAGAGCTTAGAAAAGATCAGACCTTTTCTTCAAAGAGAAGGCGGCGATATCAAATTGGATCATTTTGATAAAGAAACCGGTATTTGCTATGTCGATATGATAGGTGCTTGTGCTGGTTGTGTCTTAGCGGCCAGCGATGTCTCTGATTCGATTGAAGTCATGTTGATGGATGAAATTCCAGAGATAAAAAAAGTTGAGTTGATAGCTCCAACTGTGGAACAAAGTTTTGATGACTTGATCAAAAGATTACAAGAAGAACAACAAGCCTCACTCGAGCTAGACGAGATCAATAAAAAGCGTCAAACAGAATTGAAAGATGAATCCTCTAAATGAACTGAAAATATTACAAAAAGCTGAGATAGCTTTATCGGCTATCCGCCCTTTTATTGAGCGTGATGGTTCCACTATATCAGTAAAAGATTTCAAGGATGGTGTTTTATATGTGGTGGTGACTGGAGCTTGCGTCGGCTGTGCGTTAGCTGGTGATGAATTTCCAGAAATAATAGAGGCTTTACAGAGCGAGATTCCTGAGATTAAAAAAGTTGAACTCTTAAGGTCGAATGGGTTGCCTTTATTTTAAATAAAATTGTTTTATTAGATATTATCTGTGCTAAAATTTTTAAGCGAGGTACATTATAATGACTGAAAATAAATTCATTGTCGAAACTTCTGCTCATCATATTCATGTTTGCAAAGAAACTTTAGAAAAATTATTCGGTGAAGGTTTTGAACTTGAAGTGAAGAAGATGCTCTCACAACCTGGCATGTTCGCTTCCAATCAAAGACTCGATGTCGTGTATCATGCTGCTATTAAGAATAAAGTCACTGGTGAGATTGAACACAAAGATTTCACATTAAAGAATCTCTCCATCTTAGGTCCTTGTCGTAAAGCTGATCAAGTTGAAATCTCCATGACTGAAGCTAGATCTCTTAAAGCGAATGTTCCGATCCGTGAGTCTGGTGATACCAAAGGTTCTTGCCCTTGCACTTTAGTCAATCCTAAAAATGGCAAATCAGTCGATATTCCTGAAGGTATGATAATCGCTAAGAGACACATCCACATGACTCCTAAAGATGCTGAAAATTTCCATGTAGAAAATGGACAAATCGTCTCTGTTAAAATCGTTTCAAGCAATGGCAGAAGCGCAGTATTAGGCGATGTTGTCATCCGTGTATCTGATTCTTACGCTTTGGCTATGCACATCGACACTGATGAATCCAACGCGCTCGGTGGTGCTAGCTCTGGTGTTTTTGGTGAAATCGTTTCTGAGGAATTCTAATGCCAAATTTATTGGCTCACTATTTGCTTGTAAAGAGATTTTACATCAAAGAAGATGAGGAAAATTTAGATATTGCTTCTAATTCTTTTATAAAAGGGAATTATGAGTTTTTATCTCTTGGAACTCAAGGGCCTGATCCGCTGTTTTATGTCGGCGTGATTCCTTTTCATGCCCCACATCTTTTGACTGCTAAAAAACGTCTTGGAAATAAAATTCATAAAACAGATGGAAAGAAGTTTTTTAAATTATTGGTCGATCGCTGTTATATCATCGAGGATGATATCGAAAGAAGTAAATTTCAATCATTTGTCTTCGGTCAATTCGCTCACTATCTTTTAGATCGTGAAACTCATCCTTATGTGCTTTATCAATCCGGTTTTGATGATGAAGGCAAAATCAAAGGCAAATATCATTATGAACATGCGCATTTTGAAGCGCAGATCGATGTTTTATTGGCTAAGAAATTTAAGATGACGTATTTTTTGAGCAATCCTAGTGAAGTTCTCAGTCGCAATGCTGAATATTTAAGTCTGATAGATAAAAATTTTGTTCCTGCTCTCAAGAAGTTTTTTAATGATTCAAGTATTCCAAATAAACTTTATACTTGCGCTGTTAAAAATATGCACGCCGCTATTTCGTTCATGAATCATCATGGCAAAATCAAGTCAAAAATAGTAGGTAAAAATAATTTAGGTGCTCTATATCTTTCGCAAGATACTGCTGATCCGAAAGTATTGAACACTGAGAATGAGACTTGGCTAGATCCGATAACTGGTGCCATCCGAAAGGAATCGTTTTTAGAGCTGCATAACAAAGCGTTTCAACTGCTTTCTCAATGCTACCATGATCTATTAAAAAATGGATTTAATTATGAAGTATTTTCTAAATATCTCAATGGCTTAGATTATTATGGTTCACCATCAGGAGCCAGATGGCAATATAAAAAGAATAGTTGAGATTTGGTAGCGATGATTTCAAACTTGTTTAACCATTATCGAGAAAAGATTGATGGCTGAACAAGTTTTTTTCTTTTGCTTATATAAATTTTTTCCTCAATTATATATAATTAATTAAGAGGAAATTAGCGATGAGTTTTCATTTATTTAAATCTTCTGAAAAGCTGACCATTCCTAGCAATAAAGAGGAGTTGCTGAAAAAGCCATATACAAAATTCGACCCGGAATTTGTCTATGTTCCTCTCAGCAGAAATGGTAAGTCTTTGAAAGAGATTCGCAGTGTTGGTGATTATGTTGCTAGGGGAACCCTATTAGCCTTAGATGATGATAAATTCCCTATCTATTCTTCAGTTTCTGGCTATATCAAAGAAAAAAAAGAAATGGAGTTTGCTAACGGGCATATGCAAGCTTTTGTGATTCAAAATGATCACAAGCAAACGTTTGAACTCCGCGAGCCTTTGGGTAAAGTTTCTGAAGTCAGCAAAGAAGAGATCTATAAAGCGATCAAATATTCAGGCTGCATCGGTTTTGGTGGAGCTGGATTCCCGACTTATAAAAAATATCAAAAGCCGGCTCAGTATCTCATCATCAATGCTGTAGAATGTGAGCCATATTTAGCTTGCGATTATTTGATGGGAATCTCTCATATCAGTTTGGTCTTTGCTGCTATTCCTTATCTTTTAAAATTGACTGGCGCACAAAAAGTTTTCTTTGTTGCAAAAGAAGATCGTGAACTATTGATTGAAGAAGCAATCAATGAGAGCAAAAAGCATCGTAATTATTGTGTGGAAGTGGTCAAAGTGCCTGATGCTTATCCGATGGGATATGAAAGAAGCATCGTTTCATATGTCTTGCATAAAACATATGATAAGTTTCCGATTGAAGTCGGTGCGATCGTCAATAATATCTATACTTATATGATGCTCGGAGAACGCTTTTTATATGGGACTGTGCCTGTCACTAGGTGTTTGACTGTTGCTGGTCTTGTCAAAAAGCCACAATCAGTTTTAGCACCAGCGTGGACATTAGCATCTGATCTCATCAAATTTTGTGGAGGCAGAAGCACTAAGAAACCGACTATTGTCGTCGATGGTGGCCCGATGACTGGGCATGCTCATCGCCAAGATTTTGTCACTTGTTTACAATCTAATGGTGTTTTGGTCTTTAGAGATGTACATGAACGCGCAGAACCTTGTTGGCATTGTGGGGATTGCTGTTCTCATTGTCCGATGGATTTACAACCGGTTCAAATCCAAATGGCGTTGAAGAGAAAAGATATCGATCGTCTGATCGCTCTAAATGCTGATAAGTGTATCAATTGCGGATTATGTTCTTATGTATGCCCAGCTCATATCGATGTTTCGAACAATGTTCAAATTGCTAAAGCCTTAGTCATTAAGGCAAAGAGAGGAGAGAAAAAATGATGATGCAAATAGCTAAAGCTCCTCACATGCGTAAAAAACGAACGACTTTTTCCATGATGATGGAACTATTCGTCTGTCTGATGATACTTTATGCCGTTTCTTTGACTTTCTATTTCTTAAAAGGTGGCCCGCGTTTCACTAATGTTCAATACGGACTTTATGCTTTACAAAATTTAGGCATCGGTTTACTTTTCGCTGTTTTACCTGATTTATTGTGGTACTTATCAATCTTTGTCCAAATGCGCGCTGATTACTTCCACGTCAAAATCAAAGAATATTTTTACAAAGTCATTCATTCATATTCTTATATCACTGGTCTCATTCTAGTTCTGCTATTGCCTATCGGACTAGAATGGTATGAAATTGCGATATCAGCCTTCTTTGCTACGTTTGTAGCCAAATTGGTCTTTGGTGGTTTTGGCTCAAATATCTTTAATCCAGCTATCGTTGGAAGGGTTTTTGCCCAAATCGTTTTTCCGACGCATATGACAACTTATCTCGGCGATATCGGCCCATCATTATCTAATGATGTCGCATATAACATCACAGTCGGTGCTACCATACCTGGACAAGTAGCCTCTCATGGCTTTTCGAGTCTATTTGATATTCCGCTTTGGAAGATGTTCATCGGCGATTATTATGGATCATTAGGTGAAACTTTCGCCTATGTGATTATTATTTTAGCCATCTATTTAGCTATTAGAAAGATCATCGATCTTCGTTTGACTATCACTTATTTAGTCGCGATATATCTTTCTTCTCTTTTGATGTTTGTCGGTTTTGGTGCTGGCATAACTGCTTTCGAAGGTGCTTTCCGCTATGTGTTGATGGGAGGTGTTTTATTCGGAGCAGTTTTCTGTTTGACTGATCCAGTCACTTCTCCGACTTCTAAATTCGGAAAAGTTATTTTTGCTTTGATAGCTGCTTTCTTTACGATGGTTATCAGGCTTTATACCGCTGCGCCAGAAGGTGTTGCTTATTCTATATTAATCGCTAATATCTTCACTCCTCTCATCGATAAGTGCATCAAAGGCAGAACCGATAAAGTCCTTATTCCTTATACAGCTAGTTTAGTGTTTTTGTTAGCCGTTTTAGCTGTTGGATTAGCATATGGGTGTACTAATACGGGGGTGAGCTTATGAAAGTAGGGAAAGCATTCTTATTGATTTTTGCTGCTCTTGTCGCGACAGGTGCTTCTGTCGGAACCTATTATGGTGTCAGAGATATCATCAAAGATAATAGCGATAGTCAAATACCAGCTAGTCTTTTCACTATGTTTGGTCGGGATGTTGAGGTAGAAAGTTTCTCCGATTTCTCTTCACCTCTCATCGATTATGGTGCTGAGATCGATAATGGAGAAGCTTATTTCTATGAAGTTCATTCTCCGAGCAATTCTTATGGGAGTATTCAATTCGCTTTAGGAATTGAAGATGGCATCATCACTAAATATCTCTATGTCCGTGGGATTGATACAGCTGGTTTAGGTGAATTGGGTGATGATATGGCTAAAAATAACGAATTGTTTTTAGACTATAGTTTAGATAATCCCTATGATAAACCAGATGATTTCGCTGGTACGACAATCACCTATTCGGCGATGGAGGAAGCTGTGAAAGCAGCTCTTACCGATAGCCGTGAAAGGAGCCTAGCATGAAAAAATTAGGAAGAATTTTTGCTGATGGATTCTATTTTAAAAATCCTGGGCTAGGACTTTTCATCGGGTTGACCTTATCAGTTCTAGCGACCAGCACTTTATTTAATGCGGTGGTCATCGGCATCATCACAGCTATCGCACTAGTCATTAGCGAGTTTTTCATTTCAATTTTCCGCAAACATTTAGATTATTTTGTCGCCGCTTTAATCGCTGGATTGTTAGCTGCTGGCACTAGCACTGTCGCTTCTCTTCTTTTAGCCGCTTATTATCCGACAATCGGATTAGCTGGGTATTCTGATTTTACTAATACTCTTTTGATAAACATCATACCTTTCACTTCGTGTTCATTCATCTATCTTTCTAAAGCCAAGCATGCCTTGAATATGAATCCTGGCGAGGCTCTTGTTGATTCGATAGCTTCAGGGTTGGGATTTATTTTTGCTCTCGCTTTAATCGGTGTGATCAGAGAGATTTTAGCTTCAGGTGAACTCGTTTTCACTTTCTCTAATAATGTTCAAGGCTATGTTCATCTTTGGGATTTTTGTTTACCGATATTTGGGCAACCATTCGGTGGGTTGTTAGTCACTGCTCTTTTAGCTGGACTCCATCAATGCATCGATAATCGTTTGGCTGAAAATCGTGTGAAAGTTATCGTTAAGGAGTGAGAATATGGAATTTCTAACTGGATTTTTAACTTCATTATTCGCTCATAACTTGCTATTGATGGGTAAAGGCGTCAATGCGATTGTCTCATTGAGTGTCGATGGTAAAAAGAGTCATAAATATGTTCTCGTTTATTATTTTTTAACCGCTTTGATTTTAGGCTTTGCCGCTTATGGACTGAGTTTTGCCGAAAAAGTTTTCAGCGACATCAAATACTTTTATATTTTGATCTTAGTCGGTGTATTAGTCTTTATATCGCTCATCTTTTATGCGATAACTATTCCGATGAAAAAAGCTCATCAAGCGTTGAAAGATGAATGCATTGGAATCATCTTATCCACAGCTACTTTTGCTGTCGCTTTAGCTATTTTAACTCTCACTCAAGAACAAGCATCTTTACCTCTCATCTTAGCTAATATCATCGGTTTGCCATTGGGTTATGTTTTTTCGATTTTAGTCTTTAGGCCGATCACCGAACGCATCGCTATCTCTAATGCGCCTAAAGGATTTAAAGGTGGACCATTGATCCTTATCACTTCTTGTCTTATAGTTTTAGCTTTTTCAGCTCTATCTTTCTAAAATTTAATATGTTTAAAAAAGAACTAGCAGATGATTCTTTTCGTGATAAACGTTTATCTTTTCAACCTCTTAAAGATATCATCACAGTTCTTTTTTCTGTTGCAGTGGTTATCACTATCATATTAGTCACCTATTTTTCCTTGCCACAATCGACTATGACTTATGTTCAAATAAAATATGCTGATACTCTTTTATACGATTTAAATGATCCTGAAAAAAGAACTAATATTCCTTTTCCAAAAGAAGGAGTAAAAGTTATTTCATATACGAGAAATGATGGTGAAATCTTTTTGGGACATGGTAACCAATTTCAGTTTTATGGTGAAGAGATGGAAGTCACTATCTATTCAGATAAGTCGATTGAGATCACAAAAGAAGACTCTCCGCGACATATCTGTTCATCTTTAGGAAGGAGCTATTCTCCTTATGCTCCGCTCGTCTGTTTGCCAAATTATTTTCAAGTGAGCATCGTCTTAGGAGGATTACCGGAATGGGACGCATAAAAAATTATCACATCGTTTTGTTCGCTTTTCTTTTGGCTTTATCCATCCTGTTACATTATTTAGAAGGATTTATACCAACCATCGTTCCTGTCCCAGGCTTTCGTTTAGGTTTGGCTAATATACCGATTGTTTTTGCTCTATATTATTTCGGTTACTTAGCCTATTTGATTTTGATGTTATTAAAGTTGCTTTTTGTCGGGTTGCTTTTCAGTGGTTTTGGTCCATCATTTTATTTGTCACTCGGTGGAACTATTTTGAGTATCATCATCACATTGATGACTTATAAATTTCTTAAGACTTCTATCTATGCTACTTCCATCGCAGCTTCTATTTTTCATGCTTTGGGGCAATTGATCGTTTATCATATATTCTTCCAAACACCAACTATTTATTTCTATTTGACCATTTTAGCACCTATAAGTGCACTAACAGGATTATTTATCGCTATTTTTGATAAAATACTCATCACTCGTTTACCAGGCAGTTTTAAAGAAAATGAGAAAAAGCGGAGATTTTAAAGCTATGCTTTAATCTTTATGCTATATTAGTAATTCAGGAGAAAATTATGGATAAAACTTTTGTTTATTTACCTAAAGGGACTTGTTCTCGAAAGATGACTATCACTCTTGATGAGAACGATGTCGTTACAGATTTTAGTGTCGAAGGCGGATGCAATGGTAATTTGAAAGGCATCAGAGCTTTGATAATAGGGATGAAGGCTGATGAAATCATTCAAAGATTAAAAGGCATCAAATGTGGATATAAATCCACTTCTTGTCCTGATCAGCTAGCCTGTGGTCTTGAAGAGATGTTGAAAGAGGTTAAATGATATGTTGAATATTAAAAAATTATTCACTTCCGAAAGTGTTTCAGAAGGACATCCTGATAAAATTTGTGACCGTATTTCCGATGCGATATTAGATGAATGTTTAAAAGTTGATCCTAATAGTCGAACAGCTGTGGAAGTGATGGCTACAAGAGAAAAAATCATCATTTCTGGTGAAGTCACTACAAAGGCTCATCTTGATTATGAAAGAATTGCAAGAAGTGTTGTTCGTGATATCGGTTATACTTCAAGTGATATCGGCTTAGGCGCTGATAGTATGGATGTTGAAGTTTATATTCGTGAGCAGAGCCCTGATATCGCCTTGGGCGTCGATGAAATGGAAGACAAATCTTTAGGTGCTGGCGATCAAGGAATCATGTTTGGCTATGCGACAGATGAAACTAAGAATTACATGCCTCTTCCGATAGTCGTAGCTCATAAATTGGTCCGTTATGCTACACAACTCAGAAAGAGTGGTGAGTTGAATTTTGCTAGACCTGATATGAAATCACAAGTGACTATCGATTACACTAAAGAGACTCCTGCTTTGAATGCAGTGGTCATGTCGGTTCAGCATAGTCCTGATATTGAAATCGATGAGTTACGAAAGGAAATTTTAAATAAAGTCATTTATCCGGTTGTAGATTCTTTTGGCTTGAAAAGAGATAATGCTGAATACTATATCAATCCGACTGGTCGTTTTGTCATCGGTGGACCTTTAGGTGATACTGGTATGACTGGAAGAAAAATAATCGTTGACACCTATGGAGGAGCTGCTCCCCATGGTGGTGGCGCTTTTTCTGGTAAAGATCCGACAAAAGTCGATCGATCAGCCACTTATGCTGCTAGATATGCTGCTAAGAATATCGTCGCTGCTTCGCTAGCTTCTAAATGTTTGATTCAATTGTCTTACGCTATAGGTGTATCAGAACCAGTATCAATTTATATCGATACTTTTAATACTGAAAAAGTTGATAAAAATAAAATACTAGAATGCTTATTAAATCCACAAATATTTGACTTTACACCTCAAGGAATTATTGATAAGTTTTCATTAAGACATCCATCATTCCGTTATCAAGACTTGAGCGCTTATGGCCATTTCGGAAGACCAGATTTAGATTTGCCTTATGAGAAACTAGATAAAGTTGAGATCTTGAGGAAACTTTGTAAATAACATGAGCAAAATTGATGAGGAGCAAAAAAAGACTCCTTTCTTAGATGCTTTGTGTGACTATGTCACTTCATCACCGATTCCTTTTGATGTTCCAGGGCATAAGCTCGGTTCTTTTGTGACTGACCTTTCTAGAAAAATTTCGCCAGAAATACTTGATTATGATGCAAATGCTCCTATCGGCTTAGATAATCTTTATCATTCTAAAACCGTGATCAAAGAGGCTGAGCAGTTGGCTGCTAAGGCGTGTCAAGCTGAGCACTGTTTGTTTTCAGTCAATGGTACAACTGGAGGAATTTTAACCATTTTTCTTTCGTGCTTAGATAATAAGGACAAGATTATTTTACCGAGAAATGTTCACAAGTCTGTCATCAATGGTCTGATTATTTCTGGTGCGGTACCTGTCTTTGTCAGTCCACAGATTGATGAACAATTAGGCATCGCTAACGCTGTTAAAACTAGCGATTATATCAAAGCTATGGATGAACATCCTGAAGCCAAAGCAGTTTTTGTCATCAACCCTACTTATTTTGGAATTTGTGCTGATTTAAAAACGATCACTATTGAAGCACATAAGCGGAATATGATTGTTATCTGCGATGAGGCTCATGGCTCGAATTTTTATTTTTCAAGAAAATTGCCTCGTTCGGCTATGACAGCAGAGGCTGATATAACAGCTGTTAGCATGCACAAAGGTTCGGGTGCTTTGACTCAAGCTTCTTTTATCTTGACAAAAGGTAGTAAAATCAACTTTTATGAAGTTAAGAGAGCTTTTGCAATGCTTTCCTCTACTTCTCCTAATCCTTTGCTCATCGCTTCTTTAGATGCTGCAAGAAAAGAGATGGTTTATCGCGGAAAAGAAGCATTAGATAATTGTTTGCTTTTAGCTGAGTATGCTAGAAAAATTTTAAATACTATTCCAGGAATCAAAGTTATTGGAAAAGAATATAAAACTGAAAAATCTGAAGGCGTATATGACATTGATTTGACTAAATTGATCATCTCTGTCAGAGGATTAGGCCTCTACGGATATGATGTCTATAAAAAAATTAGAGCCGAAAGCAATATTCAATTAGAATTAGGAGAGGTCTATGTCGTCTTAGCTTTAATAGGACCAGGAACTACTAAAGAACATATCGATGCACTATATGTCGGTTTGAAAAAAATATCTGATGAATGTTATATGATCAGAAGACCTAAAAAATCGATCAAGTATCATTATTCCTTCTCGCAAAGTGTCGTTCCTCCTCGTGAAGGGTATGATGCACCATCAAAACTTGTGAATCTAAAAGAATCAATCGGAGAGATTTCTTCAGAGACCGTTATGGCTTATCCGCCAGGAATTCCTCTCATCATACCTGGTGAAATCATCACTTCTGAATTGATAAAAACTATCGAATTTTATTATCGTGAGGGCGGACAAGTTTTAAAAGATTCTCAGCAAAGCAAAATCAAAGTCATTGATAAAGATAAATGGTATCTAACCGATGATTTGATTGATTCTTTAAAGAACTGATATAGGTGAATTAAAAATTTACAAGATTATTAATAAGTTAACATTTTTATTGTTGCGATTTAAAAATGCTTTGAATATCAATCAATTTTGCTTCTTCATCATAAGCGAACATATAGCCCTCAGTTGATATTGGCACATTGTATTTCAACGAGACTAAATCATAAGTTAAAGCCTTATCATATAGAAGAAGGGATGCAGAGATATCTCCTAAACTTTCTTTAATATCGCTATTCAAATCGTTTTGGAATGGCAATGATTCCACTATGTCTTCTAGTCCGTCAGATTTGATCATCATTTCAAAATTATTATTTTTATCTAATATGACATAGTTGATAAGACTATCGTCAGGGAAATCGATGTTCATCTCTTCCTCTATTTTTAATAAATATGTATCATCGTTTTTTACATGATATTGTGTAGACATGAGCGAAAAAGCTCCTAAAACTACGCTGATCAAGATGCCGCTTATCAGATTTTTCTTGCATTGGTATTTTTTTCTGAAGATGAAATAAAGGATGATAGATGATATCGGTATTATTAAAAAGATTGCAAAGATATATGCATTCTTGAAAGTGAGATATGGAAATTGTGGAATATCCGAACTAGCATTTGCTAATGCGATAAAAATGATAGAGATTATAGGAGCTATCAATGTGAAAACAAAAAGACAGATCAATAAATAATAAACAAAATCTTTTTGTTTGTGTATTTTATTTTTGTTGAGCAAAGATGATAATATTTGATATTGGTTTTCAGTCAACTGTTTTTTGTCGACAGTCACAGATATACTATTTACAAAGATGTAGATGTATTCTTTTGTTTCTAAAACTTTTTTTATTTCGCTATATTTCTTATCGAAGGCTGATTTAGATGACTGAGAAATAGCTTCTCCATAGAAATGTTCTGCTGTGAAATGGTAGATCAGTTCTTGTTCAGGAAAATCTTTTAAAGACTCTTTCACATAATTTTTTAACTTGAAATAATAGATGAATCCATATATAAACAAAAAGAAGATAATAGCTAGCGGAAAGATTAAAAATAGATAATCTTTGCTGATACAGATACCTACTAGTAAGAAAATAGAGATGATGAGAGATATCGAAAAGGGAATTATGATGGTTGAGAGCTGAGCTTTAATCATTTTTTTGTAAAACTCTTTATCACATTTTATTTTTCCTTCAAGAAATATGTTATCTTCCATGAGCAAAAGCACCTCAGTAATAGTATAGATGATTTTATTTTTTAGAAAAAGATATCTCAAGGCAGTCTTGAAAAACGTTGATGTGCAAGCATCCGTGGGGCGAATCCCTCACCTTACGCCAAGATGCATGATAGGTTCGAGAGAGTTAAACCAAAATATAAATGGAATGAAGATGGTGACTTAATCGAAGTCAGGGAGGATAACTTTAGATGAAGAAGTTTTTGTTTTGCTTAGTTCAGTGGACTTGGGGAATCGTGCAGAATGTTCTAGGTCTATTTTTATTTTTGTGTCTTTATTTTAGGAAGAAGAGAATATTTCATGGAGCAGTTGTTACTACTTGGAAGCTAGGTGCTTTAGCCGGTTACATCTTAGTCTTCATAGCTGTTTTGATACCTCTTGCTGCTCTGCTTCTCAAGACTCCTCATAAGATACTTACTAAGTATGGATATTTAGTATCTAAACTTCAATTATTGTTAAACCAATCGATATTATTTATATTAGGTTGTTTATCTATTTTGAGTTGTGATCAGGTTCTTTTACCACTTGTACAGGCATCGATTCAACTCGTGCAGTTAAGAAATCAAAGAGGTGCTATTTCCACAATTAGTAGTATATTTTCACCTAAAAATAATGTATACTTCTTTCGAATAGGAAAGGTTATGAATGACTACTAGAAAGTATAAACTAGCCATTATCGAAGATAGCGACGAGGATTTGAAGCTTCTTACTGATAACTTGAACAGATATAAAGAGGAATACAAAACTGATTTTGCTATCCTCTCTTACAAGAACATCAATTCCTTTTTAGAAGCATACAGCATGCAGTTTGATATCCTCTTCATCGACATAGATCTTGGCACCACCAGCAACGGTTTAGACCTTGCTAGAGAGATAAGGAAGAAGGATGAAGATGTGGTCATCATCTTCGTCACCAACCTCTCTAAGTTCGCTTTGAAAGGATATGAAGTCGATGCTTTAGACTATATGCTCAAGCCGATAAGATACACGTCCTTCGTATCGAGGATTCAAAAAGCACTGCGAGTCATCGACAGCCGTCCAACTGAAAATATCTTAGTGGATGTGTCTTCCGGTATGAGGAAGATACCTTTGAATTCGCTCCTTTATGTCGAAGTCATCGGTCACAGCATCAAATACCACCTGATCAACGAGGTTGTGGAAGGTAAAGGGACATTAAAAGAGATCGAGAAGAAGATCGATAACAAATCCTTCTCACGCTGCAATTACTGCTATCTTGTCAACCTCAGGTACGTGGAAGGAGTTGAGAAGTACGAGTGCTTGATCAACGGAGAAAGACTGCAGATAAGCCATCCTCGAAAGAAGCAGTTCACCGATGACCTGATGGCGTATCTGCTGAACAAGTGAGGAAAGAGAATGGTGTTCAATCCTCTGCTTTTTCTATCGACAGTCGGTCTCTTCCACATAGAGATGATAATCAGCTTTCTCTTCTTCAATCCTAACTTGAAGAAACTGAGAGAAGGCTTACCTTTCAGAATCGTCATAGCTGTCTTCTTAAGCTTTTCTCTCTCCTTCCTCTTCTATTTCTTAGCTGAGCGTTTCTTTTGGAACTATGTGACTAACTTAGTCATATATCTAGTCATGTTCTTCGTCCTCATCTTCGATTACTTCCTCATCTTTGATTGCTCCTTCAAAGAAGCTCTCCTAGTTCTGACTCTCTCCTATTGCGTTCAGCACATCTCTTATCAGATAGTTTACTTAGGCTTCGATTGCTGGATTTATCAGATAGTACCTATAACCAGTGAAACTATCTACATAGCATTGATGTGCTTGAGCATGTTCATCCAATTATTCTGTAACACCCTGTTAGGTTTCTTCTTGCAAGGCATCTTCAAAAGAAACTACAAATACAGCATCTCCTCCCCTAAGGTGTTTCTCTTCTCATCAGTGACTCTGGTGATAGTGGTCGCTTTAAACACCGCTAGCTTGAAGTTCGTCAACTGGTTCTTACCAGCTGGTATCATAGCTGCATTACTATGTTTGCTCTCCTGCTTCTTGATCCTCTTTTTAACTCTTGGTTTCTTTGAAAAGAGCAAGTATCGAGACGAAGTCATCAAGATGAAGATGGTCTACGAAGAGAAGCTGAAGCAGTATGAAAAATCTCAAGAAGCGGTCGAGTACATCAACATCAAATGTCACGACTTGCGGAAGAAGATCAGAGACCTTAAGAACAATACTGAGCTATTAGATAAATCCGAGATCGAGAACATCGCTAGCGCCATAAAGATCTATGATGAGACTTATCAAACAGGTAATGACACCCTGGATAACCTGCTCATCACCAAGAGCTTAGCCCTTCAAAATAACGGAATAGAACTGACCATCATCTGCGATGGGAAGCAGTTAGACACCTTTTCAAAAAGCGATCTGATCTCTTTGTTTGCAAACATCATCGATAACGCCATAGAAGCAGTGATGAAGATAAAGGAGAAACAGAACCGCTACATCTCATTGATAGTGAAAGCTAAAGCTGGTTTCCTTTACATCGAAGAGACCAATCCTTATATCAATGATGTCAAGATCAAGAACGACTATGTACTGACGACTAAGAAGGATAAGTTCCTGCACGGATACGGGACTAAGTCGATAGCTTATATCGTAAAAAACTATGATGGTCGCCTCAACTACAAACTCGATAACGGCATCTTCTCTATCCGCATCCTCATACCGCTGAAGCAGAAAGAAGAAGCTGTGAAAGCTGTTTCGTAGGTTTTATCAACCATTTTTATCGTTTCTGAATGAGGCTCTAAAAAAGTCTCATTTTTAGTTGATTTTATTAAAATCATGGCTTTTTATTGAACTTTACTAGCAAAATTGAGATATCTTTCTTCTATCACTGAAAGCCTTTTCAATAAGGTTATGTTCAAAAATAAAGAAAGTATGTGTAATCGCTTACACTCCTTTATGAACCTTACTACAATGGTCGATAGCTTCACAAAGGAGGAAGCATTATGAAACACAAGAAGTTTGTGATTGGCAATGCTATCGGCATTGCTGTCAGTGCTGCAGTCCTCATCGCTTTGAATGTGGTGGCTTTAGGAACTAACGTCAGACAGCTCATCACCACATACTTAGGCGGTTCAGGATTACCAGCTAATGACGAAGTCAGCGATGCTTATGAACACGCTGGTCAAGTCGTCGATCAGATTATGGACGAAGGTATGGTGCTTCTCAAGAACGAAAACAACGCTTTACCTTTAGCACCAGATACTCCCGATCAGGATGTCAACGTCAACGTCTTCGGTATCAACACCATCAACATGTACTACGGCGGATCTGGATCCGGTGCCTCTTCAACTGCAGATGCAGAGACTTACTTATCATCTTATAAGGATGCTCACATCAACTACAATCAAGACATCATCAACCTCATGAAAGATCATCTTGATGAAGCCGATACCAACGTCGGTGATCCGTTAGGAAACACTTTCTACCCAGCTCGTCCTACTATCGATTTATCTCTTTATCAAGCTAATCTAGCTTCCTACAAAGACTTCTCGGACATCGCTATCGTCAACATCGGTAGAACCGGTGGTGAAGGTATGGACATCCCAGCTGGTGAAGAAGGCGATCAAAGAGATCAAGGTGGAAGAGGAGATACCGCTGACTACTTGGAGCTCTCTGAAGAAGAGGAAGCTCTGATCGATTGGGTAGGCGATAACTTCGGAACGACCATCGTCTGCTTGAACGTCGCTAACACCATGGAATTAAAAGTGTTAGATAACGAGAACATCGACGCTGTTTTATGGGTTGGTCACCCTGGTTCATTCGGCTTCTCCGAAGTCGGTAAAGTCCTCCGTGGAACAGTCAATCCCTCTGGAAGAACTGTTGACACTTGGGCTTATGACACCAAGAGTTCACCGGCTTATTACAACGCCAATATGCGCTATACCTACTCCTACACCAACTCTCGCAGTAGCTACTATGTCGATTATTCTGAAGGTATCTATGTCGGATACCGTTATTATGAGACCAAATACATCGATGATGAAGAAGGTTATCAAGCTGCTGTTCAGTATCCGTTTGGTTATGGTCTTTCCTACAGCGATTTCGCTTGGAAAGTGACTGGAACCAACTTGGGTGAAGATACTATCAGCGTCGATGTAGAGGTCACTAACAACGGACCTTACGCTGGTAAAGATGTCGTTGAACTCTACGTCACTCCTCCTTATACAAACGGTGGCATCGAAAAAGCTCACAAGAACTTAGTCGCCTTTGAAAAGACTCCTGTCATTCAACCTAACGACAGTGAAACAGTCACCTTATCTTTCGACGTCAGAGACTTAGCTTCTTACGACTTCGATGATGCTAATAACGATGACCACACCGGCTATGAATTAGAAGCTGGTGATTACATCCTCTCTGTTTCCACCGATGCTCACAATGTTAAAGCTGGTGTCGATACCATCACCTATAATGTCAAATCTCAGAGAAACTTCGATACTTCCAGAAACGGAACCACTATCGAAAACCGCTTTGAAGATGCGATGACTGATGGTAGCACCACTTATATCACCAGAGCTGATAATTTCAAATCTAACTTCCCTTCTGCTTCTAGACAACCTCGCGAAGCCTCTCAGAAGGTGTTAGATGCTATCGCTCATCAGACCGACATCGTTGATGATCCTAATGACACCTTCCCGAAAACCGGTACCATCACTCATTATGTCGATGCTGAAGAGAGGGATGAAAACGGCAATATCGTCTACGATGAAGAAGGCAATGTCGTCTATCAGACCACAGTCGATGATAACGGCAATGAGACTATCGCTCAGCGCGGTCTCTATCTCTCCGACATGGCTGGTCTTGATTATGACGATCCTCTCTGGGAAGACTTGCTCAACCAACTCACTGTCGATGAGATGGCTACTCTGATCGCTGAAGGCGGCTATCAGACACAGGCTGTTAAAAGCATCAACAAGGGTCTCAACAGAGACTTGGATGGTCCGCAAGGATTCAACTTCTCCAACGTCTCCATCGAAAAATTAAAAGCTATGTCCTATCCTTCAGAAGTCGTCGTCGGTTCCACCTGGAACAAAGAATTAGGTTATGAAGAAGGTAGAGCCTTCGGTTTAGAGAGCGCCTCTATGGGTGTCACCGGCGTCTATGCCCCTGCTGTCAACATCCATCGTCAACCTTATGGCGGTAGAAACTTCGAATACTATTCTGAGGATCCGCTCCTCTCCGGTAAGATGGCTGCTAACTTCGTCTCCGGTGCTCAGAGTGAAGGTTTAAACTGCTACGTCAAGCACTTCGCTGTCAACGATCAAGAGACGCAGAGATATGGTCTCTTCACCTATCTTGATGAACAAGCTTTAAGAGAGATCTATCTCAAGCCGTTCCAGATTGCAGTCGAAGAAGGAAAGACTAGATGCATCATGTCCTCCTTCAACAGAATCGGTACCACTTGGTCTGGTGCTAGCTACGCTTTATTGACGGAAGTCTTGAGAGAAGAATGGGGATTTGAAGGTTGTGTCGTCACCGACTACTACATGAATTTTCAAGTCTTCATGGATCCTAACCAAGGCATCCGTGCTGGTAACGACCTCTGGTTGACTGGTTTCACCATGTTAGGAAAAAAGCCTGACTTGACTTCTGCTACCTCTCAGCAAGCTGCTAGACGTGCTTGCCACAGCATCCTCTATGCTGTCGCTAACGCTAATCCTACTGACATTGAGCTCAATGAAGATTGGCTCAAGTGGTTCATCCCTGTAGATGTCGCTTTATGGGTTGTCGTCTTAGCCTGGACTGGCTTAGTCATCTATAAAACTATCAAGTTCCAGAAAGAAGAGGACGTCCCTGCTCAACCTGCTAACGCCTAGTGAAGAATCTGAACTTAAGGGGTCCAAAAGACCCCTTAATAAAAAACAAGAGGATAAAAAAATGAAAAGAAATAAAACAAGAATTCTGTTTACAGCAGCTGCCTTGATGTTCTCCTCTCTCTCGTTGACTATGATGTCCTGCAGTGATGGTTCTGCTCAGCAGCAGACCAATCCTGCTTTGAATCTGTCTTTAGACAAGACTGAGATCTATGTCGGTGAGACTGCCAAAATCTCTGTCACCTCTTCTGGTGAAGCTGTAACTGGTTGCACCTTTGTCGTTGAAGGCGAAGATGCTAAAGTAATCAGCGTTGCTGATGATGGAACAGTCACTGGCTTAGCTCCTGGAACTGCTACTATCAAAGCTAGAAAAGCCAACTACTCTGCTGGCACCTGTACTATCACTGTCAAAGCGGTACCTGTCATCGAACCTGATGCAATTTTAGAGTTTGAAAAAGGTTCCTTCTACAACCCTAGTGGTGAATGGAACAGCGGTGGAACAGTAGTTGAATCTCCTATCGAGAGCAGCGAAGGCTCCTCCGGTGGTCAATCTATCGGCTATCAATCGCAAGGTGTAACCACCACCTTAGAGTTCACAGCTGAAAAAGCCGGAACCGTCGATATGGGATTCGTGATGGCTAGCACAGCTATGGACTGGATGGCTAACATGACTATGTCAGAGATGTCAGTCCCTGATGTCATCTCCATCACTGTCAACGGCTCTGCTTTAGACTTGACTGGCTTTACTTTGCCTGGTTCTGATCGACAGATGTTCTTTACTAACTGGTCAGAATTCAAAGTCGAAGATGTCTCAGTCCAAGCTGGTGATAACTCTATTGTAGTCACCACTATCGCCTCTCAAGGTCCTAATATGGACTGTGTGAAGATCTATGGTGACTTAGGTATCACTCAGGTTGAACCTGAACAGGTAGAAACTACTAACTTAGGAACTTACACCTATTATGTTGGCGGTTATGAATGGGGACCTGGCGTCTATAAAGTAGTCGCTGACTTAGGAGATGGAAACACTGTCAAAGCTAGCGACTTAACCACCGATTTATTCCGCGTCAGAGCTACCGGTAGCCAAGGTGGTGAAAGAAAAGTAACCGATATTTATCTTGCTGATGCTAGTGGAGAAGAAGATACCTCCGCTACTGAAGGAACCAGAATCGGCTTTGATTTAGCACTCAATATCACTTCAGGTTGGTTTGGACCTAGCTACAACGGATGCAATCCTTTCTCATACGATATGATGACTTCCAAGAACTCTTGGGCAAGCGACTATGGATATCAGATTTCCTTAGCTGCTAATAAGTCTCTGACTATCGGTGACGCAACCTACGATGCTATGAAGAGCCCTGTCGTCATCAACAAAGCTAGCGAGAATCCTCGTGTGATTCCTTGCTTAGATGATTGGGGAGAGCCTAAGTCCTATAAAAACGAAGAAAACAATCAAACCCTCACCTACAAAGCTTACGAAACAGAAACTTTGAAAACCGATAGCGGACAGAATCCTCTCATCATCTGGCTCCATGGAGCTGGTGAAGGTGGAACTGATATCGATATCGCTCTCTTAGGTAACGATGTCACCAACTTAGGTGAAGAGAAGATTCAATCTTACTTCAAGAAAGATGGTAAAGAAGGCGCTTATGTCTTAGCCGTTCAGACTCCTACCTTCTGGATGGATAATGGTGAAGGTGGTCAAGGTGATGGCGCCGGTGAATCCATCTACAAAGAGACTCTGATGAAGACGATTGAATCCTATGTTGCCTCCAATCCTGATATCGATCCTGATCACATCTACTTAGGTGGCTGTAGCAACGGCGGCTTCATGACTATGCAGATGGCTATCAGCTACAACGATTACTTTGCTGCTTACTATCCTATCTGTGAAGCTAAACCAAATGCCAATATCACTGATGAGAACATCAATGTCCTCAAAGATTCTGCTATCTGGTTCACAGCAGCTGCTAACGATACAACTGTCGATCCTAATAACTACACCAATGCCACCTACAAGAGATTGATGAATGCTGGTGCAACTGATGTTCACTACTCCTTCTTTGAGAACGTCAAAGGCAATGATTCTGGAACTGAAGTCGAGTATATGGGACACTGGTCTTGGATTTACACCCTCAGCGACAGATGCTCACTCGATCAGAAGGATCCTAACGCTATCGCTGCTCCTTCAACTGAGAAGGTCACCTATAACGAAACCGAAATTTCTAGTCTCTGGCAGTGGATCTCACTTCACTGATAAATAACAACTTTTCTCACTAAATTTTCTCACTAAAAAGCAGAGTTATATGGCTTAATGAGTCATAGCTCTGCTTTTTGATTGAAATAAGAAACTGACCTAACAAAATCTTTTTTTATCTTGAGACTTTTTTCAAAGAGTTAACACCATCGTCAATTTCTATGGACCTAAAGCCTTCATTTTCTCTGATGATAACTCTACTTTTCGAAAAGAATATCGAAGATAAAATCATGAATAGCAGTTGATTTTGTAGCCTAATAAAATAAATGAAATTCACTTTAGATGATTATATCAAGCGATACTAGGCTGATATGGCAGCTCGCACTCACCTATTTCAGCAAATTGAAAACTCGCAGTGATTCTAGTACTTGTGGCAGTGGTTGTTAGTAAAGCAGTGTAATCAAAATTGATGGTATTTTCATCTACTAAAGTCACAGTTAATTCTGTTGTTGCATATCGGAATTCTTCATAGCTTGTCAAATTTAAAGCATCATATATTCCCGGGATTATATGTTCACCGATACGATTCAAAGCGTTCTCTTCAGGAACATAGGTGTTTGTTCCTGTTTTTTTGAAGATTGCTGCTGAAAGATTTTGAATGTCAGATGTTAAATAATCGTAGCTGACTTTTTCGTAATACATTTCCATTACTTCAGGATCGTTTAATATAAATCCTGTTCCTTCATCCATGTAGATATATAAGTCCATTGTTTCTTGATCATTGGCGGTGAAATACATATCTAACATTGAAGGAGAAGTAGCTCCAGGAGAAAACATTTGATATAAAGCGCTTGTCCCATCGAAAAATGAAGACATGGTGACAGCTCCATCTTGTAAATTATTAAATCTAAATCCATCTTTTAATCCGCTTAAAGCTGTTTCTAATTCTGGATTATCATTTGTAGCTGATGTTACGGAATCAGCGATGGTGGTGACTTCATCAAATGAATAATCAAATCCGACAGTAACTTTTAGTTTTGTATAGTTTTGAGTTGATACAAAGAATGTGTCATTGGTGAGATTCTCAGCTGTCAATTTTGTAAAGGCGCCATCTTTATAGGTGAGTTTAATTTCGCCTTGTACATCTTCTCCAAGTAATTTATGGCAAAAGACGAGTGATTTTTCTTCAGCAATTTTATATGTGGTATCCGTTTCTTTCTCTAAGTCCTCAACTGTTAAATCTAAAAATGGATTACCATATTCGTTACTATAAACCACTTTATCACCGCTTCCATCAACGACAGGCTTTAAAGCCACTTCATTTTGATAAGTTAAGTATTGTTCAGCCGCAAAACCATCTTGGTCTTTAAATGCTTTGCGATTAACGGTTTCACCATCATTTCTTTCAGATACTAGTTCATATTTATCAGATAGAATCGTAACTTTATCTGTGCTATTGAACTCAGTGTTATTCTGTGAATAAGCTGGGCTTTGAAATTCTCTTTTTTTTGTTGAAGTGCCAGTCAAACAGATATCAGTTTGCAATTTGCTTAAAGCATCAGCTAACGGATCAGGCGCAGTCGTTTCTACTTCTTCACAACCTGTTAATAGAAGAATAGGCAAAAGCAATAATAATCTTTTTTTCATAATAATTCCCCCTTGATTTGTAAAATAATAAATTAAAACATTATTTTTTGTCTAGTTTAAAAGATATAAATCAATAATTGTATCGTTTGAAACCCCTTACATCTTTTTAGCTGCGATAGTATTTAATCATTAAATACTCACAATTGTGAACGAAACATTAAATGAGTTTTAAACACATAAAAGTTTTTTATATAAAATTAGGATGCTCCTCTCAATTATCATATATTTCGATAGTATTCACATATTTTTAAGCTTATTTAATATATAGATTAGATAGTTATTTAATTCGATTGATATCTTTTTATTGATGACATATGTAAACATTATAGAAATTTGATGAGCGTAATACCGCTTACATTTTTTTAGGCTTTTCGCTTTGAAGTGACCAGCTTTTAAACTATAATATAATTGAGGAAAAAGAAAGGAAAAAGCAAACTATGAAATTCCAGTATGTATGTAAAGATGTGCCTCTCACCGATGCTATGCAACAAGCTTGTGAGACGAAGTTGAGTCGATTTGATCGCTACTTCCGTTCCTCAGATGAAGTGAATTGTGTTGTTACAGTGACCATCTACCATCAACAACAAAAATCCATCGAAGTAGCTATCTCTTCACTGTCAGGGTTCACTCTAAGAGCCAAAGTGATGGATGAAGATTTCTATGCAGCTTTAGATGAAGTCATCGATAAGCTCGAAGGTCAAATGCGTAAATTAAAAACGCAATTGAAGAGAGCTAAAGATCCGCGTAAGAGCGTATTTGATGCTTTGCAGATGGATGAAGTGGACGAAGATGACGATTTAGATTTAGATATTGTTAGAAAGAAAAAATTGAGTTTAGCACCGATGGATGCTGAAGAGGCTCTCGCTAGAATGGATGCTCTCGGTCATTCTTTCTTTATTTATTTGGATTCATCAACTGGTCTTGTTAATGTTCTCTATGAGAGAGAAGACCATGGATATGGTGTTATTGAAGTAGAAAAATAAAACTTATTTGGAAGGATGAAAACATCCTTCCTTTTTTTCAATTTAATTATGAATTATAATTGAAACTATGAAAAAAGTTTCATTAGTAATCTTTAGTTATCTTTCTGTTTTATTGAGTTCATGCACGTTGCGTCAAAGCAGTCTTTCATATCAAGAGATTAAATTATCATCATCATTTATCTACTCTGAATCTGGAAGATTAAGATTTGTTCCTAATAGTGTTGATGACATTTTATTAACTCCATTTAATACGGTTATCAATGGTGTTATATATTTACCGGCGAATACTTTGAATTCAGATGAAGTTAAAAGTGTGCAAGAAGAATTCCAGTTTTTACTACAATATTATTATGCTTTGACCGATCGCCATCATGAATATTTTCTTGATGGACAAAAGATTAATAATTTAAAAGTCATCAATGATAGTTATGGAACTGGTCAAGAGATTAAAGTCGATGATTTTTTGTATCAAGCGATAAAATGCAGTTTTGAATTCACCATCAATTCTTCAAGCTTGTTTAATATTTTTATCGGAACATTAAATGATTTATACGAAGAAAATATTGAAAAAGCTCAAACTGAAGAACAATCCAGTTTAAATAAAGCTTTGACGTTGGCTAATAATGTCCTTTTTTATGATGATATATCTCAAGAGGCAGTGTCGATAGTTACTGCTTTGCCTACAACTGAGACAGATTTAAATGATCTTCTGATATTTAATGATGAAAATCAAACTATCAAATTTAATAGTTTATATAAAGATGGTTTAAAAGTTGACAAGTTATCTATCAGTTTGAGCGGAATGGCCAAAGGGTTAGCTACTGAAGTGTTGTCGGATTATTTTAGTCAAGAGATACCTAATGCTAATATCTTTATTGATTCCGGTTCTTCTAGTGTGAAAGCTACAGGTGGTAGACCTGATGATAGGCCGTGGAAAATCGCTTATATGAATCCTTTATATGGTGAGGCCATTGATAAGTCTCAATTTAATAGAGCTGAAGTGGCTTTTGATATAAGAGGAACGTTTACTATGTCAACTTCGGGATACTATCAAAATTATTTTTATGTTTATGATGGCGATGATGAATATCATAGAAGAAGCCATATCATCGATCCTCATACCGGTCTTTCTGTCAATTATATTGATCAAGTCACGGTTTTTTTAGATGACGCTATGTTAGCTGATATGTATACTACTGCTTTGATGAATACTTCTTCCGTGAACGAAGCGTTAGATTTATTCGCGAAATTGAACGATATTTATCATCAAGATCAGGCTGAAATAATTCTTTGTGTCAAAGAGAAGGAGGATTTGTTTTATACATATCATATGTCTGACTTAGATAGATTGTCAGAGCATCGTTTACCTATAACTAAACTGACAGATGGCAGTGTTTATGATGGTGATTATTCGACTATCTCTTCTTCTTTAATCGATAGTAGTATTTCAGTTCCTAAAAGAGACTTTAATCTTATATACTATATGTCAAGTGGGATTAAAGATAAATCTTCACTTATCACAGATGAAACAATCGTTTCATCTAATAAAAAAAGATATGCGATTATTGAGGAGATGGTTTGATGATTAAGCTTATCGCTACAGATTTGGATGGCACTTTGTTCTATCCTAAAGATCGAATTTTCGGTATGCCACAAAGCAATGCTACCTTCATCAAAAATTATCTAAAAAAAGGATTACACTTTTTATTCATCTCTGGTAGAAGCACTATGGTAGTTCCTAAATTGCATAAAAAGTTTAAAACAGATATTCCATTTTTAGGTTGCAATGGTTCATATCTATTAGAAAATGGAAAACTAAGCCAATGCAATCCGCTTGATAGAAAAGCTCTTTTTGATTTTTATTGTTGGGCTAAATCATATTACTCAGTATTAATCTTTTTTTTATTTGATGAACATATTCCTCTTTATTTGCACATGGATAAATTGAGCAAGCCATTACAAAAAAGCTTTGTGCTCGGAAATGATTTATTTTATGGATTTTATCGTGAAAAATTAGTCATAGGTGAGGAATCATTTGTCAAAAAATTGACTGAAACCGATAATTACAAGATGATGCTTTCTTTTGGCTTTGGTCAGTCACAAGCTAGCAAAGCACATCAGGTCGCTTATGATTGTCAAGAAAGATTTGGAAAATACTTCAGTTTTGCAGTTTCAGATTCATCGATTGAAATCACTGCTAAAAATATCAATAAAGGTTATGGGCTTAGAAATTATTGCTTGAGTCATAATATTTCTTTTAATGATGTTTTTGTGATCGGCGACTCTGGTAACGACTTGTTTATGTTCCAAGATTTTCCTCATACTTTTAGCATGAATCATGCTCCTGATTTTGTTAAGAGCCAAGCAAATCATCATGTTGATAAGGTTTCAGATTTAGAAAAATACATCATCGATCCGAGTTTGACTGAAAAAGATCAAATAAAGTCCATCATATTTGATAAAGAATTGGCAAAATAATAATGATGCTAGTATAATTTATTAGAATGTGCTTATTACAATGAGGTATTCAAAATGAATAAAGAAGAATTTGGTGTTCTAGAGTTTCTCAATATCGGACGTGTTTTATCGGATTGCTTAGACTATTGCTTGTCTCAAGGCGAAGATGGAAAGTATAGTTTAGAGATTCGAACCAATCTTGGCAATCGTCTTAAGCAATTGACACGTGAGAAGAGTAATTTCGATATCAACTGTGATAATAATGGTGATAATGGCAAGCAGTTTAAAGAAGAAATGGGTTATTTTATCGATGATGTTTTCTCTGATAATGGTCGTATTGTCTCAATAACTCTTGATAAAAAAGTCCATGTCGAACAATCATTAGTCATCGAGTTATTGACGTCAATCATCAAGCTTCGCGTTTATACTGAATCATTTATAAATGCTGGCCTTAAGCTCTTAAAAGATCGTGATTTGTTAGATGCAGACTTCGAAAATCTTGTTAAAGCTGATATGTTAAATTATCATTCCAAGGCTAGTAAAGTAGCTAGTATCATGCTTTCTAATAAATTCTTCGAATATCGCAAAAATGTTCAACAGGTTATTCAAGATTATTCACGAACTCATGGCGGTGCTGATCCGAGAAAAGATCCCGAATTTAAATTAGATGATGATCCTTCTATTAGAATGCTCAGAAATGAATTTGAAGAAATTTCTAAAGATTTAAATACTGCTATGCATTTCGGTGATGATATTGAAGAATTCAAGTTGGCAAGACAAAAAGTATATGATGACTTCTCTTTCTTCTCTGGCAAGAAACGTCCAACTGATGTGAGAGTATTTATTAACATTTTCTGCACATATTTTGATAGACTTATCGCAGTAAGCCAAGCTGAATTACAGAGATATAGTGCTATAGTCAATTCAGAAACTAAACAGTTTGTCGAAGAATTGAAGAAAGAAGCTGCTGATAAAGACACGACAAAAGAAGAAACAAAGGAGAACTAATCGATGGAAAAGAAACAAAAACATATCATCTATAAATCAGAGATAGTTTGGTATTCAATTTTTGGTGCTATCTGGTTATTAGGATTGATTTTAGGTATTTTAGGCATCTGCGCTTTCAATATCGGAAAGCTTTCTACTAATCCTTTGTATCAAGCCCAAAAAGATTTAGCTACTTTCTTTGGTGTTGATGGCATTGTTGATTTCCGTTTAGTCGGAACGATAATCATGTTAGTAGCAATGGTCTTCTTGTTGATTGTCATCTATGTCTACTCGACTAAAGTTAACGAAAAGATTGCTGCTGAAAGAAGAGCCGAAGAAAGAAGAAGAATCTTATTCGGAGAATTATCTGAGGAAAAAACTAGCGAAAAGAAATAATAAAAATAGGGTTAGCAAAAAGCTAACCTTTTTTATTTATAAAAAAAGCCTAATTTCGTGAGAGAATTAGGCGAACTAAATAATAAACAAAAATAAAAAGAAAAAAATTAGGCAGCTTTTTTAGCTTTTTTCTTTGCTTTTGCTAAACGAGCTTCTCTTCTTTCTTTCCATTGTTGAGCAAAGTTTCTTGCTTCAAATCTCTTTTTTCCCATAATGACACCTCACAAATTAAATATGCATAGAAAATTATACAAAAAAGAAGTGTTTTTGCAAGAATTATTGGCGGAAACTATAATACTCTTCATCCTTTTTAGGATCGACTTCCTCTTCTATTTCATCATTGATGAGCAGAAAATGTGTTTGTGAAAACAAATCTAAAAATTCATATTGTGAAAGAACATAACTTTCATTTTCTGAACTGACATAAATTTTATCATTTAAAAATCTAAAGTTTCTTTCAATAGGATTATCATCAGATTTAAATTTAAATCCACTTTTAAGTAATTTCAAAGCTTCTTTACAACTATATTTACTATTTATCATAAGATTTTGTTAACCAATCCATTAGAATTATAATAAGTTGATTTGATAATTTCAAAATTAGTGTTTTGTTTTATAATTATGTCTTAAGCAGATAAAATATTAAAGAGGTACATGGTCATGGATAAAATTTCATTTGTTGAATATCAAAAACAAGCTAATAGTTTGATTTCAGAAGCTGGCAAAAAAGATATGATTTTAAATGGTGTGATGGGTTTAGCAGGCGAAGCTGGGGAATGTGTTGATCTAGTAAAAAAAGAACGTTTTCAAGGGCATGAATTAAATAGAGATAAGCTGATTGAAGAATTAGGTGATGTTCTGTGGTATATTGCAGAAACTGCATCTGGATTAAACGTCTCTTTAGATGAAATCGCTGAAAAGAATCTTGATAAATTGCATAAACGCTATCATGGTGATAAATTCAATGCATTTGATTCGATCAATCGTAAAGAATAACTATTTTAACTAAGATATCTTTTCATAATCGTCAAATTCAAAGGCTCTAGCAAGTCCTTTTATCGTTAAATTTTTGTCATAGATAAAATCATTGAAATTTAGAGCTTTGAGGTGACTTTTGATCAAATCCGAACCTCCACCTGTCAAATATACAGTTGATTGTTCTGAATTATAATTTCTATTGATCAGTTCAATGATGCTGACGATAGCACCAGTTGTCCCAAAAATTGCTCCTGATGATAAACATTCTTCTGTATCTAGAGATAACAGTTTGGGATGGGACTGAACAATACCTTTACCTTTTATGTCAGTATCAGCATAAATAGCTTTTAAAAGAGAATAGGGACCAGGTAAGATACTTGCACCTAAAAAGATATTCTTTTCGTTGACCACTAGTATTTTAGTCGCAGTTCCTATGTCGACTATAATACGAAATATATCATTTTTAGTAGCTATCAGATCACAGAATAAATCTTGTCCTAAAATGTTAATGTTAGAGATCTCATATTTATATTTGTTAACAAATGTTTTCATCTTGGCTTGAGTTAACTGCTTGCTGAAAATCTGTCTTTTTGATAAGGAAACAGATAGATTTTTTAATCCCTTTTTGTTCACTGATGAGATGTAAGCATCAATATTTTCTTTATTTTCATTTTCTAACAGATGGTCTAATTCCTTATCAAGAATCGAACCAGTTTTAGCTCTTGTTCTAATCGTTTTCGAAAAATCGGTTAAAACAAAATCTGTGTAGGAATTGCCGATGTCGCAAAATAAATATTTTTTTGTAGTCATGTGCTTATTATAAGTTTTGATTTGGTCAAAAACAATCAAAGCTAAGCGGCTAGAATTTAACGCTGATAGTTCCTTCCAAATCTGTTCTCCGATAAGGTATATTTAGTCTATTTAAAGTATCTAATGTTTCTAGACTAGGATGATTATAAATATTATTGTATCCGCAAGAGATGATTGCTAGCTCAGGAGTGATCGCCTTTAGAAATTTAAAACTGCTAGAAGTATTTGATCCGTGATGACCAAGCTTGATTATATCGATATCTATGTTTATATGTTCGATGATTTGATTTTCGATTTCTTTTGGTGCATCTCCCATGATTAAAAGTTTAGTATCATCTAATTCAAGGTAATATACACCGCTAGTTTCATTTGGATCTTTACCATCAGAATAGATATTAAGATTTTTAATATTGATATCGCCGATAGTTATTTCTTCATTCGGCTGCTTTATAAAGTCTTCCGGATAATAAACTGCGCCAACTTGAAAATTGTTCTTTAGTTCATCTAACGCACCATAATGATCATAGTCTAAGTGAGTTATGATAACTGCGTCTAACATCGTGATTTTTTTTGAATTAAAATAAGGGATTAAACATTCATTTGCTAAATCGATATTGATATTTCCGCCTGTATCAACAAGAATATCCGTCTTGTTATATCTTATTAAAGTTGCATCTCCTTGCCCGACATCGATAAAATCGATTTCTTTATGTGGTATAAAGTCCGGAATGAATATAAGTGTTGTTGATATTATCGCACTGAAGGCGAGCGATTTGGCCGCTTTTAAATATCTATATGTTCTTAAAACAAAGAACAGAATTATCGGCATATACATCATTAACGCTAAAAAAATAGAAACACTACCATTGAGCAAATATGGTGAATTTGTACAGACCATGTCGATGATGGATAAATAAAAATTTACTAGTGGATTTAATAGATAACCTATTTGTGGAATGAATAATAAAGGAAGAGATAGTAAAAAGATTAAATGGCTAAATGGCAATAATATTATTTGAGATAGAGGACTAAGAACATAAAATCTAGGACTGTTAAGAATTCTGATTGGAAAATAAAAGCATAGTATTAAAAGAAAGAAGCTTGAGCGCTTGTTTCTAAATCTTGGTTGAATAATACGTAAAAAGAATAGAAATGGAAAAGAGTAATAGAAAGAAGATGATGTCAAACTGTATGGCTCAATAATAAGCATGAGGAGACAAACTAATGATAAAAGTTCTAATGAACTCAGTCTACTTCCTGTTTTTTTATTCAATAAAGTTATTGCTTTCAATAAAAAGATACGTCGGATAGCATATTTGAATGAAGATAAGAATAAAAAGATAAATAGTACTAATAATTCTAAATATTCATAACTTTTTTTAAGTTTTTTGGAGAACAACTTTTTTAAAATATTGAGAAAAAATGACAGGTGAAATCCAGTCACTGCAAATGCACTTGTCAATCCCAAAGCCTGTAATGAACCCTGTTCTTTTAAATCATATAAACTATTTGAAAATAAAAGAGAATCAATGACTAGCTCAGCTGACTCATTCAAGTGTAAAAATGAATATGATTTTAAGAAGCTCAAGTTATAGTGACTATCAAAAATAAACTCATATTCTTTCGCTTTTAGTTCATAGAATACGCCTTGTGTATGCAAATATGAGGAAAAATCAAAACCGGATTCATAGTGACTGAATAAAGCTTGTTCAGCTTTTCCAGTGATTTTAACGATAGAAAACAAAGGGATTTGACCATCATCATAGATGAGATATTTCCCATCAATCGTCGATAAAAAAATATAATTTTCTTTTCTTGTTACGCATAATCCGATCAGCTCTTTATCGCCAAAAGAGCCATGTGGTAAATACATCATACCGATTCCTACACTTAAAGATATCAAGGAGGCGATAATAAACTTTTTCTCTTTTTTTCTTTTGATTAAATATAAAATTAAAGGAATGTATAAAGCTAATAGAAAAAATGAATATGTTTTTGCAAGTATGGCTAAGATGAAGCTTATTAAGATGCAAAAAATCATTAAGAAATTGTGATTTTATTTTTAACTTTGTTAAAAGTAGCTTCGCCGATTCCCTTAACTTTTAAAATATCTTCTATCGCTTGAAATGCCCCATTTTCGTTACGATAAGTGATGATATTGCTCGCTTGAGAAGAATTGAAACCAACTTCTTGTAATTCTTCTTCTGAAGCGTTGTTGATGTTGATTTTTTCGATTTCAGTATCAACACATATCTCTGGCATTTCACTGATAGGTGCGATATAGAAAGATGTGTAAGTTCCGATAAGAATCGATGAATTATAGGCGTTAGGATCAGCTTTTGTGGTCACACCACCTGCCATAGTGATCAAATCACCTAAGGTTTCACTAGGATAGATTGAGTATTCGCCTGGATGGTTGATTTCACCGCTGATTTCCACTTTCACTTTATCTCCGTCTTCTTCGACTTCATGAGTTGGATTATCGGCAGCAGTATTGTTTTTATTCATGTTGCCAACGAAAGTGAATGCTACTAAAGAGACGACAGTGATGACTAAACCGATGATAATAGTTTTAAACATATAAAAAAGCCTCCTTCAACTATCATTAGTATGAAAGAAGGCTTTTGTCTAAAAAAATAAAATTAATCAGAAACTTTTTCAATCAAAAGTGGATAACTAGTCTTGGCATTGATCGTGACTGTATCGCCTATTTGATGACCTAATACCGCTTGTGCGACTGGACAAGTATTAGAGATTTTTCCATTGGCTGGATCAGCCTCTGCGGATCCGACAATAGTAAAGACATAAGTTTCATTTGTAGATAAGTTTTTAGCTGTGATTTCACCACCACCTAAGCGGCAAGTTTTACCACCGGTAGTATTTTCTACAATAGTGCAATGATCGAGAGTATATTGGATATTCGTGATTTCACTTTCGATCTGCTGACATTTTTCTCTAGCGGCATCATAATCAGCATTTTCACTTAAATCGCCTTGTGAACGAGCTAAGTTTAAGTCAGCTAAAGCTTTTGGTTTTTCATTCTCTTTTAAATTTAAGAGCTTTGCTTCTAATTCTTCTTTACCTTTTCTAGTTAAGACAATTGAGTTATCTGCCATTTTATCACCTCATTAAGCGGCGATATTATACCATAAAACTTGTTGGATTTACACTAACTTAAATATATAATAATATAGCTTAATTGTAAGGGCTTTCTATAAAGGAGAACAATATGGAGATCACAGGTCATTTTTTAAAAGGTGAAACGCCATTATCAAAACTTAAAGATTGCGAAAAAAAGATGTATTATTGTGTGGAAATCAATGGTCACATTCAAGAGCTTAATTATGAATTTCCATACGAGATGGATGCCACTTTAAATTTCTTAAATTTGACTGATAATACTGCGGCTAGGATATATGAAACATCGATAAGGTATGTTGTTTCTCTAGCTGTCAAATCATTGGATAGCAGATTAGACTGTAAGTTTTTTTATAATATTTCTAGATCGATGTTTTGCAAGATTGTCGGTAAGAAAAAAGTGCATGTAACGCCGTCTTTTGTTAATAAACTCACAAACAGAATCAAAGAAATTGTTGATGCTGATATCCCATTTACGCGTATAAAACTAAGCAAGGAAGAAGCTTTGAAAATTTATCATGAACAAGGCTTTTTTGATAAGATTAATGTTCTTAAATATCGCCCTGAGAATTTTGTTCATTTGTATAAAAGCCAATATTCCGGTTTAGAATATTACGATTATTTATATTCTCCGATGGTCCCTTCTAGCGGATATTTAAAGGATTTTATTTTACGCTTTTATGAGCCGGGTTTTCTCATTCAAACTCCGAGATCAGAATGTGATGGTGTTATACCGGCCTTTGAAGATGAAATCAAATTTGCTTCCACTCTCGCAAATGTGAGTAAATGGTCGGAAAACAATTCACTAGATACTGCATTCAATGTCAATCGCTTTATCAAAAAATATGGTGCTTTAGCCTTGATCAATCTTTGTGAAAGCCGCATTAATGACATGCTCGCTGAACTTGGTAAAGACATCGTCAGTGATGGTGATGTCGCTCGTCTTATCTGTGTTGCTGGCCCTTCTTCTTCAGGAAAAACTTCTTTTGCTAATCGCTTAACTTTTGAATTGATGTCAAAAGGGCTGAGACCGATTCGTGTTTCAATCGATGACTTTTATATTCCGAAAGGACAATTAAAAGAGGGCACAGATATCGAAAGCCTCGATGCGATCGATGTCGATTTATATAATAAAACAATTTCTTCGCTTTTATATGGTGAACCAGTAAGCCTTCCACACTACACTTTTAAAGAAGGCATCAGAACGTTTAATAAACCGATTGTTTTATCTCCTAATCAGCCTATTATCATCGAAGGCATACATGCGCTTAATAGTCGACTCGGTTCTAGTATTCCTGAACACCAAAAATATCGTATATATATCGCACCACAACCACAGATCAATATCGATAATCATACACCTATGAGCATGAGTGATCTGCGCTTGTTAAGAAGAATCACTAGAGATGCGAGAACTAGAGGAGCTGATGCTAAAACGACTATCGGTATGTGGCCTAGTGTCCGAAATGGTGAGTTTAAATATATTTATCCGACAGAGGAAAATGCTGATTTTATCTTCGATACTTTTATGCCTTATGAGCCGTGTGCACTCAGAAGTTTCATCATGCCATTATTAAATAAAGTATCCCCTGAAGATAGTGAATATGCGACAGCAAATAGATTAAAGGCTTTGATGAAGTATTTCCTGCCGATAGAAATAGATGATATTCCGTGCAATTCATTGATCAGAGAATTTGTTGGTGGATCTTCCTTCAAAGATGCTAGATGATTCACTGTATTTCATAAAAAAGTGATAGAGAATAGAAAAAGCCACCCTGATTGGGTGGCTTATTTAGTCTCGACTATATTAAAGATTAGTCAACAAAATGGATGTTGTTAGCTCTAAGACCTTTTTCAGTGGTGGTCGCATCGTATTCAACGTGTTGACCAACTTCAGCAGTCTTGAAGCCATCCATCATGAGTTGGCTGTAATGGAAGAAATAGTCTTTTCCATCTTCGCCAGTGATGAATCCATAACCCTTTTCTTTGTCGAACTTCTTAACGGTACCCTTCATTGTCTAAATAACCCTTTCTTTAAAAGCGCATTACACGCGTAAAAAAATATAGCATAAAGCAAATAAAAATGGTAAACATTTTTCTAAGAAATCTATGTAAGCGGTTATACTATTTTTGTGAAAATGCTTCTTTAGGGGTTAAATTTTTAAGTTTTAAAGTCAAAGCAAATGAGACGATAATGCTTATGGTTAAACAAGTTAAAAAACTTATTAAATATGGAAAAAAAGACGAAGAATAGGTGCTTAAAATATCTTCTAAGGTCTGCTTTAAAATCGCCTCTGTAAAAAGAGAGATGATAGTTGATAAAGTATAAGCCACTAAATTGATTGTCAGAACTAATAAAAAGTAAAATTTGTTGATTTCTTTTTTGTAATATCCGAAGGCTAAAAGCATTCCTAGAGCTTTTCTATCCTTGTTGTAAAAAAGAAATAGTGCTAAGAATAAAATAAAACTAGATGTGATGATTCCTAATATGCTGAAGGATAAAAAAAGGTTAGAAAGCTGTTTGAGAGTTTTTTCGATTTCTGTGATGATCTCATCGACAGGAAAATCGCCTACCAAATCATGGTTTTGAGCTTTTTCTAGATAGTATTCACTCGTCGTATTTTTTAAGTCGACATCGATGATCGCTTCAGTGATTCTGATCTCTTCTGGTTTTAATTCTAAATGACTAAATGCATAGCATAAGGGGAAAAGAGCATCTTGATAGATGGCTAAGTCTTTATCATTGATCACACCGACTATTTTTAATATTCCTTCACTGAAGATGTTTTTATATCTTCCATTTTCTTTCCTGGTTTCGGATAAAGTTAAGGCATAAAGATTGCTGTTAATCGCTTTTTGAGAGCTCGTAAATAATCTTTCAGCTAGTTTAGAAGAGATGATTATTTCATTGTCGTTTTTAGGTAGGCTGCCGAATGTTTTTGCTTCACGATCTAGAACTTTAAAGCTCATTCCTTCATCATCTAAAGCTGATAATAAATCAGCTTTGATGACTTTGTCATCGACTTCGAATAAAGAACCTTGAAATTGCCCTAAATCAACTTCGGCAAACTGATAGTTATCTTGGATATAATTTAGTTCTTCAAGATTTGCAGAAAAGAAGAAAGGCTTGTTGAATCCGGCGATATATCCGCTAGTTGTATAGGAGTAGATAGATGAAGAATATCTTATGCTATAGACTGGATAGTCTAAAGAGTCGCGATATTTTTCGACTGAGCTAATACTCAACTTTGGAAGATAGTCTTTATAAATTATTATTCGATTATGAGTGTTAATATCTTCTTCAATATAATAATTACAATTCGTAAAAATAGAAGGAACATAATAATTACAATCTTTATCATGTAAAAAAAGATTTAAAAATGCACCTGTTTTGTTTAAGCGCAGTCTCAATCCCGGAACATATTTTAATGTCCAGGGCTTATTTTCTGGTATCGGTTCTTCTAGTATGATTTCATCAAAATGTAAAATCTCATTGACGAAATAAGAATTGAAGAGATTATCTGTTTGAAGAACACATTCGTTTTCAGCCAGAAAGAAACCTTTTAATCGAAATGAATGATCTAGATAATATTGCCATTCACCTCGGCTAAAAATAGTTCTGACAGTGATGATGTTTTTTTGGAGTTTGTCACCTAGAAGCGATAGTTTTTCTTCAGTCAATTCTTCAGGTGGTGAATTATAACATAATAAGAATAATCCTAGTAAATCTTCTTTATTGAGTCCTAAAACAATGTCATCTTGTGACAGATCTAGACTCCCATATATTTTTTGCTGTTCAGTTAGCTCAATCGGAGTTAGAGCCTCAAGAAAACTATTGCTTGATAGCCTTGGCAATCGGTATGTTTTATTATTGAAAAGAAGTGATATTTCTTGTTCGTTTTTAAAAATTTCATCGGTTGAAGATAAATAAAATTTAGAAACATCAGATATGACATCTGAATATCGTTTTTCTAACGTTTGTAGAAAGTGAACATTTGAGCTTTCAAAAGATGTTCCGTTATAACTCTCATCTTTGTTTTTGATGACTAAAGAATTTTCCGACATAAATGAAGTGATAGTATTTTCTAGTGACGTTTTTACACCACCGGATAATAAAAAGGAGAATGTGATAGAAAAGAGTGCGATGACTAGACTGAATATTGCAATTGTTAAAAACTTTTTCTTACTCAAAAGATTAGTGTAAATCTCACGAAGACATTCGACTAAAGAAAATTTTTTTCGTTTGAGAACAGGCAAAGAGCTACGAGAATGATTATCTTGTTGACTTTCCTGAATTATTTCACCATTTAAAAGACGAATGACCTCAGCAGAGTTCGGTATCTCATCTTCTTCGTGTGTGATGACGATTACAGCTCTTTTATGACTTTCTTCTACAAGGATATCTGTGATATCTTTCCTAATATTTTTATTTAATGATGCTAGAGGTTCATCAGCTAATAATATCGGAGCTTCTTTTATGAGTCCGCGAACTAAGGCGATTCTTTTCTTTTCTCCACCTGATAACTGGTTGAAGTTTTTTTTGAGCTTATCTGATAAGCCGACTCTCTGGAGAGCTCTATTGATTATTCTTTTTTTCTCAGAGAATGATAATGAAGAGATGCTTAAAGGCTTTAACAAATTATCAAAGACCGTCTCTTTTTCAATCGCTTGAAAGTCTTGAAAGACAAAACTGATTTTATGATAACGATAATCAGCTTTTTCATTTTCATTTAATGATTGCAAATCTTTGTTATCGACTAAAACTTTACCTTGATAGTTAAAGTCCATACCACCGATGATTTGAAGAAGAGTGCTCTTCCCTGAGCCAGATTTACCGACCAAATAATAAAGACCGGTATTTGCTATTTTAAAAGAAATATTTTTTAATGTTGGCTCTTGATTATTATCATAACGTTTAGTTAAGTTTCGTATTTCGATCATGATGGCTATTCCTCTCCTTCTAATTCCTTTTTAACATCTTCAGCTTTGATTCTTTTAAGTGGTAAGCTGCTAGCGATAAAGGAAATAGCTAGGGAAAACATATTGACTATTAAGAAGGATATAGTGTCAAAAAATTTGAGAAGATGAGGATAATCGAAAGCATTTGTCAGATTGTTGATTATCACAGTTGATAGCATGCTCAAGATTGACGAGAGTATAAATGTTTGAACAAAGAATAAAACCAAAGTGCATATCGCCAGTATGTTTTTGTTCTTTTTTGAGCCTTTATATAGGGCTAATAGTGCAAAAAGTCTGATGTTTTCATCATATAGAGAATAGATGGCGAGAAATTCTAGATTAAGTGCAGAGATTAAAAATAGAAATAGGAAGATGACAAGAATGATTGTTAATGAAGAAATGATAGTATCACTTGCTTCATGAGCTTCTATGACTTTAGAATTGATGGATATGTTTTCTATTTCTTTTATCTCTTGATAAAAAAATATCGGGTCAGCAATGTTGATGAGAGTTTTTTGTGATCTAAAATCATCACTCATATTATTGGTGATATAGAATAAATCAGTTATAGTTATTAATTCTCCTATTTCTTTCGAAATATTTGGAAGATATATCTTATTTAATTCATCATAAATTTTATGGTATGCATAATAGATAGTAGGCGTGTTAAACAGCTCTTTTTCAGCCGCTAAGCCAACGATGTGAAAATTGAAACACTTATTGTAAATATCAGTGCTCTTAAGCTCTTTCAGATATATTATTTTGTTTTCATCTATAAATAGTTCATCGTTTTGAATATCTTCAAAAGAGAGATTAAAGACTTCAAGAAATGATTTATTGACTATTATTTGATCATGCTCTTGTATCGGATGTCCTTTAGCTAATTTGGCTGTGCTTTGTTCAAAGCACGGCAAAATTCTTATCGCACTAGTCTTTCCATGAAAATATATTTCCCTTTGTTCTGAAAGAAAATAAGATAAGCACGGATAGCTTTCTTCTATTTTCAATTGCTTCAATTCATTTTCAGTTAAGGCTTCTCTTCTTTTAAGTGTCAAATGAGAAGATGAGGAAGTGATGGTTTCTTCTTTGTATATTTCAACAGTGTTATAAGTATAGAATTGATTCATCAATGATTTGATACTATCTGGAAATTGGAGTCTAAGATTGATTCCTAGGTATAGCAGACTTAGAGCAAAAGCGAGAAAGATAACCGATAAAATCACTCTTAGCTTTTTTGTCTTTAAATATTTTTTAGTGATTTTTAATCCTTGAGTAAAAGATAATCCAGAAGAAGTATTGTCTCTTCTTTTTTCTTTTTGCTCAGCGATAGCTTTTGATTTTAAAAGCTTAAATGTTCCGTGCTCTAATAAAAATAGATTATCGGCGATTTTATATGAAGCTTTTTCATCGTGTGTGACTAACAAAATCAAATGATCTTTGGCTAATTTTTGAAGTATTTTATATATTTCCCATGAATTTTTATCATCGAGTTGCCCTGTTGGTTCGTCCATGATGATTATCTCATTTTTACATATCAAAGCTCGTGCGATGCTGGCACGCATCATTTCACCACCAGAAACTTCTTTAGGATAACGATTTAACAAGTCTTCTATCTTCAGCAATTTAAAAATATGATGTATTTCATCGTTTTCTATCTGTGATCCGTTTAAAGCACAAGAGATACTAACGTTTTCTTCTAAAGTCAAGTAGTCTAAAAGAAGTGGTGACTGTAAAACTACTGCTGGTTTAGCGTTTGGACTTATTTCAATAGTACCTGATTCAGGTTTCAATAAATCAGCTATTAAGGCTAACAATGTTGACTTTCCAGAGCCAGAGCGTCCTAAAATGATGTTTAATCCAGGCCCGGCAAATTTTTGATTGAGATTTTTGAATATGTGAATATTGCCATAGCTAAAATTTATGTCTTTTAATATTATCTGGCTCATAAATATCTCACACTAATATTTAGAAAAAAGAGTCAGTTTTGTCTAAAAAACACAAATAAAAAACATTTGTGAATAAATTGTGGACTATGTTTGGCAGTTATTAAGCCTATAAGGCTAAGTTATCAAGGATTTAGTAACTCTAAAAACTTATTTTGCTATAGCTCATATTCATCAGTTGAATGAGTTAATCCTCATTAACTTTGTTCTATGGCGTTTAAAATCAAACAATAGGACGTCAAAGCACCGATTCCATTCGGTACTGGTGTATATAAAACAGTTTCATTAGGTTCAAAACATAAATCACCATGGCCATCATGATATCCGCAGTCGATGATGAGTTGGCCATCATGGAGCAGGTCTTGCGATACTAAAGTGTCATTGCCAGATGCTAATGCTAAGATATCAGCATTTCTAATACTTTCTCTTAATTGCTCAATCGGCGTTTTAGAATGGGCGATGGTGATTGTGGAATTATATTTATTCAATAGTAATGCTAGTGGTAATCCGACTGTTAAAGACCGCCCGATTATCAGCGCTTTTTTTGAAGATACTTGCAAATTATAAAAATCAATAAATGCTTTAACCGATTGAATTGTTGCAGGTAAATAAGTTAAATCTCCTTGTAATAATCGTCCTAAGTTTATATCAGACATTCTATCTGGATCTAAATTATGATTGATTTTTTGAATGAAGTCACTTTCGTTTTCGACATTTAAAGGACGTGCTAAAATTGTGAAATGATCAATCGCTTTTGCTTCAAACTCTTTTAGGCTTTGAGAGACATTTTTCTTATCCAAAAATCCTTCTTCATATGCGATTGAGAATTCATCTAAAACTCTTTTGATACCTTTTAAATAATAAAATGAATCAATATTTTCTTTATCTGAATATAAGTAAAAAGGATGCTTGATCTTATCTCTGTTGATTGATATCAAGTATTTGAGTTTTTCTTTAATCGGTTTAGCTAATAATTTCATTTATCTTTTCCTTGTGGTTTTTTAGGCAATCCAGGCATAGTCATCACAGCACCTGTTAGCGGAACAATGAATTTGGCACCTTCAAAAATTCTTAAATCTTTGACATGAATAGTATGTGAAGGTACATTTAGCAATTTACTGTTGTCGCTCAATGAATTAGGAGTTTTACTCATGCAAACAAAATAATTATGTGCCTCTGTCTTATTGAGTTCCAAGAGTTTTTGATAAACATTTGGAGAATACTCTACATCATGTGCACCATATATCTTTTTTGAAATAGTTTCTATTTTGGTGAATAAATCATCTTCTTTAGACACTATCGGCTTATAGCAAGTTGTTGTGGTATCAAGAATCTCGACAACTTTTTGAGCTAAATCTTTGGCACCTGTTGCTCCATCAGAATAAGACGTGTTTAGACTATATGGAATGTTTTTGTCCTCTAAATGCTTAATTATCGCTTCGGTCTCTTCTACATCATCGGTTGAAAAATGATTGATAGCAACGAGAACAGGAATGTTATAAAAAGTAGTATTTTCTATATGTTTATCTAGGTTGGCTAGTCCTATTTTTACAGCATCAACGTTTTTAATACTTAAATCATCAAATTTAACTCCACCATGTAACTTCAATGCCCTCACAGAGCAAACCATCACTATTAAATCCGGATTAAATCTGCCTATTTGTGATACTATATCTAAATATTTTTCCATACCCAAATCGCTTCCGAATCCTGCTTCAGTGACAACATAATCTGCCAATCTTAAGCTTAAATCAGTAGCGATGATTGAATTAGTCCCATGAGCGATATTAGCAAACGGCCCACCATGGATTAATGCTGGCGTTGAATAGAGGGTTTGAGCGAGATTTGGATATAAAGCATGATGAATAAGTCTTTTAATAGAGTTTCGTATTTTTAAGTCTCTAACATGAATCTCTTCACCTGTTTTTGAATAAGCGACTAAAATATCATCAATGCGATTTAAGAAATCTTCTTCATTTGTCGCTAAACAGAATATAGCCATGATTTCAGAGGCGGCAGTGATCACAAAAGAGCTTTCGTGTTTTTGACCATCTTTAGGATTTAATGCGACCTCTATTTTTCTTAAAGAGCGATCGTTCATGTCCATCGCACGTGGAAAAACAATCTTTTCTGGGTCGACATTTAGTTCAGAATTTTGATAAGCTTCATTGTCAACCATGCTGACGATGAGATTGTTGATGCTGGTGATAGCGTGTAAATCGCCTGTGAAATGAAGATTGATGTCTTCTTCTGGATATAGAGTTGCCTTTCCTCCACCACAACCGCCTCCTTTAACTCCGAAGACCGGACCCAATGATGGTTCTCTTAAGCACGCTATGACTTGTTTATTTAAAGCGTTTAAGCCATCCGCTAATCCGATAGCAGTGGTTGTTTTTCCTTCCCCAGCCTTAGT
>CALVXU010000033.1 GCA_944371605.1 uncultured Bacilli bacterium
TATATTTTTTCTAATGATAAGGCCGCTATAAATCATGCTCTCACTCACATCAGTTTCGGAGGCGGTTGTGTAAATGACGTCGTTATCCATCTAGCGAATAGTGAAATGGGTTTTGGTGGTGTCGGATCATCTGGAATGGGTGCCTATCATGGAAAAACCGGCTTTGATACTTTTAGTCATTTGAAAAGCATTGTTGATAAAAAGCAAATCATTGATATGCCTATGAGATATCAGCCATACAAATCAAAATTGAATAAAAAAATTCTCAAAATATCCTTGCGTTGATGCTAGATGAATCGATTTCACCGGCTTTAAAATTTAAAAAGTATTTTGTCAAATATTGATTTTCTATTAAAATAATTAAAAGGATAATAAAACATGAAAAAAATTAATGATAAGTACTTTATCAAATCTAATAATGTCGATTACAATCCTAGCATTGAATCAGTTTTAACTGCTGATGAAAATATCATTTGGCGAGGAAAACCAAAACGTTCTTCTTTCATTCTTTCAGCTTTTTTTAAATTTTTCTTTGTAGCTTTGATTTGGGGATTATTTGATGGGTTTGCTATCTTCACTATCTCTAGTACTATCCCTGAGCTAGAGTGGTGGCTCATCTTGATTTTAGTCATTTTCTTCTCACTGCACCTCATACCTGTTTGGATGTGGATAGCCAGTATTATCACAGCTAGCAAAAGACAAAAAATGGAAGAATATGCCTTTACTGATAAAAGAATAATCATCAAAAACGGCTTGATTGGCTCTAATATTCAAAGCATCTTCTATAGTTCAATCACAAGTATCAATCTCAAAATCGGTCTGATTGAAAAAATGTGCAAAGTAGGAGATCTCTATATCACAGCTGACACAGTCAAAGCTATTATGGAAGACATCACTGACCCATATTTCATCTATAGTCAATTACAGAAGATTGCTAATGATATCAAACAAGACATCTTATATCCCAATGCTTTAAGACCAGAAGAAAATCCTGGTTACAAAACCAGTTATAAAGGCGATATCAATTTTAAGAAATAGATCTCAAAAAAACGACCATTAGCTCAAAGCCTTTGGTCGTTTTTTAGGAAAAGTATCACTTGAATAATTTTTAGATTTGTCCGCGTTTACTCGGATTATCGGTGTGTTCTTCATAGGTGAGCTTAGATTTGGTTTGCACAGTGATGCAATCGATACAAGGACCACCAGTTCCATTTCCACGAAGTGTGTTTTCTTTAATGCTGATCGATAAAGTGTTTTCACCTTGCTTCAGATTTAAATTTGTCCCACAAGTCTTGTCATAGAACTTCATCTGGGCCATCGATTCACTATTAGCAACATAGATGCTGCCATAGCTTATCGCTTCACCATTGAGAGCGACTTCCATATCATCTGGAGTGATATTCAAATCACCTAGTTCCGATCCGAGTCTCAAAACGAATGAAGCTGTTTCAGCTGTTTCAGCTGTGAAGACAAAATCCAATTTTGTTTGAATACTATAAGTATAACCAACATAGTATCCGGAACTCCAGCCGAGTTCTTTTTGAGCATCAGTGCCATCGCCATAGATCATATCTACACCTGATTGCTCACTTGATAAACCAGCGCCTTTAACATCGGTCAAATCGATGTATTCAGCTTCCATCACATAGTTTTCAACTCCGGCAGGCAATGGTGCAGACGAATCGCTAGTGAACGATGAGGTCTCACTACAACTAGCCATTGACAATCCAGCTAACATCATCAACGCAGCGCAACTGATTTTTTTAACTTTGTTCATTAGTTTCTTTTTCTCCTTTCTCAGTTTCGTTTTGTTCAGCTTCTAACTTCAGTTTTTTATTCTGCTGTTTAAAGAAAAACCATAGTCCACCTAAAGCGATTGTAGCAGCTAAGAAGATGGAATCAATAACGATTAGTAACACAACCCAATCAGGCATTCGATATCCATATATCACCGAGTCGTCTTGACCATTCATCGCATTAGAATTAGCAACAGTATACAATATATTTTTAGTAGCTCTTCTGATATTTGTGATATCGGTCGGAGAAGAAGTTTTGGTCGGTGCTTTAGAAGGAGATAAGTTTAAATCACCACCTGCTCTGATCATTTGATCAGCATTCATATAAGCTTTGAGATTGAAGTCAGTGATGACCATTCCTTTAAATCCCCATTCTTCTCTTAAGACTTCCGTCAACAATTCATACTTTCCGCCCGCCCAAGTCGTACCGATTCGAGTGAACGAAGACATCATAGCGGTCGTCTTTCCTTCAACAACTGCACACTCAAATGGCTTGAAATAGATTTCACGCATAGATTGTTCATTCGCCCAAACTACTAAACCGGAGGTATCGCGATTGGTTTCTTGTTCATTTAAAGCGAAATGCTTGATATATGTATAGACACCTTTTTCCTTAGCTCCTTTGATAACTTCAGTAGCTAATTTTCCAGAGAGAACAGGGTCTTCAGAATAATATTCGAAGTTTCTTCCACCAAATGGTGAACGATGAATATTGACAGCTGGAGCATACCAGCCTGAATATGGTGTGTTATCTTCTCTTTCATTTCCGATGAGGCCTTCATTTCCAACCATTAAACCTTGTCTATATGCTAATTCTTTGTTCCAAGTAGCTGCGACGACAGCTTCAGATGCATATCGACATGTATCATAAATACAATCATCGCCCATAAAAATCGCAAATCCCATCGGCCCATCGCCATCGATGGTCAATGGTTTTTTGATATTATCCATCGCGATAGTTCTAAAATTACCAGTTGCGATCAAATCAGTCATCTCTTTGACAGTCAATTGATCGAGCAATTCATCCCATAATGGATCATCATAGTCTTTTCCGAAGAGATCATAAATTTTGACTTTACATTGTTCACGAGTCAATTGTGTTTTGCTCTGATTAGGAGCAGTGCTCGAATACCATGGGTCAGTCTCTTTATCATTGACAGAATAATTGAGTTCATTGATAAATTCTTGAGTTACTTCACGGTCTTGAGAAGTCGGTCTAGTCGGCCATGTTCCTTCCCAATCAGCGCGAGACAAATATTTAGTGATATGATTTGAGACATCATCAAAACGATTTTCAACCGTATGACCAGTCACAGAAGTCCCATAAATATATTCTTCATCAATCTTATAGTTTAAAGTCGAAATAACTTCATGAGCATTTTTCCTGATACTGAGCTGATAATCACCTGGATCTAATTCGTAAGTAGCAAAACCATTTTTATTAGCATCATTATAATCGTAAGATGCCATATCCTGTACTTTCATAGTTAAAGTAACAGGTTTAGTCTCTCCTTTAGGAATGATAGGGGTCTTCACAAAATCACCAAGTACAACTTGGCTCTTCTCAATTTCGCCTTCTATGTATGGAGCAGTATAATAGAGCTGTAAGACATCTTTACCATCTCTATCGCCACTGTTTGTGACATTGACAGTAATAGATATTTCACCATCTTTGCTCAATGTGCTACCATTTTTAAAGCTCAATGAATCCTCATCTATTTGATACGTGAAATTCGAATAGCTTAGTCCATAACCGAATGGATAAACGACGTTTTCATCATACCAGTCTTCACCATCAGTATATCCTCTTGTCTCATAATAACGATATCCGACATAGATTCCTTCTTCATAATCGACAAAAAAAGCATTTTTTGGCTCGCCATTAAGATAATATTGGTTGCCGTTAGAACACATGTTGTTACCAAAGTTTAAATATGAAGGATCTTTAGTGAAATCACGTGAATAGGTGTCAACAGTTCTTCCAGATGGATTGACTTCGCCCTTTAAAACCGGACCCAGAGCATTCAAGCCACTATTACCAGGATGTCCTAACCATAAAGCGGCTTGTATCTTATCATTTTCTTGTAAAAATCCCAATTCCATTGCCGAACCAGAATTGCAGACCACGATGACTTTATCAAAATTATCACAAGCTTCTTTGATCATATCAGTCTCGTTCTTATCCAACTGTAAATAATGATCGTCAACGCTATTAGCACCTGGTATCAATTTCTTCTCATAATCACCCCAATTGGTGTACTTGCTTCCATCATAGTACATAGAACGAGGTAAATCGAAGCCTTCACCACCGAAACGAGACAAGAAGACGATTGCCGCATCATTATAAGATTTATAAGAATCTCTTTGCTTGGTAGTATAGGAAGATATGGGCGTCTCACCAGTCGGAAAACCAGTCAGTTTATCTCCCATAGCGATCGATGAAGAAGAAGGGCGTCCTGAACCAGATGCTGAGCTCTTATAAAAGTCATACATGACAGGATTGACTTCAAACTTAGATCTTGTCAAACACTCATACACATCACCCACTGATTCAGTGGAGGATCCGTCATTTGAGCCGGATCCTCCGAGAACTGGATTAACTGAATTTTTGCCGAATACAGTGATTTTGCTCCCTTCTGGTAAAGGAAGAGCATTTTGTTCATTTTTAAGTAAGACGATTCCTTCAGAAACTATTTCTGTGTTTAGATCATTAGCAGCTTTAAGAACATCATTTTTGCTCTCATAGTCGCTTGTAAATCTCTGCGCGACAGAAGATGGATCACCGCTGATTGTATATTTCGTCTCACCGCCCATGACTGAGCAAATAGTATTATAGAGAAACTTATTGAGAGTGACTACTAACGTCGCTGTCACCAAGACGAGAGATAAGGATGCAAGAGTGATAGAGTAAATACCCAATGCTTTAGTTCGATGAATTTTCTTTTTTGGTTTTCCCATAGAATTCTCCTTTCGTAGATGACTAAAGCAATATTACTTACTTGCTTTCAAGCGTTTCATTAAGAAGTAAACTAACCAAGCGATTAAGCCCACACCGATGACAGAACCGATGACGATGAATGTGATTGCGACAGGAGTTAAGCCTTCACCTTTTGGAGCTGTTGGTGTATCAACATAATCTTTGTTATCGATGAATAATTCGAATGTCATCTCATCAGCTACTTTACCTTCACTAGATGCGACAACTGTGAAAGTGAAGGTTCCACATTCGGTTGGAGTGCCAGTGATCTTACCATCGTTAGATAAGGTTAAGCCTTCAGGTAATTCACTTCCTTCTTTCAATTTATATGTGACTTCTCCAGCGCCTTGAGCAGTATCGACTTGTGCTTGATATGATTCACCTTCTTTTCCATAAGGCAAGTCAGTAGATACATATCTTAAACCGATAGAAATCTTATAAGCAGCCTCCGCAGAACGAGCTTGAGAACCAGAAGCGACAACTATGAATTCATGATCAGTCACAGTTTCTTGTGGAGTGCCAGTGATGAAACCTTGTTTAGTCAAAGTTAATCCTTTTGGCAAGGTGCTACCAGTCTTTAAAGAATATGTGACATCGACTGAAGAAACGGCAGGAGAAACGCGATCAGTATAAGCGATGCCTAACTTACCTATTGCTAATTCTTTGCTCTCAAATTCGATACCAAAATTGATAGTCAATTCGAAAGTGATGCTTTGTGACTTATAACCTAAGGCATTAGCCATGACAGTGAACTGATAAGAAGTGCATTCTTTAGTAGGCTTACCTGTTATTTCACCATCTCTAGATAAAGTCAAACCATCTGGCAATAAACTACCATTAGCTAACGTATAAGTGATAGAGGTAGTAGTGTCTTCAGTTTCATCAGACTTGATGATTTTAGCGCCTTTAACAGAACCATGGTAATCTTCACCGATGATGGCATCAGGCAATTTGGTTTCTGCCTCATAGACGATTGATCCGCTATCATTGATGATACTTATTGAGAAAGAAGCTTCAGCAGATGAATCTTCATAAGTGGCTTTGATCTTAAAGAGATGATTATTGACCTCTTCAGAAGGAGTTCCAGAAATCGTTCCATCAGTGCTCAAGAATAAACCGCTAGGAAGAGTAGAGCCTTCAGACAAACTATATGTGATGTCGGCATTAGATGCATCAGGATAAACTTCAGGATTGAGGTTAGCAGTAGCGACACTAGCTGTATAGGCAGCATTGACAACACCGTTTTTTAAAGTAGTTCCTTGGAAACTAGAGAAGCCTGATGGTTTAGTCGGATAATCACCTTTATTCATAGCATTAGAATTCGCATTAGCATATAAGACACCTTTAGCCGCTTCTCTCAAGCAAGACACAGTAGTAGGAGTTCCTTCGTTATATTTAGTGCTAGAGATACCTAATGAGAGATTAGCACCAGCTCGAATCATCTGATTAGCATTGGAAAGACCAGAACTATCACCCATATAACTATCGGTGACTACACAGCCTTTAAATCCCCATTCTTGTCTGAGAATTTCAGTCATCAAACGATAATCGCCTCCAGCCCAAGTCGCACCGATACGATTTAAAGAAGACATCATACCACGAGTTTTTCCAACTTTAACTGCTAATTCGAAAGGCTTTAGATAGATTTCACGCATTGATTGTTCATTCGCCCAAGTCATCAAACCACAACGGTTAGATTCTTGATCGTTGACACCGAAGTGTTTAACAAAAGGAGTCAAACCTTTGCTTTGAGCACCGATGACATTATAAGCAGCAAATTGTCCTGAAATAAAGCCATCCTCAGAATAATATTCAAAGTTTCTACCAGAGAATGGACTTCTATGAATATTACAAGCTGGTGCATACCAACCGCAAATTCTCGATTGTGGACTTCCATTACCCCACAAAGCTAAGTCACCCATCAAACGACCTTTTTCTTCCGCTAATTCAACATTCCAAGTAGAGCTTAAGATGGTCTCAGAGCACCAAGAGGTATAAGTTCCTGACGGAGCACCATAAATATAGCCAGCTGGGCCATCAGCATTAGGAGCACGAGTGATACCATACTTAGTAATCGCCTGACCAGAAGCATAACTTCCATCGTTGACTAAACTATAATAATCATCAACGGTCAATTGATCCATAAATGTTTCCCATAATTCATCATCAGGATCAACACCGATCAATTCATTCAACATGATGCCACTATCCTTGCCAGTCGTCGGCATGACATCTGTGTAGTAAGGCATTCCCTCATCAGCATCAGCTGGACGATTATCCCATTCTTTTAGTTCATTGATAACGGCCTCAGAAGCTGTTAATTTATAGTCTCTTGTTGGGAATGTTCCCTCCCAATCAGATCTAGACATATATTGTCCATGGCTTCCATCGTCATATTCATATTCAGGAATATAATTACTGACCTCATCGAAACGGTTTTTAACTTCATTACCGGTGACACTGTCAGTGCTGTATTGGATATTCTCGGCGACATTTAAAGTGAAACTATCATATTCATTATGGGCATCAGCCATAATTCTGATGACATAATCACCCTCATCTAATTCATAACCTTTAAATCCATTCGCGTTGTCATCATTCCAGTCATATGAAGCCATGTCTTGAGCTTTTAATGTCAAAGTGACTTCCGTGCTTTCTTGCGGTTGAATCATCGGCGTCTTAGCAAAAGCACCTAACACCACATGTGATTTTTCAATGCCACCAGAGATATATGGTGCAGTGTAATAAAGTTCAACTGCATCTTTACCAGCCATATCTCCAGTATTAGTAACTTTGACAGTAACTTTGATCTCAGAGTCTTTTTCGAGATTACCACTAGGTGTGCTAGAAATAATCTCTTGAGTGAAAGTGGTATATGATAAACCATGACCGAAAGGATAAACGACATGAGCATCATACCAATTGTCCCACTGAGTACGGCTAGAGCCATTCACTTCACCATCCCAAGCGGCATCTCCTTCATCAAAGCCCCGGGTTTCATAATATCTGTAACCCATGTAAATGCCTTCTTTATAGGTGACATAGTTACTTCTATAACCACCGCCCCCATTTCCGCCAGAAGCAGCGAGATTTTCATATTGATTTCCCTTTAAAGCAGGACTGACCTCTTGCATATTATTTGCAAAATTTTGGAAAACAGGATCAGCTTTGAAGTCTCTCGCCCATGTATCGACAGTATGACCTGAGGGATTGACTTCACCTTTGAGTATAGAAGCTAGGGAAGTCATACCATTTGAGCCTGGATATCCAATCCATAAAGCAGCTTTGACATTAGGAGAATAACCATAATGGTTAGGATCATTCAAGAAACCAGCTTCAAATTGAGAGCCAGTGTTGAATAAGACGATGACTTTTTCAAAATGTTCTCCACAATACTTGATGAGATCTGATTCATTCTTATCTAATTGCAGATAATGGTCATCTTTAGCTCTTGCACCTGGAACTAATTCACCATCTTCCATAGTAGTGTCCCAAGTGGCATAGCTGTTACCGTTATAGAACATCGTTCTTGGAAGGTCGAAGCCTTCTCCAGATATACGTGAAATGACAACGATAGCCGCATCAGAATAGTTTTCATAGCTAGCTTCGATATCAGATGTATAACTGGAAATAGGTGTTTCACCGGTCGTATAACCAGGAGTGACATTCCCATTAGAAGGAGCAGTTGCGCGCCCCGGACCAGATAAAGAATCATTGAAATAGAAATCTGTTAAAGTGGGATTGAGAGAAAAACCAGCGTTTTGCAAAGCAGAATTTAGAGAGATGGTTCCTCCTCCACCGCCAGAGCCAGAACCAGAGCCACCAGAGATGATCGAGTCTGAGTTTTTGCCGAAGACTGAAATCTTGCTTCCTTCGGCTAACGGTAATGCATCATCTTCATTTTTAAGAAGAGTGATGCCTTCATCCATAATCTTTTCATTATGATTTCTAGATGCTTCTAAGACTTCGTCACGAGTAGCAAAATCAGAGTTGTAATAATTGCCATAAATAGGTTCAGGAGCATTAGCTTTCGCAACACTGCTAGTCATTAAAGAAGTCGCAAATAAAGCAGCGATAGCTACAGGACTCACCGAGAAAAATATTCTTTTTTTGCTCATATTAGTTCTCCTCATAGCCCATAACGTTGTTATAGGTCATTTGTAAACAGAAATTGAAAGCATATAAGTCATCTTGTGGTTCAGCTTCAGGTTTGATGATACTGATATAATAGGCGTCATTAGTGCCAGATCTATCGACTTCAAAGGCAAATAATTCTGTTTGTGCTAATTCTGTCAATTTAAAAGATTCAAAGATTGCTGAACTATCACTAAACGGATCATCAGTTTTGCTAATAGCGATTTGGAAATTACTATCTTGAACCGCATATTGATTAACGTTATTCACAATCTTAGCGTAAACAGTAGTCTTTGGATTTTCAGCATCATAAGCGGGTAGATTGTTAATTTTTGCGGTGACATAAGCATTATGTTTGACTCCACCAGTAGTACCATTAAAATCTTGATTTCTAGCGCCAAAAGCTGTTAAACCAACAGAATTATTGATGATACAAGGTCTAGAAGTGACCCAGCCATTTTTCATAGACCAGTTATCAACTGTGACATATTCAGGTCTTCCTGAAACGCTCAAACTCTTATCACCTTCCGGATAATATGCAGCTGTTCCAGCTACCATATCTAATAGCACATAATCACCAGAGCTACCTCCGATATCTTCTCTGACTGCTAATCCCATCCAAGGTAAGTTGATACCTAAGCCTGCTAAGAAATACTTAGTGACCGTTTCACCAGGCTGAATTGTGACTTCGCCAGTAGTCGTGATATTTCCGTAATATGTCGCATAGAATTCGACTGTGATCGGAAGTGTTTCATGATGGTTTTTAAAAATAGTTTTAACCAGTGTAGTACCATTCGCAACTGTATCCAAATCACAAACGGTATTAATATTTTCCGGCATATCATAAATAGCAGCTTCATTAGCAGGGATAGACATTCTGATACCAGATAAGCCCTCTAATTCTGGATCATTAGCCTCATTTTCAGGTGTACCTGCGGTGATACTCTTTGACCCTTCATTGCGATAAGGATTGCCGACTGCTGGAACTAATGTGGGATTAAACTCAGAAAACACAGCCCAAACGGTAAGAGTGCTATCGGGCATATTGAAAGGACCATATTCAGTGACTCCTAATTCACCGACACGATTATTCTTAACACCATAATCAAAGCCAACAAAAATCATACCTTCAGGTGCTTCAACAGCTTCGACAGAAATAGGTGTATCATAAGTGAATTCATAAGTTGTGATATCTTGATATTCACCGTCCTTATCATCGATAATCTCACCTGTGGCAGTATCTTTGACTTTCGCACCAACCACATTCAATGTATATTTCATATCATCATATTGTCCGGTTACAACAATGTCATAATCAGGCATTTTGAAGACATTACCATTACGCCAAATTTCTTCTTCAGAATCAAAAGTCCAATCAATAAACTTTTTATGCATCGGAATATTAGGCGTTAAGGTCACGTATTCTCCAGCTTTAGCAGTAGTGACAGAAGACGTACCACCGACGACTGTAATAGTATGTTCTTCCAATGTAGGAGCCTGGGTATTAACGATTAAAACAAAAGTTTCTTTCAAGTCTTTAATAGTAGCTGAAATAACTGTTTCACCAGCGCTTAATAAAGTGACTTTTCCTGCATTATCGATAGTGGCAACGCTTTTATCCGAGCTATCTAATGTAACAGTGCCAGTAAATCCTTCATCCTTATCGACATCGACGGTCAGTTCCAAAGTTCCGAGTGAAAGATTAACTTCAAGTGAGCCAGTGATTTTACGATTGTTATATTTGATCTGCAATGAATTGACATCGGGTTCTTTTTCTGGCGGAACCACTGAATCAATGACTGGTGTGCTTGAACTCGAAGAAGAATTATCAGTGCATGAAACTGCCATTGACGAAAGCGCCATTGTTGCTAATAGAGCAACAAAAAACTTTTTCTTCATAAAATAAAAATCTCCTTGATAATTTAATTTTGCTAGTTTTCATCTTTTTATTTTGTAAAAAAGATTTCCTAGGATTTATTCTTTTTTACAAATCATTCTTTTGCTTTTTTTAAATGATAAACGGCCTCCTATGATTTTTGACAACTGACTTCTGCTCTTCAAATGGCAATTGCTATCACAATAAAGTTTATAAATGTAAGCGGTTTTATCAAGGAAAAAGGCGTCAAAAGCAAGTTTAATATCGCCAATAGCATTTCTTTTTGAATTGTCTCCAACATCGAATAGAAAATGTTAAATATCACAATATTTCAACTATATTTTATTGAAATAATCACATATAAAGCGCTTCCACTTTAAAATTTGATCAAGTTGTAATATCATAGATTTATTGACTATATAGATTAACTGCGAGACAAAAACATGAACATAGCAATAGTTGAAGATGATCAAAACACTCAAGATGAACTAAAACAACATCTGCTTCATTTTTGTAAAGAACACAAATTATCTTTTGATATCGAATGTTTTTCTGATGCTCAATCTTTTTTAAACAGACCTGCCTCATTATTTTCATTAGTTTTTCTAGATATTGACTTACCAGGTATAAGCGGCATGAAAGCCGCTGTAAAATTACGTGAACAAAAAAATGATATCATGATTATTTTTGTCACATCTTTAGCACAATATGCTTTAAAAGGATATAAGGTGCAAGCGTTTGATTTCATCGTCAAACCATTCAACTATTATTCGCTCGAAATGTCATTGAACCGAGCTCTACCAACATTAAAAACTAAAGGTAAAACCTTAGTGATCGCACAGACAGATAGAACAAAAAAACTGATCAATATTGAAGATTTAATTTATATAGAGGTCATCAATCATACCCTCTATTTCCATAGTACAAAAGAGACATATTCAAGTATCGATACATTGGATCGATATCATAAGGAATTAAGCGCAGATAATTTTGCTTTATGCAATAGATGCTATCTTGTTAACCTGCATTTTGTAACTGGTATCAAAGCTAATGAGGTGATTTTATCAAATGGTCATAAACTGACAATATCTCGCTATAAAAAACAAGCTTTTATCGATTCATTGAATTTATATTTAAGCCAAGAGGATGCATTTTAATGATCATAACTAATCTGTTTATCAATAAGATTTTATTTATGATAGAGATGCTTTCTGGTATGTATATCTTTTCGCATAAAATGAGAAAAAGATCGCATCCAATAATCAGATATGTATTATCAATTTCTTTATGCTTATTAGTAGCTATCTTCTATCCACTAGTAAAAGATGTTTCTTATTCTTGGTGGTATATTTCTCTGATGTATTTCGTGTTTGCCATCGTGAGCTGTTTGACTCTCCCAATCATTTATGATATGTCTTGGAAAGAGGTTCTCTTCTTCTTTATCGTCGCCTATACAGCACAGCATTTCGCCTACCAGTTAAATACTGTTCTCTCTTTAGCTTGTGGATTAATCAACTCTTATCAATCAGCATATAATGGTGAAAATCTCCTGGAAGATGGTGGTTTGTTAGTCTTGCGCCTCACATTGACTACCGTAGTGTTCACATTAGTCTATGTGACCATTTACATCGCTTTTATTTCACGCGTCATAAAAAAAGATTTATCGTTCAACAACCTCGAAATTCTTGTCATCTCTGGAGTAGCATTAATCATTGATATTTTAGTTAATGCAGTGATAGTCAGTTATGGCAAAGATTTATTAGATGTCATCGAATATATGATATGTCTTTACAGTTTGATTAATTGTTTTGTCATTCTCTTCTTGTTTTATTTTGTTTTACGCTCAAAGAATCTTCAGAAAGATTTAGATGTTTCTTCATTCTTATTAAATGAAGCTGAAAAGAAATACATGCAGACGAAAAATAATGTCGACTTGATCAATATCAAATGCCATGATATGAAACAACAGATTATAGCTATTGGAAAAAGCCGTTCGATTAATCAAGAAGCTTTAAAAGATATGACAGAAGCTATTCAAATTTATGACTCGACTATGCATACTGGTAACGCAGCAGTAGATATTATTTTGGTTGATAAAAAACTCAATTGTAATCAACAGCAAATCAATTTAAAGTGCTATGCTGATTGTTCTAAATTAGATTTCATTTCAGATAGTGACATTTATAGCCTTTTCGGTAATGCTATAGATAACGCGATAGAAGCCACTTCCAAAATAACTGATCCAAGTAAAAAGTTGATCAATGTCTTTGTAAAAAACATCAATAACTTTGTTTCGATAAGAATTGAAAACTATTTCAATGGTGAAATCAAATTTGATTCAGACGGTCGCCCAAAAAGTACTAAAACTAATAATGGTTACCATGGTTTTGGTATTAAATCATTAGAGATGATTGTCAAAAAATACCATGGCAATCATTTGATTAAAATCGATGATGAAGTCTTCTCTTTTAATATTTTCTTTCCCATTGATGAGAATATGACAAATACTGATTTTTCATGATTAAATAAAGCTATAAAAATCAGTTAGATTTCTAAATAAAAAATGTTCTTTACTGCAGCTTTAAATCGCATTTTATCTATTTAAATAATATTCACCATTGAACTAAAGTTAACCACAAATAGATTTGAGGCTAGTATATCTAAATACGACAAGAAGATACCGTATTTCTTATTTTATCTTTATCAATTCTCTCATCATCAATTTTAAGCAAAAAAATTTGTGCATATGAGCAAGTTGCAGATATTTTTTTATCACTTGTTTTTGTCTCTTCTAAAAATTTAAGCATCAATTTCTTAGCAAGCCCTTGCCCTCTATACTTTTCATCGACAAAAGTCTTCACCACCACAATATAATCACCTTCTATTTGATATAAAAGATAGACCTCTTCATCAGAGTATCCTTTTAGAGTTATTTTATTCATAATTAAATTACCTCAACACAATTTTATCAAATCTCTTCATAATGAAACTATCATGATCTAACAAATAAGAAAAAGGCTAGATAAGCCGAATAAGCTCAATCTAGCCATACAGAATCATAATTAACAAAAAAGATAAGATTATTTAGTTTTAATATCTACGTTATATTGAGAGAAACGAGGATTCTCTTCAAGTCCACCGATATTTTTAATAGTAGTAGAATCTAATGTAATAGTAGGCTTTTCAGTGTTGCCAGTATAATAAGCATAAACGAATGGATAATCATACTTTTCACCTTTTGTAGCTTCGACAGTTTCAAACCTAATACCAGTGAGGCTCACATTGATATTAGAGCTCAAATAAGAAGACTTCTCCCTATCCCATCTATCACCGATGACGATGAAACCTTTAGGAGCCGAATTACCACTTCCCCAAGCTTTGTTCAAATATGCTTCAGCTCCAAGTTCTCTTTCATTATTGATCTTCAATAAAGTGTCTTCGACATTAACGTTTCCAGCTCTTACAAAGATAGCTTGACTAAGTCCATAAACTTCAGAACCTTTAACATTCAATTTGCCAGGGACATTCATCATAATGCCAGCTCCTAAAGCAGAATTGATAGTGGAATTTTCAACATTGATTTCAACATTGTAATTATCAACCTTACCCGCATTAGTGGCAATACCATATGATTGAGCAGAAATATTAGAATTTAATACTTCAACTTTAGCAGCATCTCCTCTAGGATAAGCGAATAAACTAGTAGTTGTGATATCGAGATTATCAACGATTAAACTAGCGCCAGAAGTGACCTCAAAAGCGGTTTGAACTATATTTGAGGAAGTATCACAAACTAATTCTCCCTTATTTTTAGAACTGCTGAAGAGTTTGACAGTTCCAGAAGTGATGGAGACACTATTATCACCACTCGCTCTACTATTTATATTCAAGGTATTGTCAGCTAAGTCGATATTAGTTTCTTCTCTACCATCAAATGAAGGAATCTCAGAAAGAGTTAAATCTTCGCTTAACTTAAAGTCTTTGACACCAGTAGCGATAACTGCTGGATCCGTTAAATAGCCAAATTGAGTAGCATTTGCGATCAAAAGAGGATCTTCAGTTGTACCAGAGCCACCAGCGAAAGCGATATCGCTTTTAGTGGATAAGAACTCATCAATTTCACCATCGGCATCATGATAAACCTTATCGAATAATTGACCGTTGACGAATGTGTCAGTGGAAGCGGGATCTTCACCAGTCACATTTAAATCAGTGTTATTGCCTCTATAAACACGGCTGAATTGAGAATAAGACTCTCTGTCAATATTTAAAGTAGCAATAGTATCAGCACTATCGCCGTTCATGAAGATTTGATAAGGTCTCAAAGGATCTTTATCAGTTGTTTCTTCGACTAAAGTTTCTTCGTACTTAACATTGTCAAGAGTCAAAGTGGCTCCATATTGATAAGCAGTAGTGTTATTATCGCCGATAACGATAGCAGCGGTTGGAACGCGATTGCCATCGCCCCATCGCCCGCCATCATAGAACGGACCAGCAGGAACATCGGTCGGATTTTGATAATATCCATCATTGTATTTGATAGTCGAATCGGTGATTTTGACATTACCGCCTCTGACGACGATAGCTTGTCTTTCACCAGATATGGTGGAATCAGTGACAGTCACATCAGCAGGAACATTGATGAGCATAGCAGTGTTATCATCGGAAGTCTCGCTATGAGCAGTGATAGTACTACGCTCAATGTTAATTTCGACATCAGTGACCTCAGCACCTAATGATGCGTTTGTAGATACACCATAAACACTAGCATTGATAGTACTATCGATAACATTTAACTTTGAACCATAATTTTCAATATTGACACCAGAATCGACATTGTTGACTGTCATATGATCTAAAGTTAATTTGCCGCCAGCTGCAGAATCACTTATAGAGCCGAGACCAATACTAGCAAAGCCAGTAGTAGCACTATCTAAAGTACCATTTTTAAATGTGATATCTTGTTGATTTTGAATAACCATCACTGAGCTTCTAGAAGTGAATTCAATCTTGTGACTATCAAAATCGACAACTTTAGTGATTTCACCAGAAGGCAAACGCAAATCACTAACAGTGAGGTTATCGCCAAGTTTAAAGTAGGTGGCATCAGCCTTTGTAAACAAAGATAATTGCTCAGCATTTGAGATGATTAAAGGATCATCACTAGTACCAGTACCATCTGTAAAGACAGGTGCACTCGAATCGATAGTTCCTTGGTTTAAAACATTGCCCCAAGAGTCGATTAAGGCATTATTATATTTTTTACCATCTATATAAGAATCTGTGGTTTCATTTCCAAATGTAGCAGAAACGACGAATCCATTATCAACCATTTGTGTTGAATAGGTATATGATTTATTTTCAGCATTATATACAGGAGCGATTTCATCTAAGACTGAAGTCAAACCGCCATCTAATGACAAGTCTTCAAGATAATAACCATCCTGAGGGAACATTGTAAAAGTGATTTCAGTACCAGTGATTCCACTTCCAATTGACGGGACTACACGTCCACCAACTGAAGGTAAAATAGTATTGGACCAAGCAGTTTTACCATCCTCACCATCTTGGCCATCTTCACCAGGTTCACCCTGATCACCTTTATCACCCTTGTCTCCTTTATCGCCTTGGTCACCTTTATCACCTTTAGGACCAGTAGCAGGAATATTTGTGTCTACACCATCGATAAACCAGTTTCCATTAGAACCGATTTTGATTTCAGGTGTATGGCCATCTTTACCAGGTTCACCTTGGATACCTTGTGCACCATCAGTACCATTAGTCACAGTAAATGTGGAAGTAGTACCATCAGTATAAGTGATAGTATAGGTGTCAACATTACCCGACGTAGATGTTTTTTCGATAGATTTGATACCAACACCGGCATCGCCTTTATCGCCTTTATCACCTTTATCACCCTTATCGCCTTTGTCACCGACAACAGCAGATGTTTCGCCTCTAAATTCACAAGAGGCTAAAGGAGCAGCCATAGTAGCAAGAGCAAGTAGCATCAATAACTTGTATTTTTTCATTAAAATCACCTCATGTTAATTATATATCTCTTTTCTTAAAAAACAACTTTCCCACCCCCGTTTCTGCAAATTTGCGCAAAAATGATAAAAAAATAAGAACGTAATATTATGATAATAATGAACTGATAAAAGATTATTACAAGTATTTACTATTTTTAGTTTTGAAATTTATCAGCGTTCTTACATAATCTATTTCTTAAAAATTTCTAGACCATAAATATGTATTTTAAATATATTAAATTGAAATAAACATCTGTTTATTGTTTATTATCAACTTAAAATATGCTACAAAAGCTGCTAACAAAATAAATGTATCCTATCGATAATATTTAATCTGTAAAGCTGCTAATTTTTGTAAACTTTAGTAAAGAACATTATATTGAAATATATTATATAATTATTTTATTTAGAACAAATTTGAAAATTCTTTGTTCTCAATACAAAACTGAAAACTACAATTTATTGATGTCGTACTGCTCTTTTATTAAACAATTTAAATTAATAAAACTGAAATTATATTATTTGCTCATAACTATTTAAGTGTTTGAAAATTATATTAATTAATCGGTAATATGTTTTATAATTAATACACATGGCCCAATAGCTCAGCCTGGATCAGAGCATCAGTCTTCGAAACTGAGTGTCGAAGGTTCAAATCCTTCTTGGGTCATTTTTTTGTTTGCAAAATATCGATATTAATATTATTTGTTTACTGATTTCGAAGCGAAAACGAAACTATTACACTGTCATGTGCTAATAATTCTTCTAGTTCAAATGCTGTTTTATCTGTGATTCTACCCAATCTTGTATAATTCCAAGTGTTATCTCCATACATGAACGAGATACTTCTACCTTGATATAAAATGATATCACCTGGCACAGCAGTGATATGAATATCATTACGAGGCAAAGAGCTAGGCAAATCTCCAACTGCCTCAAAGCCTCCGTATTCGTTCAAAGTGATTTCTAACAAGCCATTATTATCTTCAATAAGTTGCATCAATGCAGTGACTGATTCATTATCTTCAAATTCGGTCTCAACTTTCTCATCACTTATTAAAACTTCTAGTGCTCTCATAGGTTCATTTTCACTTTCCACATCAGTGCTATCAAAAGACGAAATATAAGTTATTGTTTTATCATCACAGCTAACTATAGAGAAGATAGCAGATAAAAATAACAATATGCCTAATCTCTTCATTTCGTATTCTTCATAATAAATTTCTTCATCTCTTCAAATGGAATGGCATCTAAACGATCATATAAATCTGTATGAACAGCATTAGGTATTAAAAGCAATCTTTTATTTTCACCTTTTAAATGCTGATAAGCATCTTTAGAAAAATAACATGAATGAGCTTTGTCACCATGAATGAGAAGAACCGCATTTTTTATCTCTGCTAAGTGCGCTAATTGAGGAGTATTGATAAAAGATAAAGCCGAGGTTATATTCCAACCATCATTCGAATTAAGGCTTCTGATGTGATACCCTCTTTTAGTTTTATAATAATCATAATAATCTTTGACATAAAATGGGGCATTTTCTGGGAGATGGTCGACTACACCTCCAGCTCTCTTATAAATTCCAGATTGAAAGTCCAAAAGTCTTTGAGCATTTAATGCTATTTTTTGCTGATATAATTCTTCTTCAGTTAATTTGTCAAAATAACCTGAGTGATTGACTCTTGACATATCATACATCGTAGAGGCGATAGTCACTTTAATCCTTGTATCGATAGAAGCTGTGTTCAAGGCGATTCCGCCCCATCCACATATACCGATGATTGAAATTCTAGAGTGATCCACTCTATCTAAAGTCATCAAATAGTCAACTGCGGCTTGAAAGTCTTCTGTATTGATGTCTGGGGAAGCCACATTTCGAGGATAACCTGAACTTTCACCAGTAAACGAAGGGTCAAAAGCGATAGCGAGAAAACCTCTTTTAGCCATTTGCATAGCATAAAGGCCACTGGCTTGTTCTTTAACTGCTCCAAAAGGCCCTGAAACAGCGATACCAAGTAATCTATTGAAATTTCCTTTCGGCTCATATAAATCAGCAGCAATAGTGATTCCAAAGCGATTTTTAAAGGTCACTTTTTTATGATTAACATCAGCATCTAATTCAAAAGTTTTATCCCATTTTTCAGTCATATAATCCACCTCAATTAAATTTTATTAAAGTAAAATATCCATATCAAAGACATATTATTTATAATTAATAATAACTAATAGTTATGATTAAAAGGAGTTACATAAAGTGGAAATAAGAGATTTAGAATACTTTATTGCTGTTGCACAAGAACAAAATTTCACTGCAGCTAGCGAAAGACTACATGTCAGTCAACCAGCGATTTCAAAACAGATAAAAACGCTAGAAAAAGAATTAGGCAAAAATCTATTCATTCGTGGGAAAAGAAGCACAAGTTTATCTGATGATGGCAAATACTTATACCAAAAAGCGATTGAAATATTATCGATTCTAAAATCTGCAAAAGACTCGCTACAAAGTGATGAAGAGTTACATGGAGATATTTCCATCGGTTGTGGTGAATCACGCGAGATGTTGATAATCATCAAAGCGATGAAAATAATGCAAAACAAATATCCAAATATCATATTCCATCTATATAGTGGAAACGACGAAGATGTTTCATATAGATTAGATAACGGATTGGTGGACTTCGGATTATTCATCGGAAGAACTGATCTGAACAAATATGATTATTTACGACTGCCTACTACAAATCTTTGGGGAATCATCATGAGAAAAGATGATAAACTTGCCAAGAAAGAATACATCGATATTAAAACTCTGATCAAACTCCCTTTGATTTGTCCTAGACAAGCATTGACTTCACGTGAAATACTTTCTTGGCTAAATAAAGATCATGAACAATTGAATATCATATCGACTGTCAATCTGCTCTACAATGCGGAGCTGATGGTCGAAAGCGGTATGGGCTATGCATTGACTATCGATAATCTATCCAATAATCCGTTTTTAGTTTTTAAAAAGATCCGTCCTGAACGCAGTGTCCCTCTAGTTTTTGCATATCGAAAAAACGCCATTCTCTCTAAACAGTCAGCTAAATTTTTAGAAATTTTAATGTCATATATATAGAAGATATAATTTTGGCGATCAATCAGCGCTCGAATCGTTATTAGCTTTAAATAAAATAGATAATTTAAAAACATCATTTTTAAAATCGATATTTAACGCACCTGCATACTTATCTACGATAGACTGAATAGATTTTAATCCATACCCATGATTTTCTTTATTAATTGTTTTTGTAGTGATAGGCATGCGGTTCTCTCCAAACAAAATATTACCAACAAAGTAGTTTTCGATGACAATCGAGATGAAATCGCCAACGTTTTTAACGATCAGATTAATTGTCTTCTTTTTAGGATCTGAGACTTTAGAAACGGCTTCGATAGCATTATCAATCGCATTTCCAAAAAGAGAATAAAGATCAACATCTGATATGTAGTTCAGTCTAGAACAATCAGCATATACTTTTAAATCGACTTTTAATTGATTACAAAGCATTTTCTTCTCGACTAAAATGATATCGATTGCTTTATTATTAGTATGCATAGTCGAGTCATAAATTTGAATCATATTTTCAATCTCATCAATCGTCTCTTTTTGTAATGTTTTTTGCGAACCGAATTGACGAATTTGATGTTTTAAATCATGAACTTTGATATTGATTGATTCATAATTAGCTTTACTTTGTTCATATTTCTCTTCAGCTTGATTTAAAAGCATAGATTTAACGAGCAATTCATATCTCAAAGAGCGAATATTTATTATGAAATATAGAATAAAGAAGACCATCAAGCAAGACAAAATATTGTAGGCGCAAATAATGATTGAAGTGACTAAATTATGATTGTCATCGTTATACACCACAATTGAATTAGCTACGATATCGATCAATAGAATCAGTGCCGATACGATAGCGATAGAAAAATTGCTAATCTCAGTCTCATCTTTAATCTTTGAAATAAAAATATTAAAGATGCCAACGTAAACTAATGCGTAAACTATCACAGTTATGACGATGCGCCACACAAGGATAATCGAAAAAGTGACATCTATGATATCACTGCTATACAGCGTTTGTAACGTTTCATCAAAATGAAATACAAAGCACAGTAAAGAATAAATCTGATACGAGAGATGCTGAGCAGTATAAGCCGCTACGCCGATGATAAAAAGTTTTTGAAACGATATTTTAATAATAAAAAATGTTCCAATAAAACATAAAATAAATAATAATAAAAACATCAAAGATGAATACCACCATGTATATGAAACATCTTGTAATAATGGATAAAACGTTGAGGCTAAAATAGCAACAGTACTCACCGCGATATATCTCGCTACACAATACTTCCTTTTCGGCATTTGTGATGTGAATAAAAAGAAAGCGATTAAAATTTCGCAAGTGAAAATAATTTTATAGATATAAAGACTTGTTATTTCCATTATGATTGACTACCGCTCAAATATCGGTTTAACGCTTGAATAAATTCAACTTTTTTAGGTCTTGAAATCAAAAGTTTTTCATCGCCTAGAACAGCTTCATTTTTAACGATTGAAGTCACATATCTAAGATTTACTAAATAGCAACGATTACAGGAAAAAAAGTCAAATTTCTTCAACATACTCTCATATTTTTTTAACGAATCATATGATTCGATAATTTGATCGCTGAGATGAAACTTTAAAATATGATCTACAACTTCGATATACTTTAGTTTTGATAATAAAATGCGATGTATAGCGCGTTTATTATCTATGACTAATATGCTCTCACTAGAACTATTTAAAGAAGGTAGGGCTCTGTTCATCGTCAAAGCAAAATTATAATAATTGATCGGTTTGACGAGGTAGTCAAAAGCTTGAACTTGGTATCCATTTACTGCAAATTGAACTAGATTAGTAACGAAAATAAGCATCGTAGATTTATCTAATTCCCTTATTTTTTTAGCGGCTTCTAGCCCTGTCATATGTGGAAGATTGATATCCATAAAAATAAGATTATATTCGCATTTATATTTATCAATAAATTTTATGGCATCTTCGTATTCGAATATATTAATTTCAATTTTCTTTTCATCAAAAAACTGATTGAGATATTTTTTAAAAATATCTCTCATCTCAGCTTCATCTTCAACAATAGCTATTCTTAACATAATTTAACTCATTTTTCCTGAAAATTATTTTACTGAACTTTTTCATTTTTTTAAAGACTTACTATCAGATTAGTAGTAAAAATTAATCTACTATGAAAATAAAATATCTGTTTTTTTATCAAATGAAACAACACCTATATCATCATTGATAATATAATATGACATGAATTGACAAATCATGCTTAGCAAACTTCATAAATTACTAAGGAATAAAAAGTAATTGTATAAAAAATCGTCAAAATATATCGGAGGGAAAAGTCAAGTGAGCATAACAAGATGTTCTTGGTGTAATCTCAAAAATCCAACATATATAAAATATCACGACGAAGAATGGGGAAAATTAAATCTAGATGACCACTATCTATATGAAATGCTTTTACTAGAATGCTTTCAGGCCGGTTTGTCTTGGGAATGTATTTTGAATAAAAGAGCGTCTTTTCGAAAAGCTTTCGATAATTTTGACCCGATTAAAATATCTAAATACAATGAAGATAAAATCACCAAGCTTTTAAGTGATAAAGGCATCATCCGTAATAGACTAAAAATCAAAGCCGCCATCACAAATGCCAATATTTTTCTCAAAATCAAAAGTGAATTCGGCAGTTTTAAAAACTATCTATTAACTTATACCAATAACACAGTCATTTATGAGACTGGTAAAACAACAAGCGCTTTGTCTGATATAATCTCAAAAGACTTATATAAAAGAGGGATGAGATTTGTCGGAAGCATAACTATATATTCTTTTTTACAAGCCATAGGAATAATTAATTCTCATGAACATAATTGCTTTTTATATATAAATAACTGATTAAATTTTGAATACCAACTTTTAAATAATGTGAAATAATGTTGATCAGCGTCAAATATCATATTGCATATCGATTTATATTAAAAAGAGAACTTATTGTCATGTTTTTTAAAAAAATATCGCTTACATCCGGTTGAAAAAGTGTCAATTCACGAACTTTTAACGTTTATTCCCGTGTTTCTTATTGATTTAAATTCCGAAATATTTAAAAATCAATTTATCGAAGCTGATGTTTTAACTTTTAGGACGAAAGGAGATTCTTATGAAACTGAAATCGTTTTGGAAAACCAAAGGCTTCAAAAGTTGGTTTTTTACTACTATTCCTATCACAATCATCGCATTGACTGTCGGAACTGTGATGACGGCAAATGACTTCCTCTATAACACTGTTGTTCAAGTCTTCGGCGGTGAGCGAAGAAAAGTCAAAAGCGGTGATCCATCAAAATATCAATATTTCGAGAGCGATTATGATTCTAAAAAAGATGTTTTAGAAGCGGCGAACAAATTGAATGAAGAAATCGTTTCTGAAGGTATCACCCTTTTAAAAAACGATGACTCTCTACCTTTGAATTCAACATCGAAGGTCACTGTCTTTGGAAAGAACTCTTCTGATTTAGTCTTAGGCGGCTCTGGTTCTAATGCCACCGGATCTTCCAAAGATATCAGAACTATATATGACAGTCTAGAAAGCGCTGGTTTTTCTTATAACCCAGTGATGAAAGATTTCTATGATGGCTCTAGTTCTGGAGGAGGGCGTCCAGCTTCTCCTGATATGAACGCAACAACCACTGGCTTGACCGGCTTTCCAACTGGTGAAACACCTCTCAGCTCGTATACCGATAACCTCAAAAATAGTTTTGATGATTATAATGATGCGGCCATTGTAGTAATATCTCGTATCGGTGGTGAAGGCTTCGATTTACCACGCTCTATGTTCTATGATGGTAATGGCTATCAAAATTGGAGCGGTGATAAGCTTATCCCTGGCGCGAGAAGTAAAGAAGATCACTATTTACAATTAGATCAAAATGAAACCGACATGCTCAAACTAGCATGTGATAATTTTGAAAATGTCATCGTTGTTTTAAATTCGCCAACACCTTTAGAATTAGGATTTTTAGATGATTCTACTCACTATGCTTATAATGACAATATCAAAGGTGCATTATGGCTGGGCTTACCTGGTAATTCAGGCGTCATGGCTTTGGGGAAAGTTTTAAACGGTGAAATAAATCCATCTGGAAGAACTGTTGATATCTATCCGCGCAATTTTAAAAACGACCCTACTTGGAATAATTTTAGCAACAATTTAGTCGAGGATGGCAACCGTTATCTAGATGAGAAAGGCCAAAAGAGAAATGCATATTTCCTCGATTATGATGAGGGAATTTATATCGGATATCGTTATTATGAGACAAGAGGATATACTGATGGTGAAGACTGGTATGATGAAAACGTCATTTATCCGTTCGGATATGGTTTAAGTTATTCGAACTTCACTTGGGAAATCACTGATGTCAGTCCTGCAACTATTGATGACTTACAAGCTGATGATGAAATACAGATCACAGTCAAAGTCACAAATCAAAGCGATAGACCTGGAAAAGATGTTGTTGAACTATACTATTCTGCTCCCTACACTGAATCTGAAATTGAAAAACCCCATGTCGTCTTAGGTGATTTTGCTAAAACTGAATTGATTCCTGCACATGACAGTAAAACTGTCACCTTATCTTTAAAAGCCAGAGATATGGCATCCTACGATTATAATGATGCTAATAAAAATGATTTTAAAGGATACGAATTAGAAGAAGGCGATTACAATCTTTATATCGCTAAGAATTCTCACGATTATTCCAATGCTTTAACCTATCATATCGCTGAAGATATTCGCTATGAAACTGACGATGCTACTGGAAAAGAAATTAATAATCTCTTCGATGACGTCAGTTCTAGAATCAATAGATATCTCTCAAGAAGCGATTGGGATGGCACTTGGCCAGCTAAACCTACTGTCGAGGAGATGACATTATCTAAAACTGATTTAGATCAATTATCCACTTATAAAATTGAAGATGATGAAAATGACCCATGGTTTTCTTTTGAAACCCCAACACAAAGCCAAAGTGTTTTGACGTATGAAGATACTCCAATCAAATTATGGAATTTGATTGGTAAAGACTATGATGATCCGATGTGGGATCAACTATTAAATCAGCTGACAGTTGGACAGATGGCGCGTCTCATTCAAATCGGAAATTATCACACAGAGGCGATTGAAAACATTGATAAGCCATTGACAACCGATCCAGATGGCCCTATGGGATATTCAGTCTTCATGGGTAATCCTTCAGTTTATGACACTTGCTATTATGCTTGCGAATCATTAGCCGGTTCCACTTGGAATGAAGAGCTGATGAAACGTTTTGGTCAGATGATCGGCAATGAATCGATCATCGGTAATGAAAAGGGCGATCAAGTCCCTTATTCTGGCTGGTATGCTCCAGCGGCTAATTTGCATCGTTCACAATTTTCAGGTAGAAACTTCGAGTATTATTCTGAAGATCCTGTTCTCTCTGGAAAATTAGCTTCAGCTGTCATCCAAGGCGCTAAAGAAAAGGGTGTTTACACCTATATGAAACACTTTGCTTTAAATGAGCAAGAAACCAATCGTGATACTTCTGGTTTAGTGGTTTGGGCGAATGAACAAGCGATGAGAGAGATGTACTTCGTTCCATTTGAAGAAGCTGTTAAAGTCGGTGGTACTACCGCGATGATGTCTTCGTTCACCCGTATCGGCTTCACTTGGGCAGGTGGAAATTACAATCTATTAACTAAGCTCTTGAGAGAAGAATGGGGATTCAAAGGTATGGTCGTAACCGACTATAACTTGAAATCATATATGAATCTCGACCAGATGATCAGAGCAGGTGGAGACTTAAATTTATCTCAAAGTAAATATTTAGCAGACACCAGTTCTTCAACAGCTATAACCTGTATTCGTAAAGCATGCAAAAACATCTTATATACGGTTTCTAATTCCAATGCTATGAACGGCTTTGGTGAAGGTGTGAGATATTATTACGCTCGTCCTATCTGGTTCATCATCATGTGGAGCTGCATAACTGCTGTCATCGCCGGTCTCTTGATTTGGGGAGTATTCATCTTCATCAGAGTGAATAAAACTAATAAAGCTGCAAAAATCAGCGGATTCTATCAAGATGGTAGCCCATATACTAAAGAAAAAGCTAAGAAACTCATGACATATCGCTTCACGATACCATCAATCGTCTATGGATGCATCGCTATCCTCTTCTTAGCAGGGACAACATCACTATCTATCTATCTGATGGCGACACCCGATTTGATACCGGGTATGAAACCTATAGCTGATCAATATTTAGGTAACATCTCTATCCTCTATAATTATGCGCCAATCACTACAGATATCATTGAGCTCAAAGTCGGTCAAGAAGATCAATTCTTCACTGTTTCAATCGATTCTTACAATATGTCAGCTGGTGGATATAAATTAGAAAGTTCAGATACTTCAATATTAGAAATCTCTGAAAATGGTGAAGCTATTGCAAAGAAAGCTGGTGAAGTCATCTTAACAGCTACTGCTAAAAATGATAGTTCATTAACCACTTCTATCGCAGTTAGAGTCATCGATGATACCACACCTGAAAAAGAAATGCATTCGATCACGGTCATCGGTGGATACGCTGATTATACAGAGGCTGAAGAGGGAACGATTGTAACCTTAAAATCTGATGTGCGTGATGATGCGACCTTCACCGATTGGTCAACTGATGTCGCTGATGTTTGGTTCAATGGAAATATCTTCAGAATGCCAGATTGCGATATCACTATCACTGCAAACTATAAATATAAAGAATTCACTTTAACCTTAGTTGGAGCGACCTTTGAAGATGGTAGCACTAGCAAAGATATTGAGGCTTTCTCTGAAGTCAGTGATATCATCGCTGAGCCTAGCTCTAATTACTATGATAGCGATGAATTATTAGGCTATCGTGATTTAGAAGGCAATATCTATTCATTACCACTAGTCATGCCGACTAAAGACATCACGTTAAGCCCTTATTATCGTATGGCGGGAACCAATCAAACTTTAGCTGCTGGGACTAGAAATTATGCTGGTGGAACAGTAGGTAGTATGAGAGAAGATTTCAATGGTGTCATCTCGACAAGTTATACCATTCCATCCGGCCAAACCGGTGACTTCTTCGACATCATGAACTTAAAAGAAGGCACTGATGGCTTCTTGCTCAATCCTGGTGATACTAGAAATTTGATATACACCTTCACTAACAAGGGTGATTATGATATCGCCTTTAATTATTCTGTCGAATATGGTTCTGTTGATGTGACTGTTAAGGCGCATTCATACGAAGTTGTTGAGTTTACAGCGACTTTAGCTGAAGATGAAGCTGCGATAAGACCATATCATCACTTCACCTTAAATGACGACTTAGTAGGTGAAACTGAATTAGTCATCACTGCATATGAATACGATTATTATCAGCTTAATTTAAATGATGCTACATTTGAAGATGGCTCAACTTCTAAGACATTAAAAGCAGGTGAGGAAATTCCTGAAGTAATCTTTGATGAAAGCAAATTCGATTTACAAGATTATGAGACATTAGTCTTAAGAGATGAACAGAATCGAGCGGTGACCACTATGCCATATCGTGACGTGACTCTATCACCTAGTAAGCAGATCAATGGCACAAGCTATTATTTAGCGACTAAGATCAGAAAATATAATGGAGCTACTGCTAAACGTGATCTCTTAAATGGTGATCCGGCAATCAGATACACTCTCCCCAGCAACACGACTGGTTCGCTCTTTGATATTCAAAATGAAAAGACCTCAACTGATGGATTCTTCATCAATTATCAAGAAACACTAAGACTCTTCTTCCGTTTCCAAAATGATGGCGATTACGCGATAAGTTTCACTTATTCAGTAGAATACGGAGAAGTGAACGTCACTTTAGCACCACATGAGACGAAAGATATCATTTTAGAAGTCACTAATGATAAAGATGTCGATGGTTTAAGACCATACCATCATGTGACTTTAACGCAAGATTTGACCGGTCAAACCGATTTAGTCATCGCCGCTTTCATCTTAAACACTAACGCATAAGGAGGTGGAATATGAGCATATTTAAATCATTATTAATTCTTTCCTTAGCTGGTTTATTACCTAGTGGAATGAAGTATGCGCCCAGAGAAGGAGCAAAAGAAAATTATTATTTCACAAATTACGATACGAAAGCTGAATCTTTAGAAGCAGGTGAAGCCTTAAACAATCAAATTCTAGAAGAAGGTATCACCCTTTTAAAGAATGAAGATAACGCTTTACCTATCGCCAGCGGATCAAAAGTGTCTATCTTCGGTAACTTTTCCACTGATCTCATCTATAATGGCGCTGGTTCAGGTTCAGGCTCTTCTGGTAAGCAGATACCTCTTCAAGAGGTTTTCACTAATGCAGGCCTTGAAGTCAATCCGGCATTGACCGACTTCTATTCTAATGATAGCCTTTCACCAAAGCCTGGAAGTTTGACAGGCTATACTATCAACGCCGGCTATAATTTGAGAGAAACTCCAGTAGCAACTTTAGAACAAAACGTTTCAACGACCACCTATGACGAATATAATGACGCCGCTTTTATTGTCATCTCGCGCTCTGGTATGGAAGCTGCTGATCTGCCTAAAGGTATGTCAACTGGGTTTACTGGTACTGGATTAAACGGCAATAAAGTCGATGGTGCTAGATATTTTGATGACCACAGTCTTCAACCAACTCAAGCTGAAGCCGATCTCATCCATTATGTAGAACAATACTTTGATAAAATCGTCATTCTATTAAATACCGGCTCTGCTTTTGAAGCAGGATTCTTAGATGATCCCGGTCATTATGCCTATTCGCCTAATATCAAAGCGGCTCTTTGGTTCGGATTTCCTGGAAAAGGTGAAGGATTAAATGCTCTCGGCAAAATCATCACCGGCGAAATTAATCCATCAGGACACACCGTCGATACCTATGCTCGTGATTTCAAAAATGATCCCACTTGGCACAACATGCCAACCTATAGCAATAGTCTTGTCAAATACACAAATTCGAGTAAGAGCTTAGTCAACTATAAAGAAGGTATCTATATCGGATATCGCTATTATGAGACGAGAGGATTCACTGAAGGTGATGCCCCATATGATAGCAAGCTCGAAAATGGTCAAAATTCAATTCATAACACCACGACAACATCTTGGGATAATTGGTATGAATCCGCTGTTGTTTATCCACTCGGATATGGATTAAGCTACACTACTTTCAATTGGGAATTGGTCGGAACAAGCTTAGAAGCTGATAGTGTGCTAGGCCAAAATGATGAAGTCACTCTCAATGTGAAAGTCACAAATACTGGTGAAAGATCTGGTAAAGATGTCGTTCAACTCTATTACACAGCTCCTTATACTGCTAATGAGATCGCTAAAGCTCATGTCAATTTAGCAGATTATGCCAAAACAAAAACTTTGGCACCGGGTGAAAGCCAAATTCTATCCCTTTCAATCAAAGTGCAAGACATGGCCTCTTATGACTATAACGATGCTAACACCAACGGGTTTAAAGGCTATGAATTAGATGGTGGAAATTATGTCTTGAAGCTCTCTAAAAATGCTCATGATCCTGTATTAACTGTCGATTATTCAATCCCAGAAGAAGGGTATAAATATGAGACTAGCTCGACTGGTAAAGAGATAAACAACCTTTTCTCAAATGCAGAAATACCTAATACTGTTTATCTTTCAAGAGACGATTGGGAAGGCACTTTTCCACAGAAGATCACTGAAGCCGAAAGAGTAGCTCCACAATCAGTTCTCGATGAAGTTAATGCTACTTCCAATTCTAACCAAATTCTCGCTAATGATGATCCTAGCGATCCTTGGTATTGTGAAACTATGCCGACTACCGGTAATAACACCGGTTCAATTCAATTGACCGACCTCTATGGCTTAGATTATGATGACCCGCTTTGGGATAGCTTCTTAAATCAATTCGCTGTCGGTGATAAAACCACTGCTGGTATGGCATATACCGTTTGGAATGCAGGTTGGTATATCTATGGCATCGACGCTTTAGGATTTAAAACCACTCACCAAGAGGATGGCCCTTCCGGATTAGATGGTCGTCAGGAAGGCGGCACTTATACTAACTTTGCTTCAGAAACTGTTTTAGCTTCTACTTATAATAAAGATTTAGCATATCAAAAGGGTCTTATCATCGGTAACCAAGGCCTCTTTGGCAACACGATGAGCGTCTCTGGTTTATACGCTCCAAGTGTCAACTTGCATCGTTCACAATTCGGTGGTAGAAACTTTGAATACTATTCTGAAGATCCTTATATCTCAGGAGAGATGGCAGGCCATATCATCAAAGGCTGTAATGAGAAAGGTATGATCACTTTCTTAAAACATTTCGCCGTCAACGAACAAGAATCCAATCGTGAAAACTTATTGACTTGGGCTAATGAGCAGTCCATCCGTGAACTCTATCTCAAGCCATTCCAAATCTGTGTTGAAGAATATCACACTCATGGTATCATGTCAGCTCTCAATAATTTAGGTGCGACTTGGGTTGGCGGAAACTATAACCTTTTAACCGTTCTCTTACGTGAAGAATGGGGATTTGAAGGTATGGTCATCACCGACTATATTCAAGGGCGTGCTCAATTAAACGGAAACCTCGCTATCAGAGCTGGTGGAGATATCCTTTTAGCCACCAGTGGAAGTCAACAGAATCCAGTCGGTTTAGACTCACCTACGACTGTCGCCTCTTTGAGAAGAGCGATGCACAATATCTGTTATACCACTGTCAATTACACCGCCATCTATAATGACAGCATTGAAAACATCTTAGGTCAGTATCAAGGATCTAACCTCACACCTGCTATCGCCGGTTATGATTATAAAGCTGAGGTCAACACCTGTTTGACTAATGATGGTAGCGATAGTAAACGCGTCGTTCAATACGCTTTAAAAGAAGGCGAAAAATTACCAGATGGTTTGACTTTAAGCGCTGATGGTGTCATATCCGGTGTTCCGGCAGCCAATTATCAAAACTATACATTCACAGTTGTCGCCTCTTATGAACATTCAAAGAGAGAAGCTGAATTCACACTTCCTGTCGTCGATAAAGACCTATCTGTCATCTATACTAAACCTGTCGATGCGATTATCAATACTGGTTATGTTGGTGAAGCTTATCATCAAGATGTCAATTGGGCAACTATCGCTAGCGGTGAAAGCTTAGAGATCAGCTATGGCTTAGCAGAAGGAAGTTTATTACCAGAAGGTTTGACTCTTTCTAAAGATGGTACGATAAGTGGTACTCCGACTAAAACCTGCTTCAATTATGATGTCACTATCGAAGCTAGCGCTGATGGCAAACTTCCGATGTCAGTGACTCTGCAACTAACCATCGGCAATCGAATCATTCCTAGCGACAAAGCATTAAAGACTGGAAAAGTAAATCAGCAATATGCAGAATCAATCGCTAGTGATCAACTTGGTCTCACCTATCGATTAGACGATAATAGTTCATTACCTAGCGGTTTAAGATTAACTGACTCTGGTACGATTGTCGGAACTCCAACAGCCGCTGTCAGCAACCATTCATTCACAGTCGTCATCAGCGGTGATGACTATATCACCACAACTAAAACTTATACTATCAGCATCGCTATCAGTTATCCTCCTTTCTCATTAGATGATATGACTGTCAATAGCTCTGTCGAAGTGCCAGTCAATTTCGCTATCGGTGGAAACAACATCACTTATGAGATCTCTGATGGACGATTACCTGATGGCTTAGAGTTGACTTCTGATGGTATTTTAAAAGGAACTCCGACAAGACCTGGCAATTATACTTTCACTATCAGAGCTAAACTAGGAGAAGATATCCAAGATGAAGTCACTGTTTCCTTGACCGTCAATCCTAGCCAAAGCAATAACAACTATATCATCGGTATGTCTGTCGGCATCGGTACTATCGTACTAGGTGCCATCGCCATTCTCATTTTCTTCCTCTACTTTGACAAGAGGAATCGTATCGATAATAGCGAAGATGATGAAAACAAAGATGATGATAGTGATAACTATGAAGAAAAGAAAGTCAATCCTGATGATTATTACGGATTAGAAGAAAACAAAGAAAAAAAAGAAAAGAAAAAAGCTGATAAAAAGAAAAGGAAGGTCAACTTGAAAGTCATGATACCTACTCTCTCTGGCTTCTTGGCTTTTGGGACTGGAATCGTCTTATGCATTCACTTTTTGACGCCGAGTTCCTTGGCTGGTGCTGGAAGTCAAACATTCACCTTTGAAGCAGAATATGTCTATTTAGATGACTTTAATGGGGCTGGTCTTTCAAATTCCGCTGATGGTGTTGATAACATTTATGGCGATGGAAATGAAGCTGATATCGCTAATGGATATTCAAATGGTTATTTCTTAGGAAATACTTATGCCGAGAATCAAATCGATTTCAATTTTGAATCGAGTATGGCTGCTAGCGCTAAACTCACTCTGCGCTTAGCATCAGAATTAGGAGACTTAACTTTAAACAACGATGTCTTCGGAGTCGAATTAAATGGTGAAGCCATCGATTATTCCATCGTCGTCAGCAATACCACTACCTCAGGAAAATATGATTTTGCTGATTATCCGATCAATACTACAATGAATTTGGCAGCTGGTGATAACACAGTATCATTGATCATCAAAAACAACAAATTGTTGAATGGCAATAGAACTGGTGCTCCTTTCATCGATTGCATTAAAATAACTACAGAAGCTGAATTATCTTGGGAACCCCTCACCGATAATCCTTCTAGACGTGGTTCAATCTAAGGAGGTGGTCTTATGAAGAACAAGATTTTAGGTATCTTCACCTCGCTTATCTGCTTATCTTCGTTAGCATCTTGTGCTGATTCAGGTAGACAGATTGTTTCCATAGCTGTCTATAATGGTGATAATAGCTATGTGGTTGGGGAAAGTTTTGCTGATACCCAATTAGCAGTCACATACGATAATGGTGAAAAAGAATTAGTGGATATCACTTTGAACATGGTGGAAGGTTTCGATACCTCAGTAGCTGGTACAAAAACTCTTATCATCTCATACGGAGGTTTGACAACCGAGTTTGAAATCACTGTCAGCAATCTTTACATCGCTGAATTGGTGATGAAAGATGGCTATAAATCAAACTATCTACAAAACGACAAATTTCAAGAAAATGATGCGACTATCATCGCTAGATATACCGATGAACATGAGGAAGAGATTCCTGTCACTGAAGACATGCTGAGAACGTTTGACACCAGCGAAGTCGGTCTGAGTAATGTCATCATCTATTATGAAGGACTGACCATCAGTTATCCGATCATGGTCGCTTATCCAAAAGTAGTTGATTATTCGATATCTTCTGATACTGTGACTACTTATTTCATGCATGAAGAATTCAAGGGCATCACTTTAAATGTCACCTATGAAAACGGAGTATCCGAACAGATTATTTATGATGACGAAAACGAAATCGAAGGTTTTGATACCAGCACTTATGGTATGAAAACTTTAACTTTACCGATTAATAATGAAAAAATCGAGATAGAAATCGAGGTCAAAAAAGAGGTCAAATCTCTAGCTCTCAAGCCGAATCAAAAACTCATCTTTGAAAGAGATGAGGAATTAGAATCTCTTGTCATCATCGTCACCAATTACGATGACACGACTGAGGAAATAACTTTGAGCAGCGCAGACATCGAAGGCTTTGATACTTCTAAAGCTGGAATCACCACTATCAAATATACTTATGGTGGGAAATCGCTTGATTTCGATGTCATCGTCCCATTAGTCAATCTCAAAGATTATGAAGAGAGCTCAGACAAGCGTTTTGTCATGCAAGCTGAAGATGAAGATTATGTGGACTTATCTGAGGTTAAAACTTATTCTGATGGTTTGGATAAATTTGAAGAGGCAAAAGGCGACGGATCCACTGGAAAATGCACCGCTAATTTCGGGCAAGTGCCTAATCAAACTTTCTATATCAGATTCTACTCGAGTTACGAAGGTGTTTATTCATTAGAGATGAACAGTCAATCTGCTAGTAACTCCGGTGGATCAGATCAAGTCTTAAAAGATGTTATGAGCGTTGAAGTCGATGGTGTGGACACTCCAGCATTAGGAACTGCTGTCAAAGCGGGCACTGGAAATTGGGCTAATATGACCAATTGGGGCTGGGCGACTATCGCTACCGACTTAACACTTCATAAAGGTTTAAATACTATCACAATCCACTCATTAAATGTCAATAGCAGCATGCGTCTACCAAATATTGATGCTTTTGCTGTCACTATAAACAGCGTGAAGTAAATCAGATTGTTCCATCGTTTATCGAGCTTCTAAAGAATAAAGCTTTAGAAGCTTTTAATTTCTTCTTTCAAGCTTTTTCATCCGCTTTATGATAAGATTAATAAGATTTATTTAGGAGGACATATGAATTACAATTGGGACTTATCAACACTATATAAAAATGAAGAAGAATATCAAAGAGACCTTTTAGAGTTCAAAGGTCTAATCCCTAAATTCAATGAATTTAAGGGCCAGCTTCATGACGAAGAAAAAATGATGGCTTATTTTGATTTACAAATCAGATTGGAGTTACTAGTCAACAAACTATATAGCTATGCTTCTTCAATCGCTGATTTAGATAGACGAAATGTTGAGGCCGTTGCAAAAGAGAACGAATTACAGAATCTTTTACGAGAACTATCATCTATCACTTCTTATGCTGATCCAGAAATCTTATCGTTAGGTGAAGAGAAGATGACAAAGTTCTTTACTTCTCATCCTCAATATAATCAATTCAATTTCGTAATCGCAAAATTATTTGCAAGTCAAAAACATGTTCTCTCTTCTGATAAAGAAAAGATTATCGCTGATTACAGCGCCTTCGGTTCAGTCGGAAGAAATCTTTATTCAACTTTAAGCGTCGGAGATTACGCTCCCAAACAATGCGCTTTAACTGATGGAAGAGAAGTGACTGTTTCAACTGCTAATTGGACTAATCTCATCGCACAGGAAAAGAATCCTGAAGATCGCAAGCGTATTTTTGAATCGCTTTATTCTTATTATGATAAACATAAAAACACTTATGCTGAAATCTATAATCTTTCAATGCAAGAACAACTCGGAGAGATGAAAGCGAGAGGATACTCATCAATTTTAGAAGAGCATTTAGATAAAAACAAAATTCCGACAGCTGTCTTTTTAAATCTCATCAAAGCCGCTCATGAAGGCAGCGAGCCATTAAAGAAATATTATGAGATTCGTAGAAAATATTTAGGTCTTGAAAAGCATCGTTCTTATGATCGTTTCTTGCAATTAGCTAATAGTGAAACTAAGGTCAGTTATGATGAAGCGAGAGAGATGTTCTTTGACTCGATCAAAAAGTTCCCTCAAGATTTTCAAGATAAAGCCCATGAAGTCTCAGCTAGCGGCATGGTTGATGTCTATCCTAAAGATGGAAAGCGTACTGGTGCGTACTCTCGCGGTGGTGGAAATCTCAAGCCGATGATTCTCTTAAATTATCAAAACACTTTAGAAGATGTGTTCACACTCGCTCATGAATCCGGTCACTCAATCCATACACTCTATTCCGAAGAGGCTCAGCCGTTGATGAAACAAGATTATACGATTTTTGTCGCTGAAATCGCCTCGACTTTCAATGAACATAATCTGTTAGATTATCTTCTAAACAAAGGTGACCTCAGCAGAGAAGACAAAATTGCGCTCCTACAAAAAGCCATCGACGAGATCGCAGCTACCTTCTATCGTCAAACCCTATTTGGAGAATATGAATATCGTGCTAGCCAAATCGTTGAACAAGGTGGAAATCTCGACTATCAAGTTCTCTCTGATATCATGGCCAAATTGTACTTTGATTACTATGGTATCGATATCAAAGAAGAAATTTATAAACCTTTAGTCTGGTGTTATATTCCTCATCTCTTCTATACCCCATTCTATGTCTATCAATATGCTACTAGTTTCTCCGCTTCTTTAGAACTTTATCGCCGAGTTAAAGAGAATGAGCCTCAAGCATTTGAAAAATATGTTTCCTTATTAAAGATGGGCGGCAGTGATTATCCAATCAATGAGGTAAAAAGAGCTGGAGTTGATTTGACTTCTGTTGAACCATTTGAAGCAGTAGTCAAGCGAATGACCACTCTAGTCGATGAATTAGAAAAATTATTAAGCGAATAAGAGATGTTAAAAAGTTGTAACTAGGTTGATTCATGTCACTGAACAATTCTAGTTACAACTTTTTTATCTTCGATCAATCATATAGTCCGTATTCAAATATTCTCCTAGGGTATTGCTGACTTGGAATTCATCTGGTAAAAGAGTTCTAGCGATACCAGCTAGTAAAAACGGATTATATTTATATTTCAGCTTTGGCAGATTATCAAAATTTTTCAGCGAAGAGACATAGATAGCTTCTTTTTCAGTTGCTTTCAACAAGAATCGTTTTATTTGTTCCAATTGTCCATCATCAATAGAAAAAACATCTTTTCTTACAAATTTAAATTTATCAACTTGTACATAGTCATCATAACATTTGTTGACCAATTGCAAATAATTGATGATTTTAACTCCAGTTTTTTCTGAATAATTGCATAAATCATCTCTATCAAAGCTTTCCTTTGAATAGATAAAATCTAACAGATGATCACCATGAGCATTATCATTGAGGCAGATATAAGGCCTTCTAAAATAAAGCTTATCAGTAAAGAATTGTTCAGTCATAGAAAATAGCACATATCCATCTTTAGCGATTTTAAACGCTTCTAATAATGCTGGTTTCTTAGATTTTAAAACTTTGTATACTTTATTAGAAGTCAAAAGCTCAACATTATAACGTTCAAATAAAGAGAGTAAGTAATGATAATATTCATCTATTATTTGACTAGGAATTCGCAGTTTATCTAAATACAAGAAATGATAGCTGGGCAAGAATAAAAGTCCTTTCTTTCTTTCAGCATAAGCATATTGCATAAAAGTGTATGTCTTAACACCCTTATATTCGTCTTGCAAATCTTTTAGAGAAAAAATACCATCGAAACGTCTCATAAAACTGATCACGTCATCAACAGCTGTTATCTTTTTCTCACCTACACGAATATAATTGCGATGATTGTGGAAATCATCAGGCAAATAAGAATCGATAAGCCCTTTTAAGTAGAAATAATTATTTATCCCAAGCTTCTTAAGTTCAGCCTCGAAATGAGTGAATATTGAAATATAATAAACAATTTGTCCCTGAGATTTGATATATTCCAAAATTTCTTCCAAAAGCTCTGAAGGGATAACAGCACATTTTTTCTTCAGTTGATATATTCCCTTATCAATAGAGATACAGCTATCATTTCTTTCAAAGAGAGCAGAGACATTTCTAGGAGACCATTGCGTCTTTGTATTTCCAAAATCCTCTTTTAAATGTTCCATTAATTCGATGAAATCTTGATTCACATTCAATTGATTGATGTGATAGCCATCTGGAAAATATCTATCTACAAGAATATTTAAAATATCAATGGCAGTAAAACCTTTTCTTATATAACTAGTTCCATCTTTAGTCGTATAAAAGTGTTTTAAAACAGCCGATTCAAGTTTATTCACTTTTCTTCTCTTCAAATTAACTAGAGGAGAAAGATCATCCATAATGTTAGAAATAAGAGTATCGATATCGATTAAAGTCGCATCATAAATGATACCGTACCTACTAGAAATCTTATATTCTGACTTAGGGGCATAGCAGCCTAATAAAAGAATTGTGGCATAATTATCATCATTGATAAGCTTGTAGAAATCATCAATAAAAACATACGTAAAATCATCTAAAACAATTTCATTAAAACAAAAGTCAAAGATGATTTTATCCAATGAGTCATGCTGGAAATAGTTGATTATTTTCTTAATAGAGTGCTTTTCAATCTGTCTGATTCTTTCTCTAGTGACATGACTTTTGAGACCTAATTCATCTAAAGTGCACTTGTCCGATTCAGAAATATAACCGCGCCCTTTCAAAATATCTAAATATTTTTTCTTCAAATTGATGCGATCTAAAATGTCAGCGACATGTTTTGAATTAGAAAAAGGTCTCAAGGTTTCAGCAATAAAATCCTTTTTTGCTACCATATGAGAATATTTAAAAAGAATAGGTAAAGCAGTTTTTGCATCTTTTAAGATCAATAATCGCTTAGCCTCAGTTGATAAGCGTAAATAATGATTGAATGTTTTTATATTAGCATCGCTAGCTATCTTCAACATCATCTTGTCATGAAACAAGTTTGTGATAGGAAAATCATCATCAATAGATTCCGGTAAAGAATAAAAAAGATTAGGAAAACGAGTGAAAATATTCGCACTATAAATAAAATATTTTAGAAGTGATTCATGATATATTTTTTCATTTAAAGCTTGAATAACCAAGCAACAATCGCGAAAATTAAATTGAAATTCAGCGACATATTTTTGAATTAATTTGAACAGATCATCTATGTTTGAGCCCAAAAGGGTATCGCGATAATACTTTGAATTTAAAGCCCTCACTAATTCACGTCTTTTCGATGAAATTTCACCTGTTCTTAGAAGAACTTTTTCTAATGAAGGATTAAACCATTCAAACATATCATCACCCCAATCCATAAATAGATAATATCACTTTATGATAACTATATCAACTACAGTTATGGCTAAAGCTCAACATTTATAGTAAAATGTAAATATTCACAATCAAGCCTTATTTATCGTTCTTTCATAATATCCTTTAAAGCCGAATGAATCGCAGATGCCAACTAGAGATATCTCATCTCCTTCTTTAATTCCATCGGGATTATCAGAAGAATAGAAAAGTTCTTCACTGTTTTCGGGATTAACAAACCAAAGTTTACTCTCAGCAGTCAAAGTAAAGAGACCTTCTTCATAATGGCTGGCTAAACCAGTGACATCTAGTTCATTACCTTCAGCATCTTTGAGTGTGATTCTATTTGCACCCCAAATGAAGTCAATCGTACCTGACGTACGATATAATTTATCATTTAATTCTTCGCGGCTATCAATTCTTTCATTGATTTCAGAGATAGTCATATCAGTGATGTCATCTATTAAGGAGGGGGTTTTATTCTCTATTATGACTTGTAGACTCACTGTTTGATCATCTATTGAGGCTGAGACTATCGCACTTCCAGTGAGAGAAGCAGATGGCACCAAATAAACTTGTATTTCATTACTAGCTCCATCAGTGCTCAAAGATGAATTCCTGATAGTTATCAAGTTGTCATCATCAGAATCCCATACTACTTTATTCTTTAATTCGTCTAAATCATCAGCACTATATGCATTACCATCTTTATCCAAAATAGATAATGTCAATAATAAAGGCTCTGCTGGATTATCTAACTCATTAACAAATTTATATTCTGAATAATCGAATCGGAGAGTAAAAGAACTCGTTTGATTAGAATTTATATCTTCTTTAGCTTGTTTAACAGCAGCCTTACATAATTCAATCAATTTTTCCGAAGTGTGAGTTGAACCAGTGATGATATCAACATCCCCGTCTGTTCCGACTAGGCCTAAACCATCATTTAGAAATTTATCTAAAGTCGCATCACTAGAAGCGATTTTACCATCGAAAGCATAATCTAAAATCGTCAATGATGTCGGTGATACAGCCACATAAAGATCAAAAGCCATATCGATTTGAGTTGAACCAGCCATTTCAGTAAAAGCTGCGCTTCCTCTATAGATCAGCGCTGTTAAAGTATTACCGTTATGAACTTCATATTTAGCATCTAATTCATCGCTTTGGAAATCAGTGATTTTAGTGAAAGAACCGCTAGCCACTTGTGCTAAATACGTCCTCTCATTTTCAGAAATATCTGACGAAAAAGTATTATCGACATTACTGCCCAATTCAATCTTTGCTTGACTAATCGCTGCTTGGCAAGCGGAAATGATCGCATCTGAGGTGATAGTTGATCCAGCTATCGCAGTTCCTTCACCACTAGTACCGATAAGATTTAATGCATCATCTTTAAGTGCATCATCTTGGCCATGTGTAGTCAAAGAGCCATCGAAAGCATAATTATTGATGACAAATTCTTCAGCATCAACAGCGATATAGATATCAAAACTAACTGATCCTCCTGGAACATTTTCAGACACATCAGCTCTGTAGACTACATCAGTCAAAACTGAAGATTTTCTCACTTCAAACTTAGCATTTAAATCTCCCACAGAATAATTCGCGATTTTCGTAAAATCACCACTAGACACTTGAGCTAAAAGCTCTTTTTCTTCATCAGTTATATCTGACGAAAAAGTATTTTCGCCAGTTTGTTGGCCATTTGTGCTGGAGTCAGAATTTAGCCCGCGATAAGTGCAGCTTGATAATAAGGCTAAAGCTAAAACAGCCCATGATCCGATTTGTATTTTTTTCATATTCTTCTCCTATTTTCATAATTATTATCTCAAAAATCATAAATATAATAAAGAAAAGTCTTGAATCATTAAAAAACCCATCCATTTGGATGGGTTTAATGATAAATCAAGCTTCAGTTTTTAACCATTAGCAGCGTTTGAGAACGCACTGGTGACTTCAGTATCGACCAAAGCTCTGATCTCTTCATCAGTTTTAGCAGTATCATTATCTAAAATCGCATTCACTAAATCACCGACGGCATCTCTACAAGCAGCGGAGGAACCAGTATCATTATCAAATACAGGAGCAGCAAAATAGCATCCTTCTTTTTGATATTCTTGATTTAATTTATAAGATTGACCGAGATAAGAATCCCTCTTAGCTTTTTGAGATTCAGGAGTAGTCGAGCTTTCTTTGACTTCAATATCAGCAGCCTTGATAAGATTTTGAACTTCTTCAGTTTCATTTGAAGATTGACGGATTGGGAAGTAGCCAGTAGTAGCAGCTAAACCTGCGCTATTATCAGTATTAGTCAAAAATTTATAAAAATCAAAAGTAGCTTTTTCTACTTCGGTATCAGCATTTCTAAATAAGACTAAAGATGGTCCTTGAGCGAGAGTCTGATGTGTACCGCTATCACTGGAGCTAAAAATCGGAAAATCTTTTTTACCAGCAGTCGGTGTTGAATGCACTGAAGCCTTATAACCATCTGCATATAAATACATACCGGAAGTAGTAGAAGAGATAAGCATAAAGACAGAGCCATAATTGACCATTGAAGTTGAATAAGCATGATACTGAGGTGCTGTTTTACTCCAAGTCAATTGATCTTTAGTGCAAATCAATCCTTCATTATTCCATTTCTTGAGTTGGACAAGCATGTTTTTGACATCATCATTATTGAATGTTGGAGCAGTTAAAGAAGTGTAATTGATGCCCATCATTTTGCATAAAGAAATAAATAAGTTATCAGCTGAATCATAACAGATTGGAACCGCATTGAAATTGCCATCGTCATCATAACGATTTTCTTCACTAAAAGTCTCAGGGAAGTCGACGATCATCTGTCTAGCTAATTCAATCATTTCAGTCCAATCAGTAGGGACTTCATAAGCGACTTTGCTACTAGCAGCGACAGGAGCGATATACTGTTCACCACCATTGATTGCCGGATCTTCGCTAGCGGTATGTCCAGCTTCACCAGCACCGACTTTTTCAAAGACGCTATCGTTGATGAATAAGGCTTCTGAAGAGCGGGAATAAGGCAGAGTTAAAAAGTTTTCTTCATCACCATAAGAGGTCTTCTCAGAATTAAAATCGATATCAGATTTTAAACTCTTCTCATCATCGATCACATTGCCTTCACTATCGACAGTTTTACCAAATCCGACTTCATCATCATCAAAATACTTAGCTGCATGTAAAACAACATCTCCGAAGGTAACAGCATCATCTGGATAAACAGAAGCGATATTTGGAAGAATATGGCTGCTCAATCCAGTTCTCACTTGCTCAGAAATAGCATCATAATCTTCGAATTGTCTCTGAGTGACTGTGACATTGGGATGTAAGGCTTCATATTCTTTAATAACATCTTCAACGAATTCATAACGGCTAAAATCACCGGTTGGATTTTCTTCAGTTGGTTGGGCATAATCGTTCCACCAAACGATTTCAATTTTGTCTGATTTAGCACAGCTGTTTAAGACTAATACACCTGTAGCTAACGCTAATAACGAACAAAGAGTCTTTTTCATAACTCTCCCCCTTTTTATATTTAAAACAACTTAAAAGCTGCTTTAACTTATTTAGTTTACCCTTTTATGCCGGCTCTAGCAACACCATGCATGATATATTTTCTAAAGATTATGAAAAGAACTAGTAAAGGAAGTGTTGTCAAAAAGGTCGCCGCCATCTGCCAAGTATATTGTGGTCTCCAAACTTCATGCTCAAAGACTTGGAAAGTCGTGCTTCTTAATGCGACAGAGATGACGTTAAAATCAGGATTGAGAATCACTAAGCTCGGCCATACATAAGAATTCCAAGAGTCGATCAAGTTCATGATAAAAATAGTTATCAAAGTCGGCATCGCTAGTGGGACCATAACTTTCCATAAAAACTGCCAATCGCTTTTCCCATCAACACGACTTGCTAAATACAATTCATCAGGTATCTGTTTAAAATTCTGCCTCAACAAGTATATGTAAAAAACATTGGCCAAAAAAGGAAGTATCAAGGTCAAATATGCCTGCCAAGCATCTTGATTTAAAGAGATAAGACCCATATTAGCCATAGTAGAAAAATTAGTGATAACCATCGTTTCACCTGGTATCATCATCGTTGCTAATAAAATAGTGAATAATACTTCACGTCCTTTGAAATGAAGCTTAGAAAAAGCAAAAGCTGACAAGATAGTGATCAAAAGACTACCGCAAGTCGTGGATAGCCCGACTATCAAAGTATTTGTTATCAAAACAGGAAAATCAAAACCATCCGATGAGATTGTATGGGAGTAATTATAAATAATATTGTCTATGATATTGCCTTCCGTCGGAAAAAAATCTCCTCTTCCTAATTGGCTTTCAGTCATGCAAGAAGCTGCTAGCATATAATAGAATGGTAAAAAGAGGACTAAAACAGCAGCTATCAATAAAACATAGGTGAAAACTAAACCTATGATATGAAAAATCTTGCTAGTTTTTTCGGTATCTTTGATACTGCGCTTTTTATTTGGAATGATCAAAACCAATCGTGTAGTAGTTTTCACTGTCTTTTCCATCAATAATACACCCTCTTTTTTGAAACCTGTAATTGCACAATAGTAAAGACAAGAATAATAGCGAATAGAACAACACAACCAGCCGCTGCATATTCTAGATGTGGAGTTCCATTAGTTCCTTTAAGTTGATCATAAATATAATAGACAACTGTATATAAATTATGGATGTTACCACTGCTTGTGTACGAGCGATCAAACAAGCCGACTACTGCAGAATATTCTTTGAACCCTGAGATGAATGAAGTAATAGAAATATAAAGAATTTGTGGAGATAATAACGGCAAAACAACTTTTAAATCAGTTTTAAGTTTAGATGCGCCATCTACTTTCGCAGCATCATAATATTGCTGATCTATATTCTGTAGTCCAGATGAGAAAATCAAAATCTTAAACGGCAGAGCAGTCCAAATGACATAAAGGCAAAGAACAAACATACTTCTAGCATAATCAGCTCCTGGTTCAACCCAGTTTAAATCACCTAATCCAAATATGCGATTAAATATACCTGTTTTGTCGAAAATGATAGCGAAGACCATGCCGACAGCGATGACATTTGTCACATATGGCAAAAAGAATACCGTCTGGAAAAAGTTGTGTAAGACTTTGATTCTATTCAATAACAAAGAAATGATCAAAGCCAATATGACTGAAATAGGCACAGTGATAAAAGTGATGATCAAAGTATTTGGTAATGCATAACGGATAAAATCCATCATACGCGAAGCTGGCTCTCCTGGAATTCGTTCAGTAATACCTAAAACAGTACCATAGTTATCAAAAGTAAACCCAGAGTTTGCTCCAGTCACATAATCATAATCATCAAGAAAAGAGATGACGAAAGTATTGATGATAGGAAAAAATGTGAAAAGTGCTAATAAGATTAAAACCGGAGCTAAATAAAGCCAGGCCTTATAATTATTTTTTGTCTCTTCCATCTAGATAAACTCTCTTTTCAGTTTTGACATCAAACAGATAAACTTTGCTCTTTTTAATAGCAAAAGTTGCCATACCGTTTCTAATTTCCGCATCACTGTCCAACAGAATCTTAAACTGCTCTTCTCCAATAAAATCAGGATGTGAACAAGTCAAAGAGATATCTTTACCACTCGGTTGAATCATATCCACTTGTGCATGGAACAAAAAATCATCATCTGTGATTTCATCACCGAATAAAAAACCTTCCGGTCGAATAGCGACATAAACCTCTTCTTTTTCTTCATCAGTTTCACTTAACAAACCATGAGTTAAAACATCTAGTGATTTATTATTTTCGTCAATATTTAAAACAGCTTCATCACCGATGTAAATCAATCCATTTTGAATATAACCTTTAAATACATTTATCGGAGGATTACCTAAAAACTTAGCGACAAAAAGATCATGTGGATCCTTATAAACATTCTGTGGAGCACCCACTTGTCTAACATGTCCTTCATTCATCACAACTATGCGGTCACAAATAGCCATCGCTTCATCTTGATCGTGGGTGACGAAAACGGTAGTGATTCCAACTTCTCTTTGAATTCTCTTAATCTCTTCTCTGGTCTGTAATCTTAGACGAGCATCGAGATTGGATAAAGGTTCATCTAATAGTAAGACTTTAGGTTTTTTAACAAGCGCTCTTGCGATAGCGACACGTTGCTGTTGACCACCTGATAATTCCACTGGTTTTCGATTCAAATACTGATTTATTTGAACTAATTTACTGGCTTCAGTGACAAGACAGTCGATTTCATCTTTAGTGAGAGGCCGTGTTTCTTTAATCACGTTATCTTGTTCATCTAAAATCTCATAGCAATCATTGAAACGTATTTTTTTCGCCTTGAGTCGTTCTTTCTCTTCGGTTAATTTCTTTTGATATCTATCGATTATTTTATCTATAACTAAAGAAATATCTTTGTAAGTGTGTAGATTGAGTGAAAATAATTCTTTCGCAACTGATTCAGCCACATCATATACATCTTGTATCTTCCTGACAGCACTATCCCTTTTGATATGATTATTAACAGCGCTATCTTTTATCGAAGCTATGAGTTTATTTGGATCAGCTAAAATGTCCAATATCGTTTGATATCTTAATGCTTTATATGCTTTTTTCGAGGAATAAACTCGCATATTAGTCAAAGGAAAAGCGATGTTTTTATAAACATTCATATGGGGATATAAAGCATAATTTTGAAAAACCAAGCCGATTCCGCGCTTTTGAGGTTCTAATTGTGTCACCTCTTCATCATCAAACCATATCTCTCCTTCAGTCGGTTCTTTTAGTCCAGCTAACATATAAAGAGTTGTCGATTTGCCGCATCCAGATGGACCTAATAAACCTAATAATTCTCCATCTTTTATATCGATGTTTAAGTGGTCGACAGCAATGGTATCAGGAATATTTTTTTTGACATCGCCAGGAAAGGCTTTTGTTAAATTTACAAGTTTTATTTGCATAATCTTTTCAAACCATTTTTATTATATAAAAACATTCAAGAATTATTATCATTTTTTAATCGCAGGCTGATAATTTTTATCTTCGATACGAATCAAATGTCGTTTCTTTTCTTCTGCGAGATATTCGTCGTAATCATAAAATATTTTATCATTAGTGATATCCACCGAATAAGTATTAAAAATATAGTCAACAAAAGTTTGATGAGTTTTGCTCAAAACCAAAAAACCTAGATTCAGCATCAATGGTAATAGGAATGCAAAAATGCTCAAAGTGATAACTACTAAATAACAAAAGAACATTCTTCCTACATATTTACTAGTTCTCAACGAAAAGCCATCCACATCTATCAATGCTATTTTGACCAATTTCATACCAAGCGTCTGCCTTGTCCTTTTAAAAAATAGTGGAATCAGACAATAGAAAATAAATAGTGAAATCAAAAAGGTGATCACAGTCGACAAAATATAAGTTAATAGAATCTCTCTGCTAGCAGAAGAATAATCGATATTATCCATGAGATATCCCAATGCTAAATCATAAGAATCTAAATAAAAACTATAATATTCTTCATCATAATCATCATTCGTCAGCAATCTAACATTTTCAGAATCAAACATCTTTTGATTGTCACTAGTAATCGCATCCTTTTTTAAATCTAAATAAATTGAAATACCTTCTGAAACAAATGTATCATCATTAAAAAATGAAGTTAGTGCTTTATCAAGCAGCTCAGATCTTTCATCCATAGTCAGATTCTCTTCGGATAAATAATCGGTATAGCGGACTACTTCTTCATCATCCATGACATATAATCCAGATTCTATCGATACTCGTTCACGTATCATATTATCCTGTTCAACAAACGAAAATTTAGGTATTAAATAAAATGTTAAAATCAAAAATAAAAATCCAACAACTATGGATATGAAAAAATCAAAAAGAGCAGCTGAAATCCTTTTGAAGATACCTACTCTTTCATAGCTGATTTCTATCGGTCTTTCACTGCTTTTTTCCATTTTGGAAGTGTCTGACTTCATCGGCATAAAACTCCTTGGTATTTTTTAAAAAGGACAGAGACAAAATATCTGTCAATGATTGCTTTTGAGTTTTTCGCGGTATAAAAGAAAGCACACTAGATATAAGTAAATAGATTAATGAAATGATAAAAGCAGTAAATATATTGAAGAAACCCAAAACATTAATCGATATAAAATAAGTACCTTCTATGCCAAATGTCAGTAGCATAATTAAAAATAAAATAAAACTACTTGCGATAAAAGTGAATAAAGCCCTCAACACAACATTTATCCATGATACTGAGTAACCTCTCACATCACAAAATGCCAATCCTAATATTTTCATCGAAATAGTTTTTCCATCTTTAAAAATAAAAGGCAAGATAATATACAAAATCAATACTGCCAAAAAGAAAGTAATCAATAATACGATGCCATGAAGATTCAATTGTTTTTCGGTGCATTGTTCAAATTCTTTGTTCGTTTTGATATAAGGCGTATAACTAATGATGAATTCATCGATGCTAGCACTTAAATGATTGAGATAGTTATTATAAATATCTTCATAAACCTTTTTTCCATCTTGCGAATTGTTTACAAAATATTCATCTAATAATGTGGCACTTTTTTCATTAAGAACTGGAAAACTCTCAGTCTTAACATAATAATCTTTGACAGCCTGAGTCACAAAAAAATCATAGTATGAATCAACATCTTTTGATGTGTCATCCAAATAGTTCTCCATCTCTATTTTTTTAAAAACTACTTGATAAAAATAAACGCGATCATCATCTAAAGTTAAAGGAGTTATATTTTGATATACCTTTTGTGATATCTCGTCTAAAGGCTTTATATCTTGCAAGGTTAGCAGCGTCAAAGAATAGACATAATCTTCACAAATCTCATTCATGTTTTTCAAAGAATTATTTTCTCTTGTCGTTAAACGACTGCTCTCAACTAATTCATATAGTTTATCTTGATACGACTGACTTTCTTTGGCATTAGATTTAAATATCGATGTGTTCGTCAAAATCAAATCACCTATTGAAAACAAAGATAAAGATAAAATAAAAATTATCAGAATATCAAAAAAAGACGCTATGAATCGTTTGGTATTACTAGCAGCAATAGCTGTTTGATATCTGCTAGGTTCAGAATTATTTTTTCGCATTCTTTCTTACGCTATCTATTATCTCTTCAAAATATTTTTTGCGATTTGTGTTATAGAAAAATTTAATACAAAACAAGGTTAATAATCCTAAACAGCACACTAGTGAAATCATCGAGACGATAAATTCCATAGAAGTAGGAGTAAAAACTCTTACGCCGATCACATCAAATCTAAAAGAAAGACCGAAAAAGAATGCCCCTATCACCAATAAAATCAATCCACCAATCAAAAAAGAATAGGCATAATTTAGTTCAGATTTAATCTGTTTTAATTGCAGATAGCAAAGACGTTTGATCTCATGCTCAGACAAAGAATTCAAATTATCTAATGAGTTATCAAATGAACAATTTTCACAGACATCTGCCTTCAACTGATGATGACAATTTAAACAATAATGCTTTTTCATAAATCATTATGATTATATCAAAAAGTTCTGTTGCTTAACGCAATAGAAAATTAAAGAATTACAAATATTTATTTAAAAAATTAAATGCAGTGGTGAAATAAGTTTGTGGATCCCTAAGGTATGATTCGGCATGGCCAGCATCTTCGACAATCAATTGTTCTTTTTCACCTTGAGTTTTAGCAGCATAGACTTTATCTAACATATCAAATGGAACAAAGGAGTCTTCTTTGCCATGAATAAATAGCATTGGTTTTGTCGAGTTTTCTAATCTTTCCAATGATGAGGCTTCTTTGAAAGAATATGATGCCTTCATATCGCAAACAGCACTTGCAACATCTAAAACTGGAAAAGTAGGTAAGCCGAATAAATAGTCTAATTCATGGGCGAATATATCCCACACTGAAGTATATCCGCAATCTTCGATAAAGCATTTCACATTCTCTTTC